>NZ_JBIGIB010000002.1:0-903645 GCF_043555935.1 Pelomonas baiyunensis | reverse complement strand
TCGACCCCACGCGCGACGGCCACCACCCCGACGCCGTCAACGGCCAGGACAGCCGCCAACCCGCGCCCGGCAGCCGCACGCCGGACAAACCCACGCCGCGCACCGCCCGCCCGCACCTCGTGCTGGACAGCGCCGCCAGCCTGGGCCAAATCACGCCGGGCGACCTCACCACGCTGGCCGGCCAGCACTTGAGCCGCACCAGCCAAGGCGACCAGCACGAGACCGCCGCGCACTCCCACCATCAACTCACCGGTGAGCACTTCAGCCTGTACGCCCACAACGGCCAACTCCAAGCCAAGGCCGCCGCCGGCCCGGTGTCACTGCAGGCCCACACCGACGCACTGGAGCTGCTGGCCGACCAGAGTCTTCAGATCCTGTCTGTCAACGACGAGATCCACATCCAGGCCAAGGACCGCATCGAACTCGTCGGCGCCGACAGCGCCATCGTGCTGCAGGGCGGCAACATCGAAATCAAGACCCCGGGGACGTTCGAGGTCAAGACGAGTTCGCATGAGTTCTTGGGAGGGGGAACCCAGGCGGCGGAGTTGGTGGCGTTGCCGCAGGGCAAGCTCGACGAGAAGCCTGCTTTCATGGAACTGAACCTACACGACGAATGGCTACAGCCCGTGCCCGGCGCACCATATGTCGTGGTGTTCGAAGATGGCACTCGGCGCGAAGGCCAACTAGATAGCAACGGCTATGCGCGCTTGGAAGGCATTCCGAACCAACGCGCCCGGGTTTACTACGGGGAAGTCCCGCGCGCTCCAGAGGCTCGCGTGGAAATGCCAGTCAACACCTTCAAGGCCAGCGCCACCACCAACGAAGAAGCCATCGCCAACATCGCGCGGGCCGAGCAAGAAGCGGAGCGCTTCTGGGCCGAACAGGCCACCGGCGAGCAACGGGAAGTGCGCGCCGAGCTGAACGATCTCGACGGCGACGATGGCGATGGCGAGAACGCCTGGCACTACCTCGACGAAACCCGGCAGCGGGCACTGCGCGCCAAGATCATGGGAGAGGATGCATGAGCGGCACCGCCATTGCCACCCGCGGCGCGGCCCAGGCCGCGCAAACAACAGCACAAGCTTCGCGCAAGGGTTGGTTCGACTCGATCAAGGATGAGGCGCTGAGCTTCGTCAAGGGCGACAACAACGCCCCCTGGGCCATCCTGGCCGAGACCGTTATCGGCTGTGTCCCCATCCTGGGCCAGATCGTCGACGCACGCGACATCATCAAAGGCCTCATCGAGGTCGCAGGGGCGCCCGCCAGCCCGCTGGCCTGGTTCAATCTCATCACGGCCCTGATCGGTCTGATCCCGGGCGGCGGCGATGCGGTCAAGCGAAGCACTCGCGCGATAAAAAGCGGTGCGGTGCATGTCGACGAACTGCTCGACATGATCCGCCGCCTGTACAAGGGCGACCCCGAGAAGCTGCTGCGTGAGACGCTGGACGTGGGCAAGCTGCGCAAGCGACTGGATGACATTCTCGGGAACTCATCCTTCACCAAGCAGTTGAGCCCCGACCTTCGCAAGCATGTCGACAACATTCGTGCCAACCTGGATCGCCAGTTTGCAGCGTTCAAAAGCGAGGTTGACGGCTGGCTGGCCAAGGGGCGAAAGACCAGCGCCGAAGGTGCGCCGGCGGCACGCCAAGCGCCGGGCACGCCACCCGCCAAGCCGCACAGCGAAGCCAAGGCAGGCTCGCACGACAAGACACACACCGGCGATGCCGCCAGCCCCCACACGCCCAACGCCGCCCAGCAACGTACGGCACGCTTCAAGAGCCTCACGCAGAAAGTGCTGGGCGTGCTGGGTGAACACATGGCCGACTACCACTGCCAGGACGCCAAAGGCTGGGGCCACAAGGTCGCCCATGACCAGGCGCTGGTCAACAACGCCAAGCTCAACGACAACGGGCACATGGTGCAACTCTGGCCCTGCCTGCCACGCGGGCGCGGCATCGATGCCATCTGGCGGACCACAGGAGGGGCCAAGCTATATGCAGTCATCGAGGCCAAGGCCAGTTATGACCCGACGAAGGGGTTAGGGGCCTTGCTGGGGGAGGCGGGGGATAAAAGTGAGCGAGCGTCGAACACAAACACTGGCGGCCTGAGACGAAGAGGTGGTGTTGGTGGTCAGGGCCAAATGGGAGGTGCGGCGACACGTCAGCTCAACGGCAAAGTGACGCAGATGAGTCATGCTTGGGTGCAGACGAGGTTGGAACGCGCACTACGCGGGCGGGCACAAGATTTGGCCAATCTGCGCCGATTGAAAGAAACCGGCTACTCCCGCCACGTGCTTTTCTTCTCCGTTCCCCAAGCAGTTGCACATGCAGAAGCTGTGATCCTTCATGCTTCCGGGCGGGGCGCACAACCAACGATGCACGCAGCACACGAAGCAAGCAGGGAGTGGGGTGACAACCAGATCTCCCAGGTGGTGAACGACCGAGCTGGCTTGGTCGAGCCGTCCCAACGCCGAGCCCGGTAGGACCTGATCCAGTATGGAATTCAACGCAAAGCGCCGCCAGCAGTTTCTGGCGGAGAAGTACGTCGAAACCAAGCTCGCCGAATTCGACGACGTGATCGGCGGCCCGGAAGGCTTGGAAGCCAATCTCAAAAGCAAGGAGCGGCAACGAGGTTGGCACGCATCGCTCGCCCGGGGTGTCGGGTGGGAGAAGTTCAATCGCCTGCAGTTGGCTTACACCGCAGGGGAAGATATTGGCCCGCTTCGCCAGGAGCTGGAAGTCATCGTCACCGCCTATGAGCGCTACGGCCACCTGATGTGGCGTGATACGCAGGATCGCAACGAACCCGTCTTCACATTCACTTTTGTGGACGAGTACTGCACGCTAATGCAACTCATCGGCTTGTGCTTCCTTCTGCACCGGCGCGACTTGTTGCCGCGTTTGGCGGCATTGCAGGACGGCGAGAACGGCTCGAACGGTGGCGCAGACGTGATCTATGAAGAGTTCATGATCCACGTGTTCGGAGCCGAGAACCGCTATGGGACCGAGCAAGCGTGCCAGGTCCGCCCGTACGAAAACTTGTTCTACGCACTGACAGAAGAGTCCGCCGACAACCAACTCAAAGAACTGAACCTGTACCTCAAGCACTGGTACAAGGACCTTGCTGGCACTGGCTGGCATGACAGCCACAAGCCCGATGAATATGGAAACCAGGGTGGCTACTACGGCTACTGGAGTTTCGAGGCAGGAGCTGCGGTGCTGCTGTTGGGCATTGAAGACGACAGCAGTCTGCACAAGTATTTGTACTACCCCAAGGACCTGGTGGCCTGGGCCCGTGCTCACGCGGCGCTCAGCGCGGGTGAAGCTCAAGCGGCGATTCGCCTGCGCGCGATGGCGACAGAGCCCTGCCCGAAAGCAGGCTTCTGGTCCACGCCGGCCCAGCCCGACAGCCGCAGGCGTTTCGAGGCTGGCGAGGCCATGCCCACCATCGAAGGCTCTGCCTGGGGAGCCACGATTTGGACGTGGGACGACGCGCAGGCTTGACCGGCCCTTGACCTGCCGACTGACCGCCCGCCGCTTGGGGCCTGCGGGTCGGCCCACTCACTCCAACACGAACACCGCGGCGCTACGAGCGGGGATGTGGAAGCGGCCTTGCGCAGCGCGGGCTTCGCGTGCCACCCGCTGATCGGCAGCGGTGGCGGCGCGCTGAACGGGGTGGAGTCGCCAGTGCGCGCGAGCTTCGGCCGGCAGGGTCAGGGTCTGCGCGGTGGGGGCCACGTTAATGAAGGTCAGCACCGCCTTGAACCGGGCGCCGGGCAGGCCGCGGCCGTCGATGCGGGTGGCCACCAGCACCGGGTTCTGGCCGGCGCCGCTGCCGGGGAAGGTGACGCGTTGCCGAACGGCCGCGGCCGTGGGCAGGCGCAGCAGGGACGTGCTGGCGCGGATGCTCAGCAGGTCGCGGAACACATCACGTGCCCAGGCGATGTCTTGGGGCCGTGGGGCGATGTCATCGCGGGCCAGGCGTTCGCGGGCCAGCGCCCAGTCACGACCCTGTGCCCCGAAGTTGTCTTGCTTGGGCGGCAGGCCGGTGCCGAAATGGTTGGTCTGGTAGCTCCAGTCCAGGCGGTTGAACCAATCGCCGCTGTCGTAACTGTTGCGGTCCAGGCTCTTGCTGCGCAGGATGTCTTGGCCCGCGTGGAAGTACGCCACACCCTGGCTGAAGGCCACCAACGCCGCCCCCAGCATCTGCACGCGCGCCCGGTCCTCACGTGAGGTGTCCAGCGGCAGCTTGAGGGTGTTGACGTCAAACAGCGTCTGGTTGTCGTGGTTCTCAACGTAGTTCACCACCTCGCTGGGTTCAGACGCAAAGCCCGCGGGCTGGTCACCGCCGTACACCAGCTGCTCCAGCCGTTTGCGCTCACCGCGCCAGGTGGTGAGCTCATAACTGCGCAACGAGCCGGCGAGGCCAACGCGGATCAGGTCGGCTGCGGCCAGCAGGTCTTGCGGCTGTGCCGTGGCCAACGCGTTGGGCGCGTACACCAAGCCATTGAGCCAGCCCTGGCGGCGCACGCTGTCGTCACCGCCCTCGCCTGCCCCGCCGCCGCGGGCGGCATCGCGCATGCGGTCGCTGAAGCTGCCGATGCCGCTGCCGTTCAGACTGAGTTGCGAGGCCTGCACAAAGCGCGCGCCGTTGGCCACCTCGCCGAAGTTCCAGCCTTCGCCCAGCAGTTGCACAGGCCGCCCGGCTTCGGCGTTGACCCGTGCTTGCAAGCGCTCCATCGCCTCGCGCGGCTGGTGGCCCATGAGGTCGAAGCGCATGGAGTCGATCTTGTACTCACGCACCCAGAGGGCGGCCGAGTCGATCATGAGCTTGGCCATCATGCGGTGCTCGGTGGCCGTGTTGTCGCAGCAGGTGGAGCGTTCGATCTCGCCTTGCGCGTTAAGGCGGTGGTAGTAGCCCGGCACGATGCGGTCGAGCACCGACTTCTGCGCCTGACCGGCCGCGGCCATGTGGTTGTAGACCATGTCCATGCCCACGCGCAGCCCGGCGCGGTGCAAAGCCATCACCATCTGCCGAAACTCAAGCACCCGGCGCAGCGGGTCGGTGGCGTAGCTGCCCTCGGGGGCGTTGAAGTGCCAGGGGTCGTAGCCCCAGTTGAAGCAGTCGGTGGCAGCCACAGCCATCACGGCCGCCTGCTGGGCCTCGCTGTCGGGCGCCGCCTGGGGCACCGCGGGCACCTGGCAGCCGCGCTCGGGCACGCTGGCCAGGTCGAACACCGGCAACAGGTGCACATCCGTCAGCCCGGCCTTGGACAAGGCGCGCAGGTGCCGCATGCCGGCCGACTGGGGTTCAGTGAACGCGAGGTACTTGCCCCGCCAGGCGGGGCGCACGGTGGCGTCGCTGACCGAGAAGTCGCGCACGTGCAGTTCGTAAATGACCTGGTCGGTGGCGGCACGCACGCGCTGGGGCCGTGGCGCGGCGTCCCAGCCGGCGGGCTTGAGGGCGGGGGCGGCCAAGTTGGCCACCACGGCGTGGCGTGAGTCGGCCGTCAACGCCACGGCGTAGGGGTCGGTCACCAAGTTGCGGACGCGGCCGTGCGTGGGCGTGACGACGTCCACCAGGTAGCGATAAGCCTGGCCGCTCAGGTCGCCCGGCAGCGCCACGCGCCAGACGCCGGTGGCGGCATCGCGGTGCATCGGCTCGATCGCGACGGCCGGGCCATCCGGCTGTGCATGCCGGCACAGGTGCATGGCTTGTGCCGTGGGGGCCCACAGTGCAAACGTGGTGCGCTGTCGGCTGGGGTGGGCGCCGAGGTCTGGCACTTGCGCGGCCGTGGCAAATCGGTCGTCCAACGCGGCGGCGATTTGCAGCCCGGTGGCAGCCATCACCCGCCCGTCCGCCGACTCATGCACCAGCACCAGTTGCGCCTGCAGCAGTGCATCCACCTCGGCTGCCGGCACGGCAAAGCGCGGGCCGGGGGCAATGTGGCGCAGCGCGGCGGGAGGCTCGGCGGCGGGCAAGGCTTCAAGCGTCAGCGCACCATCCGCGCCGGTCACGGCGGCGCCCACCGGTGCGGCCATGCCCGCAGCCCGCGCATGGTGCAACCGCACACGCTCACCGGGCCGCAGTTGCAGGCCTGGCCATTGCACGCTGCTGGCGTTCAGCCACACCGCCGCGGCGGGCCATGCGGGCGCCGCGCTGGCAGAAGCCGGCACATCACCCTGGCACTCGCTCAGGTCCACCGCATGCGCAGCGCCACACCAAGCGAAGGCAACGAGGCTGAGGCCGAGCCGGATGGGCCGGGGCAGACGGTGGCGCATGGTGTCTCCAGTTGTTTGTTGACGATCGTAGCAAAACTACATTCATTCAAACCCGAATGGTCGCATCGCGGGCAAAGTGACTATGCTTCCGCAAACATTGGAGTAGTTTGATTACATGAACAAGCTTGGAGACAAGATTTCGACGGCAGCCGCCCTGGCCGCCCTGCTGACCTTGAGCGCCTGCGGCGGTGGCGGTGGCGGCGGTGCAAGCTTGCCGACACCCGCACCCGCGCCGGCCCCAACGCCGGCTCCGGCTCCGGCCCCCGCGCCAGCCCCGGCCCCCCTGCCCACACCGGATGTCAGCGCCATCGCCGCGCAAGACCCAGGCAGCGCCTTGCCCGAGGGCTGGCAACGCGGCGGCTTTATGCAGATCTTCGTGCGCAGCTACCAAGACAGCGACGGCGACGGCGTGGGTGACCTGCGCGGCCTCATCAGCCGGCTCGACTACCTGCGCGACCTCGGCGTGACCGGCCTGTGGCTGATGCCCATCACCAAGAGCCAGGACGGGGATCACGGCTACGCGGTGTCCGACTACCGCGACATCGAAGCCGCCTACGGCAAGCTGGCCGACCTGGACGAATTGGTGAAGCAGGCGCACTCGCGCGGCATCGGCGTGATGCTGGACTACGTGATGAACCACAGCGCCGGCCAGCACCCGCTGTTCGTGAACTCGAAGGACAGCGCGACCAACCCCTGGCGCGATTGGTATATCTGGCAAAACCCGGCCCCCACGGGTTGGAACATCTACGGCAGCAACCCCTGGCGCAGCACCGCCAACGGCGCGTACTACGCCCCTTTCTGGGACCAGATGCCCGACTTCAACCTCCTGAAGACCGAGGTGGTGGACTTCCACAAGAACAACCTGCGCTTCTGGTTGAACCGCGGCGTAGACGGGTTCCGCTTCGACGCCGTGGGCAACCTGGTGGAAAACGGCCCCTCCGCCTGGGAGAACCAGCCCCGCAACTACACGTTGATGGGTGAGATGCGCGCCGTGATCCAGGGCTACAGCCGCCGCACGCTGGTGTGCGAGGCCCCGGCCGACCCGCAAGGCTTTGCGGCCAGCAGCGCCTGCGGCAGCGCGTTCACGTTCGACCTGAACGGCGCGCTCATCGGCGCGGCCAAGGGCCAGGCGGCGTCGGTGGCGCAGGTGGCGAATTACTTCAAGACCGCGCCGCTGAGCATGGCGCCGTTCCTGTCCAACCACGACAGCTTTGCCGGCCAGCGCCCGGCCGACCAGTTGAACGGCGATATCCCCCAACTCAAGCTGGCCGCCAGCGCCTACCTGCTGCTGCCCGGCACGCCCTTCGTGTACTACGGCGAAGAAATCGGCCTGCGCGCTGCGCCCTCGCTCAGCGGCGACGCCGCCATTCGCACGCCCATGGCCTGGAGCACCGGCAACGCCGCCGGCTTCAGCACCGGCGTGCCGTATCGGGCGCTGGCGGGCAACGCCGGCACGGCCTACGTCTCGGCCCAGTTGGAAGCGCCCGACTCGCTGCTGAGCCACTACCGCACGCTGCTGAACCTGCGCCGCACCACGGCTACCCTGCGCGATGGCGACTACGCCAACGCCTCGGCCAGCGGCACGATGCTGAGCTTCCAGCGTCGCACGGCTTCGCAGGTGGCGGTGGTCGTCATCAATTTCGGCACCGCGTCGGCCGACGCGGCCTTGACGGGGCTGCCCGTCAACGCGACGCTGCAGGCTGCCCTGCCCAGTGGTGGCACCAACGCCACCGCCGATGCGGCCGGCCAGGCCCGCGTCACCGTTCCTGCGCAGTCTGTGCGCGTCTACACGGCCGCCCGATGAACGCCCCCACCTGCTTCTCTGCCCGCCACGCCACCCGCCGCCTGCTCAGCACCCTGGCCCTGGCCGCTGCAACCACGGCCAGCCTGGCCGCCCCGGCAGCGCCGAGCACGCCCATGCCGTTCGACACCTCGGCCGTGCCCGCGCGCCCGCAGGCCAGCACCCTGCCCGCCCGCTGGCAGCACGGCGTGTTCATGGAAGTGTTCGTGCGCGCCTTTCAAGACAGCAACGGTGACGGCATCGGCGACCTGCGCGGGCTGATCCAGCGGCTGGACTACCTCCAGAAACTCGGCGTCAGCGGCCTGTGGCTCATGCCCATCACCGCCAGTTCGGACCACGACCACGGCTACGCCACCACCGACTTCCGCGCCATCGAGCCCCAGTACGGCACGCTGGAGGATTTCGACACGCTGATTCGCGAGGCCCACAAGCGCGGCATCGGCATCGTGATGGACTACGTGATCAACCACGCGTCCTGGCAGTCGGCCCCGTTCCAGGCGGCCGTGGCTGACCGCAGCAGCCCCTGGCGCGACTGGTTCGTGTGGAACCCCAACCCCGGCCCGGGCTGGGACATCTGGGGCAAGTTCCCGTGGTACGACGCTGCCCAGAAGCCTTGGGACTGGACGGGCGAGTGGAAGGACCTGCCCGCGCCCACGCCGGGCGCGCCGGACGTGTACTTCGGCACTTTCGGCCCGCACATGCCTGACTTCAACATGCGCAACCCAGTGGTGGTGAAGTACCACCAGGACTCCATGCGCTTCTGGCTCAACCGCGGGCTCGACGGCTTCCGGCTCGACGCCGTGCCGCACCTCATCGAGAACAACGCCAAAGACTGGAACGACCAGCCCGAAAGCCGCGTGCTGACCAAGCAGTTCCAAGACCTCATCAAGAGCTACCCCGGCCGCTACGTGGTGTGCGAGGCCACGGCCGAACCCATTGCCTACGGCAAGCCGGAGTTGTGCGGCGGCGCGTTCGCGTTCAATCAGAACTACGAAATCATCAAGGCCGCCAAGGGCGACGTGGCCGCCGTGCAGAAGGTGGCGGACTACTACCGCAGCATGTCGCCCACGATGGCGACCTTCCTGCACAACCACGACATCTTCACCGGCCACCGCGTGTGGGACCAACTTCGCGGAGACGAAGCCCGCTACCGACTCGCCGCAGCCAGCTACCTGCTGCTGCCGGGCACCCCGTTCGTGTACTACGGCGAGGAGATCGGCCAGTCGGGCGTGGACGGCCCTGGCGACGACCCGCTGCGCTCGCCCATGAGCTGGACGGCCAGCAACGTGGGGGCCGGCGGCTTCTCCACCCAAGCCCAGCCGTTCCGCCCGCTGGCTCTGAACCGCAGCCGTCACAACGCCGAGAGCCAGCAGCGCGACGCGCAATCGCTGTTTCACTTCTACCGCAGCCTGATTGCGCTGCGCAAAGCCTCGCCCGCACTGACCGAAGGCCGCTACGAGCGGGATCGCGTTGACGGCGCCGTGTGGAGCTTCGAGCGCGTGCACGGGCGCGAGCGGGTGTGGGTGGCCATCAACTACGGCGACACCCCGGCCGCCGTGACCCTGCCGGCCCCGGCGCGGGGCCTGTTGCCCAAGGGTGGCCGCACCCAAGGGCGTGCGATGCTGCCGCCTTTGTCCGTGCGCGTGTTTGCCCTGGAGGCACCGTGAAAACCGCCGTCACCCTCACCACCGCTTTGCTGATGAGCTTGAACACCTGGGCCGCTGGCCTGCAGCACGTGGAGCCGCCCCATTGGTGGGCGGGCATGCGTGACCCTTCCCTGCAACTGATGCTGCATGGCGCCGGCATTGCCACCGCCACGCCCACGCTCAAGCCCTACCCCGGCGTGCGCCTCAAAGGCAGCCACCGGGCCGACAGCCCCAACTACCTGTTCGTGGACCTCGACATCAGCGCCAGCGCCGCGCCGGGCGAACTGCAGCTGGACGTGGGCGGCACCGTGCTGCGCTACCCGCTGCGCGCGCGGGCCCCGGGCTCGGCCGACCGGGTCGGCTTCGGCCCGAAGGACGCGATCTATCTGGTGGTGCCTGACCGCTTCGCCAAGGGGCCGACGCCGCCGGCAGGCGCCAACGGCATGAAGGAAGGCGAGCGCCGCGCCGACCCGGGCGGCCGCCACGGCGGCAACCTGTCGGGCATGCGCCAGCACCTGCCCTACATCGCCGGCCTGGGCTTCACGCAAGTGTGGCCCACGCCGCTGGTCGAGAACAACAGCGAGCAGTACAGCTACCACGGCTACGCCGCGACCGACTTCTACAAGGTCGACCCGCGCTTCGGCAGCAACGACGACTTCCTGGCCTACACCGCCGAGGCCCGCGCGCTGGGCGTGGGCGTGATCCAGGACATCGTGCTGAACCACATCGGCAGCGGCCACTGGTGGATGGCCGACCTGCCCGCACCCGACTGGGTGAACCAGTGGCCGGCCTACACCGAAACCCACCACGCGCGCATGACGCTGCAGGACCCTTACGCCGCGCCCAGCGACCGCAAGCGTTTCACCGACGGCTGGTTCGTGCCCGCCATGCCCGACCTGAACCAGCGCCGCCCGGAGCTGGCCACCTACCTCACGCAGATGACGCTCTGGTGGATCGAGACAGCCGGCCTGTCGGGCCTGCGGACTGACACCTACTCCTACTCCGACCGCGAGTTCCTGAGCCGCTGGTCGGCCCGCGTGATGCAGGAGTACCCGCGCCTGAACATCGTGGGCGAGGAATGGAGCCCGCACCCGGCCGTGGTGTCGTACTGGCAGCGCGGCAAGAAGAACCACGACGGCTATGTGTCCCACGCACCCAGCCTCATGGACTTCCCCATGCAGACCAACCTGTTGGCGGCGCTGACCGAAGCCGACGGCCCGCACACCGGCCTCACCAAGCTCTACGAGGGCCTGGCGCACGACTTCATGTACCCGGATCCGGCCAACCTGGTGCTGTTCGACGGCAACCACGACACGCCGCGCCTGTTCTCGCTGCTGGGCAAGGACGTGGGCCTGACGAAGATCGCCCTCGCCTACCTCGCCACCACCCGCCGCATCCCGCAGCTGTTCTATGGCACCGAACTCGCCATGGAAAGCCCGCTGGAGCGCGACGACGGCAAGGTGCGCGCCGACATGCCCGGTGGCTGGGCCGGCGACAGCGTCAACGCCTTCACCGGCGCGGGGCTGACGCCGGTGCAGCGCGACATGCAGGCCTGGACACGCCGACTGTTCAACTGGCGCAAGAGCGCCAGCGTCATCCACGACGGCGCGCTGATGCAGTACGCACCGGTGGACGGCTGCTACGTGTTCTTCCGCCACGATGCCGACCGCACCGTGCTGGTGGCGCTGAACAAGACCGGCAAACCGGTGAGCTTGCCCGTGGCGCGCTTCCCCGAACGCCTGACGCCCACCGACCGCGCCAAGGATGTGCTGGCCGACACCCCAGCCTTCACGGTCGGCACAAGCTTCACGGTGCCCGCGCGCAGCCCGCTGATTCTGGAAATCAGCCGCTGAGCCGACCGCCAGACCGCAATGAAAAAGGGCTCCCGAGGGAGCCCTTTTGCGTGCGCGACGCGCCGATCAGAGGACCTGACGGCGGCGGGCCAGGAAGCCCACCATGGCCAAGCCAGCCAGCATCAATGCATAGGTCTCGGGCTCCGGCACCGGCGCGGCGGTGAACGTGAAGCTGAGCTTGTTTTGCGGCTGCGCGCCGATGGACACGAAAGTCCCACCCGACGTGTTCAGCGTGATCGAAGCAGAACTCAGGCTGAACGTGTTGAATCCGCCGGCCACCAACGGGCCGCCGTCTGCGAAGTAACCAAACTCCGGGTTCGACGAGCCAGCCGGCGTCACGACCGTCTTGGACATGGCGCTCCAAGGCGTTGCAGTAGTTGCACCACCGTTCACCGAGTACTGGCCCGCCGCGGTGATCGACGCATTTGCACCCGACCCGAATGCGAAGTAAACGATGTTGCCCAAGCCGGCATTCAGGCCGCTGAGGGCATAGCCGGCGTTGGCCGTGATCGTGAAGCTGGGCAACGAAAAATTGGCCGAGGCAGACGCTCCGCCCAAGCTGGACAGGTTGACCGCAGCGGGCACCGCCCATTCAAAGCCGACCGAGTTGCCCGACGAAAACGTGGTGACGAAAGAGCCGAATGTCGGATTCGGGTTGTATTGCAGCGTGTACGCCCCGGCGTTCACGGTGACGCTGGCGAGCATGCTCGCCTGCGCGCCGGCGGCCATCAGCAGCGCGCCTGCGAATGCAATTGCTTTCAACTTCATCCAAGATCCTTCAATCAAGCGCCCGGCGAACTGCCGCCGGAATCACTCTTGATATTAGCGAGGGCGGGTTGCGCCGCCACCCCCTTGGATCGCTGTTGAACTGCCTGCAGGGGACAGGCCGATCCTCAACTTTGAGGATCGGCGCCCACGTCAGGCCGGCAGGCGGAGCAGGTCGAACGGTCCGCGACCCGAGGCGGCCGTGATCAAGCCCAGCACGCGGGTGGGTTCGGCGCCCAGCCAGTCCCAGCGGAAACGCCAGCCCCAGTTGCCGCCCAGCACGCCCGGCACGTTCATGCGGTGCGCGCTGCCCAAGCCCAGCACGTCTTGCAGCGGATAGACGGCCATGTTGGCCACCGAGTTGGCACAGGCGCGGATCATGGCCCAGTGCACGTCGTGCTCGCCGCAGGCCAGGTAGGAGCCCGCGTATGCCCGCTCGCGGGGCTTGGCGGCATCCCACCAGCCGCGCACGGTGTCGTTGTCGTGCGTGCCGGTGTAGGCCACGGCCGCCTTGGGCCACATGTGCGGCAGGAACTCGTGGTCGCCTTCGGCGCCGAAGCCGAACTGCAGGATCTTCATGCCGGGGAAGCCGCAGCCGTCACGCAGGGCGTGCACGTCGTCGGTGATGAAGCCCAGGTCTTCCGCCACGATGGGCAGCGGGCCGAGTGCTTTCTTGATGGCGTCGAACAACGCCATGCCGGGGCCCACCTTCCACTCGCCGCGCTTGGCATCGGGGCTGTCGCCCGGAATTTCGTAATAGCCGGCAAAGCCCCGGAAGTGGTCGATGCGGAACACATCGGCCTGGCTGAGCGCACGTTGCACGCGCGCCGTCCACCAGGCGTAGTTCTCGTCGGCCATCTTGTCCCAGCGGTACAGCGGGTTGCCCCAACGCTGGCCCAGCGGCCCCAGGTCGTCGGGCGGCACGCCGGCCACGACGGTGGTCTGGAAGTTCTCGTCCAGCGAGTACAGGTCCGGGCGCGACCAGCAGTCGGCGCTGTCGTGGGCCACGAAGATGGGCAGGTCGCCCATGAGGTGCACGCCGCGTTCGTTCGCGTAGGCCTTGAGCGCGCCGATCTGCACGTCGAACTGCCACTGCACGAACTGCCAGAAGCTGATTTCAGCGGCGTAATCCTTGCGCGCCTGCGCCATGGCTCGGGCTTCGCGCCGCTTGAGGCCGTCGGCCCAGGTCCACCAGGGCTGGCCGTTCAGCGGGGAGCGGATCGCCATGAAGAGCGCGTAGTCGTCCAGCCAGCTCTTTTGCGACTCGCACCAAGCGGCGTAAGCCTTTTGGTCCGCCGGCGTGGCTTTGGCGAAGAAGCCGGCAGCGGCAGCCCGCAGCTGCTGCTCGCGCCAGGGCGTGACTTCGCCGTAGTTCACCTGCTCCGCATTGAAATGCGGCACCTCGGGCTGGGCCAGCCAGCCTTTGGCGATCAGCGGCTCCAGCGCCACCATCCATTGGCTGCCCGCGAAGGCGGAAACGCCCTGGTAGGGGCTGTCGCCGGGGCCGATGGGCGTGGTGGGCAGCAGTTGCCAGATGCGCTGGCCGGCGGCCTGCAGCCAGTCGACAAAACGATAGGCGTCGGGGCCAAAGTCGCCCATGCCGTGCGGGCCGGGCAGCGAGGTGATGTGCAGCAGCACACCGGAGGAGCGTTGGTTGAGATCCATGGTCAGGCGTGTCTCAGAACGAGCAGGGAGCGGCCAGGCACGCTGAGCGGCTGGCCAGGAAGAACGAGGGGCGCGGCCGACTCGCCGCTGCTGTCCAGCAGCAACTGCCAGGGGCCGTTGCACAGCAGGAAGGGCAAGGGCGCCGGGTCGGGGTTGAACACGATCATCAAGCGCGGGGCGCTGGCACCGGCGTCGCGCAGCTGGGCGCCGAAGGCGCGCTGGCCCGCGTCGTGCCAGTCGTTCGGTGTCATCTCGTGGCCGCTGGGCGCGAACCAGGTGACACCGGCGTCTTCGGGCCCCGAAGCAAACCAGCGCGGATGGCGCAGCAGCGGCTCGCGCGCCCGCAGGGCCAGCAGCTCAGACACCAGCGCCGGCAGGTGCGGGTCGGCCTGCGCCCAATCGAGCCAGGTGGTGGCGTTGTCCTGGCAGTAGGCGTTGTTGTTGCCGCCCTGGCTGTTGGCGATCTCGTCGCCCGCACACAGCATCGGTGTGCCTTGTGCGAGCAGCAAGGTGGCCAGCAGCGCACGGCGGGCGCGGTCGCGCGTGGCCACGATGCCGGCGTCGTCGGTCAGGCCTTCCACGCCAAAGTTGGCGCACCACTCACCGTCGCGGCCGTCGCGGTTGTCTTCGCCGTTGGCGTGGTTGTGCTTGGCGGCGTAGCTGGTCAGGTCGGCCAGCGTGAAGCCGTCGTGCACCGCAATGAAGTTGATGGACGCCGTGGGCTGGCGCTGGCCGTGGTGAAACACATCGCTGGACGCCATGAAGCGGCGCGCAAATTCCCCGCGGCCTACGCCGGGGCCGGCACTCGGCTGGCCGTGCAGCCAGTAGCCGCGCGCCGCGTCGCGGAACTTGTCGTTCCACTCCAGAAAACGCCCGGGAAAGCGGCCCACCTGGTAGCCGTCGTAGGCGGCGTCCCAGGGCTCGGCAATCAAGTGCACGCCGGCCAGCACCGGGTCTTGCCGCAGGGCGGTGAAGAAGGCGGCGTTGGGGTCGAAACCGTGCGAGCTGCGCCCCAGCACGGGTGCCAGGTCAAAGCGGAAGCCGTCCACGCCCATCTCGGCCACCCAGTACCGCAGGGAATCGAGCACGAACTGCGTGACGCGCGGGTGCGAGGCGTGCAGCGTGTTGCCACAGCCGGTCAGGTTCTCGTAGCGGCTCCAGTCGCCGCCCACCAGCCGGTAGTAGGTCTTGTTGTCCAGCCCCCGCCACGACAGCGTCGGGCCGAACTCGTTGCCTTCCGGCGTGTGGTTGTAGACGACGTCCAGCACCACCTCGAGGCCAGCGTCGTGCAGGGCTTGCACCATGGCGCGGAACTCGGCCGTCACGGCCGTGGGGTCGTGCCGGTGCGCGGCCTGCGCCCAGCGCGGGTCGGGGCAGAAGAAGCCCAGGGTGTTGTAACCCCAGTAGTTGCGCAGGCCCCGCTCCGCCAGGTGCGGCTCGTCCACGCAGTACTGCACCGGCAGCAGCGACAAGGTCGTCACGCCCAGCCGCTTGAAGTGCGCGATGGACGCTGGATGTGCCAAGCCGGCGTAGGTGCCTCGCAGCGCTTCGGGCAAGGCGGGGTTCAGCTGCGAGAAGCCCTTCACATGCAGCTCGTACAGCACCACCTCCGCTGCGGCGCGGCGCGGGCGGCGCAGCGGCGTCGGCGCGCTGGGCGGCGCCACACGCGCCTTGAGGGCCTGGGTGGCGTTGTCGCGGCGGTCGAAGGAGCGCGGGCCGTCCGGGTGCCCCAACTCGTAGCCGTGATGCTCAGCGCGCCAGCCGAAGTGGCCCACGATCTCGCGGGCCTGTGGGTCCAGCAGCAGCTTGTGCGGGTTGAAGCGGTGCCCCTGCTCCGGCGCATACGGGCCGTGCGCGCGCAGGCCGTACACCAGGCCCGGGCCCACGTCGGGCAGGAAACCGTGCCACACGCCGTCGTCCGGGCCGTGCAGCGCGTAGCGGCGCAGTTCACGCTGGCCTTCGGCGTCGAACACGCAGAGTTCCATGCGCGTGGCGTTCTCGCTGAACACCGCGAAGTTCACGCCGCCATCGCGGGCGAGGGAACCCAGCGGCTCGTGCCAGCCGGGTTGGAGGTCAGACAGGTGCGCCATGCGGTACTGCTGCAAGTGGCCCGGTCAGATCGGGACGAAGAACAAGGTCGCCAGCGGCGGCAGGTTGATGGTGATGGACAGGCGCCGTCCGTGCGCCGGTTGCGCCTGCACCGGCAGGCCGGCCGCGGCCACGCCGTTGCCAATGTTGCTGCCGCCGTAGTAGGCGGAGTCGGTGTTGAGCGCTTCCTTCCACGCAGTCACGCCGTCCGGCACGCCCAGCGAGTAGCCCTCGCGCGGCACCGGCGTCATGTTGCACACCACGATCACCATGCGGCCCGTGCCGTCGCGGCGCACCCAGGCGTAGATGGAATGCTCGGCGTCGTGGGCGCTGATCCACTCGAAGCCGCCGCTCTCGCAGTCCAGCCGGTGCAGCGCGGAATGTTCGCGGTAGAGCTTGTTCAGGTCGCGCACCAAGCGCTGCACGCCGGCGTGCCGGTCGTCTTCCAGCAAGCCCCAGGGCAGACTCTCGGCGTGGTTCCATTCCTGGCGCTGCGCGAACTCCTGGCCCATGAACAGCAGCTTCTTGCCGGGGTGCCCCCACATGAAGCCGTAGTAGGCGCGCAGGTTGGCGAACTTTTGCCAGTCGTCGCCCGGCATCTTGGAAAGCATCGAGCCCTTGCCGTGCACCACCTCGTCGTGCGAGATGGGCAGCATGAAGTTCTCGCTGAACGCGTAGATCAGGCCGAAGGTCATCTTGTCGTGATGCCAGCGGCGGTTGATCGGGTCCTCGGCCATGTAGCGCAAGGTGTCGTTCATCCAGCCCATGTTCCACTTGTAGTGAAACCCGAGGCCGCCCGCGTACGTGGGCGACGACACGCCCGGAAAGCTCGTGCTTTCCTCGGCCACGGTGACGGCACCCGCGATCTCGCCCACGTGCTCGTTCATCTCGCGCAGCAGCGAGATGGCTTCGAGGTTCTCGCGGCCGCCGCGGATGTTGGGAATCCACTCGCCATCGGGCCGCGAATAGTCGCGGTAGAGCATGCTGGCCACCGCGTCCACGCGCAGGCCGTCCACGCCCCAACGCTCAATCCAGTAGGTGGCGCTGCCGATCAGGAATTCGCACACCTCGGTGCGGGCGAAGTTGTAGATCAGCGTGTTCCAGTCGCGGTGGAAGCCTTCCTTGGGGTCGGCGTATTCGTACAGCCGCGTGCCGTCGAACTCCGCCAAGCCGTGGGCGTCCACCGGGAAGTGCGCGGGCACCCAGTCCAGCAGCAAGCCCAGGCCCTGGTCGTGCACCGCCTTCACAAAGCGGGCGAAGCCTTCCGGCGGGCCGAAGCGGGCGCTCGGCGCGTACATGCCCAGCGTCTGGTAGCCCCAGGAGCCGTCGAACGGGTACTCGCTGATGGGCATGAGCTGCACGTGGGTGAAGCCCAGGTCGGCCACATAGGCCGGCAGGTGTGCAGCCAGTTCGTCCCAGGTCGGAAACTCGCCTGACACGCCCCGGCGCCACGACGCGGCATGCACCTCATAGACGCTGATGGCCGAATCGCGCCGGTTGGCCCGCTCGCGCTGGCGCGGCAGCGGCGTGGGCTCGGGCAGCGGCGCCACGATGCTGGCCGTGTCCGGGCGCAACTGGGCGCGCCGGGCGTAGGGGTCGGCTTTGAGCGGCAGCAGCACGCCGCCGCGGCTCACGATCTCGAATTTGTAGAGGTCACCCTCGGCCGCGTGCGGCACGAAGATTTCCCACACGCCCGATTGGTGGCGCAGGCGCATGGGGTGGCGCCGGCCGTCCCAGTTGTTGAAGTTGCCCACCACGCTCACGCGCCGGGCGTTCGGCGCCCAGGTGGCAAACCGCACACCGCTGACGTCGCCGTGCGTCACGCAGTGCGCGCCCAGAATCAACCAGGGCCGGCCGTTGGTGCCATCGGCAAACGACTTCAGGTCGGCTTCATCCAGCTGCGGGTAGAAGGCGTAGGGGTCGGCGTACACGCCCTCCCCGCCGCCCAGCCACGACACGGCCAGCCGGTAGTCGAACCGGTGCTTGCGGCGCGGCACCTGGGCCTCGAAAAAGCCCGGCCGGCGCTGATCCAGCGTCACCAATTGCTTGCCGCTGGCAGCATCCACCAGCGCCACGCTGCCGGCACCGGGCAACAACGCCCGCACCCACAGCCGACCCGCGTCGTCCGCATGCAGGCCGAGCCGTGAAAACGGGTCGGCGTGGCGGCCTGCCATCAGGGCGTCGAGGTCGGCGTCGTTCAGCATCGTCAGTTCAAACTCTTCACGGACCAGACACGCTCCACATACTCGGCGATCGTGCGATCAGACGAGAACGGGCCCATGCCAGCAATGTTGCGCAAGGCGCGTTCCGCCCAGGCGGTGCGGTTGGCAAACAGGGCGTCAACCTTGGCCTGGGTGGCGACGTAGTCGGCGAAATCGGCCATCAGCAGGTACACGTCGCGGTGCAGGAGGCTGTCGACGAGGCTGCGGTACCGCTCGGTGTCTCCGTTGCTGAAGACGCCGGCAGAGATGGCGTCAATGACGCGCTTGAGTTGGCGATTCTCTTCCACATACAGGCGCGGGTCGTAGCCCAGCGACTTGATCTTGGCGACCGCATCGGCGCGCAGGCCGAACACGAACATGTTCTCGACGCCCATGGCTTCGGCCATCTCGATGTTGGCGCCGTCCCAGGTGCCGATCGTGACCGCGCCGTTCATGCCGAACTTCATGTTGCCCGTGCCCGAGGCCTCGGTGCCGGCGGTGGAGATCTGCTCCGACAGGTCAGCCGCCGGGATGATGCTTTCGGCCAGCGTGACGCTGTAGTTGGGGAGGAACACGAGCTTGAGCTTGTCGCCCACGCGCGGGTCGCTGTTGATGACGCGGGCCACGTCGTGCGCCAGGCGCACGATGCTCTTGGCCATCTGGTAGGCCGAGGCCGCCTTGCCGGCAATGATGACCGTGCGCGGCACCCAGTTCGCGTCGGGGTTGTCGCGAATCGCCTGATAGCGGCTGATGACGTGCAGCAGGTTCAGCAGCTGGCGCTTGTACTCGTGGATGCGCTTGATCTGGATGTCGAACAGGCTGTCCACGTTGACCGTGATGCCCAGCTCGCGACGGATCACCGCTGCCAGGCGCTCCTTGTTGGCGCGCTTCACGGCCAGGAACTCTTCGCCCAGCTCGGCGTTGGCGGCCAGCGCCTTCAGTTCACCCAGCTCGGCCAGGTCCTTGCGCCAGCCTTCGCCGATGCGGCTGTCCAGCAGGGCCGACAGCTGCGGGTTGGCTTGCTGCAGCCAGCGGCGCGGCGTGACGCCGTTGGTCACGTTGTGGAAACGGTCCGGCCAGATGCGGGCGTAGTCGGCAAAGATGGTTTGCACCATCAGCTCCGAATGCAGGGCTGCCACACCGTTGACGCGGTGCGAGGCCACCAGCGCGAGAGACGCCATGCGCACGCGGCGCTCGCCACCGTGGCTGCCTTCGTCGATCAGCGACACGCGGGCCGCCAGGGCATGGTCGCCCGGGAAGCGCGCCTGCAACTCCTCCAGGAAGCGGTGGTTGATCTCGTAAATGATTTCCAGGTGGCGCGGCAGCAGCTGCTCGAACATGCGCACCGGCCAGGTTTCCAGCGCCTCGGGCATCAGCGTGTGGTTGGTGTAGGCCACCGCCTGACGCGTGATCTTCCAGGCCTCATCCCAGCCCAGGCCATGCTCGTCCAGCAGCAGGCGCATCAACTCGGCCGGCGCCAGCGCCGGGTGCGTGTCGTTCAGGTGGATGGCGTTGGTCTTGCCCAGGTTGTGCAGGCTGCCGAACTCGCGCAGGTGGCGCTCGATCAGGTCCTGCAGCGAGGCGCTGACGAGGAAGGCCTCCTGCTTCAGGCGCAGCTCGCGGCCAGCTTCGGTGGAATCGTCGGGGTACAGCACCCAGTTCAGTGCATCGGCCAGCACCTGGTGGCGGGCGGCGCGAGCGTAGTCACCTTCGCAAAAGGGCTTGAACGCAATGGGCGCGGCCGTGGCCTGCCATTGGCGCAGGGTGGACACGCGGTCGCTGTGGTGCGCCGGCACGATGAAGTCGAAGGCTTGGGCTTCGATGGTGTCGGCCGGCAGCCAGCGGCGAACGCCGGAAGCATCGACCTCCACGCGCCCACCGAAACCCACGTTGAAGCGCACGTCGTGGCGCGGCAACTCCCACGCGGGCGAGTTGCGCGTCCAGTCGTCCGGCTGCTCCATCTGGCGGCCTTGGCTGATGACCTGGGCGAAGGTGCCGTAGCGGTAGCGCAGGCCGTAGCCAAAGGACGGCAGTTCCAGTTCGGCAAAGCTGTCCAGGAAGCACGCGGCCAGACGGCCCAAGCCGCCGTTGCCCAGCGCGGCGTCGGGCTCGCGCTCCAGCACATCGCCCAGCGCCAGGCCCTGCTCGGCCAGCTTGGCCTCCAGCGGGTCGGTCAGCTTCAGGGCCGCCAGCGCGTTGGACAGCGCGCGGCCCATCAGGAATTCCATCGACAGGTAATGCACCCGGCGCACCGGCGCCTTGTCGCCCCGCTTCGCGTCCTGCGCTTGCGTGGCCGCCCAGCGGCGGGCCAGCGATTCACGGCACGCCAGCGCGGCCGCGTGCAAGGCGGCCTGCGGCGTGGCGCCATGGCTGCTTTGCGCCAGTTCGCGCTCATAGGCGGTCTCGAAAGCGGCCCGCAGGGCCTTGTCTTCAGCGGTCAGTGCAGTCGGCTTCTTCATCGCGGTGGACGCCTTGGGCTTTTGCTTGCGTTGAACGGGCAGCGCGGGGCTGGAAGAGGTTGGGGTGTTCATCAGTGCCAGCCCCCAGCGACGAGGGCAAGAATGCTGCTCGACGGGCAGCGTTGGCCGAAGTATCGGTCAGTCACGCCCGCTTGTGTAGTTTGACTACATCGGGAAAACCCGCGCAAGATCGCAAATCATTGATCTACAACGGTTTCACTCGAGTTCAGCCGGGTAGTTCTGGTTGTTGTTGGCGGCCTTGAAATGTATATTGTCTACAAAGACGGCCAAAGACTGAAAATTTGGACCCCATTTTGACGAGACAAGCGAGGCGCCGGCACCGGCTGCGCGGCTCGCGATAGAAAGGTTAGAAGTGGCAGACGTTCGACTGACCGGCGTGGAGAAGGCCTATGGCGACATCCGCATCCTTCATGGCATTGACCTGGAGATTCGCGATGGCGAGTTCATGGTGTTCGTCGGCCCCTCGGGCTGCGGCAAGAGCACGCTGCTGCGTTCCATCGCCGGGCTGGAGGAGATCACCGGCGGTGAGCTGACCATCGGCGGGCGTGTGGTGAACGATGTGCCGCCCAGTGAGCGCGGCATCGCCATGGTGTTCCAGTCCTATGCGCTGTACCCGCATATGAATCTGTTCGACAACATGGCCTTCGGTTTGAAGCTGGCCAAGGTGCCCAAGGCCGAGATCGAGACCGCCGTGCGCAACGCGGCCAAGATCCTGCACATCGAGCACCTGCTGGACCGCAAGCCCAAAGACCTCTCCGGCGGCCAGCGCCAGCGCGTGGCCATCGGCCGCGCCATCGTGCGCAAGCCCGAGGTGTTCCTGTTCGACGAGCCGCTGTCCAACCTGGACGCCGCCCTGCGCGTGCGCATGCGCTACGAGTTCGCCAAGCTGCACGAAGACCTCAAGACCACCATGATCTACGTGACGCACGATCAGGTGGAGGCCATGACCCTGGCCGACCGCATCGTGGTGCTGTCGGCCGGCAAGGTGGAACAGGTGGGCTCGCCGCTGGAGCTGTACGAGCACCCGTGCAACCTGTTTGTGGCCGGCTTCATTGGCAGCCCCAAGATGAACTTCATTCAGGGCGAGGTGACCGCCGTGGGCGACGGGCATGTGGACGTCAAGCTGCAGGGCAACCCGGTGACCCTGCGCGCCCGCGTGGATGCCAGCGGCACCCAGCCCGGCGCCAAGGTCACCGTGGGCGTGCGCCCCGAGCACATCCGCCAAGGCGGCCCGAACAACCTGCTGCAAAGCACGGTAGCCTTCGTGGAGTCGCTGGGCGGCATCACGTTTGCGTACTGCCCCTACCCCGGCCTGGAAGAGCCCCTTACCTGCCAGTTTGAAGGCCGCAACGGCGTGGACCGCCTGCGCAGCGGCCAGGCGCTGGACCTGCACCTGCCGGAAGAAGCCCTGTACGTGTTCGACAGCAACGGCCGCGCCCTGCGCCGCCTCGCCGCGCCGGAGCTCGCGGCATGAAGCTGAAGTTCCTGCTTGCCGCAGCTGCACTGGCTGCGGGTTCGGCATCGGCCGAGAGCCCGAAGCTGCTCGTCTGGATCAACGGCGACAAGGCCTACAACGGCCTGCAGAAGGTGGGCAACGCCTTCGAGAAGGCCTCCGGCGTGAAGGTGGTGGTGGAACACCCCGTGGACCCCACCGACAAGTTCCAGCAGGCCGCCGGCGCCGGCAAGGGGCCGGACATCTTCTGCTGGCCGCACGACCGCGTGGGCGAGTGGGCCAAGGCCGGCTTGCTCACGCCGCTGCGCCCGTCCAGCAAGCTCAAGGCCGAGGTGGAAGACCAGGCCTGGGCCGCGCTGAGCTACCGCGGTCGCATCTGGGGTTACCCCATCGCCATCGAAACCACCGGCCTCATCTACAACAAGGCCCTCGTGAAGACCCCGCCCCAAACCTGGGACGAGGTGATGGTGCTGGACAAGCAACTGCAGGCCCAAGGCAAGCACGCCGTGCTGTGGCACTACAACAAGAGCTTCTTCACCTGGCCGATGCTGGCTGGCGCGGGCGGCGTGATCTTCGGGCGCGATGCTCAGGGTGATTTCGACGCCCGCCAGGTGGGCGTGAACACCCCGGGCGCGCTGCGTGCCGCGCAGACGCTGGACACCCTGATCCGCAACGGCCACATGCCCAAGGGCGCGAACTACGCCGAGATGGAATCGGCCTTCGCCCGCGGTGAGATCGCGATGATGATTTCCGGCCCCTGGGCGTGGGACAACGCGCGCAAGGCCAAGATCGACTTCGGCGTGGCGCCGATTCCGGCCGTGGTGGCCGGCAAGCCCAGCAAGAGCTTTGTGGGCGTGCTGGGTTGCATGATTTCCGCGCCCAGCAAGAACAAGGACCTGGCCAAGGAGTTCATCGAGAACCACCTGATGCGCCCCGAAGCCCTGAAGGTGCTGGACGCCGACGTGCCCATCGGCGTGCCGGCCAACAAGGCGTTCTACGCCGAGCTGTCGGTGAACCCGCTGATCGCGGCCAGCATGACCAACGCCCGCAACGGCGCCCCCATCCCGAACATCCCCGAAGTGGGCCGGTTCTGGACGGCCATGGACGCCGCGTTGGAGGCCATCACCAACGGCCTGCAAAGCCCCAAGGACGCGCTCGATGGCGCCGCCGCACGGATGCTGCTGAACAAATGAACAAGAACGCGAAGCGCATGCTTGAAGCCGCACAAGCGCCGGCCCGCCCCAAGCGCTGTGGCGCCCCCGCGGGCAGCCGCCCGCAGTCCTCGACAGGCGAGGCACTGCAATGACAGCCACTTCTTCCACCCTGGGCCAGGGCAGCTACTCCACCCTGCCCCCCTCGCTCACCGAACGGCTGGGCCGGCTGGCGTACTGGCCGGCGGCGGTCATGCTGATGCTGGGCGCGCTGTACTTCGTGTTCGTCGTGTATTCCACCGGCCAGGCCGCGTGGGCGGCGGGCTTGCTGGTGTTGTTCACGGCAGGCTTTTACGTCTACCTCAGCCGAGGCGGCTTCGCCTGGCGCTACCTGTTCCCCGGCGTGGCCGGCATGCTGGTGTTCATCGCCTTCCCGCTGGTGTTC
This sequence comes from Pelomonas baiyunensis, assembly GCF_043555935.1. Classification (NCBI taxonomy): domain Bacteria; kingdom Pseudomonadati; phylum Pseudomonadota; class Betaproteobacteria; order Burkholderiales; family Sphaerotilaceae; genus Roseateles; species Pelomonas baiyunensis. Next base: position 879,816 of record NZ_JBIGIB010000002.1, on the reverse strand, counting down.
ACGGCGCAGATCGGCTTCACCAACTACTCCAGCACCCACCTGCTCAGCGAGACCCGCGTGCGCGAGTACCTGCTGGAGCAGCACGACGCAGTGGAAGACCAGGTGCTGGGCTACAGCCTGCATGCAGACGGCGCCGAGTTCCGCCTGGTGCTGCAACCCGAAGGCGGCGCCGCGCCCCGCTGGGTAAGCCCACCGCTGGCGCTGCGCAGCGCCAGGCAGCCGGTGCGGGTGGACCTCTCGCCCGCCGATGCCGAGCACCTGCCGCTGACCGCCCCGCTGCAGGCCGCCCTGCCCTTGCCCGAGCTCATCAAGCACCGCGACGCGCTGGCCCGCCTGGTGCTGGTGCGGCCGGACAAAACCGAGCTGCACTACCTGGGCCTGCGCGAGTTCGGGCCCGTGAAGCCGCAATGGACGGCCAACCCCAACGGCAGCCTGACCCGTGCCGCCGACGGCGTGGTGTTCGACCCCAACCGTGACACCGGCTTCTTCCAGTCGTCCACCGGCGAGACGCTGCAGCCCGGCTTCAAGGCCTTCATCGGCGTGGGCAACTACGCCCGCATGCTGTTCGATGCCGAGTTCCGTGGCCCCTTCCTGTCCATCTTCACCTGGACGGTGGTGTTCTCGGCCCTCACCGTGGCCTGCGCCACCGCCATCGGCATGCTGTTTGCGGTGATGCTGAACTGGGAGGGGCTGAAGTTCCGCACCACCTACCGCACGCTGCTGTTCCTGCCGTACGCGGTGCCAGGCTTCATCTCCATCCTGGTGTTCAAGGGTCTGTTCAACCAGAACTTCGGCGAGATCAACGCCATCCTGGACGCCCTCTTCGGCGTGAAGCCCGCCTGGTTTGCCGACCCCTTCCTGGCCAAGACCATGCTGCTGATCGTGAACGTGTGGCTGGGCTACCCGTACATCATGATCCTGTGCTCGGGCCTGCTGAAAGCGATTCCGGCGGACCTGTACGAGGCCTCGGCGCTGGCCGGTGCGTCACCCGCCACCAACTTCTTCAAGATCACCGCGCCGCTGATCATCAAGCCGCTGGCCCCGTTGCTGGTGAGCGCGTTCGCGTTCAACTTCAACAACTTCGTGTTGATTGCGCTGCTGACTGATGGCCGGCCGGACTTCCTGTCCACCAAGCTGCCGGCGGGCCAGACCGACATCCTCGTCAGCTACACCTACCGCATCGCCTTCCGCGACTCCGGCTCGGACTTCGGGCTGGCCGCGGCGATCTCGACGCTGATCTTCTTCCTGGTCGCGGCGCTGTCGCTGATCAACCTGCGACTGTCTGCCAAGGCGCAGAAGTAAGGAACCCGACATGGCCATCGTCCTCGGCAAACAAGCCCGCTGGCGCACCTTCACGGCCCACGCCGTGATGTGGGCGTTCATTGCCATCACCCTGTTCCCGCTGCTGGCGGTGGTGTCCATCTCGCTGCGGCCCGGCAACTTCGCCACCGGCAGCCTGATCCCCACTGAAATCAGCCTGGAACACTGGAAGCTGGCGCTGGGCATTCCGTACCAGGCGGCCGACGGCAGCCTGGTGCAACCGCCCTTCCCGGTGCTGACCTGGCTGTGGAACAGCATCAAGATCGCCACCGCCTCGGCCTTTCTGATCGTGGCCATCTCCACCACGGCGGCCTATGCCTTCGCACGGCTGAAGTTCTCGTTCAGCAAGCCGGTGCTCAACGGCATGTTGCTGCTGCAGATGTTCCCGCCCGTGCTGGCACTCGTCGCCATCTTCGCCATCTTCGAGACCATCGGCACCTACGTGCCGGCGCTCGGCGTGGAGACGCACGCTGGCCTGGTGCTGGCCTACCTCGGCGGCATTGCCACCCATGTGTGGACCATCAAGGGCTACTTCGAGACCATTCCGGTGGAGATCGAAGAAAACGCCAAGGTGGACGGCGCCACGCACTGGCAGGCCTTCTCGCGCGTGTTGCTGCCCATGGCCGTGCCCATCCTGATGGTGGTGTTCGTGCTGGCCTTCATCGGCTGCATCATCGAATACCCGGTCGCCAGCATCCTGCTGCGAGAGGAGTCCAACCTCACGCTGGCCGTGGGCTCGAAATACTTCCTGCATGACCAGCGCTTCCTGTGGGGCGACTTCGCGGCCGCCGCCGTGCTGTCCGGCCTGCCCATCACGGCCGTGTTCCTGCTGGCCCAACGCTGGATCGTCTCGGGCCTGACGGCCGGCGGGGTCAAGGGATGAAGCGCCAGCTCCTGGCGGGGCTGGCACTCATCGCCACGCTGGCGCACGCCGGCCCGTACGAGGCCCGCGAGCGGGACTGGCGCAACGGCGCGGTGGTCTACCAGATCATCGTGGACCGCTTCGTGCCCGCAGCCCAGCTGGACGCCAAGCGCGCGCTGTACCCCGCGCCCAAGCGCTTGCGCGACTGGTCGGAGGACCCCACCACCGGCCCCTACCTGGAAGCCGAGCGGCTGGCTGCCCATGAGCTGGATTTCTGGGGCGGCGACCTGCCCAGCGCCACCACGCGGCTGGGCCACGTGCAGCAGCTGGGCGCCGATGTGCTCTACATCAACCCCATCCACCGCGCCTACACCAACCACAAGTACGACGCGCTGGACTTCCAGGCCATCTCGCCCGAGTACGGCACGCGAGACGACTTCAAGCGCCTGGCCGCCGAGGCGCACCGCCGCGGCCTGAAGGTGGTGCTCGACGGCGTGTTCAACCACATGGGCCGCAACGCGCCAGCGTTTCAGTCAGCCCTGCGCGACCCGAAAAGCCCCTGGCGCGATTGGTTCGCCATCGGCCCCCAGTACACCGGCGGCGCCCGGGTGTGGACGGGTTTTCAGAACCTGCCGGAGCTGAACCTCGAAACGCCGGCGGTGCGCCGCTATCTGTATGAGGCGCCCGACTCGGTCGTGCGCAGCTACCTGCGCGACGGCGCCGACGGTTGGCGGCTGGACACGGCCTTTGAGCTGGGCCGCACCTATCTGGCCGACCTGACCCGCGCCGCCCATCGCGAAAAACCCGGCTCGCTGGTGGTGGGTGAGATCGTGAACTACCCCGGCGACTGGCTGAAGTCGCTCGACGCGGTCATGAACTTCACGCTGCGCCAGGTCATCAACGGCGCGGCGGGCGGCGAAATCGACGGCCCCACCGCAGGCCGCATGATCGAGCGCATGGTGGCTGACGCCGGCATCGAGCCGATGCTCAAGTCCTGGGTGGTGATCGACAACCACGACATCCCCCGCATCGCCACGCAGTGGCCCGACGCAGCGCGGCGCCGGCTCGTGCAGGCGCTGCAGTTCACGCTGCCCGGCGCGCCCAACCTCTACTACGGCGTGGAAGTGGGCATGGAAGGCGGCGCCGACCCGGCCAACCGCGGCCCCATGCGCTGGGAGCGGGTCAGCGACACCCACCCCGAAATGACCTGGGTGCGGCACTTGGTGGCGCTGCACAAGGGCCACCGGGCGCTGCGCGTGGGCGACTTTCGGCGTATTGAGTCGGCCAAGCTGCTGGCCTTCGAGCGCCACACCGACCGCGCGCTGGACACCCGCATCATCCTGGCCAACCCCAGCAACCAGCCCGTGCGCGACCGCGTGATGGTGGCCAACTGGGCCTTGATGGACGACACCCCCCTGCACGACCTGCTGGGCCTCACGCCGACCGAACCCCTCACGCTCAGCGCTGGCTTCATCACCGTGGAGCTGCCGGCCCACGGCGTGCTGGTGCTGGAACCCCGCCGGCGCGACCTGGGCGGCTACGACCGCTACAAGCGCGTGCGCTGACCCGTCTTTGCTCCCCCGTCTTTCGCTCCTGGGCGCCTCACGCGGCACCCTGAACGCTCACCCCACCCACCTCCATGAACAAGCTCCTCGCGCTTTGCGCCACCGTGCTCATGTGCCTCCCTGACGCCCAGGCCGCCCCCTGCAAGCCCGCCCCGCTGGGGGATGCCGTGCTCTACCTGCGCGGCGGCCTGAACAACTGGGCCGCGCAAGACGAACAGGCGTTCGAGTACCGCTGCGACGCCTATTACCTGAACCTCACGGCCAAAGGCCCGCAGGAATTCAAGATCGCCGATGAAGACTGGACGCCGGCGCTGACCTTCGGCGGCGGCAGCAACGGCCAACCCGCGCGCGGCGCCAACGGCAACCTGCAACGCCAGTTCAGCGGCGCCCACACCCTGCGCCTGAGCTTCACGCCCGAGGGCCAGGCCACGCTGGCCGTGGGCCCCAAGACCTTCAAGCCCACGCCGCCGCAACCCATCACCGACCGCGCGGCGCTCACCGCCCATTTCAGTTCGCGGGTGGAAGAGTTCAAAGCCCCGTTCGGCGCCCAGCCCGCCGGCACCGAAGTGCGCTTCAGCATGGGCAATGACGCGCCGGGCTTGAAACAGGCCACCCTCGTGATCGAACGCCGCCAGATGAGCGGCAACCAGGAGCAACTCCAGTACCAGCCACTGGCCCGCATCGCCATGACGCCCCAGCCGCGCGGCCTGGGCGTGGGCTTCTCGGCCCGCTACCGTTTCTCCGAGGTGGGTGTCTACGGCTACTGGTTCGAGCTGGAGATGTATGACGGCACGCGCTACGCGCTGCAGAACAACACCGACACCGTGTACTGGACGCGCGAGAAGGGCTCCATGGGCGCAGCGGTGGTCGAGCGGCTGCCAGCCTCCACCCAGCGCATCCGCCGCTACCGCCAAACCATCTACGCGGCGGACTTCCAGGTGCCCGCTTGGGCGAAAGACATCGTCTACTACTACGTGTTCCCGGAGCGCTTTCGCAACGGCGACAAGGCCAACGACCCGCGCCCCGGCGGCGGCCGCCCGCAAGACCGCTACCAAAGCGGTGATGTGGAACGCCACGCCCGCTGGAACGAAAAGCCGTTCAAGCCCGGCACGGGCGACGGCTCGGACGCCCTCTACAACAACGACTTCTTCGGCGGCGACCTGGCCGGCATCATCGAAAAGCTGGACTACATCCGGAGCCTGGGCGCCAACGCCATCTACATGACGCCGGTGTTCCGCGCACCCAGCAACCACAAGTACGACACGGCCGACTACAAGCAGATCGACCCTGCCTTCGGCACCAACGACGACTTCGTGCGCCTGTGCGCCGAGGCCGCCAAGCGTGGCATCCGCGTGATCCCGGATACGTCGCTGAACCACGTGGGCGCTGACTCGCCCTACTTCAACCGCTTCGGCAATTTCCCGGCGGGCGGCGCGTTCGACAACGGCAAGATCAACCCCGACTCGCCCTACGCCAGCTGGTTCAAGTTCAAGCCCGACGAGAAAGACCCCAACAAGCAGTTCCAGGGCTGGGTGGGCGTGACCGACCTGCCGGAGATCGACAAGAACAGCCCCGCCTTCCGCGCCTACGCCTACCGCGACAAAGACTCCGTCACCAACCTCTGGCTGGACCGCGGCGCCGCCGGCTGGCGCATGGACGTGGCCCCCTGGGTGCCCGACGACTTCTGGCGCGAATGGCGGCAGGCCGTGAAGGCTAAGAAGCCCGACGCCTTGACGGTGGCCGAGACCTGGTTCGACAGCTCCAAGTACTTCCTGGGAGACATGTTCGACAGCACCATGAACTACATCTTCCGCAACGCGGTGCTGGACTACGCCGCCGGCAAGCCCGGCACGCTGATGGCCGCCAACCTGGAGCTGATGCGCGAGGCCTATCCGCCGCAGGCCTTCTCGGCCCTGATGAACCTGCTCTCCACGCACGACCAGCCCCGCGCCCTGCACCACTTCGGCGAAGACACCGACCTGGCCCAGGCCAAGCAACGCCTGCGCCTGGCCGTGTTCTTCCAGATGACCTACCCCGGCTCGCCCACCATTTACTACGGTGACGAAGTGGGCCTGGGCGGCGGGGAAGACCCGTTCAACCGCGCCCCCTACCCCTGGGCCGACGAAGGCGGCCAGCCCGACGAGGCCCTGCTGGCCGACTTCAAGCGCCTGACGCAACTGCGCCACGCCCTGCCCGTGCTGCGCCATGGCACGCTGGCCGCGCCGCTGCACGTGGACGCCAACGTGGTGGTGCTGGCCCGCCAGCACGGTGCCACCTGGGCACTCACGGCCACCAACAACAGCACCAGCCCGCGCACGGTCACCGTCAACGTGCCCATGGCTTCGGGCACGCTGAACGACGCGCTGGGTGGCGCGCCGGTGTCGGTGCAAAACCACCAGATCCAACTGACCGTGCCGCCGCTGTTCGGGCGGGTTCTCGTCACGCCCTGACTGCCTTTCATGATCCAGAACTCCCTGGGCCGCACCGGCCTGAGCGTCTCCGCGCTTGGCTTTGGCGCCATGCACATCCACGACGAGCGCACCACCGAGGCGGAAGCCGCCGCGCTGCTGAATCAGGTGCTGGACGCCGGCATCACCCTCATCGACACCGCGCGGGGCTACGGCCTGAGCGAAGAACGCATCGGCCGCCACCTGGCGCACCGGCGCCAGGAGTTCGTGCTGTCCACCAAGGTGGGCTATGGCGTGGAAGGCGTGCCGGACTGGACCTACGAGTGCATCGTGCACGGCGTGGAACGCGCGCTGCGCCTGATGAAGACCGACTGGCTGGACCTGGTGCACCTGCACTCCTGCCCGCTGCCGGTGCTGCAGCAAGGCGACGTCACCCGCGCGCTGCAAGACTGCCAGCGTGCCGGCAAGCTGCGCGTGGCCGCCTACTCGGGCGACAACGACGAGGTGGACTTCGCCATCGCCAGCGGCGCCTTCGGCAGCCTGCAAACCTCGGTGAGCGTGTGCGACCAGGCCCACCTCGCCGCCCGCGCGGCGCGGGCCGACCACGCCGGCATGGGCGTGATCGCCAAGCGGCCGCTGGCCGGCGCGGTGTGGCGCCACGCCCAGCGCCCAAACGACCCCGCCGAAGGCGCCTACTGGGACCGCTGGCAGGCCATGGCGCTGAACGACACCCTGCCGGTGTCGCCGGCTTCGCCCGGTGCGGTCGACTGGGCCGACATCGCCTTGCGCTTTGCCGCATTCCACACCGGCGCCGCCAGCGCCATCGTGGGCACGGCCCAGCCGCACAACCTGCAGCGCAACCTGCGCGCCATCGCCCAAGGCCCCCTACCCGCCGCGCAGGCGGTGGCCATTCGCGCGGGGTTTCAAGCGCACGGCGCGCACTGGGCGGGCTGGATTTAAAGGAATTCAAGCGCCGCCGGCGCCTTTGAATCGCACCCCTTGACCCCGATCAAGGCAAGGGGAAGAACTCACGCCCCGCAGATTCCTAACGCTGCATGAGGGTGGCATCATGGCCTGGAGATGGCCTGCCCACCGCATGCGCACTGCCTCGCCTGCCCACCGTACCGCCTGTCCCGGCGAACGGTGCTGGCAGGCTTGTCTGCGTGCTGCGCCGCACCCACCCCAGGCGCTGCAGCGCCCCGCCCACCGGGCCCGAGCATGCGGGTTCACGTGCCGGTGCATGGCAGCCGGCCCGACCCCCAGCTGCCCTATGTGCGCCAGCTGATCCAGTTGGCCCTGCAGCACGCCGGCCGCACCGCGGAGCTGGTGGATGTGCCCACCGAGATGTCGCAAACCCGCAGCCTCGCTGAAGTGGCCCAGGGCACGGCACCCAACGACATCATGTGGACCATGACCGACCGGTTCCGCGAGAGTTGCGGCCTGCTGCCGGTTCGCGTGCCCATCGATCGCGGATTGCTGGGCTGGCGGGTGCTGCTGGTGCGCCGCAGCGACTTGGCCCTGTGGGAGCCGGTTCGCTCGCTGGCGGCCCTGCGACAGCACCGCGCCGGGCAAGGGCACGATTGGCCCGACACCACCATCCTGCGCGCCAACGGGCTGCCGGTGGCCACGGGCAGCCATTACGAGGCGCTGTTTCGCATGCTGGGCAGCGGCCGGTTCGACTACTTTCCCCGCTCGGTGCTGGAAATCGACGCCGAACTGGCCGTGCCCGGCCGCGAGCAGCTGGCCGTCGTGCCCCGGTTGGCCCTGCATTACCCGGCGGCCACCTATTTCTTTGTGGCCCCAACGCGACCGGATTTGGCCGAGGCCCTGTCCACCGGCCTTGGGGCTGCGGCCCGTGACGGCAGCTTTCAGCAGTTGCACGACGCCTACTACGGCCCGATCTGGCGCGAGCACTTGCCACCAGGCACCACGGTGCTCACGCTGAACAACCCGACCCTGTCATTCCAGACGCCGCTGAACCAGCGGGCGTTCTGGATCGAGCCCCCGCGCAGTTGAGGGGCCCGCCCAACAGGGCTGGGTGGCTCAGGAGGGCGTCGGCGGCGCGCCTGAAGCGAAAAAACCGCAAGACCCCACGCGCAAATCGGGCAAAGAGCCAGCCCGAGTGCAGCATATTTCACATCCCAAACGATTGCCTTGGGCCCTCACCCACGTTTTACTAGCTTTTTTATCAAATAAGGCGCCCAATTCGATCACTTACCCGGCCGCCGTGATGTTCACCCAGTGCCAGCAGCGGCCAGCTCGACAACCCTGAAGCAAGGAGAGTGGCGATGTCGCTGGTGATGAAAAACAAGGATGCCCTTCAACACTCGAGCCCACCGCCCGTGGTGGCCAAAGGCCCGAGTCGCAACATGAACCGCGACGCCGAGGTGTACCGACGCCGCGCCCGCACGCTGGCCAAGCAGCAACAGGCCGCCGAGCGCATTGCCAGCGCCAGCACCGAACTGTCCAGCGGTATCAACGAAGCCGCCTCGGCCGCCGAAGAACTCAAGCGCGCCACCGACCAAATCGCCAGCGGCGCGGAAGAAGCCGCCGGTGCGGCGCAAGAGTCGCTGGCGGCGATCACGCAGGTCAACGGCGCCCTCACCCGCCAGTTGGAAGCCTGCCGCGACTCGCAGGCCAAGGCCGAGGGCATGCGCGACCTCGCGGGCGAAATCAACACGGAAATCAGCGCCACCATCCAGGCTGTGGGCGTCGCCGCCGAACGGCAAGCCGCCTCGGTGGAGATGGTGGGTGAGCTGGAGCGTCAGGCCGCCAACATTGGCGACATCGTCAAGGCCGTGGCCCGCATCGCGGACCAGACCAACCTGCTCGCGCTCAACGCCGCCATCGAGGCCGCACGCGCCGGGCAGCACGGCAAGGGCTTCGCCGTGGTGGCTGACGAAGTGCGCACGCTGGCCGAAACCAGCGAAAAGAGCGCCAAGCAAATCCAGGAGCTGGTCGGTCAGATCCAGACCGAGGTCACCAGCATCGCGTCGGGCATCAACACCTCAGCCGAGAGCATCAAGGCCGAGGTGGAGAAGAGCCGCATCATCACGGAACAACTCGAGCGCATCCGCGACGATGCAGCCGAGATCGTGCAAGGGGCCACCACGATTGCCACGGCCGCCGCGCAAAGCAGCGCAGCCGCCCAGCAGGCCCTGCGTGGCACGGAACAGATCGCTGCGGCCTCGACCGAGCAAAGCTCGGCCTGCGAGGAATCCGCGAAGACGGTGGAGGAGCAATCCGCAGCGCTCGCCGAGTGCGAGCAGACCGCAGCGAACCTCTCCGAGATCGCCGACGAGTTGAAGAACTCGACCGACATCTCCAAGAGCGCCGAAGAGGTGGCGTCGGCCGCCGAAGAGCTGTCCAGCACGGTGCAGGAAATCACCCGCGCCGCCACGCAAATCATGGTGGCGCTGGACCAGATTCGCAAAGGTGCACAAACCCAGGCCAGCGCCACCACCGAGTCGGCCGCGGCGATCTCGCAAATCTCCAAGTCGGCGCAAATTGCCGAGCAGCGCGCCGTGGAAGCCCGCGACCGCGCCACGGCCATCCGCAGCCTGATGGGCGAGAACACCCGCCACATCAATGCCCTGGTGGCCAGCATCAGCGACGGCGTGAACTCGACACGCACCAGCATGCAGCAGATCAAGGAGCTGGAACTGGTGAGCCGCAAGATCGACAAGATCGTGGACGCCATCACGCAGGTCTCGGTGCAGACCAACATGCTGGCCGTCAACGGCAGCATCGAAGCCGCTCGCGCCGGCGAGTACGGCAAAGGCTTCGTGGTGGTGGCCACCGACATCCGCAACCTGGCGCACGACTCCGCCGAGAACGCGGACCGCATCAAAGACCTGGTCAAGAGCATCCAGGACCAGATCGCCCTGGTTGGCCGTGACCTCTCCGAGATCATGACCGCGGGCCAGGCCGAGGTGGAGAAGGCCCGCAGCGTGACGCAAAACCTCACCAGCATGGAGCGCGACGTGCTGGCGGTGGAGTCGGGCAATGCCTCCACCGCTCAGGCCGCAGTGGAGATTTCCGCCGCCCTGACCCAGGTGCGCACCGGCATCGACCAGATCTCCGCCGCAGCCGCGCAGGCTGAAAAGGCTGCCGAACAAGCGGCCGCTGCGGCCAAGCAGCAAAGCCAGGGTGCGGACGAGCTGAGCGCTGCGATCGAGGAAATCTCCTCGCTCGCCGACGAACTGCAAAGCAACTGACCCCCTCGGGAGGCCCCATGGACACCCAGGACCCCCTCGCCCCACCGGGCGGGCCACAAGCACCGGCAGACGGTCAGTTCGTCAGCTTCGAGCTGGCGGGCGAAAAGTTCGCCGTGCCCATGGGCCCCGTGCAAGAAATCATCCGCCTGCCGGACGTGGCCCGGCTGCCGCTGGCGCCCAACGCGCTGCTCGGTCTGGCCAACTTGCGCGGCCGCGTGCTGCCGCTGATGAGCCTGCGCCGCCTGGTCGGCCTGCCCGACCTGGCCCAGAACGACGCTGCTCGCGCCCTCGTCATCCACTGTGGTGGACAGGCGCTGGGCTTCCTCGTGGACACGGTGCTCAGCGTGCTCCACGTCGAAGCGGACGAATTGCAGCCGGCTGCGGGCATCCAGTCGGTGGTGCAAACCGACTGTTTGACCGGATTGATCCGCCGCCCCGGTGCCGAAGGCCGCGACGAGCTGCTGATGGTGCTGGACTTCGAGTTGCTGGTGCAGCGCGCGTTCCGCAGCGTGATGCGCGAAGCCCGCAACGCGAAGTCCGACGGCAGCGCGCGCGACCCGCTCGCCAGCGCCGAGGGCGCGGACACCGACCCGTTGAGCCAAGACCTGCGCATGGTGAGCTTCACCGTGGCCGGCCAGGAATACGCGCTGCCGATTGAAGACGTGCAGGAGATCGTGCAGTTGCCCGAGTCCGTCACCGCGCTGCCGCAGGCGCCGGACCACGTGCGCGGCGTCATCACCCTGCGCCAGCGCCTGCTGCCGCTGGTCGACCTGCGCAGCCTCTTCCGCCTGGGCAGCCCGGCCCAGCACGCTCACCAGCGCATCGTGGTGGTCAGCCTCAATGGCTGCAGCCCGGTGGGCCTGGTGACCGACGCGGTGAAGGAAGTCCTCAGCGTGCCCCGCACGCTGACCGACGCCGTGCCCGAACTGCTCAGCCGTGACGGCCAGCTGGCCGAGTTCAGCGCGATTTGCCGCCTGGACGAAGGCCGCCGGCTGGTGTCGGTGCTGTCGTCGGCCCGGCTGATCGGGCTGGACTCGGTGCGCGAAGCTGCCGACCTCACCCGCTCGATGGACCCCACCCACGATCCCATCCAGGAGTCATCCATGCAGGACACCGTCCGCGACACGCCGATGCAGGAGGACCTGCAGCTGGTGATCTTCCGCCTCGGCGCCGAAGAGTTCGGCGTGCCCATCATGTGCGTGCAGGAGATCGTGCGCGTGCCGGAGCAACTGACCAAAGTGCCTCGCACGCCGGCCTTCGTCGAAGGCGTGATCAACCTGCGCGGCGCCGTGTTGCCGGTCATCGACCAGCGCACGCGGCTGGGACTGGAAGCCCTGGCGCGCAACGATCGCCAGCGCATCATGGTGTTCACGTTGGGCGAGCAACGCACAGGCTTCATCGTCGATTCCGTGGCCGAAGTGCTGCGGGTGCCACGGCAGTGCCTGGCCCCTGCGCCGTCGCTCTCCGAAGCGCAAGGCCGCATGATCCGCGAGGTGGCCCGGCTGGACGACCAGCAGCGCCTCATCATGCTCATCGACCCGCCCCAGCTGCTGCAATGGCAGAACGAGGCAGCCCTGGAAGAAGCCGCTGCCGCCGCGGCCGCCGACACGCTGCCGGACCTGCAGCGCCAGGCCGCATGAATGGGCGGAGGTCATCATGGGCAACAAGGTCCTGGTCGTTGACGATTCCGCCCTGATGCGCAAGGTGCTGCGTCAGGTGCTGAGCGAGGCGGGTTTTGAAGTGGAATCCGCCCGCAGCGGACGCGAAGGCATCGAGCTGGCGCAAGCCTTCCAGCCGGACGTGGTGACGCTGGACGTCAACATGCCCGAGATGGACGGCCTCACCGCGCTGTCGTTGCTGATGGCGCAGCGGCCGACCCCGGTGATCATGGTCTCGTCGCTCACCACCGCGTCGGCCATGCCCACGCTGGAAGCCCTGGCCCTGGGAGCGGTGGACTACATCGCCAAGCCCGGCGGCACCATCTCGCTGAACCTGCACGAGGTGGCCGACGACCTCGTTCAGAAGGTGCGCACCGCCAGCACGGCACGGGTGCGCGGCGCGCGGGCCCGCCTGGCCAAGCCGGAGCCCGCAGCGCGCACCCGCGCCCCGCTGCGCACCCGCCAGGCACCCAGCGGCCACACGAACGCGCAGCCCCAGGGCCGCACCCAAGCGCACGACCTCGCCGAGCGCCAAGCCCGCCTGGCCCGGCCCCTGCGCGACCTGGGCCGCCCCGAGGGGCTGGTGTTGATCGGCGTTTCCACCGGCGGCCCGCGCACGCTGGAAGACATCCTGCCCACCCTGCCGGCCGACTTTCCCTGGCCGGTGCTGGTGTGCCAGCACATGCCGGCGCAGTTCACCGCCACCTTCGCTCAGCGCATGGACTCGATCTGCGCGCTGGAAGTGCGCGAGTGCAACGGCCCCATGCCGCTGCAGGCGGGTCAAGTCATCATCGCCCAGGGTGGGTTCGACATGGTCGTCTCCGAGCGCCTGGGACGCCTGGTGGCCCAGCCCGTGGCCGAAGCCCCGGGCCAGCCCTGGCACCCCTGCGTGGACGTCCTGGTGGACAGCGCCTTGCGCCAGATGCCAGCGGAACAGCTGGTGGGCGTGCTGCTGACCGGCATGGGGTTTGACGGCGCAGCCAGCATGACGCGGCTGCACCAGCAAGGCGGCCGCACGATCGCCGAATCGGCCGAAAGCGCCGTGGTGTTCGGCATGCCGCAGGAACTCATCAACCGTCAGGGCGCCAACCGCATTCTGCACTCCGGTCGCATCGGCGAGCAGCTGCGCGACTGGATTGCACCGCAGTGAAGGAACCCATCATGGCCCTGCGAAAAACACCCACTGCCCCCCTGCACGCTGTGCAGCCCCGCGCCCACGCCCGCGACCTGCCGGGCCTGCAGCAGCAACTGGCCGACCCCGACCCCCGCCACCGCCGTCTGGCCGCACGTGACCTCGCAGCCTTCCCACAGGCCGCCTTGGCCTTGGGCCGGGCCCTGGCGGTGGAGACCGATGCGAGCGTGCGTGAGGCCTTGTTCAACAGCCTGGGCCAACTGTCCAGCGACGAGGCAGTGCAAGCGCTGCTGCCCCTGCTGCGCACCGAGGACGCGGGCTTGCGCAACGGTGCCATCGAAGCGCTGGCCGCCATGCCGCAGGTGGTCGCCCCGTGCATGGACCGCCTGCTGCTGGACCCGGACGCTGATGTGCGCATCTTTGCCGTGAACCTGCTGGGCGAGCTGCGCCACGCCAACGTGCCCCGGTGGCTGCAGCAGGTGCTGCGTCATGAAGCGCACGTCAACGTGGTGGCGGCCAGTCTGGAGGTGCTGGCCGAAGTGGGCAGCACCGCTGACCTGCCCGCACTGGTCAGTGTGCGCGAACGGTTCGGCAGCGACGCCTTCATTCAATTCGCGGCCGATGTGGCCATCAGCCGGATCGAAACGTCATGACCTCCGCCCTGCGCACCCCACCCGCGCGCGTCGAGCGTGTGGTCACCGATGCGGACTTCCTGAAGTTCCGGGAGTTCTTCTATCGCAAGACCGGCATCCACTTCGACGAGAACAAGCGCTACTTCGTCGACAAGCGCCTGGTTGACCGCATGGAGGCCACAGGCGCCGCCAACTTCCGGGAGTACTTCATCGGCCTGCGTTTCGAGGCCGAGGGGCTGGAACTGCAGCACCTGGTCAATTCCATGACCGTGAACGAGACCTACTTCCTGCGGGAGGCCTACCAGTTCGACTGCATGACCAACAGTCTCATGGACGAGTTGGCCACCCGCAAGCGCCCGGGCGAGCCGCTGCGCATCTGGTCCATCCCGTCGTCCACCGGTGAAGAGCCGTACTCGATTGCGATGCAGCTGCTGGAGCGCTGGCCCGGCATCCACCTGCATGACGTGGAGATCCTGTCGTCCGACATCGACACACAGGTGCTGCAAGCCGCACAGCGCGGCGTGTACAGCGCCCGCTCGGTGGCCAACCTGCCCAAGCACTGGCTGGACAAGTACTTCACCCGCCGAGGCGATAACGAATGGGCCATCTCGCGGGACCTGGTTGCCGCGGTGGAGTTCACCCGGGTGAACCTCAGCGACCCGGCCGACACCCAGCGGTTTCGCGACATCGACCTGGTGTTCTGCCGCAACTTGTTGATCTATTTCGACGACGTGTCCCGGCGCGCTGCGGCCGAAGCCTTGTACGACGCGCTCAGCCCCGGCGGCTTCATCTGCCTCGGCCACTCGGAATCCATGAGCCGCATCAGTGCGCTCTACCGCGTGCGGCGCTTCGCCGACGCCATGGTCTATCAGAAACCCCTGACAGGAGAGGCGCCATGACAGCCGCTCGCATCCTGGTGGTCGACGACGCCGCCACCATCCGCATGTACCACCGCAAGCTGCTGGGTGACGCCGGCTGGCAGACCGACGAGGCGATCAACGGGCTGGAAGCGGTTGAAAAAGTGGTGGCTGCCGGCGGGGGGGAGCGCCCGTTCGACCTGTACGTGGTCGACGTCAACATGCCCAAGCTCGACGGCTACGGCTTCGTGCGTGAACTGCGCCGGCTGCCCGCCTCGCAGCAAGCGCCGGTGATGATGGTCTCCACCGAAGCGCAGCTTCAGGACGCCTCCACCGCCCAGGAAGCCGGCGCCAACTGCTACCTGGTCAAACCCGCCCGGCCGGCCGAGCTGGTGCTCACCGCCGCGCTGCTGCTGGGCGACGCGCAGGCCGCGGCCCAGGCTGCCGCGGCCCACCCTGTGAACGGAGGTGCACGATGAACACGAGCACGGAAATGCTCGAGCAGTTCGTGCTCGAAGCTCGCGAATGTTTGGAAACGATTGGACAGCGGCTGCTGGAGATCGAACGCCGGCCCGACGACCCGGCGCTGCTGAACGATTTGTTCCGCTCGGTGCACACGCTCAAGGGCAATTGCGGGCTGTTCGAGTTCGGCGCGCTGGAGCACGTGGTGCATGCCGGCGAAGACCTGCTCGACCAGGTGCGCTCGGGTCGCCTGGTGTACGGCACCGCCATGGCTGACGCACTGCTGGCCGCCATGGACCACAGCGCCGAGTTGATCGACGCCATCGCCACCCACGGCCAGTTGCCCGAAAGCGCCATGGGCCCGTCGCAAACACTGGCCAACGCCTTGCGTGCCTTCTTGAACGGCGGGCCGGTGGCCGCGGCTGCGCCGCGGCCGGAACCGGCACTGCCCTCCCAGCCCGCGCAGCCCACCAGCCAGCCGGCTGCCCAGGCCGCCGCACCGGCTGCTCCGCTGCCGGCCTGGGCGCAGAGCCTGCCGGACGCCTGGAAGGCGCTCCAAAAGCCCGGCTACTGCGTGCTGCGCTACCAGCCCGAGCCGGAGTGCTTCTTCAAGGGCGAAGACCCCTGGGCGCTGGTGCAACACACGCCCGGTCTGGTGGCCCTGGAAGTGCTGCAACCCGCCGACTGGGGGCCCCTGCCCGAGTTCGACTGCTACCGCAGCCTGCTGGGTTTCCTGATACTCAGCAGCGCCCCCGAGGCCTACCTGCAGGAGCACTACCGCTACGTGCCCGAGCAGTGCGAGATCGTCACGCTCACGCCGGAAGCCCCCGCGGCGCAGCAACTCAGCGCAGAGCACCAGGCCCTGCTGGCCCAACGCCTGACGCAGCTGTGGAACGACCAGATTTCGCTGCTGCAGCGCCCCGCGCCAACCGGTGGCACCACGGCCGCCGGGCACCAGGTGCTGAGCCACCTGCTGGCGGTGCGCAGCGAACTGCCGCAGGCCGACGCCGCTGCCCTGGCCGATGCCGCAGCCAGCCTGCCGCCCACCGACGCCAGCCCCTCGGCCCTGGCCGCCTGGGCTCGCCAGCACCACCCGCTGGGCCCCGTGCAGGCCGACCCGACCGCACCCGCAGCCCGCAGCGGTGCTGCACCGGTGGCCGCCAGCGAGGACCCGACCACCGAACGCGGCGCCCACAAGGTGCTGAAGGTGGCCCAGGACAAGATCGACCGGCTGATGGACCTCATCGGCGAAATGGTGGTGGCCAAGAACGCCCTGCCCTACCTCGCCCAGCGCGCCGAAACCCACTTCCGCCAGCGCGAGCTGGCCCGCGAGATCAAGAACCAGTACGCCGTCATCAACCGCATTGCCGAGGACATGCAGCACGCCATCATGCAGGTGCGCATGCTGCCGGTGGGCACGGTGTTCCAGCGCTTCGGCCGCCTGGTGCGCGACATCTCCAAGCGCCTGGGCAAGGAAGTGCAACTCGTCATCGAGGGTGAGGACACCGAAGCCGACAAGAACGTCATCGAGAGCCTGGCCGACCCGCTGATCCACATCCTGCGCAACAGCCTGGATCACGGCATCGAGACCCCGGATGTGCGCCTGGCTGCCGGCAAGCCGGCGCATGGCACCCTGCGGGTCAGCGCCCGACAGGACGGTGACCGCGTGGTGCTGGACATCGCCGACGACGGCGCCGGCGTGGACACCACCCGGGTGCGTGCCAAGGCGGTGGAGCGGGGCCTGATTCCAGCCGACCGTGCCGACGCCCTGACCGAGGCCGAGGCCGTGCAACTGGTGTTCCTGCCCGGCTTCTCCACAGCCGACAGCATCTCCGACCTCTCCGGCCGCGGCGTGGGCATGGACGTGGTGCGCTCCGCGGTGGAGCGCGTCAACGGCACGGTGCAGCTGACCAGCGTGCGCGGCCAGGGCACCACGCTGCAGCTGACGCTGCCGCTGTCGATGGCCGTGACGCACGTGATGATGATCCGCTCCGCCGGCTGCCGCTTCGGCGTGCCGATGGACCTGATCGTCGAGACCGTGCGGGTGCCGGCGGAGGAAATCCACCACTTCAAGGCCGCCCAGACGGTGGTGCTGCGCGGGCGAATCGTGCCGCTGCGCAGCCTGAACGAGCTGCTGGGCATGGACGAGCCCCAAACCCTGAACAGCGAGCGCGAGCACGCGGTGCTGGTGCTGCGCTGGGGCGGCGAGCCCGTGGGCCTGATCGTGGACGAATTCGACGGCACCTCCGACATCATCCTGCGCCCCCTGGAGGGCGTGCTGGGCGGCATGACCGGCTTCGCCGGCTCGGCCCTGATGGGCGACGGCAGCGTGCTGATGATCCTCAACCCCAAGGAGTTGCTCTGATGGCCATCCGCTACCTCAAGACCTACGCCGCGCTGGAAGGCCACCTCGGGGCTGAAGACGCCGAGGGCCTGGTGGCCTGGCTGCGCGAGCAATCCAAGCCGCAGGTGCACCTGGGCAAGTGTGAGTCGCTGCACGCGGCCCTGTTGCAAACCCTGCTGGCGTTTCAACCCCGCATCAAGGCGCCGCCGGCCGACCGCTGGCTTTGCCAGGCGCTGAGCCTGGACGCCCCCCCCACACCCACCGGGAGCCCCGCATGAACAAAACCATCCTCATCGTGGACGACTCCGCGACCATGCTGATGAGCCTGCGCAACTCGCTCACCATCAGCGGCCTCACCGTGGAAACCGCCACCGACGGCAGCCTGGCGCTGGAGAAGCTCAAGGCCGGCCTGAAGCCCGCGCTGATCATCACCGACATCAACATGCCCAAGATGGACGGGCTGGGCTTGATCCAGGAAGCGCGCAAGCTGCTGCGCTTCACGCCCATCCTCGCCCTCACCACCGAGAGCCAGCAGGGCAAGCGCGACGAAGCCAAGCGCCAAGGCGCCACCGGCTGGCTGG
Organism: Pelomonas baiyunensis; assembly: GCF_043555935.1. NCBI lineage: Bacteria > Pseudomonadati > Pseudomonadota > Betaproteobacteria > Burkholderiales > Sphaerotilaceae > Roseateles > Pelomonas baiyunensis. The sequence goes on along the minus strand of NZ_JBIGIB010000002.1, from coordinate 861,778 downwards.
TCAAGCCCGTGGGCGGCAACGAGCTGCTGCAGGTCATTCGCCAGGTGATCCCTGGCCTTTGAGGAGAGCGCATCATGGACCCCGATCAATCTGTCGCCGCGCCGGACACCGCGCCGGCCGATGCATCCGCCTCACCGGGCTGGCTGCACCGGGCCGCGCAGTGGACCCGCCAGCACGCTGGCCTCGGTTTGGGCGTGTGCGCCGGTGTGGGCCTGGTGGCCTATGCCCTGCAAGGTGCCACAACCTGTGAAAGCCTGACCGTGCCGCTGGCCTGGGCGGCCGGGGGTGCCTATGCCGGCTGGCAGGCCAAGCGCTGGCAAGACCGTGCCCGCAAGCCCGAGAGCACCGGCGCCCGCATGCAGCATCCACAAGCCAGCAGCGTGGTGGCGCAAGACATCTCGACGCTGCAGCAGGCGTTTGCCGTGCTGGGCCAGCAGGTGAACGCCACGATCCAGACCTCTGAAACCGCCGTGCTCGCCATGGGCGAGCGCATGGCCCGCGTGCACGGCCGTACGGTGGACCTGCGCCAGCGCGTGGTGGATGCAGTGGCCCATTCGGAGAGCCTGTCGGAACAATCGCTGCGGCAGTCGCACGAGCATGCGGCAGCGGTGGCCGACCTCGCCACCCACCAGCAAACCTTCGAGCGCACCCGCATGGAGTTTTTGCAGCGCGTGCGCAACTCGGCCGACCAGGTGCGCCACCTCGCCCCGCTGGCGGAGTTGATCAGCGACATTGCCCGGCAGACCAACATGCTGGCCATCAACGCGGCCATTGAAGCGGCACGCGCCGGCAACGAAGGCTCGGGCTTCAAGGTGGTGGCCGGCGAGGTGCGGCGCCTCTCCACCCAAACCGCAGACGCGGCCAAGCAGGTGACCGAGGGCATCCAGCAGGCGGCCCAGGCCATCGAGCGCGAGGCCATCCAGCTGCAGGCCGAACTGGGCGACAACTCGGCGGCCCAACTGGACGAGATTGCCAAGCACATCACCACCATGAGTCAGACCCTGGCCGAGGTGGTGCCCTACCTGGGGCAACTGTCCACCGAGATGGACCGCGGCATTGCCGACGTGACCTCGGACATCGTCGACACGCTGGGCGACATGCAGTTCCAGGACATCAACCGCCAGTTGCTGGAGCAGATCAACCATGCCCTGGCCAGCCTCTCCAGCCACTTCGCGCAGCTGTACCAGCTGATCGACGGCCAGGCCCCGCCGCCGCCGGTGCTGCTGGAAGAGCTGCTGCAGCTCTGGACCCAAGACTACGTGATGCAAGCCCAGCGTGTGGCCCACGTGCTGGCCATGGGCGGCGGCGAAGCGAGCAACGTCGTACCGCTGCGCGAAGAGGTGGGCCTGCCCGAGCCGCCCGCCGTGCAACTGGCGGTGGTGAACGGCCCGCGCATCGAGCTGTTCTGAACGTCCGACGCAAGGAGTTCTGCCATGTATGCCTTGCCCATGACCGGCCTCGTGCTCAGTGGCGGCGGCGCGCGTGCGGCCTACCAGGTGGGGGTGCTGCGCGCGATTGCCCGCATCCGGCGCGAGTTGCTGCAAGAAGCGCCCGACACCGGCAACCCGTTCGCGGTGATCTCCGGCACCTCGGCCGGGGCCATCAACGGCGCCGGCCTGGCCTGCTACGCCGACGACTTCGACGCGGGCGTGGAGCGCCTGGCCGAAGCCTGGGCCAACTTCCATGCCTCCCAGGTGTACCGCTGCGACACGCTCGGCCTGCTGACCAACGGCCTGCGCTGGATGGGCGTGATGTCCATGGGCTGGACGATGCGGCGCCTGCGCCCGAAGTCGCTGCTGGACAACTCGCCCCTGGCCGAGCTGATGCGCCGGCTGGTGCCCATGCACCGCCTGCCCACCATGCTGGCGCGGCGGCACCTGCATGCCCTGGCGATCAGCGCCAGCAGCTACACCACGGGGCAGCACGTCACCTTCTACCAAAGCAGCACGCCGATTCCGCCCTGGGTGCGCACCCAGCGCATCGCGGCGCAGACCATGCTGGTGCACGAGCACCTGATGGCCTCGTCGGCCATTCCCTTCATCTTCCCGGCGACCCGGTTGCACCACGAAGGCCGCGGCGCCTGGTATGGCGACGGGTCCATGCGCCAGTCGTCGCCCCTGTCACCCGCGATTCACCTGGGCGCCAAGCGCCTGGTGATCATCGGGGCTGGCCGCATGCACCAGCCGCAGGACGAGATCGTGCATGACCACCGCTACCCGTCGCTGGCGCAGGTGGCCGGGCACGCCATGTCCAGCATCTTCCTGGACGCCCTGTCTGCCGACATCGAACGCATGCAGCGCGTGAACCGCACGCTGGAGGGCTTGAGCGCCGACCAGCGGGCCAACCACCCGCTGCAGCCCATCGAGTCCATCGTGATCGCACCCAGCCAGCGGCTGGACGACGTGGCCGCCCGGCACATCCACCGGCTGCCCAAGTCGGTGCAGTTGCTGCTGCGCTCCACCGGCGTGCGCGCCGGCCAGCGCCAGGGCGCGGCACTGGCCAGCTACCTGCTGTTTGAAAGCGCCTACACGCAGGAGTTGCTGGAACTGGGCGAGAAGGACGGCATGGCGCAGCGGGAGGCGCTGCACGCCTTTCTGCAGCCCAGCGAGTTCACGCTGATGCGCACCCAACGACTGCGGGCCGTGGCGCCGCGCTGAGCTTCAGTCCGGCCGCCTCCAAACGGCCGGTTCAATCCGTCCGCTTCAATGCCGGCAGCCGGCGCGAGAGCGGCGGCAGCTGCGTCGGCCCGCCCACCAGCCGTTGGTCGTGGCGGTAGTCGTCATTCACGCGCACAGCCCACTCGCACCCCGCCGCCTGCGCCAGCCCACGCGCCACGGCGTCGAACGTCCAGGCCTCCTCGGCATTGCTGTCCAGGTGGTGCACGCCGGGCTGCGGGGCCTCCAGCAGCGCCAGCAAAGCGGCGGCAGTGTCGTCCATGAACGAGCAGGCCGGTGTCCAGACGCGGCTTGCGTCCACGCCACCGCTGTTGGCCTGCTGGGCGTCCAGCGCGCAGCGCATGTTGTTGCCCCGGCGGTACAGGTCGATCTGCCAGCCGATGCGCGCCAGCACTGCTTGCGGCTGCGCGGCCTGCACCGCGTCTTCACACGCAATCTTGTAGCGGCCGTAGTCGTCTCGGGCGGTGCGTGCGGCAGCCACGTCGTGCGGGCCGTCGGGGTCATGGTCGAACACCATGGCGGTGCTGGTGAACAGGAAGCGCGGGCTGCGCGCGGCCAACCAAGCGGCCCACCGGGCCGATCCCATGGCCAGGTGCGCCACGGCGTCAGGCGCCTGGGCGTCCAGCCAGCGGGCGCTGGCGGCTTCGTCATCGGGGTTCACGGCCTGGCGGTCCCAGCCCAGCACCTCGTGCCCGGCTGCTCGGGCAGCGTCGGCCAGCGCGGGTGCCAGCGTGCCGCCCAGTCCGGTGATCAGCAGCTTCATACGTCCAACGCCCAGCACTGCAGGCGCGAATGCGCCCAGGCGCCACCGCGGGCCAGCACGGCGGCGTCCACGCTGGCGGCGTCCGGGAACACCACCGCGCTCAGCGCCACGGTGCCGTCGCCCGAGAACACCTCTACCGTGCACCGGTCCACCAGCACGCGCAGCGTGATCGGGCCGCTCGCCGCCGGCCACGGCGCCTCCTGCCGCCCGGCCCAGTGCGGCTCGCTCACCACCGCGCCGCTGCGGCTGCGGTCGATCCAGACCGTGCCGCGCCGGTGGTCCACGCCAATTTCGGTGCGCTCACCCTGGGCGCCGCAGCAGAGGTTGAGCGTGGAGCTGTGCGCCTCGCCCGGCGCCAAGGTCCACAGCCATTCGGTGCAGCTGCCCGCGTCGGCCAACACGCCCGGCCCCACCAACTCGCGGGCTGGGCCACGCAGAGCCCGTGTGTCCACGGGTTGCTGCGTCAGCTGCCAGCCGTTCGGGCCGGGCTGCAACCCCAGCTCGCGCGGCACGCTCATGGCGCCGCACCAGGCGCCGGTGGGCGTGTGTTTGGCATAGGCGTGCTGGTTCATCCAGGCCAGCCAGATCGGCGCACGGCCAGGCGGCAAGCCCGCGAACGACAAGGCGGCGTAGAAGTCGCTGCCATGGTCCGCCCAGAAGGCCGGGCCCTCGGGCTGGAACGCGCACCCGTCGAAAGTGCCCACCCAGCACTGCGCGCCGCTGCCCGCCGGGTGGCCCTCGAAGGTGTCCACCTTCAGCAGCCAGCGGCCCTGCGCCGGGAACTCGATCAAATCCGGGCATTCCCAAATCGCCTGTGTGCAGCCGGCCGGGCCGAAGCGGCCCACCTCGGCCCAGGACTTGAGGTCGGCGCTGGCGTAGAACAGCACGCGGTGCTCGTGGGGCAACACCACGGCCATGCACCAGCGGCCAGTGGGTGCGTGCCAGAACACCTTGGGGTCGCGGAAGTCCCGCAGGCCCAGGTCCAGCACGGGGTTGGCATCGTGAGCGGTCCAGGTCAGGCCTTGGTCCAGGCTGTAAGCCAGCTCCTGCGCTTGGCCGCCTTCGGGCCGGCGCAGGCACCCGGTGTAGCAAGCCACCCAGGGCGCCACGCCGTCGCGGCCGAAGCCGCTGGTGTTGTGGTGGTCGATGACGACGGAGCCCGAGAAGATGGACGCGCGCTCGGTCTCCGGAATCGCCACCGGCAGTTCGGTCCAGTGCAGCAGGTCCGTGCTCGTGGCGTGCCCCCAGCTCATGTGGCCCCACACCGCCGCGAACGGGTTGTGCTGGAAGAACAGGTGGTAGAGCCCCGTGGCGGCGTCGTAGATCAGGCCGTTGGGGTCGTTGATCCAGTGCTGCCGCGCGGTGAAGTGAAACCGCGGCCGAAAGCGGTCGGTGCCGGGCGCGCTCACGCCAGCACCCAGCCCCAGGCGGGCAGTGCGTGCCCGTTCCAGGTGCGCGCGGTGGCCGACAGGTTGACGGCCACGCGCACCACGTCGCCCGCCACGCGGCGCTCGAAGGCCACCACGTCCGCCGGCGCGTCCAGCAGCGTCACGGCCCCGCCCGCCGCACCGGCCGCCAGCGCCGGGTGCTGGTGCTTGTAGGCAATGAGCCGCTGGTAGAAGCCGGTCAGCTCGTACTGCTTCCAGGCAATGGCGTCTCTCTCGAAGAACGCGAGGCGCTTGTCCAGCCGCGACTCCTGCCCGTTGTAGATCAGCGGCATGCCGGGCAAGGTGAAGGTCAACACCGCCAGGGCTGGGTAGGCCGGGCCGTACAACTCGGCATCGGTGCCGTGCCAGGAGTTGTAGTCGTGGTTGCTGGTGAAGCGCATGCGCAGGGCCTGCGCGGGGTAGCGGTTCTTGGCCGGGTCGGCCTGGTCGGCCAGCCAGGCTTTGAGCAGCGGCGCACCGCGCTCCCCCTGCCCCACTTTCTTGAACACGCGGTCGGGCAGATCCCAGGAGTAGGTCATGTCGAACGCGCCGCTGGTGTGCAGGTCCACCGCATCGGACTCCGCCAACATGAATAGCGGCTTGATGGCCTCCAGCTCGCGGCGCGCACGCACCCAGAAGTCGGTGGGCACGAGGCTGGCCACGTCGCAGCGGAAGCCGTCCAGCCCGGTCTCTCGCACCCAGAAGGCCATCGCATCGATCATGGCGGTGCGCAGGCCTTCGTTGCGGTAGTCCAGCCCGATCACGTCGGTCCAGTACTCCACGCTGGGCTGGCCTTCGTTGAAGGTCACCGGGAACACCTCGCCCTGCGCGTTGAGCTTGTAGCGCGCCTTGTGGGCCGTGGCCCAGGGGTGGTCCCACGCGGTGTGGTTGGCCACCCAGTCGAGGATCACCTTGAAGCCCAGCTTCTGCGCCTGGGCCACAAAGGCCTTGGCATCCGCCAGCGTGCCGAACTCGGGGTTGATGGCGGTGTAGTCGCGAATGGCGTAGTAGCTGCCCAGCGTGCCCTTGCGCTCTTTCTGGCCGATGGGCTGCCAGGGCATGACCCACAGCACATCCACCCCCAGGGCCTTCAGGCGCGGCAGGTCGGCCTGCACGGCGGCCAGCGTGCCGGCAGCGGAGTACTGGCGCACATTGATTTGGTAGATGACGGCCTGGCGGGTCCAGGCCAGGGCGGCGCGGTCGGAGGGGGCGGGGGCAGCAACAGTCATGGCAGGCAGAGCAAGAGAAGCAGAGGCGCCGAGCACGGCGCGACGGGTGATGGGCAACATGGAAAGGTTCATCCTTTGACGCCACCGGCCGCCAGGCCGGCGATGAGCCAGCGCTGGGCCAGCAGAAATACGACCGTGATCGGCGCGCCCGACAGCAACGCCGCTGCGGCAAAGTCGCCCCAGCGGAAGTTGTGTTCATGCACAAACAGCTTGGCGCCGACCGACAGCGTGAGCAGGTCTTGCTGCGTGAGCAGCACCGAGGCCACGGGGTACTCCACGATGGCGCCAATGAAAGCCAGCAGGAACACCACCGCCAGCATGGGCAGCGACATCGGCAGCAGCACGCGCCAGAAGCTTTGCGCCACGGTGGCGCCGTCCACGCGAGCGGCCTCTTCGATTTCCAGCGGCAAGGTGTCGTAGTAGCCCTTGAGCGTCCAGACATGCATGGCGATGCCTCCGGAGTACGCCAGGATGAGCGAGGCGTGCGTGTTGAGGCCCACCGCCGGAAAGGCCGCGCCCAGCCGGTCGAAGATGGCGTAGATGGCCACCAAGGCCAGCACGGCCGGGAACATCTGCATCAACATCAGCGCCCCCAGCACCACGCCCCGCCCCCGGAAGCGCAGCCGCGACAAGGCATAGGCACAGGTGGTGGAAAACGCCAGCGTGAGCACGCCGGTGGCGGTGGCCACGACGATGGAATTCCACAGCCAGCGCAGCACCGGCAGGTCGGGCTCCAGCACCCGCCCATCAGGCAGCGTGGTGGGCAGGCCCAACACGAAGCGCCAATGCTCCCAGCTCACGTTCTCGGGCCACAGCGAGCCCACCGCGAAGTTGCCCGGGCGCAGCGACACCGACAGCACCACCACAAAGGGCAGCAGCACCAGCGCGCACAGGCTCAGCAGAAACAAATGCGCCGCCACCTTGCGCCAGCGCTGCGACTTGGGTTGCACGATGGCCATGTCAGCGCCGTCCTTCCTGGGCCTGCTGGCGGGTCAGGCGCATTTGCACCAGCGTGATGCCGGCCACCAGCACGAAGATCAGCGTGGACACCGCCGCAGCCAGGCCGAACTGCTGGCCCGAGTCTTGAAAGGCAATGCGCCAGGTGTAGGTCACCAGCAGGTCGGTGGTGCCGGCGGGCAAGGCGGCGTCGAGCTGGTCCGGCCGGCCGCCAGTGAGCAGGCTGATCAGCACGAAGTTGTTGAAATTGAACGCGAAGCTGGCAATCAGCAGCGGCGTCAGCGGCTTCAGGATGAGCGGCAGCGTGATCTGGGAGAAGTTCACCCACGGCCCCGCGCCGGCCTCGGCGCTGGCTTCGTACAGGTCGGCCGGGATGGACTGAATCAGCCCGCTGCACAGCACCGTCATGTACGGGAACCCCAGCCACAGGTTCACCAGCAGCAGCATTAGCCGCGCGTAAGTGGGGTCGGAGAACCACGCCGGCTTCACACCGAACAGGCCGTGCAGCACGAGGTTGATTTCCCCCAGGTTCTGGTTGAACAGGCCCTTGAACACCAAAATGGAAATGAAGGCCGGCACCGCGTACGGCAGGAACAGCACCAGCCGGTACACCGAGCGCCCTTCCAGGCTTTGCCAGTTCAGCAGCGCCGCCAGCACAAGCCCCAGGGCGGCCGTGAGCGCCACGCTGCCGGCCGCGAACAGCACCGTCCAGCCGAACACGGCGGCGAACGGCGCGCTGAGCCGGGCATCGGTGAACAGCCGCGTGTAGTGCTGCCAACCCACGGACACACGAAAGCCCGGCTGCAGCCGGTCACCGGACGCGCTGGTGAAGAAGCCGGTGCTCGCGTCGGGCCGAAAGACCCGGCCCGTGGTGGCCTCGCGCAGGCTGCCATCGGCATCGGCGGTGAACAGCGGCGTTTGCACCGCGAACTCGCGCAGCGTGGCGAGCCGATACGCCGGCCCCTGCGGGAGTCGCAGGGTCAGCGTGCGCAAGCGGGCGAGGTGCCGCACGTGCAGCCTCAGGTTCGGGGCATCGGGGGCATCGGCCCGGTCGGCGTTCGGCGGCGCCGCGGGCCACGGCAGCGGGCTGGGCAGCGGCTGCAGCGGCAGCACGCGCGGCGTGGCGGCGTCATCCAGCGGCACCGGGGCCGCGCCCTCCCTTTCCAGTTCGAGCCACAGGCCGGCAGCGGTGTCGTGCAGGTGAAAGGCGCGCTCGCTGCCCTCGGCCTGGCGGTGCTCGGCCAGCAGCAGCGCGCGGGCCTCGTCCAGCGGCAGCAGGTTGCGCGCGCTGTAGTTCGTGAAGCCCATGCCCACGGTGAACACCAGCGGCAGCACCACGAACACGCCCGCCGCCAGCAGCCCCGGCAGCAAGAAGCGCAAGGCCGCGCTGCGCCCGGCCGTGTAGGCCCACAGCACCAGGGCACCCGCACCGAGCAAGGCCGCGGCCAGCAGCGGCTGGCCTTGGGCGTACAGAGCTTGCAGGCCGAACAGGCCCAGCAACGCCGCCGCGGCGGTCAGCGCGGCCCGAAGTCGCCGTCCCGTGGCCGTCACAGCCCCGCCTCCAGGATGCGCTGGCGCGCGCCGGCCAGGGCCTCGGCCGCGCCTTGCCGGCCCTCGGTCATGGCGGTCAGCGCGGATTTCATCGCCGCCCAGAAGCGACCCATTTCCGGGATGCTGGGCGTCACCACCCCGTCGCGTGCTGACGCCACCAGGCCCGCGATGCGGTGCCCGTTCGGGCGCTGCAACAGCTCGGCCAGAAAGCGCTGGCTCGCGGCGGCGCCGATGGGCTCCGCCGCGTCCAGATCGCGCAGGCCCTCGGGCGTGAGCAGGAAGTGCTCCAGAAACTCGATGGCCACCTCCCGCTGCCGGCAGGCGCGATTGATCATCATGCCCCGCACGCCCACAAACGGGCTGGCCGCCGCACCGCCCACAGCCGGCACCGGCACCACGCCAAAGTCCACGCCCACCCGCTGCAGGTTCACCCAGCTCCAGGGGCCGTTGATCATCATCGCCACCCGGCCCGTGGCGAGTGCGGCCTCCATTTCGGCATAGCCACTGCCGGCGGGCATGCGGCCCTCTTGCACCAAGCGCGCGATCAGCGCCGCGCCGCGCACCGCGCCGGGCTGCGCCACGCCGGTGTCGCGCGCATCAAAGCTGCCGTCGGGCCGACGCTGGAAGGCGTAGCCCGCGTCCGGGCCGCGTGCGGCCAGCAGCGGCCAGGAGAAGTAGTTGTTCGTGTAGTCCCACAGGATGGCGCGACGCCCTTGGCGCTGCAGGCGGTCGTCCAGCGCCACCACCTCGTCAAACGTCTTGGGCGGCTGCGGCACCAGGCGGCGGTTGTAGATGAGTGCCACCGACTCGATGGCGTACGGGTAGCCCCAAACACGCCCTTGCCAGGTGAAGCCCTCCCACGCCACGGGGGTGATGTCCTCACGCAGAGCGCGCGGCGGCGACACAGCTTGCAGCAGGCCGCCCGCCACCCATTCGCCCAGCCGGTCGTGGCTGTAGCTGTAGATGTCGGGGCCCTTGCCGGCTGAAGCGGCCTGCTGGAACTTGCTGGGCCCGTCGTCCGGCGTCTCGATGACCACCGGCACGCCCGTCGCCGCCGTGAAACGCTCGGCCACGCGGCGCATGCCCGCGGCCCCCTGCACCGTGAACCACACCACCAGCGGCGCCTGCTGGCCCACGGCAGCGGGTGCTGCGGCCGCCTCGCGCCCAGAAGCCCACGCGCAGGACAGGCCTGCCACGCCGAGCTGGCGGCGCGTCAGCATGCGTGCCCCCACACGGCAATCGATTTCAACGCGCGACGGCCCTGCGCAGGAGAGGAGCAAACGAAGGAGGCCATGGTGCGGTGGGAAGAGGTGGCGTCGCCCGTGGCCTCAGGCTCACATCGGCGCGGCGGCGCAGTGCTCGGCGATGTAGGCCGCGTGGTCGGGCATGACGTCCACGCACTTGCCAATCACGGCGCGAACGCTTTCCAGGTAAGCCGCCGTGGCGTCGTCCGACTGCAAACGGGCCAGCGGGTGGTGGCGGCGAGGCAGCAGGTTCTGGCCCTCCAGCACCTGCAACCAGCCCACTTCGGTGAAGAGTTCGTTGTTGAAGCGCACCACGCGGCCGTGGCTTTGGTAGAGCTCGATCTTTTCGCGCAGCGAGTCCGGGATGCTCATGTGCGCGCAGGCCTTCCAGAACTCGGCATCGTCCCGCTGGTTCACGTGGTAGTGCAGGATGATGAAGTCGCGGATGCGCTCGTAGTGGAAGCGGCTGTGGCGGTTGAACTCGTCAATGTCGGCCGCGGCGAAGCCTTGGTCCGGGAAGAAGTCGATCAGTTGCTGCACCGCGGCCTGGATCAGGTGGATGGAGGTGGACTCCAGCGGCTCCAGGAACCCGCTGGACAGGCCGATGGCCACCACGTTCTCGTTCCACGCCTTCCGGCGCATGCCGGTGGTGAACTTGATGGGACGCGGGTCGGCCATGGGCTTGCCGTCGAGGTTGGCCAGCAACGTGGCAGCGGCTTCGTCGTCGCTCAGGAACTGGCTGCAGTACACATGGCCGTTGCCGATGCGGTGCTGCAGCGGAATGCGCCACTGCCAGCCGGCCTGGTGCGCGGTCGAGCGGGTGTAGGGCGTGAGCACCGGCGCCGGCTCACACGGCACGGCCAGGGCGCGGTCGCAGGGCAGCCAGTGGCTCCAGTTTTCGTAACCGGTTTCCAGCGTCTGCTCAATCAGCAGGCCGCGCATGCCGGAGCAATCGATGAAGAGGTCACCCGCCACGCGCTCGCCGCCCTCCAGCACCACCGCCGCAATGTGGCCGGGGTGGGGGCCACTGCCGCGGCGCTCGGCATGGGTGATCTTGCCTTCGGTGCGCCGCACGCCACGCGCCTCGCTCTTGCGGCGCAGGTAACGCGCGTACAGGCTGGCGTCGAAGTGGTAGGCGTAGGTGATGTCGGCCAGCGGCGAGTTCTCGATGTCGGTGCGGGCCGGCATGAACTTGTTGGCCAGCGCCGCCATCCGGGTGATGGAGTACTGCTCCAGCGGTGCCGCACGGCCCACCGAACGCATGCGGTGCCAGTACTGGTCAAACGGCACGGTCCAGAGGTCTTGGCCCACGCGGCCGAACCCGTGCATGTAGCGGTCGCCCTGGCGGCCCCAGTTCACAAACTCGATGCCGAGCTTGAAGGTGCCGTAGGTCTCCCGCAGGAATTCGTTTTCGTCGATGCCCAGCACGCGGTTGAAGCGCTGGATCATCGGAATCGTGGCCTCGCCCACGCCCACGGTGCCAATCTCTTCGGACTCCACCACACGGATGCGGTAGCGGTCGCCCACAACGGCAGACAGGGCGGCGGCCGTCATCCAGCCGGCGGTGCCGCCGCCAACGATGACGATGTCTTGGATCAGGGTGTCAGGCATGGGGAGATATCAACACAAGGAAAAAGACCCCGCGGGCGCGGCGGCTGCGGGGTCTTGGTTCTAACTCAGGAGTGGGGTTCTGCGCGGGAGGCAGAACCCGCAACCGTGCATCAGAACTTGTAGTTCACGCCGAACAGGTAGGTCTTGCCGTACTTGATCGACTCGGTGATCTCGCTGGGCGAGGACGAGTAGCGCTGGAACTTCGAGTTCGTCATGTTGTTGCCCTGAGCCAGCAGCGACAGGCCCTTCAGCCAGCCACTGTCGAACTCGTACGACACCTGCAGGTCGACGATGGACTCGCCCTTGATGAAGGTCAGCTGACGGTTGTCCTGGAAGTCGCTGATTTCGCCGAGGAAGTCCGAACGCTTGCGCTGAGCGACCGCCACTTGCAGGCCGTGAGCCTCGTAGTAGAAGCGGAAGTTCGTCACCTTCTTGGACAGACCCGGCAGCGGGATGGTGACCGGGGTCACGCTTTCCACCGAGAAGCCCGAGGTCGGCAGTTGCACCGAGCTGCTGGTGCTGGAGTGGTTGACCTGCACGCCAAAGCCATCCAGCCACGAGCTGACCATCGACAGCGGCACGTTCAGAGCCAGTTCGATGCCCTTGATGTTGCCGCCGGTGCCGTTGATCGGCTGGTCCAGCAGACCCATCGTGGAGCCCTTGTACGGGCCGGTTTGCGGCAGCGGCGTGGCAGCGCCCACGTATTGCTTGAAGTCGAAGACCGTCGGCACGCGCAGGATGTAGGTGTCCAGCTTCTTGTAGAAGCCCGCCACGCTCAGGTAGCCCTTCTTGCCGAAGTACTTTTCGTACGACAGGTCCAGTGCCGTGGCCTTGAACGGCTTCAGCTCCGGGTTGCCGCCGCTGCCGGTCAGGATGGGCGTGCCAGAGTTGTTCAGGCTGAAGCCCAGGCTGGCGCGCATGTCACCCATGTTCGGGCGCGACAGCACCTTGGCGGCGGCCAGGCGAACCACTTGGTCGTCGCCCAGGTCGAAGCCCACGTTCAGGCTGGGCAGCACGTCGGTGTACGACGTGCCACGGCCCACGGTGGCGCCCGGGCAGGTGGCGGCGGTGTTGCCGGTGCAGGTGGTGCGGTCGACGTTGAAGCCGGTGGATTGCTGGTCGGCGTTCACAATCTGCAGACCGGCGTTGCCACGGTAGTGCAGGCCGAACAGCTCGCCGTCCAGCTCACCCTTGGCGTAGCTGGTGGTGACCTTTTCGGTGACGGTCCAGTCCTTGTTCAGGATGTCGGCGTCCACCTTGCGGCCCAGCTCATAGATCGAACCCAGCGAACCACGCGGATCCCAGGACACGACTTGCAGGCCGGTGGTGCCAGCAATCGCGGTGCCCGAGCCCGGCACGGCGGCCACGCCGTAGGGGTCGCCACCCTTGATGACCAGACGGCCTTCCTGGGTGGTGCGGACCTTGTCGCGCTTGGTGTAGTTCACGCCGAACTCGGCAGCGGCAATCGGGCCGAAGCTCAGGTCGGTGCGAGCGGCAGCGCGGAACGAGCTGACCTTGTCTTCCACGTGCGGCAGAGCCACGTAACCGGCCTGCGGCGAGCTGGCGCCACCGCTCCAGCCGTTCACGTCCGTCAACTTGGCGACCGCGCGGTCGGCGTAGTTCAGGCTGGTGCTGTACTTCACGCTGGTGAAGTTGCCGCCGTCAAAGCCGCTCCAGCTGATGCTGCCCAGGTTGGGGTTGCTCTGCGGGCCAGGCTGGCCGGCGGTGGTTTCGTAGCGCGAGCTGTCACGCGTCACCTTGGACTGCGAGATGTCGCCAATCAGCGTCCAGTCGGACACCTTCAGCTTGTTGTTCCAGCCCCAGGAGGTCAGCTTGTCGTCGCCGCCTTCAACGTGGTTGCGAACCACGCCCTTGTAGTTGGACAGCGTACCGGCCGACACCACGCCGTTGCCCAGCGTGTAGTTGGTGATGACGCCCACGGGGTCGTACGCACCGTTGTCGTTGCCGCCGATTGCGCCTTCCAGACCGGTCTTCTTCAGACCGAAGGTGCCCTTGGAGCGGAAGAAGTCCAGCGTGGACTCGAAGTCCTTGTTGGGCTTGAACTGGAACGTGGCCATGGCGCCGTCGCGCTGAGCCGTGCTGCTTTCGGTGTCCGCCGTGAAGCCGCCTTGCACCTTGTACTTGGTGGTGCCGCACACGATGGTGGCGTCGGTCTTGGCCATGTCAGCGCACTGACCTGCACGGGCCAGCGGCGAGCCGGTGCCCTTGGTGGTGACCCAGTCGTCGACGTTCCAGCCGCCCCAGGAGTTGAACTTCTGTTGGTCAGCGCCCTCTTCCTTGAAACGAACCAGGCCCAGGGCCACACCCACGGTGCGGTCGAAGAACTGGTCGACGTAAGACAGCGAGGTGCGGTCGCCCGTGCCTTCACCGGCGCCCGAGGACACGCCCGTGCGCTGGTTGCGGCGGTTCACGGCGATGGTGCGCTTGGCGAAGTCCAGCGGACGTGCGGTGCGCAGGTCGATGGTGGACGCCAGGCCTTGACCCACGAGTTGGGCGTCCGGCGTTTTGTAGATGACGACCGAGCCCAGCAGTTCGGAGGGGTACAGGTCGAATTCCACGCCACGGCTGTCGCCGCTGGAGGCTTGCTCGCGGCCGTTCAGCAGCGCGCCGTTGAAGTCGGGCGACATGCCGCGCACGCTGACGTTGCTGGCCTTGCCGGTGGACTTGTTGCGCTGCGAGGTCACGCCGGGCAGACGCGACACCGATTCCGCGACGCTGGCGTCGGGCAGCTTGCCGATGTCTTCGGCGGAGATCGCTTCAACGATGGAGTCGTTGTTCTTCTTGACCGAGATCGCGTCTTCGATGCCCTTGCGGATACCGGTGACGGTCACGGTTTCGAGTTGCTGAGGCTGTTGCTGCGCGGTGGCGGCAGCGGCCGCGATCAGCAGCGTGCAGCCCACGGCCACCTGGCTGATGCGGAAGGACACGGCGCCACTGGCGGCACGCTTGTCTTGGCTCAAGGTCATGGATGTCTCCTTGGTTTATGGAAATCGGCTAGGCCCGCGCGGCCGCATCTGGCTCGGCGCAGCTTGGACGGGGCGAGAACCCAACGTCTCGAACGAGTTTGTATCAAAACTAGATTTCCAACCACACTTACGTAAACCCTAGACGTTGCGCGAAAGCGACCGGATTTCGAGTCGAAACCGAGGGTTTGCCCGAGTTGGTTTGGTGAAAACGAGGGGTCTGATCGATTTGAATGCCCTCGAGTGGCGCGATTCTGTAGCGCAACTACATGGCCACACAAGGTGCGGCAACAGCTCGACGCATGCGCCCAAAACAAGCCACATGCAAGCCCCGCACGCCACCCGTTGCCGCAAGGCGACAGCGAAGTGCGGCGTGTCAGGCCCACAAAAGGTCGGTAAAGAAAAAAGGGGCGCCGCGATGTGCAGCGCCCCTTGAAGGAGCTCACGGCCGGCGCGGCAGGCGCCGGACCAACGAACGTGTCAGCTGTCGGCCTGCTCCAGCGCCAAGGCGGCCCCAGACAGCGCCGCCAGCGTGTCGGTGATCAACGCGGTGGGAATGCCGGCCAGGAACCCCTGGAAGCGCCCCTTGGCCTCGAACCGGCGCCGGAATTCCGACTGGAAGAAGCGCTCGCCCAGGCGCGGCACGATGCCGCCGCCGATGAACATGCCACCCCGTGCGCCCAAGGTCAGCGCCACATTGCCGGCAAACCCGCCGAGCATGGCGCAGAACACATCCAGCGTGCGGCTGCAGGCCGCCGACTCGCCCGACAAACCGCGCGCCACGATGTGCTCCGGGGCGAGCGCCGAAACATCCTCGCCCTGCCCCAGCACTGCCGCCACCGAGCGGCACAACACCGGCAGGCCGATGCCCGACAGGAAGCGCTCGGCCGACACGTGCGGGAACTCGCGGCGCGCAGCGCGCAGCACATCGCTCTCGAAGTCATCCCCCGGCGCCAGCGTGGCATGGCCGCCCTCACCCGGCACCGCCAGCCAACGGCCGGGGGCGCGAATGACGCCGCCCACGCCCAAGCCCGTGCCGGGGCCGATGACGGCCATCACCGTGCCAGCGGCCACATCCCGCGGGGCGAGCCGCGCGCCATCCCAACTGCGCAGCTGGTCACCCGACAACTTCGGCAGCGACAACGCCTGCGCCTCGAAATCATTCAGGCACAGCAGGGTCTGCAAACCGAGGTCTTGCTGGGTTTGCGCGCGGGAGAAGCTCCACGCGCCATTGGTGAGCTCGATCCGGTCGCCATCCAGTGCCGTGGCCAAGGCGAACGCCGCGCTGCGCGGCGCTGGGGTGTCCGCTGGCCGGCCTGCCAGATAGGCACGCACCGCCGCCGCCGGGCCGGCGTGCGCGGCCACCGGCAGCACGCGCACGTCTTCCACCGCAGCGCCCGGGCCTGCCACCGTGCCGAACCGGGCGTTGGTGCCGCCCACGTCCGCCACCAACCAGGGGTAGGCGGCCGTCATGCTGCACACCCCTTCAACAGTTTGGGCAGTGCGGCGGGGAAGGTTTTGATAAACGTTCTGATGGAAAACACGGGAAGAAATAGAAAATCTGCGTCAATTCGGACGGTAGCAAAACTACAGGTTTTCCACAATCCACAACCGCCCTGACGCCAAACCCAGCGACACCGGAACCGGTTCCAGTTTGCCGATTCCCCAGGGAGAACACGCTGTCACGCCGCCTGTAGTGAAGCTACAAACTCCTTTCGCACCAGCCGGCCGCAGGGCGCAGGCCCTGGGTTCGCCGGGCCGCACTCAGGCCTGCTGAATAATCCGCCGTCCCTCGTTCCCGCCGTTTCCGGTAGCGCTCATGCCCCGTTTTGACAGCCCCCGACTGCTTGCCGATATTGGCGGCACCTACGCCCGGTTCACGCTGGAAATCGGCCCGGGTGAATTCACGCAGACGGCGTCGCTGCGCTGCGCCGACCATGCCGACTTCCAAACCGCGGTGCAGGCCTACCTCTCGGGTTTGAGCTGGCAAGACGGCGGGCCCCAGCAAATTGCCCATGCCGCGGTGGCCATCGCCAACCCCGTGGAAGGCGACCGCGTGCGGATGACGAACTACCACTGGCAGTTCTCCATCGACGACATGCGCCAGCGCCTGGGCCTGGACACGCTGGTGGTGGTGAACGACTTCACCGCCCTGGCCATGGCCCTGCCCCGCCTGGCGGAGGTGGATGTGCGCCAGGTCGGCGGCGGCCAAGCCCGCCGGCCCAGCGTCATCGGCCTGCTGGGTGCGGGCACGGGCCTGGGCGTGTCGGGCCTGATTCCGGCGGGCGAAGGCTGGATTGCGCTGGGCACCGAGGGCGGCCACGTCAACTTCGGCCCGCGCGACGAACGCGAGATGGACATCCTCAAGTTCGCCTGGAAGACGCTGGACCACGTGTCCTACGAGCGACTGATTTCCGGCCCCGGGCTGGAACTGATCTACCGCGCCCTGGCCGACCGCCACGGCCGCACCGTGCAGCCGCTGACCGCGCCCGCCATCACCCAGCAGGCCTTGGACGAGCAGGACGCCCTGTGCCTGGAGACGCTGGAGGTGTTCTGCGGCCTGCTGGGCACCGCCGCGGCCAACCTGGCCGTGACGCTGGGCTCGCTGGGCGGCATTTACATCGGCGGCGGCATCGTGCCGCGCCTGGGCGAGTACTTCGACCGCAGCCCGTTCCGCGAGCGCTTTGAAGACAAGGGCCGCTTCCGGGACTACGTGGCCGCCATTCCCACCTTCGTCATCACGGCCGAGAACGCCACGTTCAAGGGCGCGTCGGCCATTCTTGAAAACCAGCTGCGCAACCTGCAGGCGTCGCCGGGTTCGGCCATCCTGGGCCAGATCCGCCGCGCGCGCAGCGAGCTGTCGCCGGCGGAACTGCGCGTGGCCGACCTGGTGCTGGCCCAGCCGCGCTCGGTGCTGAACGACCCGATCGCCGAAATCGCCCGGGCCGCCGGCGTGAGCCAGCCCACGGTGATTCGCTTTTGCCGCTCGCTCGGCTGCGAGGGCCTGTCGGACTTCAAGCTGCGCTTGGCCTCGGGCCTGACCGGCACCGTGCCCGTCACGCACACGCAGGTCAACACCAACGACTCCATGCTGGAGTTGGGCGCCAAGGTGCTGGGCAACACCGCCAGCGCCATCCTGCAGGTGCGCAGCCACCTGAACCGCGACACCATCGACCGCGCCACCGACATGCTGCTGGCCGCCAGCCGCATCGAGTTCTTTGCGCTGGGGCACTACAGCGTGGTGGCGCAAGACGCGCAGTTCAAGTTCCTGCGCTTCGGCATGCCCTGCGGCGCCTACACCGACCCGCGCCTGCAACTCTTGGCCGCGGACGTGCTGCGTGAGGGCGACGTGGCCGTGGTCATCAGCAGCGGCGGCCGCCTGCCCGAACTGATCAGTGTGGTGGAGAAGGCCCAGGAGCGCGGCGCCAAGGTGGTGGCCATCACCGCCAGCCAGAGCCCGCTGGCCAAGAAGGCCGATGTGACGCTGATCGTCGACCACATCGAAGACATCGCCACCCACCTGCCCATGGTCAGCCGCATCCTGCACCTGCTGGTCATCGACATCCTGGCCGTGGGCGTGGCCATGCGCCGCAGCCCCGACAGCATCGCGGCCCTGACCGGCGGCCCCGAAGATGAGGACACCAAGCCCGCCCGCACGGCCATGGCTGCACCCGGCGTGAGCACCGCGTCGCCCCTGGCGCGGCTGACCTCGCACAGCCGCTGAAGCGCGGCTCCGCACCGCCCCAGCCCAGAGGGCGTGCATGACTTTTGCCAACACGCCCGCGCCACTGAACCATGCGCGGGCGCCGAGTGCGGGCCCGAACGTCGGCACCGCGCCACCGTCGACCTGTTGGGCTTGAACCCCGACGTCCTGGGAGGGACATGAAAGCTGCCTCTGTTCTGAAACGCTGGCGCCTGCGCCTGATCGTGTTGGCCGTGGTGGTGGCTGGTGCCGCCGCTTGGTGGTTCACCCGCACGCCGGCCGCGCCGCCCGCGCCGCCGAGCGGCGTGGTGGCCGTGGCCGATGTGACCCAAACCGCGCAAGCCGCGGGCGTGCTGCAAGCCAAGACCAAGGTGGATGTGGGCGCGCAGGTCAGCGGCCAGGTGCAAACCATCCACGTGGAACTGGGCCAGCAGGTCAACAAGGGCGACCTGCTCGTGAGCCTGGACCCCGAACTCGCCCGCAGCGACGTGGCCCAGGCTGAAGCCGCCGTGGCCCAGGCCAGCGCGGCCCTGGACAGCCGCCGGGTGGACGCCGAGGCCGCCCGCCGCGAACTGCAGCGGCAGCAGCGCCTGTTGGCGGGCCAGGCCACGGCCGGCGTGGAGGCCGAGCGGGCCGAGGTGGAACTGGCCAAGATCGAGGCCGACCTGCGCGGCCAGGCCGCCAACCTGAAGCGCCTGCAGGCGGAGTTGGACAAGCGCAAGGTCAACCTGTCGTACACCCGCATCACCGCGCCAATGGCGGGCACGGTCGTCAACCTGCCGGTGCAGGTGGGCCAGACGCTGATTTCCGTGCAGATCACGCCCGTCATCGTGACGCTGGCAGACCTGGACACCATCACCGTGCGCACCAAGGTGCCCGAGGCCGACATCCAGGCGGTCAAGGTGGGTCAAACCGCCCGCTTCACCACGCTGTCGGGCGAAGGCCAGCGCTACGAGGGCAAGGTGCGCGTGATCCAACCCGTGCCCGAACGCGTGGGCAACGCGGTGTTCTACAACGTGCTGTTCGAGGTGGCCAACCGCGAGCGCACGCTCTTCAGCGACATGACCGTGCAGGTCGACATCGAGACCGGCGCGGCCAAGCAGGTGCTGACCATGCCGGTGGTGGCCCTGGGCGAGCGCGGCAAGGATGGCCGCTTCACGGTGCAGGTGCTGGATGCCGCCAACAAGCAGACGCCCCGCCAGGTCAAGGTGGGCCTGCAGGACGGCGCCAAGGTACAGGTCCTCGACGGCCTGAAGGCTGGCGAGAAGGTGCTGCTGGCACCGCCGAGCGCGGCGGATGCGGCGGCATCGGGTGCCAGTGCTGCCAGCAACTGAGCATGACTCGCTTCGCTCCGACCTGCCGCGGCTTGACGCCACGGCCCAGCCGGGATTTCGGCCCGGCGGCCGACTCACTTTCTTGCGCGCGCAAGAAAGTAAGCAAAGAACGCGCCCCTGCAAAACCGCCCGGCGGAGCCGGGTTCCCTGCGATGCTCGAAGCCCAGGGCCGCGCCGAACTCACTTCGCTACGCTCCGTTCAAACAGGCGGCGCGAAGTCAGTCCTTGATGCGCGCTGCGCGCGCGCCCCGGGCTTCTGCGCTTCTCGGCGGTTTAGAAGGGGAGCCCCCGAACGGCAAACAGCCGAAATCCAACAGCCAAACCCGCACGCCGGCTGGCGCTGGCTGTTCATTCACCCCCCTTTTAGCGTCGCCGAGGAGCGCAGCGGCTTGCAACCGCGAGCGCAGCTCGCCTCAACTTCTGACTCCGCACGGTTGTTTGAGCGCAGCGTAGCGAAGCGAGTTCCGGGCGGGGTTGCAAGCTGCGAGCACCGCAGGGAAGCCCGCTGCGAAGCAAAGGGCCGACGCGGTCAGGGGCGACTTTTTGCCTTCTTTTTGGTCGCTCAAAAAGAAGGTCGCTCGCCGGGGCGAATTCCCGGCATCGCACTCGCCACAAGCACCCTCTCGCCGGAGGCCAACGAATGCCTCTGATCGAACTGAAGGACGTCGCCCGGCACTACCAACTCGGCGAAATCGACGTGCCCGCGCTGGATGGCGTCAGCCTGTCCATCGAGGCCGGCGAGTTCGTGGCCATCATGGGTCAGTCGGGCTCGGGCAAGAGCACGCTGATGAACGTGCTGGGCTGCCTGGACAACCCCACGCGCGGCAGCTTCCACATCGACGGCCAAGACGCCGGAACGTTGGGCGCGGACGAACTGGCCGCCCTGCGCCGCGAGCGTTTCGGCTTCATCTTCCAGCGCTACCACCTGCTGCCCCACCTGGACGCCCGCGGCAACGCCGCGCTGCCCGCCGTGTACGCCGGCGTGGGCGTGGGCGCCCGGCTGGCTCGTGCCCGCGCGCTGCTGGAGCGCCTGGGCCTGGGCGAGCGACTGCACCACCGGCCCAACGAACTGTCCGGCGGCCAGCAGCAGCGCGTGTCCATTGCCCGTGCGCTGATGAACGGCGGCCAGATCATCCTGGCCGACGAACCCACTGGCGCGCTGGACTCCGCCTCTGGCGCTGAGATGCTGCGCCTGCTGCGCGAGCTGCACGAGCGCGGCCACACCATCATCCTCGTCACGCACGACGCGGCGGTGGCCGCCCACGCGCGCCGGGTGATCGAGCTGAAAGACGGCAAGGTGGTGGCCGACAGCGGCACCCCGCCCGACCACACGCCCGTGCCGCCTCAGCTCAGCGATGCGCCGCCAGTGCACCAGGGCGGCCGGTTGCGCCGGCTGCAAGTGCAGTGGCGCGAAGCCGTGGCCACCGCGCTACTGGCCCTGCGCGGCAACCGGCTGCGCACGGCGCTGTCGATGCTGGGCATCAGCATCGGCATCGCGTCGGTGGTCAGCATCGTGGCGCTCACGAGCGCGGCGCGCGACTCCATCGAGACCGACCTCAGCAGCCTCATCTCCGGCCGCATTCCGGTGTGGCGGGGCAACCCCGGCCTGCCGCCGGGCGCGGTGCCGCAGCCGTTCCGGCCGCATGAAATCGACTCCCTGCGCGCCCTGCCCGGTGTCAAGGGCGTCACCCTGAACCGGCAAATGCAACTCACGGCCCGTCACCAGTCGCGTGACGCCATGCTGGAAGCCGTGGGCGGTGACCCCAACACGCTCAAGGCCCGCAAGCTCAAGCTGGTGCAGGGCCGCTACTTCAACGCGATGGACTTCGAGACGCGCAGCCAGGTGGCGGTCATCGATGAAAAGTCGCGCGATGCGCTGTTCAAGAAGGGCGAGTCGCCGCTCGGCCAACTCGTCTTCGTGAACCCGATGGGCGGCATGGGTGACGCGGCCGTGGCCCAGCCCGGCATGCCGCCGCCGCCCACGGCCGCCCTGCCGTTCACGGTGGTGGGGGTGGTGGCGTCCGAGGGTGGTGCCTTCAGCTTCGGCAGCTGGCTGGGGCAGTTGTACTTGCCGCAAACCACCTTCGCCCGCAAGCTGGATGCGCGCGCCGATGTCGACAACTTCGACGTGCTGCTGGACCTGACGGTGCCGCCACAGCAGGTGCGCGAGCAGATCGTGCACCGGCTCAAGGCCTTGCACGGCCGCGAGGACTTCGGCACCTGGAACGGCGAAGAAGAGTTCCGAAAATTCCAGGGCGTGACCAGCGCCATGGCCGCGCTGTTTGCCGGCGTGGCGGCGATCTCGCTGCTGGTGGGCGGCGTGGGGGTGATGAACATCATGCTGGTGTCGGTGTCGGAGCGCACGCGCGAGATCGGCATCCGCATGGCCATCGGCGCGCGGCAGGCCGATGTGCGCCTGCAGTTCCTGATCGAAGCGGTGGTGCTGTGTTGCCTGGGTGGCCTGGTGGGCGTGGCCCTGAGCTGGCTGGCCGCACAGGCGGTGAATGCGGTGCAAACGCACCTGCACGTGACCGTGAGTTGGGCCGCACTGGGCGTGGCGTTTGCGGTGTCCAGCGCCGTGGGGCTGGTGTTCGGCACCCTGCCCGCCCGCCGCGCCGCCGCGCTGAGCCCGGTGGACGCCCTGGCCCGGGAGTGATGCACATGAAAACCTTGTCCTTCCCCCAACGCACCGGCTTGGCCCGCGTGCCCCGAGCCGCACTGGCCGTGGCCGCCCTGGCTTTGGCCGGCTGCGCGCAAAACCAGCCCGTGGCAACCGCGTCCAGCGCTGCGGCGCTGCCCGACGCGTGGGCGTCCCCGAGTGGCCCGCAGGCGCTCGACTGGGCGGGCCTGCTGGACCCGCAACTCGCCGCCCTGCAAGCCCGTGCGATGGCTGCCAACCGCGACATCCAGCTGGCCGCGCAGCGCTGGAAGCAGGCGCAGCTGCTGGTGGCCCAAAGCCAGCAACGCTGGACGCCCAGCGCCAGCCTCTCGGCCAACGCCAGCCGCCCGGTGCAGACCCAAAGCACCACGCGCAATGTCGATGTGGGCGGCATCACGGTGCCCGTCACCACCTCCACCGGCTGGAGCCGCAGCTACGGCGCATCGCTGGGCGTGGGCTATGAAATCGACCTCTGGGATCGCCTGGCCCTGGGCACCGCCGCGCAACAAGCGCAGGCCGACGCGGCGCGCGCTGACATCACCGCCGCCCGGCTGGCCATTCGCAACGAGGTGGCGCAGACCTACTGGACGCTCGCCGCCCTGCAAGCCCAGCAGCCGCTGGCAAAGGCGCAGCGCGATCTGACGCAAGAAATGCTCGGCCTGACCCGCCAACGCGTGCGGGAAGGCAAGCTGCTGCCGGTGGAGCTGGACCGCATGGCCGTGAGCCTGCAAGCCGCCGAAAGCCGCCTGGCCGACCTGGCCGCCGACACCCAATTGCAACGCCAGGTGCTGGCCCTGCTGCTGGACGAAGCACTGACGCTGCCCGCCCCGGCGGCCACGCTGCCGTCCGGCGAGCCGCCCCGCTGGCGGCTCGCCGCCCCGGCAGACGTGCTGGCCCAGCGCCCCGATGTGCAGCGCGCACGGCTGGCGGTGGACGCGGCCCTGGCCCGCCTGCGTGTCAGCGAAGCCGAGCGCTACCCGCGCCTGAGTTTCTCGGCCGGCCTGAGCACCGGGGGCACCACGGTCAGCGACTGGCTGGCCCAGCCCCTGGCCTCGTTGGCCGGCAACCTGGTGGTGCCGCTGATCGACTGGCAGCGCCTGGCACTGCAGCGCGACGGCGCACGCAACGAGCTGGACACCGCGGCCCTCTCGCTGCGCGACACGCTGCAAAAGGCCCTGGCCGACATCGAAACCCAACGCATCGAAGCCGAACGCGCGGCGCAGCAACTGCAGGCCAATGTCGGCCGGCTGCGCGAGGCCACCGAGAACGAGCGCCTGGCCGCGCTGCGGCTGGAGGTGGGCAGCATCAGCCGGCTGGACTGGCTGCAAACCCGCAGCGCCTTGCTCGATGCTCAGCAAACCGCGCTGCGTCTGCGCCTGGCGCAGTGGGTGCGGCAGGCGACGCTGTTCAAGGCGCTGGGGGCCAGCTGACAGCTTCGCCGCCGGGCTTGAATTACGCTGGCGCCATGCATTCCAAGTTCGAATCCCGTCGCCGCACGCTGCTCGGCGCCGCCGCAGCGGCCGGCCTCGTGACCACCCTCACCGCCCTCACCGTGCTGAGCGCCCCCGCAGCGGCCGCCGCCACGCCGGTGCAAGGCTACAAAGTGGTCAAGGCCTACCCGCACGACCCGAACGCGTTCACCCAGGGCCTCTTCTTCCATGAGGGCGTGCTGTACGAAAGCACCGGGCTACACGGCCGCTCCAGCATCCGCCGTGTGGAGATTGAAACCGGCCAGGTTCAGCAAGGCGTGGGCCTGCCGGACGAGTTCTTCGGCGAGGGCATCACCCTCTGGGGCGACCGCATCGTGGCCATCACCTGGCAGGAGCAGACCGCCTTCGTGCTGGACCGCAAGACGCTCAAGCTCTGGCGCAAGTTCAACTACCCCGGCGAGGGCTGGGGCATCACGAACAACGGGCAAGAGCTCATCATGAGCGACGGCACGGCGGAGCTGCGCTTCCTGGACCCGGCCACCTTCAAGGAACTGCGCCGCGTGCGCGTCACGGCCGACGGCCGGCCGGTGGACCAGCTCAACGAGCTGGAGTGGGTGGACGGCGAGGTGTACGCCAACGTCTGGCAAACCGACCGCATCGCCCGCATCGACCCCAAGACCGGCCATGTGCGCGGCTGGATCGACCTCACCGGCCTCATGCCCCAGCGCAACGGCCGCGGCGACGATGTGCTCAACGGCATCGCCTACGACGCCAAAACCAAGCGGCTGTTCGTCACCGGCAAGCTCTGGCCCCAGCTGTTCGAGATCCGCCTGACACCGGCACGCTGAGCGCGCGGTCGACACGCCCAAAGAAAAAGGGCGCACTGACGAGCGCGCCCTGAGGATCTGCTGATTGACCTGACCGGGGCTTTCGTCCCGGCGGCCGGCGATCAAAACGCCGCGATGCCCGTCTGCGCGCGGCCCAGGATCAGCGCATGGATGTCGTGCGTGCCCTCGTAGGTGTTCACCACCTCCAGGTTCACCAGGTGGCGGGCAATGCCGAACTCGTCGCTGATGCCGTTGCCGCCCAGCATGTCGCGCGCCAGGCGGGCGATGTCCAGGCTCTTGCCGCAGCTGTTGCGCTTCATGATGGAGGTGATTTCCACCGCGGCCGTGCCCTCGTCCTTCATGCGGCCCAGGCGCAGGCAGCCTTGCAGGCCCAGCGTGATTTCGGTCTGCATGTCGGCCAGCTTTTTCTGAATGAGTTGGTTGGCCGCGAGCGGCTTGCCGAACTGCTGGCGGTCCATCACGTACTGGCGTGCGGTGTGCCAGCAGTCTTCGGCCGCCCCCAGGGCGCCCCAGGCGATGCCGTAGCGGGCGCTGTTCAGGCAGGTGAACGGGCCCTTGAGGCCGCGCACCTCGGGGAAGGCGTTTTCCTCTGGCACGAACACCTTGTCCATGACGATTTCGCCGGTGATGGACGCCCGCAGGCCCACCTTGCCGTGAATCGCCGGAGCGCTCAGGCCCTTCCAGCCCTTCTCCAGCACAAAGCCGCGAATTTGGCCGCCGTCGTCCTTGGCCCAAACCACGAACACATCGGCCACCGGGCTGTTGGTGATCCACATCTTGCTGCCGGTCAGCTCGTAGCCGCCGTCCACCGCCCGGGCGCGCGTGACCATGGAACCGGGGTCGGACCCGTGGTTGGGTTCGGTCAGGCCGAAGCAGCCGATCCACTCACCCGTGGCCAGCTTGGGCAGGTACTTGCGCTTGGTGGCTTCGTTACCGAACTCGTGGATGGGCACCATCACGAGGGACGACTGCACGCTCATCATCGAGCGGTAGCCCGAGTCCACGCGCTCCACCTCGCGGGCGATCAGGCCGTAGCACACGTAGTTCAAGCCTGCGCCGCCGTACTCGGTCGGGATGGTGGGGCCCAGCAGGCCCAGCTCGCCCATCTCACGGAAGATGGCCAGATCGGTCTGTTCCTTGCGGAAGGCTTCCAGCACACGGGGGCGCAGGCGGTCGGTGCAATACGCGGCGGCGGCGTCCCGCACCATGCGCTCGTCGTCGGTGAGCTGGGCGTTCAGCAGCAGCGGGTCGTCCCAGTGAAAGCTTGCCTTGGGGGCCATGTTCGAGTCCTCGTCTCAAGCGCGCCACGCAGCAGGCGCACGGTCGGTGAATGGCCTGCAGTATTCCGCGCCGCTCGATTCGTGTCCAATTCAAGAAAGCACTTCGACAATACGCACAACCTATGGATGCCCCGCTGCGCGCTTTGGAGTTCCGTCACCTGCGATGTTTTCTGGCCGTGGCAGAGGAGCTGCACTTCGGCCGTGCCGCGCAACGGCTGGCGATTTCTCAACCGCCGCTGTCCGTGGCGATCCAGCAGCTGGAAGCCACCGTCGGTGCCCGGCTGTTCGACCGCGACAGCAAAGGCGTGCGCCTGACGCCCGCCGGCCAGGCGTTCCGCAGTCGCGCCACGCAGCTGCTGGCGCAGGCCGAAGACGCCTGCGCGCTGGCGCGTGAGGTGCAGGCGGGCGAGGTGGGACGGCTGCGGCTGGGGTTTGTCGGGTCCACCCTGTTCCACGGGCTGTCGGCATGGCTGCAGGCCTTTCAGGCGGCGCACCCCAAGGTGGAGGTGATCGTCGTCGAGCTGAACTCGCAAGACCAGATTGACGCCCTGCTTGCGCAGGAGCTGGATTTGGGCCTGCTGCACACGGACCGGTTGCCGCCGGCCCTGGCTTGTGAGCCGCTGTACGCGGAGCCCTTTCTGGCGTGCCTCCCGGCCGACCATCCGCTCGCGGGCGAGGCCCGCATCGCCCTGGCAGACCTGAGTGACGAGCCCTTCATCCTGTTCTCGCGCAAAGGCTCGCCTGAATACCACGCCCGCATCGTCGACATCTGCCGCCAACAAGGCTTCTACCCACGGTTGCAGCACGAGGGGCGGCACTGGTTGTCGGTGGTGTCGCTGGTGGCCCAGGGGCTGGGCGTGAGCCTGGTGCCGGCCGCGTTCGAGCGTGCGGGCGTGCAAGGCGCCCGGTTCCGGCCCTTGACGCAGGCCTTGGCACCGTCCAGCGTGTTCGCGGCCTGGCGCCGTGACGGGGCCAACCCACTGCGCGAGACCTTTCTGGCGGCGCGCCCTGCGCGGCCGTGAAGCCGGCCGGCCCCAGACGCAGTTGGTTTTAACCGACACCACAACCCCGCGGCCACAGCTAAGGTGCCGGCCGCCATGACAACACCCCAACGCTCCGACGCCCCGCGCCGCCTCTGGGACATTTCGCCCACCGTGGCGCCCGAAGCGCCGATCTTTCCCGGCGACGAACCCTATGCCCTGCGCTGGACGGCGCAGCTCTCGCCGGGTTGCCCGGTCAACCTGAGCGCCCTCACGATGTCGCCCCACGTCGGCGCGCATGCCGACGCGCCGCTGCACTACGCCAACGACGCGCCCGCCATTGCCGATGTGCCGCTGGATACCTACCTCGGCCGCTGCCGCGTGATCCACGCCATGGGCGCCGCACCGCTCATCACCGTGGACCACCTGCGCCACGCCGAGGCCGACCTGCCCCCGCGGGTGCTGGTGCGCGTGTGTGAGCGGGCTGACACGGTGTGGAACTCGGCGTTCACCGCCTACGCCCCGGAGGCCATTGCCTGGCTGGCCGAGCGCGGCGTTCGCCTCATCGGCATCGACACCCCCAGCGTGGACCCCGCCGACAGCAAGACGCTGGACAGCCACCAACTGTTGAGAAAGCACGACCTGCGCGTGCTGGAGAACCTGGTGCTCGACGAAGTGCCCGCCGGGGACTATGAATTGATCGCTCTGCCACTCAAACTCCAAGGCGCCTGTGCCAGCCCGGTGCGCGCCATCCTGAGGGACCTGCCATGAACCTTGACGACGCTCAGCGGCTTGACGCTGCCGACCCCCTGCGCAACCTGCGCGAGCTGTTCCAACTGCCCGACGGCATCACCTACCTGGACGGCAACTCGCTGGGCGCTCTGCCCAAAGCCACACCGGCCCGCGTGGCCCGTGCGGTGGAGCAGGAGTGGGGCCAGGGGCTGATCAAGAGCTGGAACTCGGCCGGCTGGATCGACCTGCCGCGCCGGCTGGGTGACCGCCTGGCCCCGTGGCTGGGCGCCCGCCCGGGCGAGGTGCTGGTGGCCGACTCGACCTCCGTCAACCTCTACAAGGTGCTGCACGCGGCCCTGCAACTGCAGCAGGGGCAACGCCGCATCATCGTCAGCGAGCGAAGCAACTTCCCCACCGACAACTACATCGCCCAGAGCGTGGTGCGCGCCCACGGGGGCGAATTGCTGCTGGTGGACAGCCCGGAAGACATCCCGCCGCTGCTGGACGAGCGCTGCGCCGTGCTGATGCTGACGCACGTGAACTACCGCACTGGCCGCATGCACGACATGGGCCTGCTGACCCGCTGGGCGCAGCAAGCCGGCGCGCTGGCGGTGTGGGACTTGGCGCACAGCGCCGGCATCGTGCCGGTGGACCTGCTGGGCTGCGCGGCGGACTTCGCCATCGGCTGCGGCTACAAGTACCTCAACGGCGGCCCCGGCGCACCGGCCTTCGTGTGGATGCACCCGCGCCATGAGGGCCAGGTGTTCCAGCCCCTCACCGGCTGGCTGGGCCACGCCCACCCGTTCGATTTCGACACCGAGTACCTGCCCGCCCCCGGCATCCAGCAGTACCAGTGCGGCACGCCGCCGGTGCTGGCCATGACGGCGCTGGACACCGCACTCGATGTGTACGACGCCGCGCAAAAGCTCGGCGGCATGCGCGCCCTTCGGGCCAAGTCGCTGGCCTTGACCGAGGCCTTCATGGCCGCCATCGACGCCCGCGTGCCGGAAGCCGTGATCCACACCCCGCGCGACGCCGCCGTGCGGGGCTCGCAGGTGTCGCTGTCGTTGCCCGAGGGCGTGGACGGCTATGCCGTGATGCAGGCGCTGATCGCCCGCGGTGTGATCGGCGACTTCCGCGCTGGCGTGCCCGAGCTGCTGCGCTTCGGTTTCGCGCCGCTCTACAACCGCTTTGCCGACGCCGTGCATGGCGCCGAAGTGCTGGCCGACATCCTGGCCACCAAGGCCTGGCAAGCGCCCGAATTCACCAACCGCAACTCAGTGACCTGAACGTGACCCAGCCCCTGGACCATCATGGCGCGCAGCTCGATTTCTCGCGCGATATGAGCTACGGCGACTACCTGCAGCTCGACGCCATCCTCAACGCCCAGACCCCGCTCTCGCCCGACCACAACGAGATGCTCTTCATCGTGCAGCACCAGACCTCGGAGCTGTGGATGAAGCTGATGCTGCACGAGCTGCAGGCAGCCGTGGCGAACGTGGCCGGTGACCGGCTGCCCGAGGCCTTCAAGATGCTGGCGCGGGTGTCGCGCATCATGGAACAGCTCGTCCACGCCTGGGACGTGCTGGCCACCATGACGCCGCCCGAGTACAGCGCCATCCGGCCTTATCTGGCCAAAAGCAGCGGTTTCCAGAGCGCGCAGTACCGGCGCATCGAGTTCATGCTGGGCAACAAGAACCCGGCCATGCTCAAGCCGCACGAGCACCGGCCCGAGTTGCTGACGCAGGTGCAGGCCGCGTTTGAAGCGCCTTCGCTATACGACGAGGTGCTGCGCCTGATGGCCCGCCGCGGCATTGCCGTGCCCCCCGAGCACCTGCAACGCGACTGGACGCAGGCGCACACCGCGGCCGAAGGCGTCAAGGCCGCCTGGCTCACGGTCTACCGTGACCCCACCGCCCACTGGGACCTGTACCAGATGGGCGAGGAGCTCGTGGACCTGGAAGACGCTTTCCGCCTCTGGCGCTTCCGGCACGTGACCACGGTGGAGCGCGTCATCGGCTTCAAGCGCGGCACGGGCGGCACGGGCGGCGTCAGCTACCTGCGCAAGATGCTGGACGTGGTGCTGTTCCCGGAGTTGTGGGCGTTACGAACGGAGCTCTGACGCTCAAAACTTAAGATGGCGGCTTTCCTGTTGACCGGGCCCACAAGGCCCCCACCAAGGCCCGAACCATGGACAGCCGCACCCACGAAACCCGCCTGCGCATCGAGCGCCTGCGCGATGCCATGACCCAAGCGGGCGTGCACGCCGTGCTCGTGCCCTCCAGCGACCCGCACCTGTCGGAGTACCTGCCCGAGCGCTGGCAAGGCCGGCAGCACTTCTCGGGCTTCACCGGCTCGGTGGGCAGCCTGGTGGTGACGGCGGACCGCGCGGCGTTGTTCGCCGACAGCCGCTACTGGGCGCAGGCCGAAGCCCAACTGGCGGGCAGCGGCATTGACCTGGAAAAGATGGCCAGCGGCGCGTCCACGATCTACATCGACTGGATCGCCAAGGCGCTACAGCCCGGCCAGGCGCTCGCCGTGGACGGCCAGGTGCTGGGCCTGGCCCTGGCCAACACCCTGCGTGCGGCGCTGACGCGCGCCGGCATCCAGTTGCGTGCTGACCTGGACCTGCTCACCTCGGCGTGGGACGACCGCCCCGGCCTGCCCACCGAGCCGGTGTACGAGCACCTGCCGCCCCAGGCCGCCGTGACCCGCGCGGCCAAGCTGGCCCAGGTGCGCCAGGCCATGGGCCAGGCGCAGGCCAGCCACCACCTCATTTCCACCGTGGACGACATCGCCTGGCTGCTGAACCTGCGCGGCAGCGATGTGGAATGCAACCCGGTGTTCATCGCCCACCTGCTGCTGGACGCGCAGGGCGGCCAGTTGTTCGTGGGAGAAGGCAAGGTCAGCACCGAGCTGGCCGCGCGCCTGGCCGCTGACGGCATCCGTGTGGCGGCCTACGACCAGGCCCGCCCCGCGTTGGCCGCGCTGCCCACCACGGCCCGGTTGTTGGTGGACCCGCGCCGCATCACCCTCGGACTGCGAGAAGCCGTGCCGGCCGCCGTGCCGGTGGTGGAGCAGATCAACCCCAGCACGCTGTTCAAGAGCCGCAAGACGGCCGCCGAGGCCGAGTTCATTCGCGAGGCGATGGCCGAAGACGGCGCCGCCATGTGCGAGTTCTACGCCGCCTTCGAGGCCTCGCTGGCGCGTGGCGAGGCCTGGAGCGAGCTGGATGTGGACACCCATCTGAGCGCCGCCCGCCGCCGCCGCGCCGGCTTCGTAGGCTTGAGCTTCTCGACCATTGCCGGCTTCAACGCCAACGGCGCCCTGCCCCACTACCGCGCGCTGCCGGAATCCTTCGCCCACATCCGCGGCGACGGCCTGCTGCTGATCGACTCCGGCGGCCAGTACCTCGGCGGCACGACCGACATCACCCGCGTCTGGCCCATCGGCCAGGTCAGCGACGCGCAGCGGCGCGACTACACGCTGGTGCTCAAAGGCACGATCGCGCTGTCGCGCACCCGCTTCCCGCGCGGCACGCTGAGCCCGATGCTGGACGCCATCGCCCGCGCGCCGCTGTGGGAGCACGGGCTGGACTACGGCCACGGCACCGGTCATGGCGTGGGCTACTTCCTGAACGTGCACGAAGGCCCGCAAAGCATCAGCAAGGCGATCCCCGACGCCACGATGGCGATGGAGCCCGGCATGGTCACCTCCATCGAGCCGGGGCTGTACCGGCCGGGCCGCTGGGGCGTGCGCATCGAGAACCTGGTGCTGAACGTGGCGGTGCACACACCGGAGCAGAACGCCTTCGGCGAGATGCTCGCGTTCGAGACGTTGACGCTGTGCCCCATCGACACGCGCTGCATCGACCGCAGCGTGATGCGCGCCGACGAACTGGCCTGGCTGAACGACTACCACGCCACCGTGCGCGCCCGCCTGGCGCCGCGCCTGCAGGGCGATGCGCTGGCCTGGCTGATGGCGCGCACCGAGCCGCTGGCGGCCTGAGTGTCCGGCGCCACGGCCTGACTCGGTGCCCGTGCCCCAGCCTCCGCCGGCCGGCCCGCGCGGCATGCCCCTGGACACGGTGGATGCCGTCGTCATCGGCGCCGGCGTGGTGGGCCTGGCCGTGGCCCGCGCGCTGGCCCAGCACGGCCGGCAGGTGGTGATCCTGGAAGCGGCATCACAGTTCGGCACCGGCATCTCCTCGCGCAACAGCGAGGTCATCCACGCCGGGCTGTACAACAGCCCGCACAGCCTTAAAACCCAGCTGTGTATTGAGGGGCGCGGCCTGCTGTACGCGTACTGCGAGGCCCGCCACATTCCCCACCGCCGCTGCGGCAAGCTGGTGGTGGCCACCCGCACCCAAGACCTGCCACGCCTGGAAGCCTTGGCTGCCGCCGGCGCGGCCAA
Source organism: Pelomonas baiyunensis (assembly GCF_043555935.1). Taxonomy (NCBI): domain Bacteria; kingdom Pseudomonadati; phylum Pseudomonadota; class Betaproteobacteria; order Burkholderiales; family Sphaerotilaceae; genus Roseateles; species Pelomonas baiyunensis. The sequence continues at coordinate 829,958 of NZ_JBIGIB010000002.1, read as the reverse complement.
CGGGGTGGACGACCTGGCGCTGTTGCCCGCCGAGGCCGCCATGGCGCGTGAGCCGGCCTTGCGCGTGACCGGGGCGCTGTGGAGCCCCAGCAGTGGCATCGTGGACAGCCACGCGTTGATGCTGTCCTTGCTGGCGGATGCCGAAGCGGCGGGCGCCGTGCTGGCCCTCAACAGCGCAGTAACCGGCGGCGGCGCTGACGGCACGGGCTGGTGGCTGGAGGTGAGCGGCACCGCCCAGCTGCGCGCCACCACGGTGGTGAACGCAGCCGGTTTGTTCGCGGCGCAGGTCAGCGCAGCCCTCGGCGTGCCCGCGCCCGAGCTGCGCTTTGCCCAAGGTCACTACTTCGCCCTGCCCGGCCGTGCGCCCTTCCGGCATCTGGTGTACCCGCTGCCGGTGGAAGGCGGCCTGGGCGTGCACCTGACGCTGGACCTGGCCGGCCAGGCGCGCTTCGGCCCGGACGTGCAATGGCTGCCCACGCGCGACCCGGCCTCGCTGGACTACCGCGTGGACACCTCACGCCGCCCAGCCTTTGAAGCGGAGGTGCGCCAGTACTGGCCCGGCCTGCCCGAAGGCGCGCTGCAGCCGGCCTACAGCGGCATCCGGCCCAAGCTGAGCGGCCCCGGCGAGCCCGCGGCCGACTTCCGGCTGGACGCCGACCGGCCGGGCCTGATCCAGCTGCTGGGCGTGGAGTCGCCCGGCCTCACGGCCAGCCTGGCCCTGGCGGACTGGGTGGCTGCCCGGGCGGGTTGATCGGGCGGGTTGATCGGGCGGGTTGATCTGGCGGGTTGAGGCGCTCAGGCCGTCAGGTCAACGCTGGTGGCGGTGCCGCTGGTGCTGCTGCCATCGCTGGTGCCATCTGTGGGCTGGAGCCAGTGGCGGCTGATCTGGTCGTACAGCTTTTGCGCCAGGGCGGCGATGTCGGCATTCACACCGCGGGTTGCGCTGCCGCTGCTGTTGGCGGCGTCCGCTCCGCCCGCCTTGGCCAGCTCCTTGAGTTCACCGGCCAATCGCTCCAGCTGCGACACGGTGCCGTCGTGGTTGGTGTCCAGCGGGTCTTCTGCCGAGGTGGACGAGGTTGCCGATGTGGATGAAGACGCTGTCGAAGAAGACGCGGACGATGCCCCAGACACCGCACCCCCACCCGGGGGGGGGCCACCGGCCGGCGGCCGCGGCGGCGGGCCACCGGCACCCTGCACCCCGGCCTGCATGCCCGCCTGCGCCTCGGTCTCCTTCGGACGCCCAGCCTCGAACTCAGCCCGCGACAGCTGGCCGTCACCGTCGGTGTCCAGCGCTGCAAAGGCGTCGTTGTCGCCGTCTGCGTCACTGTCACTGGCCAAACGGCTCTGGGCAAAGTCCAGCGTGGACGACGGCGGCGGCATCAAGTCCCGCAGGCCTTGCTGCAGCTCGTCGCTGGAGACCTCGCCGCTGCCATCTTTGTCCAACGCATTCAGCAACTCCGTGCCGTCGCTGTCCACCCCGGCCTGCTTCAGCACCGACGACAGCTCGGACGCATCGACGCCGCCACTGCCGTTGGTGTCCAGCTGCGCGAATCGCTTCGCCTCCTGTTCCGCACGCCGCGACGCGACGGTCTCCCAGTTGCGGGCCTGGCCGCCCAAACCACTGATCGTGCTCATGCTCACTCCTTCGGTTGCCTTGAGGTCGCCCGCCCCGTGCGGGAACGAAAGGCATTGTTCGAAGGGTGCGTAAGCGCTCTGTCGCTGGCGTGTGTCGAGCCGGACACGAAGCGGCTTGCGTTCATCGAAACAGTCGGCCGTTTCCGGCGCTGTTCAACGCATGCACGCAACCAGAACGTTATGACACCTCAGATGGCCAGCGCCGCGTCCACCGCCACGCCGGCCGCTCGCGGCCACAACGCAAGGCCGCCGCGCAAGCTGAAGGCCTGCGCATGCCCCAGGCGCCGCAGCGCCCGCGCCGCCTGCGCACTGCGGCTGCCACTGCGGCAGAAGAACACCACCGGCCCCTGGTTGGCGTTGCGCAACCAGCGCGGCAAGGCTTCCGGCAAGCGGGACAGCGGTACGGCCTGCATGGCCGCGGCGTCATCCGGCCAAGGCACGTTGCCCAGGCGCTGCTCGTACGCCTCCCGCACGTCCACCAGTTGCAGGTTCGGCTGCGCCTGCAGCCACTGCAGCAAGTCGGCAGGCGACAGGTCCCGGGCTGCCGCTTCGCAGCGCGCCCCCACCTGAGCGCCGCACGCCACAGTTTGGTAGGCGGTCAGGCCCAGGTTCAGCTCCAGCTGGGCCTTGGCCGCGGCAAAGGCCTCGGCGCCCATCTCGCCAGACAGCACCGCCGCGAGCAGCGGCTGGGCCGCGATCTCCACGCCCAACGTGGTGGCGAACTGGTCGTCGTAGTCGTGAGCCGGCAACAGCAAGGTGTCCAGCCCCACCGCGTCTCGCAGCGTGCACAGGCTGCCGGCGAAGGCCTTCGGCGCACTCTGTGCAAAGTCGCTGCGCCCGAGAGCGCCGGGCAACACGGTGTCGCCCACGAAGGCCAATTGCAGCGTGCCGTGCACGTGCAGCAGCAGGGTGTGCGCGTCAGCGGTGTGGCCGGGTGTAGGCAGGCGCGTCAAGCGGCGCGCCCCCAGCGTGAGCGCTTCCGCCCCAACCGGCCAGCCCAGGGCGTCGATCGGTGCGCCCGTCATGTTGGCCACGCCGACCGAGTCGCGCAGCTCGCCCGCCGAAGAGGCGTGGTCGCCATGGCTGTGCGTGTCCAGCACCGCCACCAAGGTGTAGGCCTGACAGGCCAGCCACTGCGCCAGCCGCTCGGTCAGTTCGGGCAAGGGGTCGATCACCACCGCCTGACGGCTCGCCGCATCTGCCAGGAGGTAGCAACACGCGCCGTCCACCACGAAGCGGGTCAACCCGTCGGCCGGGGCGCCTTGGCCGGGCACGGTGGCGTCCAGGCAACTCTGGCGCAGCGATTCGCCACACACGCGGATGCGCGCACAGGCCTCGTCCACGAACCGGGCATCCACCACCGGGCCGAACGACAGCCGCACGCTGCCCGCCGCCTGCGCCTCCGGCAGACCCATGGCCTGCAACACTGGACTGGGCTGGGCCTTGGCCGCACTGCAAGCCGAACCACCGCTGACGTGCACCTCGGCAGCATCGAACAGGTCCAGCAGCAGCTTGGAGCTCAGCCCCGGCACCGAGAAGTTCAGCGTGGTCGGCAGGCACCGTTCCAGCGGCGCGTTGAACACCAGGCCCGGAAACGCCTGCTTCAGCGCGGCGGCGAGTTGATCGCGGTAGCGCACCAACTGGTCGTGCGGCTGGAAGGTGACGCCGTCCTCCAGCGCAGCGAGCACGGCGCCCAATGCGGCGATGCCAGACATGTTCTCGGTGCCGGCGCGCAAGGCGCCCTCCTGGCCGCCGCCGGTCAGCAACGGCGTGAACGGGGCGCCCTCTCGAACGTAAAGCATGCCGATGCCCTTGGGCGCGTAGAGCTTGTGCCCGGAGAACGGGGCGTAATCGATGCCGCGCTCTGCCAGCCGCAGCGGCATCTTGCCCAGCGCCTGCACACCGTCCACCATCCACAGCGCCGGGCTGCCTTGCAGGGCCTGCGCAATGCCGTCCAAGTCGCTGATGACGCCGGTTTCGTTGTTTGCCGCCATGGTGCACACAAGTGCGGCCCGTGGTGCGTGTTGGCGCAGCCAGACCAGGTCATGGCGCCCGTCACTGCCCACAGGGATGGCCAGCACCTCGAGGTTCAAACCGAGCAGCGCATTCCAGTGCCGCAGGGCTTCTGGCACGGCCTTGTGCTCGGTGGCGCCGTACAGCAGGCATTGCCACTGCAACCCGCGCTCACGCGCCGAGTGCAGGGCCGACACAACGGCCGTCTGGATGCCCTCGGTGGCGCCGCTCACAAAGAGCAGTTGGCCCCGCTCGGCGCCCAACACGCGCCGCGCGCGGGCCCGCACGTCATCCACCCAGGCACGCGCCTTCAAGCCGGTGCTGTGCACGCTGCTGGGGTTGCCAAAGTCTTCCGCCATCACTGCCAGGGCGGCTTGGCGGGCCTGGGGCAGCACCGGCGTGGTGGCGTTGGCGTCGAGATAGATGTCCATGGGCGGCTTGCAGAAGAACGGTGCGCCATTGTTGGTCGCCGCATGCAGAATTCACGACTCAAGTTGTGCGACTTCACCCGCTTCCACGCAACTTCATTCTTCAAATGAGCCTTTCCGCAAAATTGGATTCCATCGATCTGCGCATCCTGGATCTTCTGCAGCAGGATGCCACGCTGCAGATTGCAGACATTGCGGCGCAGGTGGGCTTGTCGGCCACCCCGTGCTGGCGGCGCATCCAGCGGCTGAAGGACGCGGGCGTCATCACCCGGCAAGTGGCCTTGCTGGACCCGCAAAAGGTGAACGTCGGCGTCACCGTGTTCGTGTCGGTGCGAACGAACAACCACACCCAGGCCTGGCTGGAGGAATTCCGGGCGGCCGTGCAGGCCATTCCGGAGGTGGTGGAGTTCTATCGGATGAGCGGCGAGGTGGACTACCTGCTGCGCGTGGTGGTGCCCGACATCGCCGCGTACGACCGGGTCTACAAGCGGCTGATTGCCAGCACGCCGCTGCACGACGTGAGCTCCAGCTTTGCGATGGAAGAGCTGAAGCTCACAACCGCACTGCCGCTCAGCTACGTGCAGTGAGCGGCCGCCGGTAGGTCCCGGTTCGAGCGCTTGAGGTCAGCGCTCCACTTCAGCGTGCAGGCTCCAGGGTCAGAATCCAATTCACCAAACGGCGGGCATCGGGCTCCGTGATCGCCACCGCATTCGGTGGCATGGCCAGGCCACTGACCTGACCCTTCCAGTGGCTCCCGTACGGGTTGGAGCCCGACATGACCGTGCGCGTCAGCGCATCGGCAGCGCCCGCCACCGTGCGATAGCGCTGGGCCACATCGCGCCACGCCGGGCCAATCGGCGCCATGCCCTGCGGCCCGCGGGCGCCGGGCTCGATGTGGTGGCAGGTCATGCAGCCACTGTCGGTCGCCAGCTTGAGCATCGGCGCCGATTCATCAGCCTGAGGCGCCGCATGGGCCGTTGGCCAAGCCACGACGCAGGTCAAGGCAAGCGCAATAGGAATAAGGCGGACATTCATCAGCAGTTCTCCAGTGAGTGAGGAAATCTGCCCGCAGGCTAGAGAGCCGCGATGCGCGCTTGCTTGACGACCGTCAAAACGCCGCGGGGAATTGCCAGACTGGAGCATGCGGCGCAAGGCACACGCGACGCCTGCTCCGCTGCGACACAGGCCCAAGCCGCTCGGTTGCGCCATGTCGGAACACCACCGAGGCCCCGAGCGCCGCGACGCGCGGCCCAACGGCCCAACGGCCTGTCAACCTCGGCTTCGGTCCACCAGCGACGAGGCCCGCGATGTCACGGCATGCAGCCCCTCCAGGCACGAAAGGGTGGCGACCGAACCGCACGCCCAAAACAAAAATGCCTGGCTCCGAGGAGACCAGGCATTTCGTGCGCTGAGCGCTTATTTTTTGGGGTGGCTGATGGGACTCGAACCCACGACAACAGGAATCACAATCCTGGACTCTACCAACTGAGCTACAGCCACCGCAGAGCCAACTAGTATAACCTAAAAATTACGGTGCGCTAGCAGAAGAGGCCGGAGCAGCAACTTTAATGATGGCCTTGTACTGCGACTTCAACGCGGCCAGGTAGGCCTGCGCTTCCGCACGCGCCCAAGCACCAGCGTATTGCTGCGCGGCACGCTTGTCGTCGATCACGGCGGCATCGCGCGGCTGCACTTGGGCAATGCGCACCACAACGTAGCTGCCGTCGTCGGCCGCAACGCCCAAGGCGGCCGGCAACTGGGTCGCGTCAGCACCCATCACAGCCTCGAGTTGCGCGCGGCTCAGCATCTGCGGCTTGGCGCGCGACACGACAACCGCAGCGTCCAGCCCAGCCACATCCGCCGGCGTGGCCTTCAGCGCCGCCAGACGCGCTTCACCCGCCTTCTTGGCCTGCTCCGCCGCGAGCTTGTTGACGAGCAAGGCGCGCACCTTCTCGCTGACGTCGGCCAGCGGCGGCACGCGGGCCGGGTTGTGCTGAACGACGCGCGCCGACACCAATTGGCTCGGGCCGGTTTCCACGGCTTCGGTGTTGCGCTTGTTGCGCAGTGCATCGTTGCCAAACACGGCCTCCAACAGCTTGGCCGACGCGACCGGACCGATCGCACCCGGCAGCGGCTGGCGCTGAACCGTGGCGGTCTGCACTTGGAGCTTCAGCTTGTCAGCGGCGGGCTGCAGGCTGTCCGATTGTTCGTACACGAGGTTGCCGAACTGCTCGGCGGCTTCCGAGTAGCGGCGCTGGGCCAGTTGCTTGCGCACTTCACCTTCCACCTCGGCACGCACGGCGTCGAACGGCTTCTTGTCGCCGCCACGGGTGGCGGTCAGTTGAATGATGTGGAAGCCGAACTCGGTTTCAACCAAGTTGCTGATTTCACCCGGCTTCATCGCGTACACGGCGGCATCGAACTCCTTGACCATCGCGCCGCGGCTGAAGAAGTCCAGGTCGCCACCATTGGCTGCGGAGCCTTCGTCTTGCGAGTTCTTCTTGGCCAGGGCCGCGAAATCGGCCGGCGTCTTGCGAACCTGGGCCAGCAGCTCTTCCGCCTTGGCCTTGGCCTTGGCGCGCTCAGCCGCCGGCGCACTGCGGTCGGCCTTGATCAGGATGTGGCTCGCGCGCCGCTCTTCCGGGGCGCTGAAACGGTTCGCGTTTTCCTTGTAGTACGCCTGCAGGTCGTCGTCCGTGAACTTGACGTCCTTCTTGAGGGCTTCCAGGTCCAGCACCACGAATTGGATCTGTGCAGACTCCGGCAACTGGAACTTGGCCGCGTTGGCCGGGTCCTTGTAGAAGGCGTCCAGCTCAGCCTCGGTCGGCGCCAGCTTGGCGGCGAATGCCTTGGCGTCGAATCGCTGCAGTTGAACCTCGCGTTGCTGCAGCAAGGCGTCAAACGCCAGCTTGGGCGCGGCAGCGCCCGTGGTCACCGACGATTCCACCGGCACGGTCACCTGGCGCAGCGCGTAGTCCTGGCGCAGTCGCTCCAGGAAGATGGCCGGCGACATGCCCTGCGCAGCAAGCAAGGCCTTGTTCACGGTGCCGTCGGCGTTGCGCAGGAAGGCGAACTGCGGGTCATTCCAGAAGCGCGCGTTCACCGACTCGATGCTGGGCGTGAAGTGCTGGGTGTCGGCCGCCACTTTCAGCGTGCGCTCGGCCACCAGCCCTTCCAACGCCTGACGCTTGGCCTCGGGCGAATCCAGCAACTTGGCATCCACGGTCGGGTTTTGGCGGCGCACTCGCTCAGCCTGCTCGCGCTGGGCGGCATCCCATTCGGCCTGACTGATCTTGCGGCCGTTGACGCTGGCCACGCCCGCGTTGGCGCCGTCCATCATGCTCGTGTAGCCCTGCATGCCCACGAAGGCAAACGACGGCAGGATCAGCAGCAGCAGGATGAACTGGAACAGACGGTTGTGCTGGCGGACGAATTCAAACATCTCAGGGAACCTTGGAGATCGAGCGCGATGAATCAAACGCGACGAAGGCGAACCGAGGTTCGCCTTCGAGGGGAGCCGCATTCTATGTGTGCGGCGAAACGCCCCCTGCGGGGCGTGTTCTGGTGGGCGCTGACGGGCTCGAACCGCCGACAATCTCCGTGTAAGGGAGGTGCTCTACCAACTGAGCTAAGCGCCCGAATTCTTCGGGTGAGTGCCGTCAGTTGACGGCGTCTTTCAAGCCTTTGCCGGGCTTGAACTTCGGCACCTTGGCGGACTTGATCTTGATCGCATCCCCGGTGCGCGGGTTGCGTCCCGCGCGAGCGGCACGCTTGGCAATGCTGAACGTTCCGAAACCGACCAGCGACACGGTGCCATTTTTCTTCAGCGTCGTCTTCACGGCGCCGATCACAGATTCCAGCGCTCGCCCGGCAGCCGCCTTGGAAATGTCAGCCTGCTTGGCGATGTGCTCGATCAGTTCAGTCTTGTTCACTCGTGCCCCCTCTTGGCGGATCCCGGACAGTGGCGCCTTGCTCGCGGTCGGCGCTCAAGGCTGGATATGACAAAGGTCCTACCCGCGGACAGCTTGTCCCTGTGTGCTTGCAGAGCAAGCGCTGGGCACTCACGGGGAAGCGGATTCTAGACGTCTGTCAGCCCAACTGCGGGGCGGGAAAAGTCCGGATACAACTGCGCGCCCATCCCGGCGCGGGCGCGCCTCAGCGGGCCTTGGCGCGAATTTCCGGCAAGGCCTTTTGGAGGTAGTACACCATCGACCAAATGGTCAGCACCACCGCGGCGTAAATCAACCAGGTGCCCCACACGCGGGTGGGGATGATCCCAAACAACGTGCCGTCGAACAGCAGGAACGGAATGGCCACCATCTGCACCGTGGTCTTGAGCTTGCCGACCATGTGCACCGCCACGCTGCGCGACGCGCCGATTTGCGCCATCCACTCGCGCAGCGCCGAAATCGCGATCTCGCGGCCGACGATCACCAGCGCAACAAACGCATTGACGCGCCCCAGCTCCAGCAAGATCAACAGCGCTGAGCACACCAGGAACTTGTCAGCCACCGGGTCCAGGAATGCGCCGAACGACGACGTCTGATTCAGCCGCCGCGCCAGATAGCCATCCAGCCAGTCCGTCAGCGCCACCACGATGAACAGCGAGGTCGCGAACAGGTTCTGGTGCGCCGGCAACAACTCCAGGTAGTACACGCCGACGATGAGCGGAATGGCCACGATGCGGGCCCAGGTCAGGAGTGTCGGCAGCGTCAGAAACATGCGAGGGATTGTGCCCAAGCCGCGCGCACCGGCGAGCGCTCATGGCACCGGTGTGGCGATTTGGTTGCATCAATTGAGGGTGAGCGGCTTGAAGCGCCGGTCCTCTTCGAACAAAAACGTCTCGGTGAACTTCCAAGGTTCCGGCATGCGGCGCACATCGCCGAAGGGTGCCGCACGGTGCACGGCGTCGATGGCCAGTTGCAGCGTTTCCGGCGCGAAGCGCGGACGACGGATCACGTTCACCCGACGCACGCTGCCATCGGCCTTCACCTCCACCTCCAGCACCACCACGCTCAACACGTGCGACGGCGCCTGCGTGGTGAAGCTCTGTGTGGGGCTGGCCAGCACCAGCCGCTCTGCCGCCTGTCGCCGCAATTCATCGTGCGTGCGCACCGCGCGAGGGGCTGCCAGGCCGGGTGCCTTCTGCGCAACCACGGGGCCACCAGTTTGAGGTGTGGGCTGTGGCTGCACCGGAGTCGCCGGCGCCGATGGCACCACGGGTGCCGGCGCCCGGGGCGTGGCGGTGCAGCCGGCCAGCACCGGCGCCAGCAACCAACGCGCAAGCCGCTTGAGGGGATGGGAGTGCTTCACTGCTTCTCCTGACGAGGCGCTCAATGCAGCGCCCGATAGATTTCATCGGCCAGTTCGCGCGAGATGCCCTTCACGCTGCACAGCTCTTCCACGCTGGCGCCCGCCACACCCCGCACGCCACCGAAGCGCTGCAACAACTGCGCGCGCTTCTTCGGGCCGACGCCCGGCACATCCTCCAGCCGCGAGCCGCCGGTGCGGGCCGCAGCGCGCTTGGCCCGCATGCCGGTGATGGCAAAGCGGTGGGCCTCGTCGCGGATCTGGGCGATCAACATCAAGGCCGCCGAATCTCGCCCCAGGTAGACCTTCTCGCGGCCGTCGGCGAACACCAGCTCTTCCAGCCCCACTTTGCGGCCTTCGCCCTTTTCCACGCCCGCGATCAGGCTCAGGTCGAGCCCCAGCTCCTCGAACACCTCGCGTGCCATCGACACCTGCCCGCGGCCGCCGTCCACCAGCACGAGGTCCGGCAATCGGCCGGTGCCCAGTTGGGCGGCTTCCGCCATCTTGCTGTAGCGCCGCGTCAGCACCTGGCGCATCGCCGCGTAGTCGTCCCCGCCGGTGATGCCTTCAATCGTGTAGCGGCGGTACTGGCTGCTCTGCATCTGGTGGCCTTCAAACACCACGCAGCTTGCCATCGTGGCCTCACCTGCGGTGTGGCTGATGTCGAAACATTCGACACGAAACTTGTCGATCTCCGGCGGCGCCAAGTCCAGCGCGTCCACCAGGGCCCGGGTCCGGGCTTGCTGCGACCCCTCTTCCGCCAGCAGGCGGGCCAGGGCAAGTTCTGCGCCCTTCACGCACATCTCCAGCCAGATCCGGCGCTGCCCGCGCGGCTGGCTTTGCACGGTCACGCGGCTGCCGGCCTGCTCGGCCAGGGCCTCTCCCAGCGCTGCGTCCACTGGCTCGCTCACCAGCACCAGGCCCGGCGGTGGAGAGCCGAGGTAGTGCTGGGCGATGAAGGCCTCCAGCACCTGGCGCTCCGGGCTGACGGGTTCATCGTCCGCCAACTGCAGCGCGGTTGCGTCTTCCACGTGCTTGGGAAAGAACGCCCGGTCGCCCAGGTGCCGGCCACCACGCACCATGGCCAGGTTCACGCAAGCGCGTCCGCCCTGCACCTTGACCGCCAGCACATCCACATCCCGGTCTTTGCCGGTGGCGCTGCTTTCTTCGATCACCTGCTGCTGCAGCACCTTGGACAAGGCCTGGATCTGATTGCGCACCTCCGCCGCCAGCTCGTAGTGCTGGCCTTCGGCGTACGCCATCATTTGCGCCTGCAGGGACGCCAGCACCTCATCGGTTTCGCCGCGCAGAAAGCGCTCGGCACTCGCCACGTCGCGGGCGTATTCGCCGCCCTGCCCTGCGGGCACGCACGGGCCGGAGCAACGCTTGATCTGGTGCAGCAAGCAGGGCCGGCTGCGATTGTTGAAGACGCTGTCTTCACAGGTGCGCAGCTTGAACACCTTTTGCATCAACTGGATGGCTTCCTTGACCGCCCAGGCACTCGGATACGGGCCGAAGTACTGATGTCGCTTGTCGACCGCGCCGCGGTAGTACGCCATGCGCGGGTAGGCGTGCGCGGTGATCTTGAGGTAGGGGTAGCTCTTGTCGTCCCGGAACAAGATGTTGAACCGTGGGTTCAGCGTCTTGATCAGGTTGTTTTCCAGCAGCAGCGCTTCGGCCTCGGTGCGCACGACGGTCGTTTCCAGCCGCGCGATGCGCGCGACCATCATGCCGATGCGGCTGCCGCCGTGGTTCTTCTGGAAGTAGCTGCTGACACGGCGCTTCAGGTCTTTCGCCTTGCCCACGTACAGCACTTCATTCTTGGCGTCGAAGTAGCGATACACCCCGGGCAGCGCCGGCAGGGCATTCACCTCCTGCACCAGTCGCTCACGTGCCTCGCGGGCGGCGGCCTCCATGTCGGCGGTATTGCGCTTTTCTTGGGCCTCGTCGGCCTCGCGTTGGGCGGACCATTCGGCCTGCTGCTGCGCGCCCAGTTCAGCGTCTGACGTTGTTGGCTTGGACATCCGCCGGATTTTGGCCTGGGACAATCCACCCCATGAGCACGCCGCGCCGATGGGACATCTTCTGCCGAGTCATCGACAACCACGGCGACCTTGGGGTGTGCTGGCGCCTTGCGCGGCAGGTGGCCGCCCGCGGAGACCTCGCGCGGCTGTGGGTGGACGATGCCAACGCTCTGACCTGGATGGCGCCCACGCAGCCGCCAGGAGTCGAGGTGCACCCGTGGCCCACCCAAGACGCCGGCGTGATGCCGGGTGAGGTGGTGATCGAAGCCTTCGGCTGCGAGATCCCCGACGCATTCGTTGCACGCATGGCCGCCCGGCCGGTGCCGCCGCGATGGATCAATCTGGAATACCTCAGCGCCGAGCCTTACGTCGAACGCAGCCACGGGCTGGCCTCACCCCAGTTCCACGGCCCGGGTGCAGGGCTGACCAAGCATTTCTTTTATCCGGGGTTCACGCCGCGAACCGGCGGGTTGCTGCGGGAAGCCGATCTGCTGGCCCAGCATGCTGCGTTTGACGGGCGTGCGTGGCTGACATCGCAGCTTGGCGTCAGCGTTCAGCCGGAGGAACGGGTAGTGAGCCTGTTTGCCTACCGCAACCTGCGCTTGGATGAATTGCTGGAGGCGCTGGCCACGGCGCCCACGTTGTTGCTGGCCTGCCCCGGCCCGTTGCAGGCCGCAGTGGCGGATCGCCCGGGCCTGCGATGCGTGCGGTTGCCCTACCTGGAGCAAGACGACTACGACCGCCTGCTGCGCGCCAGCGACCTCAATTTCGTGCGCGGTGAAGATTCCTTCGTTCGCGCCCACTGGGCAGGCCGGCCCTTCGTGTGGCACATCTACCCGCAAGACGACAACGCCCACCACGAAAAGCTGAAGGCGTACATGGACCTGGCCGGATTGCCCGCCGCGTGGCAGGCCTGCTGGCGCGCGTGGAACGGGATCACGGCGGATCGCCTGGTGATTCCCTCGATCGCGGAGGCTGCGCCCCCCGCCGCGCGTTGGCGGGATGACTTGGCCGCGCAACCCGATCTGCTGACGCAGCTGGAGCGATTCTTAGGGGTTTCCAGATAGAATGACGGGCTTTGCCGCGCCAAGCCGGGTTTCTGGAATCTGGTGCGCTGTCCAGCCGGGGCCTCGACGATTTGAGGTTCGGGCGCTCAATTCGAGATACCCACCATGAAACTCGCTCAAGAAATCCGCGCCGGCAACGTGATCATGCAGGGCAAGGACCCGATGGTCGTCCTGAAGACGGAATACAGCCGTGGCGGCCGTGGCGCTGCTACCGTGCGCATGAAGATGAAGAACCTGCTCAACGGCGCCGGCGCTGAACTCGTGTTCAAGGCCGACGACAAGATGGAGCAGATCATCCTCGACAAGAAGGAGTGCACGTACACCTACTTCGCCGACCCGATGTATGTGTTCATGGACACCGAGTACAACCAGTACGAAGTCGAAGCCGAAAACATGGGCGATGCCATCTCCTACCTGGAAGACAGCATGCCCGTGGAAGTGACCTTCTACGACGGCAAGGCCATCTCGGTCGAACTGCCCACCAGCGTCGTGCGCGAAATTGAAACCGAGCCGGCCGTCAAGGGCGACACCTCGGGCAAGGTCATGAAGCCCGCCCGCATCGTGGGCACCGGCTTCGAAATCGCCGTGCCGCTGTTTGTGGAAAACGGCGACAAGATCGAAATCGACACCCGCACTCACGAGTACCGCAAGCGCGTCTGATCGACAGGCGCTCAAGCGCTGTCGCTCAACCAAACGCCCGCAACTGCGGGCGTTTTTGTTTTCACTCGGCGTCGTCGGCCAAGTCGGGCACGTCCGGCTCGGCGTCGACTTCGCTGTCGAACGCGGCCGTGGCCTTCAGCGGAATCCAGGGCCGGTCCAGCGGGCGATACACACGGCGCTGCAGGCGGGCCAGGCGGTCCGAGCGCTCGATGGCCGTCATCACCTGTTCAGGCGCGATCAGCATGGCGAACGGGTCGGCCAGATTCGTGTTGACGTTCAGCATGGTGAGCCTCCGGGTTGTCGATGGCTTCACTGTAGGCAGTCGCCCATCGAGCCAACAGTCGTCCCAGCGCGCTGCCGCGTGTCAGGTTTTTTCTGACACGGCTGCTGGCCATGCGCACCGATCAGGGCGCAGATGCCGCCCGGCGCGCCGCATCCGCAGCCTGCTGGCGCTCCCGCATCAGGCGGCGCAGCTCCTTGGCCATCCCGTCTCGCCCCCCGCGCTCGGCGAAGTCGGCCGCGGTGAGTTCCTGCTCGTTCGCCGCCCGCGGCTCGGCGCCGGCGGCCAACAGCACCGGCACGAGGTCGCTGTTGCCGTAGCGGGCCGCCATCATCAGCGGCGTGGTGCCGTTCTCTGACCGCGCATTCACCTCGGCCCCTTGGACCAGCAGGAAGGCCGCCACGCCGTTGTCCGGCCCGCTGCAGGCGTAATGCAGCGGCGTCCACCCTGCCCGATTCACCTCGGCCCCGCGCTGAACCAGCGCTTTCACCGCGGGCAACTGACCGCGTATCGCGGCAATCATCAAAGGCGTTTCTCCCTGCCCGTTCACCGCATTGACCTGGGTGAGCGGCGAGGCCAACAGGCTCTCCAGCGCACGCTGCGATTCCTCGCGCACCGCCATGAAGATCGCGCGACGCCCGCGCGCATCCGGCCCGTTCGGGTCCACGCCCTGCAGCAGCAGCCGAAGCACGGCACGGCCGTCGTTCAGCTCAGCCGCCATCACGAGGTCATCGATGGGTGCTGCTTGCGCCACGCCGCCCGCGGTTGCGAGCAGGATGGCCAGCCACGCACGGCGCAACACCTTCAACCGGCCACCCCGGGCAGTTGGAACAGGCGGCGGGTGTTCTGCGCGGTGAGCGCTGCGAGCTCGGGCACCGGCAGGCCCAGCGCCCCGGCCACCGCCTGCGCCACGTGCGGCACGTAGGCTGGCGTGTTCGTCTTGCCCCGAAACGGCACCGGCGCCAGGTACGGGCTGTCGGTCTCGATCAGGATGCGATCACGGGGCAGCAAGGGCAGCAGGTCCCGCAGGTCTTGCGCGTTCTTGAAGCTCACGATGCCCGAGAACGAGATGTAGTAGCCGCGCTCCACTGCAGCCAGCGCCACCTCGGCCGACTCGGTGAAGCAATGGAACACGCCTCCCGCCGCCTCGCCGCCCTCCTCGTCCAGCACGCGCAGGGTGTCCGCCGCGCTGGCCCGGGTGTGGATCACGAGCGGCTTACGCACCTGCCGTGCCGCCCGGATGTGGGTGCGAAAGCGCTCGCGCTGCCACTCCATGTCCGCCACGCTGCGGCCGTTCAAGCGGTAGTAGTCCAGCCCGGTTTCGCCCACGGCCACCACACGCGGCAGCGAGGCCATGCGCACCAGCTCGTCGACGTCCGGCTCCCGCATGTCTTCGGTGTCCGGATGCACGCCGACCGTGGCCCACAGCACCGGGTGTTCCAGCGCCAAGGCATGCACCGCCTCGAACTCCTCCATCTGCGTGCATATGCAGATCGCCTCGTGGACCTGCGCGGCGGCCATGTCCGACAGGATCGCGGGCAAGTTCTCCCTCAGCCCGGGAAAGCTGAGGTGGCAATGGGAATCAATGAACATCAGAGCGTTTGGGTGGGCTTGCTTGATGAGACCGCCGTGCCCAGGATTTCTTCAATGCGAACGCGGATCAGCCGTGTTTTCTCGTCGCTGGGAAAGCGCACGCCCACGCCTTGGGTGCGGCCGCCCGAGGCATTCGCCGGCGTGAGCCATGCCACCTTGCCGGCCACCGGGTAGCGCTGGTTGTCCTCCGGCAGCGCCAGCAGCAGGTAGATGTCTTCGCCGAGCTTGTATTCACGCGGCGTGGGTACGAAGAGGCCCCCATCGGTGAAGGCCGGGATGTAGGCCGCGTACAGCGCCGACTTTTCCTTGAACACCAGCTGAATCACCGTCGGGCGCGCCGCCGAGGCCGCCCCCTGACCGCCCACGGTGGGCAGCGGGAGCGCTCCGCCCATCTGGCTGGGCTGGAACTGGGTGGAGGGGCCGGCCTTGGAGTTCGCGTCGCTCATGCCCGGAGTGTATTCAGCGCGCAGCCGCCGTGATGGCGCCGCGCGCCTGCGCCACCAACGCCTCGATCCACAAGCTGGCGTTAAGCGGGTGGTCGGCGTGGCGGGAGGCCCGGCGCAGCTCGGCGTCCCAGGCCAACAAGGGTGCGGCGCGCTTCACCGCTGGCAAGGCTGCGGTGCTGAAAAACTGCCCCGATTGCCCATGGCTGCGTCGCACGAGGTCGTGGCACAGGCGCTGCAGCGCGTCGATCACGCGGGGCGGCGCCCAGTCGGTCAGCGCGGCCACTTCCCCCCGGGCCATCCGCTTGGGCAGTGCCTGCCACGCGGCGTCGGTCAATCCGGCCTGAAACCAGTCCAGCGCCTGCTGTGGGCGGCCGCCCGTGGCGTCCAACAAGCCTGCACCATCGGCCACGCCCTGCGCCGCCAACCAGGCCAGCGCCGCGGCGCGATCAGGCAAGCCCAGCGGCAAGGGCTGGCAGCGGCTGCGAATGGTGGGCAGCAAGCCCGCGCTGTCATGGCTGGCCAGCACGAACCGCAGCAGGCCGGCCGGCTCCTCCAAGGTCTTGAGCAGCGCATTCGCCGCCACGCCGTTCAGCGCCTCGGCGGGGAAGATGACCACCACCTTGGCGCGGCCGCGCGCCGAGGTGGCCTGCGCGAAGGACAGCAGCCCCCGCACCGCTTCCACTTTGATCTCACGGCTGGGCTTGGCTTTGCCGGCCTTGGGCGCCTCCGGCTCCTCGAACGGCAGGCCCAGCGACTCGCGGGCCTTGGCGTCCAGGGCTTCCGGCAGCAGCAGTTGGAAGTCCGGGTGGGTGCCACTGGCAAACAGTTTGCAGCTGGCGCAGGCGCTACAGGCGGGCGCCTGGGCGGCGCGGTCCTCGCACAGCCAGCTTTGCGCGAGCTTCACCGCCAGTTCCAACTGCCCCACGCCGGCCGGGCCCTGCACCAGCAGCGCGTGCGACCGCGCCCGGGCCAAGGCGTCCGCCAACGGGCCCTGCAGCCATGGCAGATCGGCGTTCAGCATGCGGGGTAGCGGCGGGCCAGCACGGCCAGCACCTGTTCGCGCACGGCTTCCACGGTGCCGGTGGCGTCGATGCGCACGACGCGATCTGGGGCTGCCGCCGCGCGCTGCGCATAAGCCGTGCGCACACGCTCGAAGAAGTCCAGGTCTTGCTGCTCGATGCGGTCGGCCTCGCGGGCGCCTGCCCGGCGGGCGGCGGCCTGCTCCGAGGGCAGGTCGAACCACAGCGTCAGCTCAGGCTCGGTGCCCTCTTGAACCCAGTCCGCCAACGGGTTGAGCACGCTGAGCGGCAAACCCCGCCCGCCGCCCTGGTAGGCAAAGCTGGCGTCGGTGAACCGATCACACAGCAACGTCTTGTTCGCGGCGAGCGCCGGGCGGATGACGGTTTCCACGTGGTCGCGCCGGCCAGCGAACATCAGCAGCACCTCGGTCAGCGACCCCATTGGCGACTGCAGCACCAACGCGCGCAGCGCCTCTGCCAGCGGTGTGCCCCCGGGCTCACGGCTGAGCTGAACGTCGGCGCCGCGCGCACGAAACCAATCGGCCACCGCCTGGATGTGGGTGGATTTGCCGGCACCATCGATGCCCTCGAATGAAATGAATCGACCGGTCACTTGCCGCGGATGTATTTGTTGACGGCCCGATTGTGCGCGGCCAGGTCGTTGCTGAACTCACTGCTGCCGTCACCACGCGCCACGAAATACAGCGCCTGGATGGGCGCCGGGTGCAGGGCCGCTTGCAGCGCGGCCGCGCCGGGCATGGCGATGGGCGTGGGCGGCAGGCCGCCACGGGTGTAGGTGTTGAACGGCGTGTCGGTGAGCAAGTCGCGCTTGCGCAGGTTGCCGTCGAAGCCCTCACCCAGGCCGTAGATGACGGTGGGGTCGGTCTGCAGCGGCATGCCCACCCGCAGGCGGTTCACGAACACTGCGGCCACCTTGCTGCGGTCGCTCGCCGCGCCGGTTTCTTTCTCCACGATGGAGGCGAGGATCAGGGCTTCATCCGGCGATTTCAGCGGCACGCTGGCTGCCCGGCCGTTCCATGCGACGGTCAGGCGCTGGCGCATGGCAGCGTGCGCCCGCTTCAGCACGGTCAGGTCGCTCACACCCCGGCTGTAGGCATACGTGTCGGGGAAGAAGCGGCCCTCCGGCGCCACGCCCGGCTCGCCCAACGCGCCCATGATGTCGGCGTCGCTCATCGCGGCCGTCTTGGCCTTCAACGACGGCGCAGCCGCCAAGGCGGCGCGCACCTGGCGCCAATTCCAGCCTTCAATCAGGCGCAGTTGCTCCAGTACCTGATCACCGCGCACCATCTTGTCGAGCAGCTCACGCGGGGTGATGCCGGTGTGCACCTCGTAGCTGCCGGCGCGAATCTGCTTGGACTGGCCCGACCACTTGAACCACTGGTACAGCCAACGGGCATCGGTTTGCACGCCCGCCGCCACCCAGGCGCGGGCCACCTCGGCGGGGTTCATGCCGGGCTCCACCGACAACTCCACGGAGCCCGCGGCCAACGTCAGCGGACGCTGCAGCCACTGCCACACCGCGCCTGCCGCCAGGGCCGCCCCCAAGATCACCGCGAGCAGCGCCCGCACCAGCCATTTCATGCCCTTGCCCAGGCTCCGTTCAAAGGGCGCCGATGATAATTCCGCCCATGCCAGAAACCTCCCACCTCCGCCTTCACGACTGGGGCGTGATTCGCGCCCAAGGCGCCGACGCCGCCAGTTTTCTGCACGGCCAATTGACCCAGGACGTCGCCCTGCTGGACCGCGACCACGCCCGCCTGGCGGGCTTTTGCACCGCCAAAGGCCGGCTGCTGGCCAGCCTCGTGGTGTGGCGCGGCGGCGATGACGAAATCTTGCTGGCACTGCCCGCCGACACGCTGCCCGCCACGCTGAAGCGCCTGTCGATGTTCGTGCTGCGCGCCAAGTGCAAGCTCAGCGACGCGAGCGCCGAATTCGAGGTGCTGGGCCTGCTGAACACCCCGGCCGCCGAGCGCTGGAGCCTGACACGTGACGGCACCGCCGTGCAGATCGCCCTGCCCGCTGCAGGCGCCGTGCAGCGGGCCCTGCGGGTGCAGCCCGCTGGCGCCGAAGCCCCGGCAGGCCCGGTCGCCACGGCCGAAGCGTGGGCGTGGGCCGAGGTGAGCGCGGGCATGGCCTGGGTGCGGGCCGCCACGGTGGAAGCCTTCGTGCCCCAGATGATCAACTTTGAAGTGCTGGGCGGCGTCAACTTCAAAAAGGGCTGCTACCCCGGCCAGGAGATCGTGGCCCGCAGCCAGTACCGCGGCACGCTCAAGCGTCGCTTGCAGGTGTTTGAGACCGATACCCCGGCCGCCTTGGGCCAAGAAATCTTCCACAGCGCTGACCCGGAGCAACCCGCCGGCCTCGTGGCCGCAGTGGCCACGCAGGGCAGCCTCACGCAGCTCGCTGCCGAGGTGAAGCTGGCTGCGCTGGACGCTGGCACGCTGCACCTGGGCAGCGCCACAGGCCCGGTGCTGCGCTTGCAGCCCCTGCCCTACGAGATCCCGCCGCAGGACTGAGCCTTGCAGCTGTTCGTCTACTACCGCGTGGCCGACGCCCAGGCCGAGGCGGCGCTCACCGCCTTCCGCAAGGCGCGGGTGGAAGCGCCGATCGATTTGCTGCAACGCCCGGAGCCCGATGAACTCGGGCGCTGGACCTGGATGGAGGTCTACCCCGCCGGTTGGGCACACCGCGAGCCGCAGGTGGCGGCTGCGATGGCGCCCTGGCTGGCCACCGAGCGGCGCGTGGAGCGGTTCGAGCCGCTGGGCTGAGACGGGCCCGTCGGCGCCCAGCTCACTGGCCCACTGGCTCACCTGCCCTTCAGAGGGCGCGCACCATCTCCACGTGGGCGATGCCGGCTTCCTCGAAGGGCTCGCCGCGGCGCTGGAACCCAGCGCGCAGGTAGAAGTTCTCGGCCGACAGCTGCGCGTGAAGCAGCACCTCGCGGTAGCCCTGCTGCCGCGCCTTGGCCATCAGCGCATCCAGCACCTGGCGGCCGATTTGCGTGCCGCGCATGGGCCGCAGCACCGCCATGCGGCCAATCTTGGCAACGCCGGGCACATGCTCCAGCAGCCGGCCTGTGGCCAGCGCCAGGCCGAAGCGGTTGCGCGCCAGGGCGTGCAGGCAGGTGGCGTCGGCGCTGTCCCACTCCATGTCGGCCGGGATGTGCTGCTCTTCCACAAACACCTCGCGGCGAATGGCCGTGGCTTCGGCGCCCAAGCTGGCCCAGTCGCCCAGGGTGACGTCCACCACCGGCTGCCCGGCCTCGAAGTCGCCCATCAACCGCCGCAACGGCTCCGGCATCGGGATCGGTGAGCGCAGCACCGGGTCGGCAAACACGTACACCATCTCTGCCTGCACCAACAACTGGTCGCCATGGAACACGGCGCCGTCCACCTTCATGGAGCTGGTGCCGAACTCGCGGCAGCGAATGCCGATGTCCAGCCGGTCGTCATAACGGGCGGACCCACGGTAGTCCAGCACCGAGCGGCGCACGTACAGGTCGCCACCCAGTTGCTTCATGGTGTCGAAGTACGGAATCGCCAGTGCGCGCCAGTAGCCGCTCACGGCGGTGTCCAGGTAGGTCAGGTAGTGGCCGTTGAACACGATGCCCTGGGCATCGATCTCGGCCCAGCGCACGCGCAGGGTTTCGAGGTGGCGGAAGTCGGTGCGTTTCATGGCTTCAGATGTTTCTTCAGCGCCTCGGCGCAAGCATTGAGCGCGGTCAAGGCCTCCGGGATCTGGCGGCCCATCTTGATGAAATCGTGCGTGACGCCTCGGTAGAGCTCCAACTCCACCTCCACCCCGGCGGCGCGCAGAGTGTCGGCGTAGGCGATGCCTTCGTCCACCAGCGGATCGCATTCGGCCAACACCACACAGGCGGGTGCCAGCTGGCTGTGGTCTGCCGCTTCGAGCGGCGCGAAGCGCCAATCGTGGCGCTGCCCCACGGGCAGGTAGTGGTCGAAGAACCAGGCAATGCTTGCGGCGTCCAGCAAGAAACCGTTGGCAAAGAACCGGTGCGAGGCGCTGTGGGGCGCACTGGCCGTGCCCGGCGTGATGAGCAACTGCAGCGCCAGCGGCAACTGGCGATCCCGCGCATGGAAGGCCGTGGTGGCCGCGAGCGTGCCGCCGGCGCTGTCGCCGCCCACGGCCAGCCGATCGCCATCCAGCCCCAGCGTGTGGGCCTGGGCGTGCAGCCAGTCCAGCGCAGCCCAGGCGTCATCAACCGCCGCCGGAAAGGGGTGCTCGGGCGCCAACCGGTAGTCCAGCGCTACCACGGCCGCACCGCTGCGCAGCGCGAGCTGCCGGCACAGGCTGTCATGCGTCTCCAGGTCCCCGATGGTGAATCCACCGCCGTGCAGGTACAGCAGCACCGGCAGCCGGGCCTCGCTTGGCGCATACAGGCGCGCCGGCCGATCGGCGACCGTCAGGTCTTGCACCCGGGGCAAGGCGGCCCGCGGCAGGTCCAGGATTTCGGCACCCATGCGGTAGGCCAACCGCGCCTCGCGAGGCGTCAGGCTGTGAAACGGTGGCCGCTTGGCGCGATGGATGCGTTCGAGCACCCCCGCCATGCGCGGGGTCAGGAGTTGAGTGGGCGTTCGGCTCATGGCGCCTGCATTGTCAGGCGCCGTGGCACGGTGACGTCAGCAGCCAGCGCCAGGGGCGTCACCTGCACGACGCCGCCCCCATGACGCCCCCACTACCATGCGCCGCAGCACTCCCGGAGCGAATCCATGGCGCAGATCCTGTACCTCACCCGCATCGAACTCGACTTCGGCGCCCGCCGCCTGCTGCCCGCCGAATGTGAGCGGGCCGGCATGAAGCGCCCCCTGGTGGTGACGGATGCGGGCGTGCGCGCCGCCGGCGTGTTGGACCTGGCCC
Organism: Pelomonas baiyunensis; assembly: GCF_043555935.1. Classification (NCBI taxonomy): domain Bacteria; kingdom Pseudomonadati; phylum Pseudomonadota; class Betaproteobacteria; order Burkholderiales; family Sphaerotilaceae; genus Roseateles; species Pelomonas baiyunensis. The sequence goes on along the minus strand of NZ_JBIGIB010000002.1, from coordinate 808,584 downwards.
TGCAAGCCTTCGAGACGGCGCCGGTGGTGTTTGATCGCACCCCGCCCAACCCCACCGAAGCGGCCGTGCGAGACGCGGTGGCGCTGCTCCAGGCGGAAGGCTGCGACGGCCTCGTGGCCATTGGCGGGGGCTCGAGCATCGACCTGGCCAAAGGCGTGGCGATTGCGGCCACGCACGAGCCGCCGCTCAAGCGCTGGGCCACCATCGAGGGCGGCGCCGCGCACATCAGCGCGCGGGTGCTGCCCGTGATTGCCGTGCCCACCACCGCGGGCACCGGCAGCGAGGTGGCGCGCGGCGCCATCCTGATCGTGGATGACGGGCGCAAGCTCGGCTTTCACAACTGGGAATTGATGCCCAAGGCCGCCATCTGCGACCCGGAACTGACCCTGGCCCTGCCTCCGATGCTGACCGCCGCGACGGGCATGGACGCCATCGCGCACTGCATCGAAACCTTTCTGGCGCCCGCCTTCAACCCGCCGGCCGACGGCATTGCGCTGGAGGGGCTGCGCCGGGGCTGGCAAAGCATCGAGCGCGCCACGGCGGACGGTCAGGACCGCGACGCGCGCATGGACATGATGTGCGCCAGCATCCACGGCGCCATGGCCTTCCAGAAGGGCCTGGGCGCCGTGCACTCGCTCAGCCACGCACTGGGCGGGCTGGTGCCGCGACTGCATCACGGCACCCTGAACGCCGTGTTCCTGCCCGCGGTGATTCGCTTCAATGCTGAAGCCGAGAGCGTGCGCCGAGAGGGCCGCATCGCCCGGCTGGCGCAGGCCATGGGACTGGCTCAACACACGGCAGACGCCGTGGCCCACGCCATCCAGGCACTGAACCAACGCCTGGGCCTGCCCACAGGCTTGGATGCCATGGGCGTGGACCGCGACCTGGATGCCGCCATCGTCGAGCGCGCACTGGCCGACCATTGCCACAAGACCAACCCGCGCCTGGCCAGCGCCGCCCAGTACCTCGACTTGCTGGCCGCATCGCGCTGAATCGGCCCGACGCCGGCCGCATTGGCGTGACCGATGCCCCATTTTTCGCCGGCGCGGCGTGCGGGCGGCCGTCTACGATCGCCTCTTGAAGGCGTGCCCTGCCTGGCGTGCGCCTCGCGTGCACAGACAGGAGACACCCCGATGCAGATTTCTATCGGCAAGCGACTGGCCGGCGGATTTGCGCTGGTGCTGTTCCTCGCAGCTTGCGTGATTGGCCTCGCATCCTGGCGACTGGCGGCCACCGCCAGCGACACCCGGCAAATGATGAACGAGCCGCTGACCAAAGAGCGGCTGATTGCCGACTGGAGCCGCAACATCAACGCCGGCGTGCGCCGCACCATGGCCATCGCCAAGAGCTCCGACGCGTCGCTGGTGGAGTTGTTCAAGGACGATCAGGCGCAGTCCACCAAGTCGTCCAGCGAACTGCAAGACCGCATCAAGGCCTTGATCCGCTCCCCGGAAGAACAGGCGCTGTTCGACGCCGTCAGCGCGGCACGCAAGGTGTACATCGGCTCGCGCGACGAGATCGTCAAGTTGCAGAAAGACGGCCAGCCCGAAGCCGCCGACAAAGTGTTCCAGGACGTCTTCGCGCCCGGCGCCAAGGTGTACCTCGCCCGCATGCAGGAGTTTCTGGACCACCAGCGCAAGTCCATCGACACCACAGCCGCCCGCATCGACGACGCCAACCGAGACGGTCGCACGCTGCTGGCCGTGTTCGGCCTGTTGATGCTGGGCCTGGGGGCGGCGGCGGCGTGGCTCATCACCCGCAGCATCACCGTGCCGCTGGCTGCCGCCAACGAACTGGCGGGGCGCGTGGCGGACGGAAACCTCATGCGGTCAGGCTCGGGCATGGCCGCGCGCAACGACGAGATCGGCCAGCTGCAGATGACCCTGCGGCGGATGCGGGAGACCTTGGCACAAACCATCGGCAGCATCCGCGACTCGGCGGAGTCCATCGGCACCGCATCCGACGAAATCGCCAGCGGCAACCAGGACCTGAGCGCCCGCACCGAAAAGGCCGCGTCCAGCCTGGAAGAAACCGCCAGCGCCATGGAGCAGTTGACCGGCACGGTGCAGCAATCCGCGGCCGCCGCCGGCCAGGCCAACACGCTGGCGCAATCGGCCGCGGGCGTGGCTCAACGGGGGGGCGAGGTGGTGCGCGAGGTGGTGACCACCATGGGCGAGATCAACGCCAGCGCGCACAAGATCGCTGAGATCATCAGCGTGATCGACGGCATTGCGTTCCAGACCAACATCCTCGCGCTGAATGCAGCGGTGGAGGCGGCGCGGGCCGGCGAGCAAGGCCGCGGGTTCGCGGTGGTGGCCAGCGAAGTGCGCTCGCTCGCGGGCCGCTCAGCGGATGCCGCCAAGGAGATCAAGAGCCTGATTGGCAGCAGCGTGGAGCGCGTGGATGCCGGCAGCCGCTTGGTGGCCGAGGCGGGCGACACGATGAACGAGCTCGTCAGTGCGGTGCAGCGGGTGAAGGACATCATGGGCGAGATCACCACCGCCGCGGCGGAACAGTCGGATGGCATTGCGCAGGTCAACCTCGCCATCGCCCAGCTCGACCAAGTGACCCAGCAGAACGCCGCGCTGGTGGAGCAAAGCACCGCCGCTGCGGAAAGCCTGCGCGATCAGGCCGTGACACTGAACAGCGCGGTGGGCACCTTCCAGGTGGCACGGCGCTGAAGATCAGAAGCGCTGCGCACCGGCAGCGCTTTTCCGAGGCAGCTCAGTCGCCACCGCCGCCGCCGCCGCAGCTGGAGCCACAGCTGCTGCCGCCGCCATCCGAGCTGGCATCGCTGCTGCTGCCACCCGCAGCGCTCCAACTGCTGCCGCAACTGCTGCCACCGCTCCCGCCGCCGCTGTCGCTGCTCTGGCGGCGCCGTGCAACGGTGAGCTCCTCCTGGCTCATCAACCCCAGCGCCACGAGGCGGTCCCCCGCCGTGGCCCCGTGCGCGACGCGATCACCGCTCGGGCGACCGAAACCGTCAACCTGGCGGTGAACCAGCCGGCCATCTTCATGGCGATAGGCCCAACCCGTCGGCAAGCGCAGCAGCCCGTCGAGCGCGAACAGCAGCGGCAGCTTGGGGCCAAGCAGCGCCACCCCCTCGCTGCGACAGGCCCCGGCCCACGTGCACGCCAGGGCGTCTTCGGGCCCGGCGCCCAGGGCGGCAGTCTCCTGGTGGTCAAACACCCGGCCGAAATGCCGCTGCTGCCAATCCGCCAGGCCCGCAGCATCCGCCGCAAGCCACGCGTGCCAGACGGAATCGGCCGCCTTGCTGGGCAATGCACAGGCTCCATGGGGCGCCTGGATGCGGCACACCTCGAAGAACTGAGCGAGGCCCAGCGAACAACGCAGCCACGCCGCATCGTCCACCGCCAGCCCCGGGAATTCATCGGGCGCCTGCTGGGCCCAGACGGCGCGCACCGCAGGAGGGATCTGACCGGCTGCCATCGTGGCCGGCGGGCAGCGGCGGCGCAACGCGGCCCGGCGTCGGGGTTCCCGGTGGCGGGCCCACCAGGCTCCCATTCGGGCCGAAATTCGCGCGGTGAGACTGAACGTTGTGGTTGTTGTTGTGCTGTTCATGGGGTCAGTGTGTGACCCCAGTATGACGCGCCCGTGACAACGCGAGCGCGCGCGCCCACCCGCCGCGCACCAACAAAAAGACCCGCCGAAGCGGGTCGTGAAAGTCAGGAGTTGACGCTCTGACTGTGATTGCTCTTTGCGGACGGCTCACGCCGCCCTTAATCCGGATCAGCCGTGCTTGGCGTCGAAGAACTGTTCGTCTTCGGTGGAGCCCTTGAGCGCAGCCGTAGAGGCGTTGGCTTCGATCGTGGTGGTCACGGCATCGAAGTAACCGGTGCCGACTTCGCGCTGGTGCTTCACGGCGGTGAAGCCCTTCTCGGCAGCCGCGAACTCGGCTTCCTGCAGTTCCACGAAGGCGCTCATCTGGTTGCGGGCGTAGCCGTGGGCCAGGTTGAACATCGAGTAGTTCAGGCTGTGGAAGCCGGCCAGCGTGATGAACTGGAACTTGTAGCCCATGGCGCCCAGCTCGCGCTGGAACTTGGCGATGGTGGCGTCGTCCAGGTTCTTCTTCCAGTTGAAGGACGGCGAGCAGTTGTAGGCCAGCAGCTTGCCCGGGAACTTGGCGTGGATGGCGTCGGCGAAGGCCTTGGCGAAGGCCAGGTCCGGCTTGCCGGTTTCGCACCAGATCAGGTCAGCGTACGGGGCGTACGCCAGACCGCGGCTGATGGCCTGGTCCAGACCGTTCTTCGTGCGGTAGAAGCCTTCGACGGTGCGCTCGCCGGTGCAGAAGGGCTTGTCGTTGTCGTCGATGTCGCTGGTGACGAGGTCACCGGCTTCGGCGTCGGTGCGTGCCACCAGCAGCGTGGGCACGCCCATGGTGTCGGCCGCCAGACGGGCAGCAACGAGCTTGGCAACGGCTTCACGGGTGGGCACCAGCACCTTGCCGCCCATGTGGCCGCACTTCTTGGCGCTGGCCAACTGGTCTTCGAAGTGCACGCCCGAGGCGCCGGCTTCGATCATGGCCTTCATCAGTTCGAACGCGTTCAACACGCCGCCGAAGCCGGCTTCCGCGTCAGCCACGATGGGGGCGAAGAAGTCGATGTCGTCCTTACCTTCGCTCCACTGGATTTCGTCGGCGCGCTTGAAGGTGGCGTTGATCTTCTTGACGACCTTGGGCACCGAGTCCACCGAGTACAGCGACTGGTCGGGGTACATCTCGCCATTGCTGTTGGCGTCACCGGCGACTTGCCAGCCCGACAGGTAGATGGCCTTCAGGCCGGCCTTGACCTGCTGCATGGCCTGGTTGCCCGTCAGGGCGCCCAGCGCGTTGACGAAGGGTTCGGTGTTCACCAGGTTCCACAGCTTCTCGGCACCGCGCTTGGCCAGCGTGTGCTCGATGTCCACCGAGCCACGCAGGCGAACGACGTCAGCGGCGGTGTAGCCGCGCTTGATGCCCTTCCAGCGGGGGTTCTCGGCCCAGTCTTTTTCCAGGGCAGCGATCTGTTGTTCACGGGTGAGGCGGGTCATGAAAATCTCCTTGCAGACATCGAAAACCGATGACGTAAGACTAGTCCTGCACCCACCCCTTGAGAAGACCCAAGTCTTATATAAGACAAAAATCTTTGTCCATACAAATCAATCACTTGCACACCTCGTTTCAAATCACAAAACGCCATTCACCATGATGAGAAATTTTGCGGCAGTGCAACATGGCTGAGTTTCACGAAGTGAAACGTGACTTTCGAATCGTGGGATTTGGGGCGGAACAATGGCGCGCATGAGCACCCTCCTCACCCCTCGGCTGCGGTTGGAACCGCTGGATGACACCCACCTGGACGGTTTGCACCGCCTCAACAGCGATCCGGTGGTCATGCGCTACATCACTGGCAAGCCCGAAACACGCGAGGAAACCCAAGCCGTCATCACCCGCGTCCGAGCGCGGTGGGCAGAGCTTGGCTACTCCTGGTGGGCGTTCCGCCGCCAAGACGATGGCGATGTGATCGGCATGGGCTGCATCCAGCACCTGAACCGCGACCTGGCCGGCCCGCTGGAAACCGGCTGGCGCCTGCGCCAAGACGCGTGGGGCCAGGGCTATGCCAGCGAGGCGGCCCGCCACATGGTCGGCTGGGCCTTCAAAACATTGAAGCCGGATTTGGTGTGCGCCGTGTGCCAACCCGAAAACACGCCCTCTTCCACCGTGATGGAGCGCCTGGGCATGACGTACACCGGCCTGGGGCGTTGGTACGACATGGACTGCAAGCGCTACGACATCACCGCCGCGCAGTGGGCCACCAGCGACGCCAAGCAGCGCTACGACGCTGAGGCATAGTTCCACCTACTTCAACCGCCTTGCACGGAGGACCCATGGCGAACACCGAACAGCGCAGCAACAAGATGAGCAAGAAGCCCAAGAAGGACGCGCCGGTCGGCAAGTCCGCCGGCTCCGACCGCCCCGTGGCACCGATGACCGCAGTCATCCCCAAGGGCAAAGAGGCCAAGAAGAACAAGTGACCGGTGGGGCCTTGGCCCCGCGTCACCGGGCGCGGCGATGCCCGCCCGACCTCACAGCCCGCCGACGAAGTAGCGCTTCAGGCCGGCCAGAATCATTTCCACGGCAATGGCCGTGAGCACCAGGCCCATCAGCTTCTCGATGGCCGACACCACCGAATCGCCCAGCAGCTTGCGGATGCGGTCGGCCAACACCAGCACCAGGCCCGACACCAGCATCGCGGTGCTCAGCGCGCCAATCCATTCATAGATGCGATCCGGCTGGCGCGAGGCCAGCAGCAGCACCGTGGCCATGGCCGACGGGCCGGCCAGCAAAGGCACGGCCAGCGGAAAGATCAACGGCTCGCGGCCGGGCTCCACGCCGTAGGCCGATTCGCCGGAGCTGCCGAAGATCATGCGGATCGCGATGATCACGAGGATCACGCCGCCCGCGACCTCCAGCGACCGCTCCGACAGGTGCATCACCCGCAGGAAGCCCTCGCCCAGGAACATGAACGCGAAGAGCACGCAAAACGCAATGCTCACCTCGCGCACGGCGACACGCGTGCGGCGCTCTTTCGGCACCGCCCGCATGATGGGAATGAAGATGGGCAGGCTGCCGAGCGGGTCCAGCACCAGCAACAGCAGGATCAGGGCGGAGAGAAAGCTGTGGTCCATCCGCCCGGATTGTCCGCGAGGGCGTCAGAACCGGTAGTGCGCCCGTGCGAAGTACGACGCACCATTCAGGCCGAACTGCACGCTGTCGTAATAGAAGCCGTTGTCGGTTTCGTCCGGGTTCTGGCGCGTGGGCTTCACGTTGAACACGTTGTTGCCGCCCACGCTGAGCTTGAGCGCCGGCGTGGCCTGCCAGCTCAGGCCCAGGTCCATCGAGGCCTTGGGCTTGTAGTGCAGGTTGGGCACCGGCGGGCCAGAGAAGGTGCCTTGGGTCTGGCTGCCGAAGTAAATGACCTTGGCCTCGCTCGTCCAGGCGCCTTGGCTGTACTCGAAGCCCAGCGTGGCCTTCGCGCGGGGGCCGCCCTGCTCGATGAACAGGCGCTCACGCTCGGACAGCAGCACATCCTCGAAGCCCTTCAAGGCGGCCGGCGCGTTGATGGCCGTCACCTGGGTGCGGCTCACATTCAGGGCCAGGAAGGTGTTGAGCTGACCGGCGCCCAGGCGCGCACGGGTGGAGGCGGTCAGGTCCAGCCCTTCCGTCTTGGTGTTGATCGAGTTCACGAAGAACTGGGCCTGGCCCACACCCAAGCCCTGCAGGATGGCGCCGAGCTTGGGGTAGTTGTCTTCATCGAAGCGGCCGGACAGCACGATGCGGTCGCGGATCTTGATCTGGTACAGGTCCACGGTCAGCGCGGTGTCGGCGCTGGGTTTGAAGGTGAAGCCCAACGTCACGTTTTTGGATTTCTCCTGCTTGAGCGACGGCACGCCCGCGGCATTGGCGATCTTGCTGCCGTTGGGCGCCAGCACCACATCCAGCGGCTTGCCGCTGATGAAGTCGGTGAAGGTGGACGAGAAATACAGCTGCTGCAGGCTGGGCGCCCGGAAGCCGGTGCTGGCCGCGCCGCGCAGCAGCCATTCCTTGCTGGCCTTGTAGCTGCCCGCCAGCTTGGCGGTTGTGGTGGAGCCAAAGTCGCTGTAATGCTCGGCGCGCAGCGCGGCGTCCAGCGTGAGCGCGGGGGTCAGGTTGGCCTCCCAATCGACGTACAGCGCCTGGCTGTTTCGGCTCTTGTTGGTGGCGTCCGACGGCTGGAAGCCCGGGAAGCCCTGGCTGCCAGCGTTGCCGCCAAAGCCCACGCCGTCGGCGTCGATGTAGGAGCCCGGCTCCCCGGCCACGATGTCGTACTTCTCCTTGCGGTACTCGGCACCGAAGGCGATGTTGCTGCCGCCCAGGAGGTCCGGGAAGAAATGGCTCACATCGAAGTTGGTGGTGGCCTGGCTGAAGCCGAAACCGCCCGCGTCGAACTGGTTGGGGCTGATGCCCTTGCCGCCAGCCAGCAGATCCTTGTTGGCGATGGAGGCGTTCAGCGTGTTGCTGATGTTGTAGCGGAGCTTGTTGCTGCCGTAGGTTTGCGAGAGGTCGGTGTCCCAGCCCGCCACCACCGACTTCCAGCCCACGATCAGGTAGCGGTCCTGGATCTTGCCGTTGATGTAGGGCACGAAGCCGTTCGGGTACATGGCCGCGGAGTTGCGGCTGGGGATGTCGTCGTCCCCGTTGCGGGCCCAGGCGGCGGACGAAGCGTCGCGGTCTTGCGCGCCAGCCGTGACGTAGACCTTGTCGGCGCCAGCCAGCGGGAATTCGCCATTCAGGTACAGCGTCTTGTTCTCGACCTTGGTGTCGCCAATCGTGCGCGGGTTGCCCGGGTCGGCGCGGTTGGAGCGGCCGCGGTCTTGCCACTCGCCCGTCACGCCCAGCGTGCCCCCGGCCAGCTTCACGCCGCAGTAGGCGGAGGCGAGGTAGTTCTTGCCGTCACCCGCGGAGTACTGGCCGTAACCGGCCACGGCCTCGCAGCCGGCCTTCTTCTTCAGTTGCACGTTGATGACGCCGGCGATGGCGTCCGACCCGTACTGCGCCGCAGCGCCGTCGCGCAGCACCTGCACGTTGTCAATGGCCAGCAGCGGCAGCGAGTTCATGTCCGTGCCCGTCGTGCCGCGGTTGCGGGCGCCGAACAGGTTCACCAGCGCCACGGTGTGGCGGCGCTTGCCGTTGACCAGCACCAGCGTCTGGTCCGAACCCAAGCCGCGCAGCGCAGCCGAGTCGATCAAGTCGGCGCCATCGGCACCCGTCTGGCGCGTGGAGTTGAACGAGGGCGACAGGTACTGCAGCGACTGCGCCAGGTCGAACTGGCCGCCGCCTTCCGTCACCTTGCTCATTGAGTAGATGTCCACCGGCACCAGGGTTTCGGTGCTGGAGGCGGCGGGCAGCGTCTTGCGCGAGCCCACCACCGTCACCCGCTCCAGACTGCTGGCATCCTGGGCCAGGGCGACGACGGAAGAAAACAGGCTCAGGGCTGCCACAGCGGTGGGCAGCAGGCGAGGTGCTTGCATGAAAACTCCGGATGCAATGTGTGATGGCGAGCGAGTTTGCCCCTCGCCAGCACCGCGCCATCGGCCTGTGTTGTGACGCCCCGACATCTGCCACCCCGGGGAAAACGCGGGGCCATGGCCTGCCGCTTCACCCAGTTGGACGGGCTCATCCCCGAGGATGGTGCACCGCGTGGATCGCCTTGAGGCGCTCACGCGCCACATGGGTGTAGATCTGCGTGGTGGACAGGTCGGCGTGCCCCAAAAGCAGCTGCACGGCCCGCAAATCTGCACCATGGTTGAGCAGATGCGTGGCGAACGCGTGGCGCAAGGTGTGGGGCGACAGCGGCGCCGTGATGCCCGCCACCACGGCGTAGCGCTTGATGAGATTCCAGAACATCTGGCGCGACATGCCGACGCCGCGGCGGGTCACGAACAGGTCATCGCTGCTCTGCCCGGCCAGGATCTCGGCGCGCGCATCGCGCACGTAGCGCGCCATCCAGTCGCGGGCGTGTTCGCCAAACGGCACGAGGCGCGCCTTGCTGCCCTTGCCGGTGATGTGCAGCGCCGCGTCCTTGAAGGCCACGTGCGCGCTCTTCAGCGTCACAAGCTCGCTCACGCGCAGGCCGCTGGCGTACATCAGCTCCAGCATTGCGCGGTCACGCAACCCGAGGGCAGTGTCCACATCGGGCGCCGCCAGCAGCGCCGCCACCTGGGCTTCACTCAGCAGCTTGGGCACGCGCAGCGGCTGGCGGGCCGGGGTGAGCTTGAGCGTGGGGTCGGCCTGTACCCGCCCCTCGCGCAGCGCCCACCGGAAGAAGCGCTTGAAGACCGACAGCCGGCGGTTGGCGCTGGTGGCCTTGCCGGCCGGCCGCGCGGCGGCGTACTCCAGCAACTGCAACTCGGTGCAGGCGCAAATGGGCTGCGGCGCCAACCACTTGGCCAGGCCGGTCAGGTCGCGCCGGTAGGCAGCCTGGGTGTTGGCGCTCAGGCCGTCTTCCAGCCAGAGTGCCTCGATGAAGGCTTCAATAGTCGCGTCCACGGCGCTCCAGGTCCTGCGTCAAGCGCCGCGCGAACGCTCAGTCCAGCTTCAGCTTCTGCTGGGCCACGACCTTTTTGTACACATCGAACTCCGCCGCGATTTGCGCAGCGAACTGCTCCGGCGTGTTGGCCACGATGAGCGAGCCCGTGTCTTCGATGCGTTTCTTGGCGTCAGGGTTCTCCAGCGCCTTGCGCACCGCCGCGTTCACTTTGTCCACCACATCCTTGGGCAGGCCCTTGGGGCCATGGACGCCGTAGTAGGCCATGCGGTTCACCGGCTCCAGCCCCACCTCCTTGAAGGTGGGCACATTCGGCAAGGCCGCCACGCGCTGCGGCGCGGCCACGACGATGGGAATCAGCCGCCCGTCCTTGATGAAAGGCAGTGCCGACGGCAGGTTGTCAAAAATCATCGGCACCTGGCCGGCCACGGTGTCGTTCAGCGCCGGGCCCGCGCCGCGGTACGGGATGTGCAGCACGAACACGCCGGCCAGCGTCTTGTACAACTCCATCTGCAAGTGGCCAATGCCGCCGGTGCCCGAGGTGGCGTAGCTGTGCTTGCCGGGGTTCTTCTTCAGCTCGGCCACAAAGGCCTTGTAGTCACGCGCCGGAAAGCTCGGGTGCACGGCAATCACGTTGGGTGTGGCGGCCATGTTGATGATGGGCGTGAAGTCGGTCAGCGGGTTGTAGGCGATCTTGGGGTTGATCGCAGGGTTGGCCGCCGTGGTGGACACCGTGGCCACGCCGAGGGTGTAGCCGTCTGGCGCGGCACGGAAAATTTCCGTGGCCCCGACGGTGCCGCCGCCGCCGGCCTTGTTGTCCACCACCATGCTTTGGCCCAGCAGGCTGCCCATGCGCTCCGAAACGATGCGGGCAATGATGTCGGTGGTGCCTCCGGGGGCAAACGGCACGATCAAACGCACCGGCTTCGACGGATAAGCCTGGGCCAGCGCAAGGCCGGCACACGGGCCCAAAGACGACAGCGCTGCGGCTTGCAGGAGGGAACGGCGTTGCATGGGGCGGTCTCCGTGAGTCGTGGGTGGCCGGATGCTAGCCCGGCTGCCCCAGCAAGCCCGCGCGCAGGCGTGCGTCGCTGTTCACATCTCCCAGAAAAACCTTCAGGAACGCGGTGTAGAAGTCGTGCCCCTCGATGGCCTTGCCCCACACCTTACCGTTCACGGTGAGCACCGTGCCGCCCTGGTCGGGCAGGTAGTCGATGTGCAGCAAATCGCCCTTTTTGACGCGCCCCACCTCGCTGATCGCGGCATTGAACTGCTTCACCCGCTCGGCCAGCGCCGCACGCTCGGCCTCGGTGGTGTTGCGGTTCACGCCCTTGTTGATGGCCTTCACGAACTCCTGCGTGGAGACGTCTTTGACCAACGGGATGACGATGCGCATCTCCAGCCGCTTCGGCCCCGATTGGCTGTACACCCCATCCGGCGTGGCCGCCTTGTGCGGCAGGTACAGCGCCGCCAGGTACAGCGGGTAGATGGCCACCTGCCGCTTGCCGGCGCCATTGAGCGCCAGGGTGCTGTTGCCCAGGGTCAGCGAGTCGGCGAACTCCTGGCCCTCGTAGCGCACCGCCTGGGCGGGCAACGATGCAGCCGCCGCGAGGGCGAGGGCCGCAGCGCGGCGACGAAAAGTTGCGGTCATTCAGACACTCCAGAAACAAAGGCCGCCGGCGGATCGGGCTCGGCCGCCAGCGCCCAGGCCACATGTTCGCCCACCAAGGGGTCGGCACCATCGGCCGCACGGTGCAGGGCCGTGCGCAGGCCCACGTCTTCTTGCCGGCGCAGTGCGTTGCCTGCAGCCACGGCCAGGTTGCGCCGCCAACGCTGGAAGCCAATGCGCCGGATGGCCGAGCCCTCGGTGCGGCGCAAAAACTCGGCCTCGCTCCAGCCCAGCAACGCCTCAATGGTGCCCCCCGCCATGCCGGGGCGGGCATCGAAGTCGGCCAGCACCGCCGGCTGCGCAAACTTGTTCCAGGGGCAGGCCAGTTGGCAATCGTCGCAGCCGTACACGCGGTTGCCGATGAGCGGGCGCATGTCAGTCGGGATCGGGCCGTCGTGCTCGATGGTGAGGTACGACACGCAGCGTCGCGCATCCACCCTGTACGGCGCCGTGATGGCCCCGGTCGGACACACATCCAGGCACGCGCGGCACTCGCCGCAGTGGCCGGTGACGGGGTCGGTAAGCGGGAGGGGCAGATCGATGAAGATCTCACCCAAGAAGAACATCGAACCCGCATCGCGGTGCAGCGTCAGCGTGTGCTTGCCGCGCCAGCCCAGGCCGGAGCGCGTGGCGAGTTCCACCTCCAGCACGGGTGCAGAGTCGGTGAACACGCGGTAGCCCAGCGGCCCCACCTCGCCCTGCAGTTGGTCCGCCAGCTTTTGCAAGCGCTGGCGCAGCACCTTGTGATAGTCCCGCCCCCGGGCATAGAGAGAGATTTGCGCCTGTTGCGGCCGCGCCAACCCAGCCCACTCCACGGCCTGCCAGCCGGGTGCGGTGTGCGGCGGCAGGTAATCCATGCGGGCCGTGATGACACGCAGGGTGCCTGGCACCAGCTCCGCCGGCCGGGCCCGCTTCATGCCGTGCGCAGCCATGTAATGCATGCGGCCGTGGTGGCCGGCATCCAGCCAGGCTTGCAGGCCGGGTTCGGCACTGCGCAGGTCCACATCGGCCACGGCGATCTGTGAGAATCCCAGCTCACGCGCCCAGCCGCGCAGCCGTGACAACAGCGCGCTAGCCTCGACAGTAGACGGAACCTCTTGCATTTGGCCGCGATTCTAGAAACCGAGTTGCTGTGGACCGACGAGTCTGCGGCCCAAGCCACCGCAGAACGTCTGGCGGCGGCACTGATGCCCACCCCGCATGCGCTCATCGAGCTGCACGGCCCGCTGGGCGCTGGCAAAACCACCTTCACCCGCTTGCTGCTGCGCGCGCTTGGCGTGCAGGGCCGCATCAAGAGCCCGAGCTATGCCGTGATGGAAAGCTACGAGCTGCCCGGCGGCGGCGTGGCGAGCCATTTCGACTTCTACCGCTTCGGCGACCCGCGTGAGTGGGAAGACGCGGGCTTTCGCGATGTGTTTGCCGCACCTGGCCTGAAGCTGTGCGAGTGGCCGGAAAAGGCCGCCGGCCAACTGCCGCCGCCGGACCTGCAGCTCTTCATTGAGCTGAACGACGACGACACCCGCCGCGTGCGCGCCGTGGGCGCCGAGCGCTGGGTGAAGGCGCTGGCATGAAGCGCCGCGACACGCTGGGCCTGCTGGCCGTGCTGCTGAAGGCGCCCGACACGCTGGCGGCCGGCAGCCAGGCCAACATCGTGGCCGTGCGGGTGTGGCCGGCGCAGGAGTACACCCGCGTCACGCTGGAGTCCGACAAGCCGCTGGCGGTGAAGCACTTCCTGGTGGATGCGCCGCACCGGCTGGTGATCGACATCGACGGTCTGGAACTCAGCCCCGGCCTGCGCGACCTGATCGGCAAGGTCAAGGCCGACGACCCGTTCATCACCGGCGTGCGCGTGGGTCAAAACACGCCCACGGTCGTGCGCATCGTGCTGGACCTGCGCCAGCCCGCCGCACCGCAGATCTTCACGCTGGCGCCCGTGGCGGCCTACAAGCACCGCTTGGTGTTCGACCTCTACCCCAAGGTGACTGCCGACCCGCTGGTGGCGCTGGCCCAGGACGGCGGCAAACCGGCGGGCGTGGCCGCCCCGCCCTCGCCCGCCTCGCCGGCACAACGCGCACAGGCGGCAGCCAGTGCCGTGAACGACGCGCTGGGCGAGCTGATCCAGAAGATCGAGCGCCCGGCCGAAAAGCCTGCGCCAGGCCGCGCGAATTTGCCGTCTGCACCCGTGCCCTCCGCACCGGTATCGACGGTTCCCGCAGCGCCTGCAGCGTCAGCGCCTCCGTCCGCGCCTGCCGCGTCCAAGCCGACTGCAGTGCCCACCCCGGCGCCGGCCGCCTCCGCACCCGCGGTGTCGGCCCCGCCAGGGCCGGCGGCTCCGCGCATCGACCAGCTCATCATCATTGCCCTGGACCCGGGCCATGGCGGCGAAGACCCCGGCGCGGTCGGCCCCTCGGGCCTGCGCGAGAAAGACGTGGTGCTGGCCGTGGCCCACAAGCTGCGCGAGCGCCTGACGGCCAACGCGAACATTCGCGTGCTGATGACGCGCGACGCCGACTTCTTCGTGCCCCTGCACGAGCGCGTGCGCAAGGCCCGCCGCGTGCAGGCCGACCTGTTCGTGTCCATCCACGCCGACGCCTTCATCACCCCCCAGGCGCGCGGCGCCTCGGTGTTCGTGCTGAGTGACGGCGCCGCCACCAGCGCCGCCGCGCGTTGGATGGCCGACCGCGAAAACGCTGCCGACATGGTGGGCGGCGTGAACGTGGGCGCGGCCACGAACGACGCCAACGTGCTGCGCGCCCTGCTGGACATGAGCACCACGGCGCAGATCAAAGACAGCCTCAAGCTCGGCGGCGAGGTGCTGGGTCAGATCGGCAAGGTCGGCAAGCTGCACAAGCCGCGTGTGGAGCAGGCCGGGTTTGCCGTGCTAAAGGCGCCAGACATCCCGAGCATCCTGGTGGAAACCGCCTTCATCTCCAACCCTGACGAAGAGAAGAAGCTGCGCGACCCCGAGTACCAAGACCAACTGGTGGACGCACTGGCCACCGGCATCGCGCGCTACTTCGCGAAGAACCCGCCCATGCAGCGCAAGCGCAGCGCGACGCTGTAACGCCCCAACAGCGCCGGCAGATCAGACGCGAAACACGGCGACAGCCTGCACCAACTGCTCGGCTTGGTGCCGCAAGCTTTCCGCCGCAGCCGCGCTCTCTTCAACCAGCGCTGCGTTCTGCTGCGTGACCTGATCCAACTGCGTGACGGCCTCGCCCACTTGGTGAATGCCTCGGCTTTGTTCACCAGAGGCGGTACTGATGTCGCCGATCAGCGCACTCACCCGACGGATCGCACCCACAATTTCCTGCATGGTTTGGCCCGCACGCTCCACCTGGGCCACACCGCGCTCCACCTCCGACACGTTGCGCCCGATCAAGCTCTTGATTTCCCGCGCTGCCTCCGCGCTGCGCTGAGCCAGAACCCGCACCTCGCTCGCTACCACGGCAAAGCCCCGCCCCTGCTCGCCTGCACGCGCGGCCTCGACCGCGGCGTTCAACGCAAGGATGTTGGTCTGAAACGCGATGGCGTCGATGACGCCCAGGATGTCACCCACCCGGCGGCTGGAGTCGCTGATCGCCTCCATGGTGTGCACCACCTCGCTGACCGCGCCGCCGCCGTCCGATGCCACACGCGCGGCAGCCTGGGCCAGGTCACTGGCGCGCTGTGCGCCGTCGGTGGTGTTGCGCACCGTGCCGCCCAACTGCTCCATGGTTGCCGCGGTTTGCTGCAAGGCGCTGGCTTGCTCCTCGGTGCGCCCTGACAGGTCTTGATTGCCCAGCGCAATTTGGGCAGACGCCGCCGCCACCGACTCGCTGCCTTGCCGCACGCGTTGAACGGTTGCCACCAACGACAGTTGCATGGCGTGCATGGCCGCCATCAAGGAGGTTTCGTCGCCACGGCGCACCTGCACACGGCCGCTGAGGTCTCCGGCGGCAATGCGCTGTGCCGTGCGTCGCGCCGCTGCCGGCTCCCCGCCCAACTCCACCAGCAGCGAACGCGTGATGGCGGTGGCGAAAGCAACCGACAAGGCCAACACCGCAGCGGCGAGCACGACGGTGGATTGAAGCGTTTGAGACACCCGGTGGCGGGCCGCAGCGGCGCTGTCCACCATCAGGCTTTGTTGGTACTCGACCATCTCGTCCACCGCCGCGAGGTAGGCACGTTGCACCGGCCGAAACGCGCCCAGCGAATGATCACCCGCCTCCTGCGCCTTGTCGGCCCGGATCAAGCGCAAGCTGGTTTCGCGGGCCTCGCGATTGGCCGTCTCGGTCGCCTGCATGCGCGCCAGCACTTCACGCCCACGTGGCGTGGTTTCCATCTGCTGCAAGCGCGCCAGTCGGTCCCCGTTCTGCTGCGCGGCTTTCTCCGTGAGAGCGATGAACTCGTCCACCTGCGCGGCCGACCCGCGCCCGGCCGCGATGATGGCGCTGCGCAGGCTGCGGGTCTGTTGATTGACCGCATCGGCGATGTCTCGGGCGAGATCGATCTTGGGGTAGCGGTCGTCCACGACCTCGGCGAACGCGACTTCGATGCGCTGCAGTTGGAGCCAGGCCAGCACCGCAAACGCGGCGATCAACACGGTGACCAGACCAAACCCCAAGCCCAGCCGCTTCGCGACTGGGAGCTTCGCCAGCGCCCTCATGCAACACCCTTCCGGTTGATTGATCTCTAACCGGATGGTGACACGCCACCCTGCGCGGCACGGCGGCCACCGGGCTCACGTACCAGCGTGGCATGGCGCTCTGTGAAGCCCTACACGGCGATCCCCAAAGCAGCGCGGCTCATGCACCAACGTGCATCAGCAGCACTTGCCCACCCTGGCGCTGTAGCGCGCGGCCTGGCGCTCCCTGAAGAACTCTTCGTAGCTCATGGGCGCGCGGCCCGGGTGCGTGGCCTGGTGGTGGGCCAGGTAGCTGCCGTAGTCGGGCACGCCCACCATGAGGCGCAGGCTTTGCGTGAGATACCGCCCGGCGCGGGCGGTGTCTCGGGCCAGTTCGGCCAGGTCAAGCATGCTGACCGGCCGGCAGCGCGACGAACGCGGTTTCCTGCGCGGTGGCCTTGGCCGTGCCTCGCGCCGCGCGGATGGCCTTGATGCTGTAGACCAGCACGCTGATCACCACGCCCATGAACAACGCGCACAGCGCGGCATCCAGCCGGTCGTTGAACACCACACGCGACATGGCCTCCAGCGACTTGGCCGGCGCCAGCACCTTGCCCTCGGCAATCGCGGCAGCGTATTTGTCGGCGTGGGCCAGGAAGCCCAGCTTGGGGTCGGCCGAGAAAATCTTCAGCCAGCCGGCGGTCATCGTGCAGCACAGCAGCCACACGGCCGGCACGGCCGTCACCCAGGCGTAGCGGTCCTTCTTCATCTTGAAGATCACCACCGTGCCCAGCAGCAGCGCCACAGCAGCCAGCATTTGGTTGGCAATGCCGAACAGCGGCCACAGCGTGTTGATGCCGCCCAGCGGGTCCACCACGCCCTGGTACAGGAAGTAGCCCCAGGCCGCCACGCACAGGCCCGTGGCCAACAGGTTGGCGCCCCAGCTTTCGGTGCGCTTGAGCGACGGCACGAAGCTGCCCAGCAGGTCTTGCAGCATGAAGCGGCCGGCGCGGGTGCCTGCGTCCACGGCGGTCAGGATGAACAGCGCCTCGAACAGGATGGCGAAGTGGTACCAGAAGGCCATCATGGCCTTGCCGCCCACCACCTGGTGCAGGATCTCCGCCATGCCCACGGCCAGCGTCGGTGCACCACCGGCGCGGGCCAGGATGGTCTTCTCGCCCACATCGGCCGCAGCCTGCGTCAGCATGTCGGGGGTGATGACGAAGCCCCAGGTGGACAGCGTCTGCGCCACCGTCGCGGCATCCTTGCCCACCACGGCCGCCGGGCTGTTCATCGCGAAGTACACGCCGGGCTCGATGCACGAGGCGGCCACCAACGCCATCACGGCCACGAAGCTTTCGGCCAGCATGCCGCCGTAGCCGATGTAGCGGGCGTGGGTTTCGTTCTCCAGCAGCTTCGGGGTGGTGCCCGACGAGATGAGCGAATGGAAGCCCGACACCGCGCCGCAGGCGATGGTGATGAACAGGAACGGGAACAAGCTGCCCGCCCACACCGGGCCCGAGCCCGCGGCGAACTGCGTGAGCGCCGGCATCTTGAGCGGCGGCGCCACGATGACGATGCCGATCGCCAGCGCCACGATGGTGCCGATCTTCAAGAACGTGGACAGGTAGTCGCGCGGCGCCAGCAACAGCCACACCGGGATGCACGCCGCCACAAAACCGTAGCCGATCAACGCCCACACCAGTTGCACCGGCGTGAAGGTGAAAAGCGGCGCGAGCGTGGCGCTTTCGCTGACCGCCTGGCCCCCGAAGATCGCCGCCATCAGCAGCACGAAGCCAATGACCGACACCTCACCGATGCGGCCTGGGCGGATGAAGCGCAGGTACACCCCCATGAACAGCGCGACCGGAATCGTGGCGGCCACGGTGAACGTGCCCCAGGGCGAATCGGCCAGCGCCTTCACCACGATGAGGGCCAGCACCGCCAGGATGATGATCATGATCATGAACGCGCCGAACAGCGCGATCAGCCCCGGCACGGTGCCCATCTCCTGCTTCACGAGGTCGCCCAGCGACCGGCCATCCCGTCGCGTGGAGATGAACAGCACGATGAAGTCCTGCACCGCACCGGCGAACACCACGCCGGCCAAGATCCACAACAGACCCGGCAGGTAACCCATCTGCGCCGCCAGCACCGGGCCCACCAGCGGGCCGGCACCGGCAATCGCCGCGAAGTGGTGGCCGTACAGCACGTGCTTGTTCGTGGGCACGTAGTCCAGTCCGTCGTTGTACTTCCAGGCGGGCGTCTGGCGCTGGGCGTCCAGCCCCAGAACCCGGTTCGCAATGAACAGGCTGTAGTAGCGGTAGGCGATGAGGTAGGTGCACAGCGCGGCGGCCACGACCCACAGCGCGCTGATCGTCTCGCCGCGGCTCAGGGCCACGGTGGCAAGCGATGCAGCGCCCAGGATCGCGACGCCGGCCCATGCGAGGTGGCGGCGCAGATTCATAAGGCTTGTCTCCAATGCGGCGCGCACGTCGAAAGCAGGCGGCGCTACCGTGGCCGGCAGTGTCGAAAAACCATCCCACTGCGGCATCGGTCAAGCCACGTGGGGCACGCACGCGGCACCACTTAAGGGTCAACCCGAGGCGCACCGGCCCTTCGCGGCACACATGCGCTTACGAAACGGGTGGCCAAGCCGGTCAACGCCACCGCGCAAGGCGCGTTGTTCGACACACAGAGGCCCGATGTGTTGGCCTCGCAGGAGGTTGCTGCCATGTTTCGCCACGCTCTCGTCACGCTTGCCACCGGCACCGCACTGCTCGGCGCTGCGGCCGCCCAGGCCGGCACGCACTGGTCCATTGGCATCAGCCTGCCCGCCACCGGCGTCTACGTGACCGATGCACCCCGCTATATGGCCCCGCCGCCTGTGTACTACGCGCCGCCGCCCGTGGTGTACGCCCCGGCCCCGCGTTACGTGGAGCGTGAGGTGGTGTACGTGGCGCCGCCGCCGGTCATCTATGAGCGCCCCCACCACCACCGGCACCATCACCACTGGCGCGAGGAGCGCGCCGAGCGCGACGACTGGCGTTGGCGCGAGCGCCGCGAATACGACGCCCGCGACACCCGCCCTGGCGGCTACGTCGAAGGCCCGTACCGCGGCCGCTGAAGCCGGCGCCCGCCGGCCGAGCCTGTGCAGCCGCGGGCTGCGGCCTCAGCTCCCGCTGCGGGCGTGCTCGACGGCGTAGCGGATCAACTCCGCCTGCCCGTCCAGCGCCAGCTTGCGTTTGATGCTTTGGCGGTGGGCCTCCACCGTGCGCACCGACAGGTCCAGGTCACGCGCAATTTGCTTGCTGGACGCGCCCTGCCCCAGCTTGCTCAGGATTTCACTCTCGCGCGGCGTCAACACGGGCTTGGGGCTCTGCCCACGGAAGAGCCGGCCTGACACCGCAGCGCTCAGGAACGTTCCGCCTGCCGCCACGGCGTCGATGGCCGACACGATTTCCGTCGCCGGCGCATCCTTCAGCACATAGCCCCGCGCGCCGGCTTGCAAGGCGCGCTGCACGTACTCCGGGTTGTCGTACATGCTGAACATCAGCAGCTTGATGCTGGGCCGGGCGGCCAGCATTTCTGCCCCCAGCACGATGCCGTTGACGTCTTTCAGCCCCACATCCATCAGCACCACATCCGGGGCCGTGCGGCTCAACTGCTCCAGCGCTTCGGTGCGGTGACCGGCTTCGCCCACCACCTCGAAGCGAGGCACGGCCGCCAAGCGCGCCACCAAGCCTTCGCGCACCATCGGGTGGTCGTCCACAAGCAGGATGCGAATCGGCGAAACAGTCATGCAGCAGCGCGGGCCAAGTCGGAGGCCGACAGTGTCACCGCAAGCCGACAGCCCGCGCCGGGCGCCGCCTGCAAACGCAAACGCGCGCCCAGGGCATCGGCCCGCTCACGCATGCTGCGCAGGCCGAGCCCGCGGTCGGCCACCGCCTGCGCGGCGTCCGCATCAAAGCCGTGGCCGTCGTCTGCAATCTCCAGCGCCAACCCGCCGGCGGGCTCGAAGCGCA
This sequence comes from Pelomonas baiyunensis, assembly GCF_043555935.1. NCBI lineage: Bacteria > Pseudomonadati > Pseudomonadota > Betaproteobacteria > Burkholderiales > Sphaerotilaceae > Roseateles > Pelomonas baiyunensis. Next base: position 788,199 of record NZ_JBIGIB010000002.1, on the reverse strand, counting down.
GCGTCACCGTCACCGCATGGGCTTGCGCGTGGCGCGCGGCGTTGTTGAGCGCTTCTTGGGCAATGCGGAACAGCGCCGTGTTCACCGCCTCGGGCAGCGCCGCCTCTTCGCCCTCCACCGTGACGGAAAACGGCGTGCCGCCGGCCGCGTCGAACTCGCCCGCCAGATGCTGCAGCGCGGCTGGCAAGCCCAAGGTGTCCAGCAGCGCCGGGCGCAGCGCGTGCGACAGGTGGCGCACCTCGGCGAGCGTGCTGTTCAGGCGCTTCAGCGCCAAGGCCTGAAGCCGCTCCGCAGCCGCAGGCTCGTGCTGGGCCGACTCGATCAACAACTTGGTGGCCACCAGCGCCTGGCTGACGCCGTCGTGCAGCTCGCGGGCCAGCCGGGCGCGCTCGTCTTCCTGGCTCTGCACCACCTCGCGCGCCAGCGCGCGCAGCTTCGCTTCGGCGCTGCGGTGCTCACTGAGGTTGAGTGCCAACGCGCCGGCGCTGATCAGCGCAATGCCGAACACCGCCACCGCGCCCACCCACAGCATGGTGGTGGTGATGTTCTGCCGCGCGCCACGCTCCAGCTCGGCCATCGTGGCCTCGATGCCATCCAAGTACAGCCCCGTGCCCAGCATCCAGTGCCACTCGGGCACCGCCACCACATAGCCCAGCTTGGGCGCCAGCTGGCTGCTGGAGGGCTTGCGCCAGAGGTACTCCACGTAGCCGCCGCCCGCCTGGGCTTGGCCAATCAGTTGCTGGATGGTGGGCCGGCCCTGGGGGTCCCGCAGCTCCCACAGGTTTTGCCCCAGCAGGTCGGGCTGGCGCGAATGCATCAGCACGCGGCCCTGCAGGTCGTAGACAAAAAAGTAGCCGTCGGGCCCGTAGTCCAGCGACTTCAGGATGGCCAACGCCTGCGCCTGCCCACCCGGCTGCCCCAACAGCGGCTTGACCGTGCTGACTGCCAGGTCCACGTAGTGCTTGAGCTCGGTGCGGCGGGCCTCCATGTAGCTGGCCCGCACCAGCGCATGCTCACGTTCGGCCAGCGCGCGCTCCTGCTGGCGCACCGCCAGCGCAATCAGCGCGAGCGAGGCCAGCAGCGGCAGCAGCGCCAGCAAGAAAAGCCGCCCCCGCAGGGACAGGGCCGCCCAGGCTTTCAAACGGGTCGCTCCCAGCGGGCGCCATGGCCCGCGGTCACGACCTCACCTGAACGGCACCCCGCCATCACTTGCCCAGCGTTGCCGGCGCCGGGGGCGTCTTGCGCTGCACGGGCTTCCAGCTTTCCAGCCGCTTCATCACGTCGGCGATGGCCGCGTCCAGCTGGGTGTCCTCGCCCCGGTTCACGGCGGCCGGGTCCAGTTCCACGTCCATGTCCGGCGCGGTGCCCTCGTTCTCGATGCGCCATTCGCCGTCCGGCGTGTAGAAGCGGAAGTACGGCACGGTCAGGAAGGCGCCATCGATCAGCGGCGGGTTCACCGAGATGCCGATCAGCCCGCCCCAGGTGCGCTTGCCGATCAACGGACCCAGACCCACGCGCTTGAACGCGTAGGGCATGAAGTCACCGCCCGAGCCGGCGTCCTGGTCGATGAGCATGGCCTTGGGGCCGTAGATGGCGCCGCCCGGCGTGTCGAACACCAGGCCGTCGCGGTCCTTCCAGCTGGCCAGGTACGGCCGGCTGAGCAGCTCGGTCACGTAGTTGGCCGCCTGGCCACCGCCGTTCTTGCGGTCGTCCACGATCAAGGCCGGCTTGTCGATCTGCGCGAAGAACATGCGGTTGAAGTGCTCGTAGCCTTGGCCGCCGGTGTCCGGCATGTAGACGTACGCCACCTTGCCGCCGCTCTTGCGCTCGACGTACTGGCGGTTGCCCTCAATCCACGCCCAGCGGCGCAGCAGGGCTTCGTTGGCGATGGGTTCCACCACGATGTCGCGCCGGCCCGTGCCCGCCGCGTCTTGCGCCACGCTCAGCGTGACCTGCTTGCCCACGGTGTTCTCCAGCAGCGCGTACAGGTTGCCCGTGGCGTCCAGGTCGTGGCCGTTCACGGCCAACACAAAGTCGCCCGCCTTCACAACCAGCCCGGCCACCGCCAGCGGTGCGCGCACGTTGGGGTTCAGGCGGTCGCCGGCGTAGATGCGGCTGATGCGGTAGCGGCCCTGCTCCACGGTGAAGTCCGCGCCCAGCAGGCCCACGCCCACGGCGGGCTCCTGGTAGGTGTCGCCGCCGCCCAGCCGGTTGTGGCCCACCTGCAGTTCGGCAATCAGCTGCACCAGCAAGTCGTTCAGGTCTTCACGGCGCTGCACATGCGCCAGTTGCGGCAGGTAGCGGTTGTAGACGCCCTTCCAGTCCAGCCCGTGCAGGGCGGGGTCGTAGAAGAACTCCTTCTGCATCCACCAGGTCTCGTCGAAGATCTGCTTCCACTCGGCCCGCAGGTCGATGCGGGCGCGCAGGCCCGAAAGGTCCAGCACCTTGGTGTCGGCCTTGTCATTGGCGTCGCCCACCTCCAGCTTGCCGCCGGCCACGGTCAGCAGCAGCTTCTTGTGATCTTCGCTCAGCGAGTACTCGGCCACCCCGCTGCGCAGCAGCTTGGGCTTGCGCTCCTCGAAGTCGAACCGCCACAACTCTCCCGTTGCGCGGCGCTCGGCCTGCGGCGGCTCCACGCTGGCGCCGGGTTGCGGGCGCTGCAGGTAGAACAGTGCGCCGTCGGCACCGACGGCCAGCTCGGCGTAGTTGCGCTCGGCCACCGGCAGGGCCACCACGCGGTCGGCCAGGCCGTTCAGGTCGACGCGGATGGGCTTGACCGCCTCAGCCTTGGGCTTGTCGTCCTTCTTGTCATCCTTCTTGGCGTCGGCCTTCCCATCGGGTTTGGCGTCTGGCTTGCTGCCGCCCGGCTTGTCGTCCTTCTTCTCGTCCTTCTTGGCCTCTTCATCGCCCGCCTTGGGCGCGAGCGGCGATTTGCCGTCCGCCGCCAGCACCAGGGCGTACAGACCGGCGCGCTGGGGGCGCTCTTGCGTGGAGAGGTCCAGCCCCACGCGGCTCGGGCCGGCGTTGATGGACGCGGTGAAGAACAAATAGTCGCCCTTGGCCGAGAACACCGGGTTGCCGGCGTGGGTCAGCCCGTCGGTCACGGTGTGGTTGCGGCCCGTGGCCAGTTCGTGCAACACGATGCGGCCCATGTAGTTCTCACCCGAGGTGGTGAAGGCCAGCCAGCGGCTGTCCGGTGAGAACGACACGGCAAAGCCGTCACCGCCCAGGCGCCGAACGTCGGTGGACAGCTTCACGAGCTGCCCGCGCTGCGCCCCGGCCGCCAGGCCCAGGCGGTACAGGCTCAGGTGGTTGTCTTGCAGCACCAGCTGCTGCCCGTCGGGCGACCAGTCCAGCAAGGTGAAGTAGCCCGCCTCAGGCAGCAGGAAGCGCTCCTTCGCGCCCAGGCCGGTCTGGGCTTGCAGCACCAGTTCATGCCGCATACCCGGCGCATCGGAGATGTAGGCCACGCGCTGGCCATCGGGGCTCCACAGTGCATCTTTCTCACGCACGCCGGAGGTCTCGGTCAGGTTGCGCACGGTGCCGTCTTTCACCGGCACGGTGAACACCTCGCCCCGCGCGCTCACCACCACACGCTTGCCGGTGCTGGACAGGCGAGCCTGCGTCAACGCCTTGCCGGCATCGCGCCACTGCACGCGCGCTTGCGGGTCGGCGCCTGCCACCTGGATGTTCAGCACCTGGGGCTCGCCGCCGGCGAGGTCGATCTGCTTGATGCGGCCACCGGCTTCGTACACCAGCGTGCGGCCCACGGCGTCCACGCTGCGCACGTCCCACTGGGTCTCGCGGGTCAGTTGGCGCAGCGACTTGTTGGCGGGGTTGTAGGCAAACAGGTTGGCCGCGCCATCGTTGCGGTCGGAGATGAACACCACCTCGCCGGCCGCCCACACCGGCGCGGAGTCGGTCGCGTTCACGTGGGGAATCTGCTCCCAGGCTTGGCTGGCCATGTCCATGATCCACACCGGCGGGGTGGAGCCGCCCCGGCTCTGGCGCCAGCCGCTGGGGCCGGCGTAGGCCGCGTTGTAGGGGCGATAGGCCAGCTTCTTGCCGTCGGCCGACCACGCGCCCTCGAAGGCCACCGCCTTCATCACTTGCTTTTCCGCGCCGCCGTCCACGCTCACCTCAAAGAGCTGGTTGCTGCGGTTGTTCAACACCTCGCGGGGCGAGGCAAAGAGCACCCGCTTGCCGTCGGGGCTCCAGCCGCTGACGACATCGGCGCTCGGGTGCCAGGTCAGGCGCTTGGGCGCGCCGCCCTCCACGCCGATCACATAGACGTCGGTGTTGCCGTCGTAGGTGGCCGAGAACGCGATGCGCTGCCCGTCAGGCGAAAACCGCGGCGCGAATTCGCTGGCCGCATGGCTGGTGAGTCGGCGCGGGTTGGCGCCGTTGCGGTCGGCCAGCCACAGGTCACCACCGTACACAAAGGCCAGGCGGTCTTTGGACACGGCCGGCTGGCGCAGCATCAGGGTGGACTCAGCAGCGGCGGCGGTGCCGGCCGCCATCCAGGCGCAGGTCAGCGCCAAGGCGATGCGGGACAAGGTCATCGGGATCTCCGATCAGGTCGCGAAACCCGCGACTCTAGACCGCCCCCGCACACCGCCCGAAAGTCAGCCCGCGGTCTTCTTCAGCCGCCCCTTCAGGCTGCCGCCGATCACGATCAGCCCCGGGATGAGGATGATGGCCCAGATGATCTTGTCCAGATGCGCCTTCACCCACGGCACGTTGCCGAACACATAGCCGATCAATGTGATGCCACACACCCAAAGGGCACCGCCGCCGACGTCGTACATCGTGAACTTGCGCCGCGTCATCTGCGCCACCCCGGCCACGAACGGCGCAAACGTGCGCAGGAACGGCATGAACCGGGCCGCAACGATGGTGAAGCCACCGTGCTTCTCGTAAAACGCGTGTGCCTTGTCGAACGCCGCCTTGTTGAAGAAGCGCGAGTTCTCCCACTGGAACACCCGTGGCCCGAAGTACCGGCCGATCGTGTAGTTGCTCTGGTTGCCCAGAATCGCCGCCGCCGTCAGCAGCGCCATCGAGGTGCCCAGGTCCATCAAGCCCACGCCGCACATGGCGCCCACGACGAACAGCAGCGAGTCGCCGGGCAGAAACGGCATGACCACCACGCCGGTCTCCACAAAGATGATCACGAACAGCAGCGCGTACACCCAGGCGCCATAGCTCTGCACGAAGTCCGCCAAGTGGCGGTCGACGTGGAGGATGAAATCAAGAAGGAAGGGCAGGAAATCCATGGGGCGGGATTATTGAACTGCCACGTGACCAAAAATAATCCCCGCTGGCGCAGGGCCGGTGCGGGGATCAGGCAGCCCGTCAGGCGATCCGTACGCCTGACGTCGAACCGTCAAAAACTCAAGCGCTCTTGCGCTTGCGGGCTGCGCCCAAGCCCAACAGGGCCACGCCCACCAGCGCCACGCTGGCCGGTTCCGGCACGGAGTTGGCGTTGGCCACCAGGATGACCTTCTCCCAACCTTGGTCGTTGTTCAGGCCCGTGAAGGTGCCGGCACGCCACCCGCCGGAGTACCCCTGATGGGTGTGCCAGCACAGGCGCTGGGCCGCGTTGGTGCTCGCCGTGTCGCAAGAGTTGCGGCTGACGAGGTCACCACCGGCAGCGAAACCCCAGGACCAGTTGTTGTTGAAGTACCACTCGATACCGTTGGCGTTGTGGGTCACGTTGCCCGTGCCGGTGTTGAAGGTCACGTCGGCGTAGCTGGCAGCGCCCAACACTTCATAAACCGCGCTGCCGGTGCGGCGAGCGGCCAGCATCAGCGTGTCACCTTGGCAGCCCGACAACATGCCGGCCGTCGTCAGGCCCAAGGTGCCATAGGTGGCCGAGAAGCACTGGGTGAAGCCCCAGCCTGCGACCGTGGCAGCGGTCACGTTGTTTTGAACGCCCACCGGCACGAGCGTGGCGTGTGCCGACGTGCTGGCCAGAACGGTCATCGTGGCCACTGCGGCCGTCGCAAAAAGCTTCTTCATTGTTTTGAATCCTGAGGATGAGAAGAGGGAGCAGGCGCTTAACGCAATTCGCATGCCATGTCGTCCTACATCCGATGGATAAAGGCTCTCAGACAGTTCTGCCCATCCTCAACCCGAAGAATGAAAATTTCTCCGACACCCGCGAATCAGGGATGCATTCGGGTCGGCGCTCCCGTTCCCTGCCCACCCCCGTGCTTCGGGCGGCGACTCCTACAATTTCAGGATGCACGCCCCTTACCGCGCTGAGCCCGAGCAGCAGTCACCGGCCCCGCGCCCCATCCATGAACTCCCCGACGAACTGATCAGCCAGATCGCCGCGGGCGAGGTGGTGGAGCGGCCGGCTTCGGTGGTTCGGGAGTTGGTGGACAACGCGCTGGACGCGGGCGCCACGCACATCCAGGTGAAGTTGATGGGCGGTGGGGTGCGGTCCATCGTGGTGGAAGACGACGGCTGCGGCATTCCGGTGGCGCAGCTGCCTCTGGCGCTCAAGCGCCACGCCACCAGCAAGATCGCCAACCTGCACGACCTCGAATCGGTGGCGACCATGGGCTTCCGCGGTGAAGCGCTGGCGGCCATCGCCTCGGTGTCGGACATGGCCCTGGCCTCGCGCACCGCGGCGGACGCGCACGCGCACCGGCTGGACGCCCGCAGCGGCGAACTGCAACCGGCTGCGCGTGCCCGAGGCACCAGCGTCGAGGTGCGCGAGCTGTTCTTCTCGACGCCCGCACGCCGCAAGTTTTTGAAGACCGACGCCACCGAACTGGCCCACTGCGTTGAAGCCGTTCGGCGCCACGCGCTGGCCCGGCCGGATGTGGGCTTTGCCATCTGGCACGAAGGCAAGCTGGTCGACCAGTGGCGCGCTGCCTCGGTCGAGCAGCGCATCCGCGATGTGCTGGGCGACGACTTCGTGTCCGACAGCCGGGAGTTCGAACTGAGCATCGGGCCGATGGCCCTGACCGGCCGGGCCGGCCTGCCGGAAGCCGCGCGTTCGCGGGCAGACCAGCAGTACGTGTGGGTCAACGGCCGCTATGTGCGTGACAAGCTCATCAGCCACGCCATCCGCTCGGCCTATGAAGACGTGCTGCACGGCCACCGGCAGCCCAGCTACGTGCTGTTCATCGAGATTGCGCCCGAGCTGGTGGATGTGAACGTGCACCCTACCAAGATCGAAGTGCGCTTTCGAGACGGCCGCGCGTTACATCAAAGCGTGCGGCGCGCGTTTGTGGATGCGCTGGCCAAGTCCCAAAGCGCCACCGCGGCGGACGCAGCATCGCCGGCAGCGGCCTTGTCCGTGGCGTCGCCCTCACCCGCCCCGTGGACCTTGGGCGGCCCCGCTCCGCAAGCCGCTGAACCCCGCGCCGGCTATGCTCTCTTCACCCCGCCCGTGCCCCCGTCGGCTGAGCAGGTGCGCCTGTCGCTGGGCCAGCACGAAGCGCTCTGGGCGCCGCACAACCCCGGCTTGCCCACCCGCCCCGCCGGGAGCGCACCGGCATTCCAGCCAGCGGTTCAGCCAGCGCCCCCGGCCCCACTACCCGACCACGACTGGCCGCTGGGCCGCGCGATTGCGCAGATCCAGGGCGTGTACATCCTGGCCGAGAACGCCCAGGGCTTGGTGATCGTGGACATGCATGCCGCCCATGAGCGCGTGGTGTACGAGCGGCTGAAAGCCAAGCTCGGCGCCGCGCTGATCGAGAGCCAGCCGTTGCTGATCCCCGTGAGCTTTGCCGCCACCCCTGAAGAAGTGGCCGCAGCCGAACAGCACGCGCCCACGCTGGCGCAGTTGGGGCTGGATGTGGCACCACTGTCCAGCCGCACGCTGGCCGTGCGCTCGCGTCCGGCCCTGCTGGCCGCCAGCGACCTTGTGGCACTGACGCGCGAGTTGCTGGCCGAGATGGCGCAGTTCGACGCGAGCTCTGTGTTGGAGCGCGCGCAACACGAAATTCTGGCCACCATGGCCTGCCACGGCGCCGTGCGCGCCAACCGCCAGCTGACGCTGGATGAAATGAACGCCCTGCTGCGCGACATGGAAGCCACCGAGCGCGCAGACCAATGCAACCACGGCCGCCCGACCTGGCGCCAGCTCGACATGCGCGAGCTGGACGCCCTGTTCCTGCGCGGCCGCTGAAAGAAGAACAAGATGGCCACCATCACCCTCAAGGGCAAACCCGCCAGCAAGACCGCCAAGTCGCGCACGCCCGATGGCGAAAAACGCGGTCCGCTGCGCGGCAAAGGCGTCTCCAAGCCGCGGCCCACGCTGGCGCAGGCGCAAGCAGACCGCGCCGAGCGCGAGGCCCGCTTCCAGGAAGCGCAGCAAAAGCGCGAGCGGCCCGCGGCACAACGCCAAGACCGCCCCGACCGCCCGGCTCGCCCAAAACCCACCGGCTTCCGGCCCGAGGGCACCGGCCCACGCGGCGAGCCTGTGCGCCGCGACGAGCGGGGCGACCGGGCCCGTGACGAACGACCCGGACGCCCCATGCAGCGCCCCGGCCCGCGTCCCGATGGCTTCAATCCAGACGCACCTGCCCATCGCGCTCAACGCGGCGAACGCCCCACCGAGCGGCCCCGCGACGACCGCCCACCCCGTGTGGACCAACGTCGCGTGTCCAACCGCGGCCCCGGCTTCGAACCGCCCCAACACGCGAACGAACGGCCGCAGCCGCGGCGCAATCCTGCCCGCGAGGTGGATTCCGAGGACGGCGACCGCCTGTCCAAGCGCATGAGCGAGCTCAAGCTCGCCTCCCGCCGCGAGGCGGACGAATGGATTGCTGCCGGCTGGGTGCGGGTGGATGGCAAGGTGGCCGTGCTTGGCCAACGCGTGCAGGGCGAGGTGCAGATCGAGATCGACCCCGCCGCCCGCCAGGCGCAAGCCCAGCAAGTGACCGTGCTGCTGCACAAGCCCATCGGCTACGTGTCGGGCCAGGCCGAAGACGGCTATGAGCCCGCCGTGGTGCTGTTCCAGCAGGAGAACCGCTGGAAGGACGACCCCTCCGGCATCAAGCCCCACCCCAACCACCACCGTCACCTGGCCCCGGCCGGGCGGCTGGACATCGACTCCACAGGCCTGCTGGTGCTGACGCAAGACGGCCGCATCGCCAAGGCACTGATCGGCGACGACTCCGACATCGAGAAGGAATACCTCGTGCGCGTGGAGTTCGTGGCCCACGAGGTGCCCGAAGGCACGCTGCCCAACGCCGCCCTGGCGCCGGACAAGCTGGCGCTGCTGAACCATGGCCTGGAACTGGACGGTGAGCCCCTGAAGCCCGCCAAGGTCAGCTGGCAGAACGAACAACAGCTGCGCTTTGTGCTGCGCGAGGGCAAGAAGCGCCAGATCCGCCGCATGTGCGAGTTGGTGGGCCTGAAGGTGGTGGGCCTGAAGCGCGTGCGCATCGGCCGCATCCCGCTGGGCCACCTGCCGGTCGGCCAATGGCGTTATCTGGCGCCGTGGGAGCGGTTCTGACCCCGCCCATCTGCCTGGCCGGCCCGACCGGCTGCGGCAAAACGGCGGCGGCATTGGCGATTGCCGAGGTGCTGCCGGTGGAGATCATCAGCGTCGACTCGGCGCTGGTGTACCGGGGCATGGACATCGGCACCGCCAAGCCCACGCCGGCCGAACAGGCCGTGGCCCCGCACCACCTGATCGACATCCTGGACCCGCTGGACAGCTACTCAGCGGCCGAGTTCGTGCGGGATGCCAAGCGCCTGTGCGCTGAGATCCAGGCGCGTGGCCGCCTGCCGCTGTTGGTGGGCGGCACCATGCTGTACTTCAAGGCCTTGTTCGACGGGCTCTCGGCCCTGCCCCAGGGCGATGCCGAGGTGCGCGCTGCGCTGGATGCCGAAGCGGCCGAGCGAGGCTGGCCCGCGCTGCACGCCGAGCTGAGCCAGCTCGACCCCGAAACCGGCGCCCGGCTGGCGCCCAACGACAGCCAGCGCATCCAGCGCGCGCTGGAAGTGATCCGGCTCACCGGCCAGCCGCTGAGCGTGCTGCACGCGGCGTCGCGCGAGCAAGGGGTAGATTGGCCGCTGTTCTCGCTGGAGCCCGCCAGCCGCGCCTGGCTGCACGACCGCGTGGCGCAACGTTTCGACACCATGATGAGCCAGGGCCTGGTTGACGAGGTGCGCCGCCTGCGCGACCGGGGCGACCTCAGCCTGGCCCTGCCCTCCATGCGCTGCGTGGGCTACCGGCAGACCTGGGAGGCGCTGGATTCCGGCGATTTCTCCGACCTGCGGGACCGCGGCATTGCGGCCACCCGCCAGCTCGCCAAACGCCAGGTGACGTGGCTGCGCAGCATGCCGCGCCGGCAGGTCATTGCCTGTGACGGCCCCCAGCCGGTGCCTGAACTGCTGGCTGGCCTGCAGCGGCTGCTGGGCTGAAACATTCCCCTTGCGTGGCTGAACTTCCGCGCATAAAGTGATATCACTTTGATTCACTTTTGAAACGAGTCAGCCATGTCTTCCGATTCAGCGCCCCGCGTCACCGTCTCTGAGCGCGCTGCGCGCGCCCACGACGGTTACCTCATGCTGGTGCTGGCGCTGGGCAGCGCCGCTTTGGGCGCGTTCGCCCTGGCAATGAAACAACCCCTGGTAGGCATCCTGCTGGTCGTGACCAGCGTGCTCACGCTGGCGGGCCTGTACATGCTCAACCCCAACCAGGCCGCCACGCTCACGCTGTTCGGCGCCTACATCGGCAGCGACCGCGTCGCCGGCCTGCGTTGGGCCAACCCCTTTGCCCTGAAGAAGCGCGTGTCGCTGCGCGACCGCAACCTCAACGCCCCGGTCATCAAGGTGAACGACCAGCGCGGCAACCCGATCGAGATCGCCGCCGTGGTGGTGTGGCGGGTGCGGGACACCGCCCAAGCCCTCTTCCAGGTGGACGACTACGAGGCCTATGTGCGCGTTCAGGCCGAGGCCGCGCTGCGCCACCTCGCCGCCAGCTATGCCTACGACCATGCCGACGAAATGCCGGCCGACAGCATCACGCTGCGCGGCGGCCAAGACGCCGTCACGCAAGCCCTGAAGGCCGAACTGCAGGCCCGCTTCGCCGACGCGGGCGTGGACGTCATCGACGCCAAGCTCAGCCACCTCGCGTATGCGCCGGAAATCGCGCAGGTGATGCTGCGCCGCCAGCAGGCCGAGGCCATCGTGGGGGCGCGCGCCAAGATCGTGCAAGGCGCCGTCACCATGGTGGAGGCCGCGTTGCAGGGCCTGTCCGAGCGCGACATCGTCGTGCTGGACGACGAGCGCAAGGCCGCGATGGTGAGCAACCTGCTGGTGGTGCTGTGCTCGGACCGTGAAACCCAGCCCGTGGTGAACACCGGCACGCTCTACAGCTGAGGCCCAACCGATGGCCAGCCCCGACAAGAAAGCCTTCCCGCTGCGGGTGGACCCCGCCCTGTGGGCCGAGGTCGAGCGGCTGGCCGCGTCGGAGTTGCGCAGCGCCAATGCACAGGCCGAATTGCTGCTGCGAGAAGCGCTGGCGCGGCGGGGCATCCAACTCGCGCCGCCCCGCGGCCGAGCCAACGCCTCGCGACAGGACCCAGAATCCGGCCCATGAGTCTTCTGAGTGCGCACCGCCTGCGCAAGTCCTACGGCGAGGTGGCGGTGTTTTCCGAGGTCAGCCTGAGCCTGGCCGCTGGCGAGATCGTGGCCCTGCTGGGAGAGTCCGGCAGCGGCAAGTCCACGCTGCTGAACTGCCTGGCCGGGCTGGACACGCCCGACGCCGGCCAGATCGTGCTGGACGGCCACGCCCTGGAGGGCTTGGACGACGACGCCCGCGCCGCGCTGCGCCGCCGGGCGCTGGGGTTCGTGTTCCAGGCGTTTCACTTGCTGCCCCACCTCAGCGTGGCCGACAACGTCGCGCTGCCGCTGCGGCTGCTGGGCCAGCGCGACGACGCCCGCGTGCAACACATGCTGCAGGCCGTGCGGCTGGACGGCCTGGCCCAGCGCATGCCCCGGCAGCTCAGCGGCGGCCAGCTGCAGCGCGTGGCCATCGCCCGGGCGCTAGTGCACCGGCCGCGCCTGGTGCTGGCCGACGAGCCCACCGGCAACCTCGATCCCCGCCACGCAGGCGAGGTGCTGGACCTGCTGCGCACCTGCACACGCAAGGCCGGTGCGGCCTGCCTGCTGGTGACGCACTCCGAAGCGGCTGCCCAGGCCGCCGATCGGCGCCTGCGGCTCGACGCGGACGGCCTGCATGACGCTTAGCCTCTGGCGCCACATCTCGCTGCCCGCCTGGCGTGACCACCCCGGGCGCGTGGCCCTGGCCGTGCTCGCCGTGGCGCTGGGCGTGGCGCTGGCGTTCGGCGTGCACCTGCTCAACGGCGCCGCGCTCGCGGAATTCACGCGCGCCGCCCGCAGCGTGAATGGCCAACCTGACTTCATCCTCCGGGCCAGCACCGGGCCGTTGACCGACGCCGACCTGGCGGAAGTGCTGAACCGCCCCGAGGTGGCCACGGCCAACCCGGTGATCGAGGCCGAAGCCCTGTGGCCCGAGGTGCAGGGCGCGGACGGCCGTGCGATGTCGATCCGCTTGATCGGGCTGGACCCGCTCGCCCTGCTGGGCAGCGCCGCCGAGGGGCGGCCGCTGGCCCCGGAACTGACGCCGCAGCTCGAAGGCAAGCCCGCCGAAGCCCTGGCGGAGCGCACCGTGCACCTGAACGCCGCCGCGCGGGCCCGCTTGCCGGCGGACGCCCAGGCCTTGCGCGTGCGCGTGCCGCAGCCCGGCAACCTGCCGCCCAAAGAGGCCGTGCTGCAGGTGGGCGGCAGCATCGCCGCTGGGCAAGGGCCGCTGGGCGTGCTGGACATTGGCGACGCCCAGTGGCTGTTCGGCCGACTCGCCTCGCTGGATCGCATCGACGTGCAACTGGTGCCGGGCACCGACGCGGCCGCCTGGGCCCGCCAGTTGCCTTCGCGCTGGGTGGCCCAAGCCCCCGCCGACGAAGGCGCCCGCTTGTCGGACATGACCCGCGCGTACCGCGTGAACCTGGGTCTGCTGTCGCTGATGGCGCTCTTCACCGGCAGCTTTCTGGTGTTTGCCGTGCTGTCGCTGAGCACCGCGCAGCGCCTGCCGCAGTGGGCCCTGGTGGGCGTGCTGGGCGTGTCGGCCCGCATGCGGTGGCGCCTCATCCTGACCGAAGGCGCAGTGATCGGCCTGCTGGGTACGGCCCTGGGCCTGGCCCTGGGCCTCGGCCTGGCGGCAGGCGCCCTGCACTTGCTGGGCAGCAACCTGGGCCTGCCCGCCGACGGCCCCACCGCGGCCGGCCTGCTGTTCCAACAGCCACTGGCCCTGCCCGCGCTCGTCTACGGGGCGCTGGGGCTGCTGGCCGCTGGCGTGGCCGCGCTGGCCCCCGCGCTCACGGTGCGCCGCATCGCACCGGCGCTGGTGCTCAAGGGCCTGGGGCTGCCTGCGGGCCGCCCGCTGCCCGCCTGGGTGGCGGCGGCCCTGTTGGTGGCCGGGGCCGGGCTGGCCGCGCTGCCGCCCCTGTGGGGCGACACGCCGGTGGGTGCCTACCTGGGCATGCTGTGCCTGCTGCTGGGCGGCCTGGCCTGGGTGCCCAGCCTGGTGCGTGGCCTGACCCAAGTGCTGGCCCGCGCGGGAGGCGGCGCCTTGCTGATGCTGGCCCGCGAGCGCACGCGCGACCAAGCGAGCGAAACCCGCCGCGCCCTGGCTGGCGTGCTGGTGGCCCTGGCCTTGGCCGTGGCCATGACTGTGATGATCGGCAGCTTCCGGCAGTCGCTGATGGCATGGCTGGACGAGGCCCTGCCGGCCGACCTGTACGTGCGCAGCGCGCTGCGCACGCCCAACGGGCTGCCGGCGCCGCTGTCCAGCACGGTGGTGACGGGCCTGGGCCAACTGGCCGAGGTGGCACGCGCCACGCCGCAGCGCACGGCGCGGGTCCGGCTGCGGCCCGCGGGCGACGCCGTGGCCCTGACCGCGCGCGACCTGCGCAGCGGCCAGCTGCCCCAGGTGCAAGCCTGGACCGGCACCCGCGACCCGCAAGCCCTGCCCGTGTGGACGAACGAAGCCGGCCGCGACCGCGACGGCCTGCAGCCCGGTCGCGTGTTCACCGCCCAGTGGGCCGACACCGGCCAGACCGTGGCCCTGCAGGTGATGGGCGTGTGGCGCGACTACTCCCGCCAAAGCACCGCGCTCTGGATGGACCTGGCTGACTACCGCCGCGCCACGGGCGACGACACCGCCACCGAAGCCGCGCTGTGGCTGCGCGCCGGCCACACACTGGACGCCGCGCGGGCCGCCGTACGGGCCTTGGGCGGCGCCGACGTGGAACTGGCTGCTGCGGGCGAACTGCGCACGCTGTCTCTGCAAATCTTTGACCGCAGCTTCCTCATCACCGTCTGGCTGCAAGCCGTGGCGCTGGGCGTGGGCCTGTTTGGCGTGATGGCCAGCCAAAGTGCGCAAGCCCTGGCGCGCCGGCGCGAGTTCGGGCTGCTGCGGCACCTGGGCCTGTCGCGCGGGCAGCTGATGCGGCTGCTGGGGCTGGAGGCCAGTTTGAGCGCCGGGGCCGGCGCCGCGGCGGGGCTGCTGCTGGGCCTGGGCCTGAGCCTGGTGCTCGTGAAGGTGGTGAACCCGCAGAGTTTTCACTGGACCATGGACCTCTACCTGCCCTGGGCCCGGCTGGCTGCGCTGGTGGGGCTGGCCTTTGCTGCGGCCGTGGGCGCATCGCTGTTGGCCGGGCGGCGCGCCCTGGGCGCCGATGCGATTCGCGCAGTGCGGGAGGACGCATGACGTTGCAACGCCGCCACCTGCTGCTGGCCGCTCTGCCGCTGAGCTTGCCGGCACAGGCCGCCCTGAACTTCCCCACCGACTTCGGCGCCCACCCGGCGCAGGGCATCGAGTGGTGGTACCTGACCGGCCTGCTGGCCGACCGCGATGGCGCGCCCCCGCGCTACGGCTACCAGCTCACCTTCTTCCGCCTGCCCGGCCCGGCGGCGGCCGACCACCCCAGCGGCCTGGCCGCACGCCAACTGCTGCTGGGCCACGTGGCGCTGTCGGATCTGAGCGCGCGCAAACAGCGCCATGCCCAGCGCCTGCTGCGCAGCATCCCCGGGGCGGTGCAAGCCGCGCAGGGCGACTGCCGCGTGCAGCTGCGCGACTGGCGGCTGGTGCGCGAGGCCGACGGCTACCGCGCCGTGTTCTCCGGCCCGGGGTTCACGATGGAGCTGGAACTGGCTTGCCCCGACGCCCCGCTGCTGCAGGGCGACAGAGGCCGCTCGGCCAAGGGCCCGTCGCCCGAGCAGTTCAGCTACTACTACTCACGCCCGCAAATGGCCACACAGGCCGCCTTGACGCTGGACGGCCGCCGCCACAGCCTGGCCGGCCGCGCCTGGCTGGACCACGAGTGGAGCGACAGCGTGCTGGGCGAGGCCGTGGGCTGGGACTGGTTGGGCATCAACCTGAACGACGGCGGCGCCTTGACGCTGTTTCAGCTGCGACGCGAGAACGGCGAGCGCGAATGGGCCGGCGGCAGCTGGCGCCGGGCCGGCCAGCCCGACCGCAGCTTCACCCCCGACGAAGTGCAGATGACCCCCACCCGGCACTGGACCAGCCCCAGCACCGGCCGCCGCTGGCCGGTGGCCTGGCGCCTGCGCTGCCCGATGGGGGAGCTGCAGCTGGACGCCGCGTTCGACGCGCAAGAAATCGACGCCCGTTTGAGCTCGGGCCTGGTGTACTGGGAGGGGGCGGCGAAGCTGTCGTCCGCCCGGGGGCAGGCCCTGGGCTGGGGCTACCTGGAGCTGACGGGCTATGCCGGCCGCCCACCCTTGCCCTGACCCCTGCCCTTCCCCCTGCCATGAGCTCTGACACGCCCACCCGCCAGCCCACTCGCCCTGTGTTTGGGTGGGACAACCTGCGCGGCCCGCGGGCGACCTCGCTGCCCGCGGTGGACGCTCTGCCCCACCGCCAAGTGCTGACCAGCGGGCGTGCGGCCATTGGCGCCGCCGTGCAGGTGCTGGGCCTTCGGCCCGGCGACGGCGTGCTGGCCCCCAGCTACCACTGCCCCACGCTGGTGGCACCGCTGCGCGCGGCGGGCTCGGCGGTGCAGTACTACCCACTCAACGCCCAGGGCCTGCCGGAATTGAGCGGGCTGCAGCCCGCACCCGGCACCCGCGCGCTGCTCGCGGCGCAGCTGTTCGGGCTGCCGCAATCTTTCGCCGGGGTCCGGGCGTGGTGCGATGCCCACGGCCTGGCGCTGATCGAAGACTGCGCCCACAGCTTCTTCGGCCAGGCGGGAGAACGCCCCGTGGGGCACTGGGGCGATGTGGCCACGGCCAGCTTGACCAAGTTCTTTCCTGTCTCAGAAGCGGGGCTGCTGGCGTCAGCCCAGCCGTTTGCCCCGATGCCGCTGGCTCCGGCCGGCGCGCGGCAACAGGTCAAAGCGGGGGTGGACCTGCTGGAGCGAGGCGCCCAGCACCGCCGCCTGCCCGGATTGCACATGGGGCTGGACGCGCTGTTTCGCTTGAAGAACGGCCCCCGCGCAGCTACCGCAGCGCCCGTGGCCGCGCACGCATCACCCGCAGCGCTGACGCCGCCGGCAGCGGCTGAAGCCGCCATGCTGGCCGCGTGCGACATGAGCCGCACGGGCCAGTCCGTCACCGCGCTGGACCGGGCGTTGCTGCGGCTGCCGCGCGGCCGCATCGTGAGCGCGCGCCGGGCGCACTTCAACCAACTGCTGCAGGCCGGCAATGCCCTGACGCACGCACGGCCGCTGTGGCCGGTGCTGCCCGACGGCGCCGCCCCGTACGCCCTGCCCCTGTGGGTGGCCGACGCTGACCGGGCCGACGCGGCCTACGCCGCCCTGCGCGCGGCCGGGTGTGCCGTGTTCCGCTGGGATCACACCTGGCCGGGTTGCCCGGCCCTGCCGGGCGATGCGGGCACCGCGTGGCGCCGAGAGCTGCTGCAGCTGCTGTGCCACCAAGACCTGACGGCCACTGAGCTGGCGCACACCGCCGCACAGTTGCAACGCCTGCTCTGAGCCAAATCAAGCGGGGCGCGCACTGACTCGGGGAGACTCGGTGCCATGAACGCCGCTGAAGCCGCCCGAGCCCCTCAAGATCCAACACCCGCTTCAAGCCCGCTGCACCTGCAAGACCTGCAGACCGCCGTCCAGTTCGTGCTGGACCGCGTGCAAGGCCCCGTGCACCTGGCGCTGCCGCTGGGCATCGGCAAGCCCAATGCCTGGGTCAATGTGCTGTACGAGCGCATGGCGGCGGACGCGGCGCGCCCTCTGCGCATCCTGACCGCGCTGTCGCTGGAGAAGCCCTCGGGGCAAAGCGATCTGGAACGGCACTTTCTGGACCCGCTGGTGGCGCGCGTCTTCGGCAACTACCCTGACCTGCTGTACGTGAAGGCCGCACGCGCCCAGACCTTGCCGGCCCACATCGAGGTGCGCGAGTTCTTCCTTAAAACCGGCGACTACCTTGGCAACGACGCCGCGCAGCAAGGCTTCATCTGCAGCAACTACAGCCTGGCGGTGCGGGACATGCTGGCCCAGGGCGCCAATGTCATCGCGCAAGCGGTGGCGGTATGCACCGGGCCTGACGGCCGCCCGCGCTACTCACTGTCGTGCAACCCCGACCTGACGGCAGACTTTGTCGAGCAATGCCGGGCCCAGGGTCGGCCCTTGCTGACCGTGGCGGTGCTGAACCGCGAACTGCCCTTCATGCCCGGCCCGGCCGAGGTGACGGAAGACTTCTTCGACCTGATCGTGGACGCGCCGGAGGGCCATCACGCGCTGTTTGCGCCGCCCAATCCGTCCGTTTCGACGGCCGATAACGCCATCGGCCTGCACGCCGCGAGCCTGGTGGCCGACGGCGGCACGCTGCAGATCGGCATCGGCTCGCTGGGCGACGCCATTGCGCAGGCGCTGCTGCTGCGCGACCGGAACAACAGCCAGTTCCGCGAGGCCCTGGCTGCACTCGATGCCGCGGCGCCTTACGCGGCCCGGCAGCTTGGGCGGTTCGAGCAGGGGCTGTACGGCTGCTCGGAGATGTTCGTCAACGGGCTGCTGCAGTTGCTGGATGCTGGCGTGATCCGCCGCGCGGTGTACCCCGACCTGGGGCTGCAAACCCTGGCCAACCGTGGCGAGCTGCCGGCCACACCCACGCCCGCCGCTGCACACGCCTTGGTGGCCCGCGGCCTCTGGGCGCCGCAGCTCACGGCCACGACGCTGACGCACGGGCAGGCCATCGGCCTGCTGAATGCCGCGCTGACGCTGGACGACGCCACCCAAACCCTGCAGTGCGCCAACCAGCGCTGGCCCAACGACCTGCGCCAATTGCCGCCGGAAGCGCTGGGCACGCAGTGGCGCGGCACGGCCGTGCTGCATGGCGGCTTCTTCCTCGGGCCGCGGGCGTTCTACGAGCGGCTGCGCGACATGCCCGACGCCCTGCGCAACGGCATCGCCATGAGCCGCATCGGCGTCATCAACGAGCTCTACGACAGCCCAGGCCACCCCGAGGCGCTGAAGCGCGCGCAGCGGCGCCAGGCGCGCTTCATCAACACCACGATGAAGATGACGCTGCTGGGCGCCGCGTCGTCAGACGCCACCGCCGATGGCCGAGTGGTGTCCGGCGTGGGCGGGCAATACAACTTCGTGGCCCAAGCCCACGCGCTGCCGGATGCACGCTCGGTGCTGGCCCTGCGCGCGACGCACGACAACGCGGCGGGCCTGAAATCCAACCTGGTGTGGAGCCACGGCAACTGCACCATCCCGCGCCACCTGCGCGACCTGGTGGTGACCGAGTACGGCGTGGCCGACCTGCGCGGGGCGAGCGACGCCGAATGCATCCAGCGCCTGCTGTGCATCGCCGACAGCCGCTTCCAGGACGCGCTGATGCGCGAGGCCCAGGCCCACGGCAAGCTGGCGCCGAATTGGCGACTTCCCGAGCACGCCCGCCACAACACGCCTGAAGCGCTGAAGGCCTTGCTGCGCCCGGCGCGCGAGGCCGGCGCGCTGCCCGACTTTCCGTTCGGCACCGACTTGGATGCCGACGAAATCCGCATCGTGCGGGCGCTGCGCAAACTCAAGCACGCCAGCCACCATCCGCTGGAGTTGGTGCACACCGCACTGGCCAGCCTTTCCCCCCACCGCGCGGTGCCGCCGGCGTACCTGGAGCGGCTGGGGCTGGCCGAAGCCCACGGGTTGCGCGATCTGCTGCTGAAACGACTGCTGGCTGCCAGCTTTTGAGACGCGGGCCGGGCGCGGCCCTCCCTACACTGCCGGCCATGTCTGAATCCACTGCCCGTCCGGCCTCCAAGCAGGCCCGCTCCCTGTCTGGCCTGCTGCCCTTCTTGCGGCCTTACCGCCTGCGCATCCTGCTGGCCCTGGTCACCCTGGTGTTGGCCGCGCTGGCCACGCTCGCGTTTCCGCTGGCACTGCGCGGCCTGATCGACGCGGGCATGGCGGCCAGCGCCCCGGGCGAGCGGCTCATGGCGTTGCGCGAGCACTTCCTCGCAATGTTCGGGGTTGGTGCGGCGCTGGGCATCTTCTCGGCCTCGCGCTTTTACATGGTGACCTGGCTGGGCGAGCGCGTGACGGCCGACCTGCGCAACGCCGTCTACCGCCACGTGCTGCGGCAAAGCCCCGAATTTTTTGAGACCACCCAAACCGGCGAGGTGCTCAGCCGCATCACCACCGACACGACCGTGGTGCAAACGGTGGTGGGCTCCAGCCTGTCCATGGGCCTGCGCAACACGGTGATGGGCCTGGGCGCGTTGGCGATGCTCATCATTACCAACCCCTATGTCATGGGGCAGGTGCTGGGCATATTGGTGTTGGTGGTGGCCCCGGCGCTGTACTTCGGCCGGCGGGTGCGCAAGCTGTCCCGCGCCAGCCAGGACCGCGTGGCCGACACCTCCGCCATCGCCGCCGAGGTGCTGAACGCAGTGACGGTGGTGCAGAGCTACACGCAGGAACAGGCCGAGTCCGACCGGTTCTCGCGCGCCAGCGAAGCCGCCTTCGACACCGCACGCAGCCGCACCAAGGTGCGCAGCCTGCTGGTGGCTTTCATCATCACCGCGGTGTTTGGCGCGATGCTGTGGGGCCTGTACCAGGGCACGCAGGCCGTCATCGCCGGCAGCATCACCGCCGGGCATTTGGGGCAGACGGTGGTGTACGTGACGCTGCTGGTGAGCAGCGTGGCGGTGCTGGCCGAGGTGTGGGGCGATGTGCTGCGCGCGGCGGGCGCGACGGAGCGGCTGGTGGAGTTGATGGAAGCCCGCTCGCCGGTGGCTGAAACCACGGTGCCGCGCGCGCTGCCGGCCACAGCGGGCGGCAGCCGGGTCGCATTGCAGAACATCCAGTTCCACTACCCCTCACGCCCGCAAACCGCGGCGCTGGATGCCGTCAGTCTGGACATCGCCCCGGGCGAAACCGTCGCCTTGGTTGGCCCCAGCGGCGCGGGCAAGACGACCGTGTTCCAACTGCTGCTTCGCTTCTACGACCCGCAACACGGCCAGATTCTGCTCAACGGCGTACCGGTGCAAGACCTGACCCTGCGGGATTTGCGCGCCAGCGTCGGCCTGGTGCCGCAAGACAGCGTCATCTTCTCCACCACCGCGCTGGAAAACATCCGCTACGGCCGCCCGGATGCGACCGATGAGGAAGTGATGGCCGCAGCCCGCGCTGCGTTTGCCGACGATTTCATTCGCGCGCTGCCAGAGGGGTACCAAAGCTTCCTGGGTGAACGCGGCGTGCGCCTGTCGGGTGGGCAACGCCAGCGCATCAGCATTGCACGCGCCATGCTCAAGAATCCACCACTGCTGCTGCTGGACGAAGCCACCAGCGCGCTGGACGCCGAGAGCGAGCGCGTCGTGCAGGCAGCTCTTGAGGCCGCCATGCAGCACCGCACCACGCTGGTCATTGCTCACCGCCTGGCCACCATCCAAAAGGCTGACCGCATCGTGGTGCTGGAAGCTGGCCGCATCGTCGACATCGGCAGGCATGACGAGCTGGTGGCCCGAGGCGGGCTCTACGCCAAGCTCGCCGCGATGCAGTTCGGGCTGGAGCCGGCTGACGCCGGCCAAGCCAGCGGCTAACACACCCCCCCTAAATTGAAGGTGAAATAAACCACGACATCGTGTCGGGCTTCCTTACAGCTCTCCAGGGAAAACCACGGCCCTTCCGACTTTTGTCTTTCAAAAACAAATACTTAAGCGAAGCTGAAAAAGCTGGCACGCATGCTGCTTAGTTGCCACCGTGCTCGTTCGAAGGGCGGACGAGAGGCAACTTGGAACAACGTATGAACATCAAGTCTCTGCTGGGTGCCGTGGCCATGCTGGCCGCCGCAACCGCTGCAAACGCCGGTGGCTTCGTCAATGGCGACTTCGAAACCGGCACGACTTCGGGCTGGACCATTGGTGGCGGCTTCCGCAATTACCAAAACCTGAGCTCCGTCAACCCGAGCGCGTTCCTGCCCGGCGGCAGTTCGTACGACGCCTCCATCGCGGGTTCGCACTCGAAGGTCGTGAGCCCGGGCCTGGATCCGCTGTTGGGCAATCTGATGGCCAACACCGTTTACGGCGGCAAGTATTCGCTGCGGATCGAGGACACCACCAGCGGTGGCTACGTGTCCGTCGCAAGCCAAACGGTGACGAACTACACCGACTCCAACATCTTCTTCGCCTGGCTGGCGGTGCTGGAAAACGGCGGTCACTCGGCTGAGCAATCGGCTGCCATGAAGCTGCAACTGGTGGACAAGACCACCAACACGCTGCTGATCTCGCGCACCTACAACGCCGTTGGCGGCGGCGGCGGCGTCGATTCGCGCTTCAGCGTCTACGGTGGTACGTACTACTACACCCCGAAGTGGCAAATCGAACAGCTGGCGATTGACGCCAGCCTGTCCGGCCACACCTTCGAGCTGACCGTGCTGGCCAGCGACTGCGCCCCCACGGGCCACGAAGGTTACGTCTACCTGGACGGTTTCGGCGCCATCGCTCCCCCGCCGTCGAACGGCGTGCCGGAACCGGCCAGCCTCGCCCTGGTGGGCGGCGCTCTGGTGGCCCTGGCCGCTGCTCGTCGTCGCAAGCAGGCCTGATTCGCCCGCGCGATTTGCACCTGAAAGGGTCGGCTCTGCCGGCCCTTTTTTCATTGGGCGGTGGCATCACAATCGACTGCCGATCGGGGGACGCGCCTTTGACGCCCCCAACGGGTTCGCACCCGGCCCACCGCCCCCAACCGACTCTCCGCTGTCGTCACTGCACCGTTGCACCGCATGTCACACGCCCGCCTGTATCGCCCGAAAACCCTGTTGATTTCCGTCGCTGTCTTGGCCGCCTTGAGTGCCTGCAGCCGCAAAGACCCGCTGGCCTCCGGCAAGGAGTTGCTGGCCAAAGGCGAGATTTCCGGCGCGGTCATCGAGTTGAAGAACGCGGTCCAGGCGCAGCCGAATTCCGCTGATGCGCGCATCCAACTGGCCAATGCGCTGGAGCGCACGCACGACCTGGCGTCGGTGGAAGAGCAGTTGCGCAAGGCCGTGGATGCTGGCGCTGACGCCAATCAGCTGGTGCCGCGAATCGCGCTGGTGATGCTGGACCGCGGCGACATGGACAAACTGGTTCGCGACTTCAAGGACCGCAAGCTGAGCGACGCCCAAGCTGACAGCACGCTGCGCGGCACCGTCGCGCTGGCGCTGACGGCCTTGAAACGCCTGCCTGCGGCCAAGGAGCAGATCGCTCACGCAGCGGACTCCCCCGCCGTGGCGCTCGCCCGCGCACAGATGCTGGCCAGCGAAGGGCAAATTGCCGAAGGCATGAAGGTGCTGCAGGCGGCCAGCCAAGCCCAGGACGCGCCGTGGTGGGTGTTCCGCGCGACGGGCCGACTGGCCAGTTCAGCCAATGACCCTGCACAGGCGCTCGTGGCCATCAAGAAGGCACACGATGCCGTGCCCTGGCACATCGGCGTGCAGGGCGAATACGGCGAGACCCTGGCCGCCGCCGGCAAGTTCAGTGAAGCCGCGGCGGTGCGAGATGCCTTGAAGAAAAAGGCCCCGAATCATTTCTGGACGCACTACCTTGACGCCCTGCTGCTGGCCCAGGCCGATCGCCCGCAAGAAAGCCAGGCGGCCGCGCTGCGCGTGCTGAAGGTGTCGCCCGAGCACATGCCGGCCACGCTGTTGGCCGCATCGGCCGAGTTGCGCAGCGGCGATGTCAAAGGCGCCGTCAAGCGCCTGCAGGCGGCGAACAAGCGACAGCCTGACTCCCTGCCCATCTTGCGGCTGCTGGCGCAAGGCCAGCTGCGGAGCGGCAATCTCACTGACGCCGCGCAACTGGTGCGACAGGGCCTGGTGCTGGCGCCCAACGACGCCACCATGCTCGGCCTGCGCGCCGACCTGGAAGCCGCCCGTGGCGACAAGAAAGCCGCTGCGGCCACGCTGGCCCAAGTGGTGGCGCAATACCCGGACGACGCCACCAGCGTCATCCGCCTGGCCCAAGCCCGCTTTGCCGCGGGCGACAACGCCGAGGCCGCCAAGCTGCTGGACCACGCCGCGGAACTTGCCAAGCAAGATCACCTGCTGCTCGGCCGCGTGATTGCCGTCAGCCTGCGCCTGGGCCGCGTGGACCAGGCGCGGCGCATGGCCGACGCCGCCGTCAGCGCGGCGCCGCAAGACGCGCAGGCGCGCCTCAACCTCGCAGCCGTGATGTCGGCACAGAACGACCGCACAGGCGCCTGGAAGACCACGCTCGCCGTGCTGGACACCAAACCCAACCTGCCAGCCGCACTGACGGCGCTGGGCACCATGGCCAAGACGCCCGAGCAGCGACAGGAGTACGTGGCCCGCCTGGGCAAGGCGGTGGCGGCGGGCAACACCAGCGCAGACGTCTATGCCGACTACGCCTCGCTACTGCAAACGGGCGGGGCGGGCAAATCCGGCGACACACCGCTTAGCGTGCTGGAACAGGGCGTGAAGGCGGTGCCCGACTCTGCCAACCTGCGTGAGGCGCTGGTGAACGAGCACCTGCGGCTCGGGCAGCCCGAGAAAGCACTGACCGTGGCGGAGTCGGGCGCTGCCATGACCAACGCGCCGGCGGCGGTGCTGGAGGTGCAAGCCAGCACCTACGAGCGCCTGGGCAAGCAGCAACAGGCCACGGAGGCCTACCGCAAGCTCGCGGCGGCTTACCCCCAGCGCGGGGACTGGCGCTTGCGCCTGGCGCAGCTGGAAGCCAACAACGACCGCACGGCCGAAGCCGCGTCGCTGCTGCGCGCTCTGATCACCGAGCGCCCGTACGACCCAGGCGCCTACCTCGCGCTGGCCAGCTTGATGAGCCGCAGCAATGCCAACGAAGCACTCTCGGTGGCGCGCCAACTGGGCCAGCAAGAAGGTCTGGCCGGCATGGGTCTGCTGTTGGAAGGGGATGTGCTGGTGGCAACCGACAAACCCGACGACGCGCTCAAGGCCTACGCCAGTGCCGTGAAAGCCGGCATGACGCCGGCCGGCAACCTGCGCATCATCAAGACGCTGGACCGGTTGAGCCGCACGGTGCCCGCCGACCAACAAATGGCCGAGCTGATGCGCAAGCAGCCCGACAGCACCGCCGTGATCCAGGCCGCGGCCGAACGCGCGATGGTGGCCGGGCAGCCCGCCCAGGCCGTCGAGCTGCTGCAGCAGCTGAGCGCCAAGATGCCGAACAACCCCGTGCTGCTGAACGACCTGGCCTGGGCGCAAGTGCAGGCCCGCAAGCCCGAGGCCTTGGCCAACGCCCGCAAGGCGGCGGACGCCTTGCCCAACAACGCCAACGTGCTGGACACGCTGGGCAGCGCACTGGCCGCTGCAGGGCAGCGTGATGAAGCGGTGACCGTGCTGCGCATGTCCAGCCGCCTGGCGCCTACAGCGGCCACGCCCAAGGTGCATCTGGCCGAAGTGCTGCTGGCCGGTGGCGACCGCACCGGCGCCAGCGAGGCGCTGCGCGGCGTGGACGCCAACCGCCTCGACAAACTCGGCCAAGCCAGCCTCGCCAAGGTCAAGGCAGCGCTCGGTCAAACCTGAGCCGGGCGCCCCCGAGCAAGGCCTCACCCGCCAGTGCGGGTGGGCCTGCGGTGCGTCCACCGTGAGCCGAACGACAATCCGGCCCATGAACACGCCTCCTCGTCAGTACGAAGACTTCATGCGCCATGTGTTCGAGCAGGGCGTGCAGAAAAGCGACCGCACCGGCACCGGCACGCGCAGCGTGTTCGGGCACCAGATGCGGTTCGACCTCGCCGCGGGCTTCCCGCTGGTCACCACGAAAAAGGTCCACCTCAAATCCATCATCCTGGAGTTGCTGTGGTTCCTGCGCGGCGACAGCAATGTGAAGTGGCTGCAAGAGCGTGGCGTGACCATCTGGAATGAATGGGCCCGCGCCGATGGCGACCTCGGCCCGGTGTATGGCGTGCAGTGGCGCAACTGGCCCACGCCCGATGGCGGCCACATCGACCAGATCGCCGAGGTGGTGCGCACGCTCAAGACCAACCCGGACAGCCGCCGCATCATCGTGAGCGCGTGGAACGTGGGCGATCTGTCCAAGATGGCGCTGATGCCCTGCCACGCGTTCTTCCAGTTCTACGTGGCCGACGGCAAGCTCAGCTGCCAGCTGTACCAACGCTCGGCGGACATCTTTCTAGGGGTGCCGTTCAACATCGCGTCGTATGCGTTGTTGACGATGATGCTGGCCCAGCAATGCGACCTCCAACTGGGCGAGTTCATCTGGACCGGGGGCGACTGCCACATCTACGACAACCACGTGGAGCAGGTGCAGACTCAACTGGCCCGCGAACCCCGCCCCTACCCGACCATGACGATCAAGCGCCGGCCGGCGTCCATCTTTGACTACGAGTTCGAGGACTTCGAGCTCAGCGGCTACGACCCGCATCCGGCGATCAAGGCGCCGGTGGCCGTATGACGCGCGTGGTGTTGGTGGCGGCCGTTGCCCAAGACGGCGCCATCGGGCGGGACAACGCGCTTCTGTGGCACCTGCCAGAAGACCTGGCGCGCTTCAAGGCGATCACGCTGGGCAAGCCGGTCATCATGGGCCGCAAGACCTGGGACTCGCTGCCGCCCCGATTCCGCCCGCTGCCCGGCCGGCGCAACCTGGTGGTGAGCCGCAGTACGCCGGCGCTGGGCGGCGCGGAGGTGTTCGCGTCGTTCGACGCCGCTTTGGCGGCCTGCCAAGGCGTGCCCGAGGTGTGCGTCATCGGCGGCAGCGAGATCTACGCGCTCGCCATGCCCCACGCCCACCAGTTGGCGCTCACGGAGGTGGACGCCCGCTTCCCCGATGCCGACCGCCACTTCCCCCCGTGGCCGCGCGAGCGGTTCACGGTGGCAGCCCGAGAAGCGCACACCAGCGCGAGCGGGCTGCACTACGAATTCATCGACTACGTTTGCAAGGATTGATCCATGTCCGGACACGGTTTCCACGTTCACGGCCCGCACGACCACGAACTCGAGCACGCCGCCCAACACGAGCCCAAGGGCTTTGCGGGCCAACTCGCTGTCATCACCGCCATCCTGGCCACGGTGGGCGCCTTCTTCTCGTACATGGGGGGCGCAACGCAAGCCAACGCCGGGCTGTACAAGAACGACGCCGCCATCAAGAAGACGGAAGCCAGCAACCAGTGGGCCTACTACCAGTCCAAGAGCAGCAAGCAAAACCTCTCCGAGCTGGCCCTGGACCTGAGCAACAGCGAAGAGCAGAAGGCCAAGTACAAGGACAAGATCGCCCGCTACGAAAAGGAAAAGGCGGAGATCAAGGAGAAGGCCGAGGCGCTGGAGGCGGAGTCCAAGCACTTTGACGAGCTCAGCGAGGGCCAGATGCACCAGCACCACCGCTGGGCGCAGGCCACCACGGCGCTGCAGGTGTCCATCGCCATTGCCGCCATCGCGCTGCTGACCAAGCGCCGCTGGATGGAAGGGGCCACACTGGTGATCGGCGGCATCGGCGTCGTACTGGGCGCACTGGCCGCAGCCCACATCTGACCCGCTGAACCCGCCCGCGCCGCGCCATGCAGGACCGCATCGACGACGAGATCACCTTCCGTAAGCTGGAGATCTTGCTGGCCTTCATGGAAGCCGGCAGCCTGGCGCGGGCGGCCGAGCGCTTGGGGGTGAGCACGGTCAGCGTGCATCGGGCCCTGCATTCGCTGGAAACCGGCACGCGCTGTAGCCTGTTCCGCCTGGAGGGCCGCAACCTGCAGCCCACCGATGCCGCCCAAGCCCTGGCCGATGTGGCGCGCGAGGTGCTGCAAACCATGTCCCGCGGCATCCGCGCCACGCGCGACATCGCGGGCTACGCGGCCGACCGCATCCGCATTGGCTCGCTCTACTCGCTGACCAGTGGCACCGTGCCCGCCATCATCATGGCGCTGCGGCTGCGCAAGCCTGACATCCAGACGGAGCTGGTGCTGGGCTCCAACAGCGAGTTGCTGCGCAAGCTGCGCGAGGGCGAGCTGGACGCCACCATCATGGGCGCGCCGGAAGGCGCTGCCGATGTGGAAAGCCAGTTGCTGTTCGAGGACGAGATGTTCTTCGCAGCGCCCGCCGGGTCGTCCTACGCCGACGCCGCCGAGATCGACCTCGCGCAATGCGCCGACGGTCGTTTCGTCTCGCTCAACGAAGGCTACGTCACGCGTGACCGCTTCGTCGATGCCTTCCGCGTGGCGGGCTATGCGCCGCAGGTGGTGATGACCACCAACGACATCTTCTCGTTGATGAACCTCGTGGGCGGTGGCATTGGGTGCACCCTGCTGCCCGGCCGCATCCGCAGCGTGGTGCCGCCCACGGTGCGCCTCCTGCCGCTGTTGCCGCAGTACCAGATGCGGCAAAAGATCAGCGTGGTGTTCCTGCGCACGCGGGAGCGTGACCCCAACCTGCTGTCGCTGTTGGCCGCCTGCCGCAGCCATGCGTTGGACCTGCAAAAGGCCTCGGGTTAACCCACAACCCTTGCAGGTGGCGTAACGATCCACCGTGCAAGTTGATTGACCGTCTTCGGGGGCGCCCAGACACTGCGCCCATACCGCCCATCCAGGGTGGAACCCGGAGACAAGTCCATGCAACTGACCCGCCGCCACTGGCTGGCCGCCACCGCCGGCACCGCCGCCGCCTCCTGCCTGCCCAGCGCCTTCGCGCAAGCCGGCAGCCTGAAGATTTCGCACCAGTTCCCCAGCGGCTCGCTCACCGAAGGCGACTTCCGCGACCGCCTGTGCCGCAAGTTCGCGGCCGAGGTGGAAAAGCGCAGCAGCGGCGCGCTCAAAGCCTCCGTCTACCCCGGCTCGTCGCTGATGAAGACCAACGCCCAGTTCTCCGCCCTGCGCAAAGGCGCGTTGGACATGAGCCTGGTTCCGCTGTCGTACGCGGGTGGCGAGGTGGCTGAAACCAACGCCGGCCTGATGCCCGCGCTCGTGCCCAGCTACGAGCAAGGCGCCGCCTGGAAGAACGCCGAGGTGGGCAAGCTCCTGTCCAAGGTGCTGGACGACAAGGGCGTGATGATCGTCAGCTGGGTGTGGCAGGCCGGTGGCGTGGCCAGCCGGGGCCGCCCGCTGGTCACGCCGGACGACGCCAAGGGCCTGAAAGTGCGCGGCGGCAGCCGCGAGATGGACATGATGCTGAAGAACGCTGGCGCGTCCGTCATCTCGCTGCCCTCCAACGAGATCTACGCCGCCATGCAAACCGGCGCCATGGACGCGGCCATGACGTCCTCCACCAGCTTCATCTCCTTCAAGCTCGAAGAGATCGCCAAGCACCTCACCTCGGGCCGCCAACGCACCTACTGGTTCATGCTGGAGCCGCTGATGATCTCCAAGGAGGTGTTCAGCAAGCTGCCCAAGGCCCAGCAAGACATCGTCATGGCCGTGGGCGCCGAGATGGAAGCCTTCGCCATGGAAGCGGCCAAGGCCGACGACAAGGCTGCCGCCGAGATCTACGCCAAGGCCGGCGCCAAGGTGTACGACATGGACGAGCCCACGCTGAAGAAGTGGCAGGCCATCGCCCGCGACACCGCCTGGAAGGACTTCGGCGAAAAGAACGAGTCCTGCGCCGCCATCCTCAAGGCAGCCCAAAAGCTGCTCTAAACACCATGAGTCACGGCTTTGAAACCGGCCCCGCAGTGGCCGGCATAGACCCCCGCACGCCCAAAATCCTGTTGCCCCTGGCGCGGGTGCTGGATTTCGTCAACCGCGCGATGGTGGTGTTGGGCATGCTGGCCCTGCTGATCGCCTCCTGCGTGCTGACCTACAGCGTCGTCTCGCGCTACGTGATGAAGGCCTCCACCGACTGGCAGGACGAGGCCGCCGTCTTCCTGCTGGTGGGTGCCACCTTCATGTGCGGCGCCTTCGTGCAACAGCTGCGCGGGCACGTGGGCATTGAGGCCATCGCCGGCCTGTTGCCGCGCGCGCTCAACCAACTGCGGCTCACCTTGGTGGATCTGCTCTGCGCGGCGTTCTGCAGCTTTTTCGCCTGGAAGAGCTGGACGCTGTTCCACGAGGCCTGGGTCGAGGGCCAGACCACCTCGTCTTCCTGGGCCCCGCCGCTGTGGATTCCCTACGGCCTGATGGCCGCCGGCATGACGCTGCTCAGCCTGCAACTGTTCGTTCAACTCACCGCCCGCCTCAACGGCCTGTTCAACCCCACCGCCGGAGGTGCCCGATGAGCATGCTCGCCCTCGGCGCCCTGTTCGGCGTCGTCACCCTGTTGTTCATGTTCTCCGGCGCGCCCATTGCGTTTGCGCTGGGCAGCGTGGCCACCCTGTTCATGGCGTTTTTCATGCCGGCGTCGGCGCTGGACACGGTCACGCAGAACGTCTACGAAGAAATGGCCAGCATCACGCTGCTGTCCATTCCGCTGTTCATCCTGAAGGGCGCGGCCATCGGCAAGTCTCGTGCGGGGCAAGACCTGTACGCCGCTATGCACGTGTGGATGGGCCGCATCCCGGGCGGCCTGGGCATTGCCAATGTGTTTGCCTGCGCGCTGTTCGCGGCCATGGCGGGCTCCAGCCCGGCCACCTGCTCGGCCATCGGCAGCGCCGGCATTCCGGAGATGCGCAAGCGCGGCTATTCGCCTGGTTTTGCGGCCGGCATCATCGCGGCCGGCGGCACGCTGGGCATCCTGCTACCACCGTCCATCACCATGATCCTGTACGCCGTGGCGGCCGAGCAGTCGCTGGGGCGGCTGTTCCTGGCAGGCATCTTCCCGGGCGTGCTGCTGGTGGTGCTGTTTGCGGTGTATGCCGCGCTGCGCTACCGCCAGGAGCACGCGCTGGCCGAGGCCGAGTTCAAGCGCAGCGGCGCCGCCTCGGCCCTGCTGGCGCACGAGACCTTCACCACGCGCCAGAAGTTCGAGATGCTGCCGCGCGTCGTGCCCTTCGTGCTGCTGCTGATCGGTGTGATGGTGGCGCTGTACGGTGGCTTTGCCACACCGTCTGAAACCGCCGGCCTGGGCGCGCTGCTGGCCCTGCTGCTCATCGCCACCATCTACGGCGTGTGGCGGCCGAAGGACGTGGCGCCCATCCTCACGTCCACGCTGAAGGAGTCGACCATGCTGATGTTCATCATCGGCATGTCGCTGCTGTTCAGCTACGTGATGAGCTACCTGCACATCAGCCAGGCTGCGGCGGAGTGGATCGTCGGCATGCAGCTCTCCAAGTGGGTGCTGCTGACGGCAGTGCTGGTGATGGTGATCCTGCTCGGCTTCTTCCTGCCGCCGGTCAGCATCATCCTGATGACCGCGCCCATCATCCTGCCGCCGCTCAAGGCCGCGGGGTTCGACCTGATCTGGTTCGGCATCCTGATGACCATCGTGATGGAAACCGGCCTCATCCACCCGCCGGTGGGCCTGAACATCTTCGTCATCAAGAACATCGCGCCCGACATCGAGCTGCGCGACATCATCTGGGGCGTGCTGCCGTTCGTCGTGCTGATGCTGCTGGCCGTGGTGCTGATCTGCATCTTCCCCAGCATCGCCACCGGGCTGCCCGACCTGGTGATGGGCACTCTGGTCAAGCACTGAGGCCGCCGCCATGAACGCCCCCGCCTGGAACCTGCGCGACCGCCAGCGCCGTGAGCGCTTGGCCCGCGCGGCCGACGCCCTCGGGGCGCGCCTGCAAGGCCGCCTCGTGGCCACCGATGCCGCCGTGCCCCTGCTGGAAGCCGTGCTGCAGCCCGGCGACCGCGTCTGCCTGGAAGGCAACAACCAGAAGCAGGCTGACTTTCTGGCCCGCTCGCTCACGCAGGTGGACCCGGCCCGCGTGCACGACCTGCACATGGTGCAGTCCGTGCTGGCGCTGCCCGAGCATCTGGACGTGTTCGAGACCGGCATCGCCAAGCGGCTGGACTTCAGCTTCAGCGGCCCGCAAGGCGCGCGCCTGGCCAAACTGGTGAGCACGGGCGGCATCGAGATCGGCGCCATCCACACCTACCTGGAACTTTTTGCCCGCTACTTTGTCGACCTGACGCCCAAGGTCGCCCTGGTGGCCGCCCACGCGGCCGATCGGCACGGCAATCTCTACACCGGCCCCAACACCGAAGACACGCCCGCCATCGTCGAGGCCACGGCCTTCTCAGGCGGCCTGGTCATCGCGCAGGTGAACGAGGTGGTGGACACCCTGCCCCGCATCGACATCCCCGCCGACTGGGTGGACTTCGTCATTCCCGCGCCCAAGCCCAACCTCATCGAGCCGCTGTTCACCCGCGACCCAGCACAGATCAGCGAGATTCAGGTGCTGATGGCCATGATGGCCATCAAGGGCATATACGCCGAGTACGGCGTGCAACGGCTCAACCACGGCATCGGCTTCGACACGGCCGCCATCGAGCTGCTGCTGCCCACCTACGGCGAGCAGTTGGGCCTCAAGGGCAAGATCTGCAAGCACTGGGCGCTGAACCCGCACCCGGCGCTGATTCCCGCCATCGAGGCCGGCTGGGTGGAGTCGGTGCACAGCTTCGGTTCGGAGCTGGGCATGGAGGACTACATCCGAGCCCGCAGCGACGTGTTCTTCACCGGCGCCGACGGCAGCCTGCGCAGCAACCGCGCCTTCTGCCAGGCCGCAGGCCATTACGCCTGTGACCTGTTCATCGGCTCCACGCTGCAGATGGACCTGCAGGGCAACAGCTCCACCGCCACGCTGGGCCGCATCACCGGCTTCGGCGGCGCGCCCAACATGGGCGCCGACGCCCGCGGCCGCCGCCACGCCAGCCCGGCCTGGTTGAAGGCCGGCGAAGAAGCCCGCCGCGGCCGCGCAGGCGCCGCCGGTACGCCGCGCGGGCAGAAGCTCGTCGTGCAGATGGTGGAAACCTTCCGCGAGCACATGCAGCCCGCCTTCGTCGAAACGCTGGACGCCTGGACGCTGCAACAGCAGGCCGGCATGGCCCTGCCGCCCATCATGATCTACGGCGAAGACGTGACCCACGTGCTCACCGAAGAAGGCATTGCCAACCTGCTGCTGTGCCGCACGGACGAAGAGCGCGAGCAGGCCATCCGCGGTGTGGCCGGCTACACGGCCGTGGGCCTGGCGCGAGACGCCCGCGTGGTGGAAAACCTGCGCGACCGCGGCGTCATCCAACGCCCGGCCGACCTTGGCATCGATCCGCGCGACGCCACCCGCAACCTGCTGGCCGCCCGCAGCATGCGCGACCTCGTGCGCGCCTCCGGCGGCCTTTACGCCCCGCCAAAGCGCTTCCGCAACTGGTGAGCTCCAACATGCAACCCGGACTCGAAACCCTGGACTACACCTTCCCCGGCACGCGCCCGGCCGGTGCCTTCACGCCAGTGCTCGTCGGCGTGGTGGGCTCGGGCAACCTGGAGGTGCTGCTGGAGCCCGCGCCCGGCAGCGACTGCCGCGTGCACATCGAAACCTCGGCACGCGGCTTCGGCGCGATCTGGGCTGCAGTGGTGCGCGACTTCCACACCCGCCACGCGCTGGCCGGCGTGCAGGTGTCCATCCACGACATGGGTGCCACGCCCGCCGTGGTCAGCCTGCGGCTGGACCAAGCTGCGCAGGAGTTGAAGCCATGATTTCCTACGCCGAATGCTCGGCCCGCGAGCGGCTGGCGCTGCTGGTGGACGCAGGCAGCTTCCACGAGTGGCTGCCGCCCGCGCTCAAGCTCACCAGCCCGCACCTGGCCCAGCTGGGCGTGCCCTCGTCGTTTGACGACGGCGTGGCCATCGGCCGCGCCACGCTGGCTGGCCGGCCGGTGTTCGTCGCCGCGCAAGAGGGCCAGTTCATGGGGGGCGGCGTGGGCGAGGTGCATGGCGCCAAGCTCGTGGGCCTGCTGCAGCGTGCGCTGCGGGACAAGCCCGACGCCGTGCTGCTGCTGGCCGAATCCGGCGGCGTGCGGCTGCACGAGGCAAACGCGGGGCTGATCGCTGTGTCCGAGGTGATGCGTGCGCTGCTGGACGTGCGCGCGGCCGGCATCCCGGTCGTCGTGCTGATCGGTGGCAGCGGTGGCTGCTTTGGCGGCATGGGCATCGTGGCGCGCTGCGCGGACCACATCGTCATCAGCGACATCGGCCGGCTGGCGATGTCGGGCCCCGAGGTGATCGAGGCCTCGCACGGCGTGGAGGAATTCGACTCGCGAGACCGCGCCCTGGTGTGGCGCACCACCGGCGGCAAGCACCGCTGGCTGACGGGCGACGCCGACGTGCTGGTGGAAGACGACGTGGCCGCCTTCCGCAAGGCCGCCATCGCTGCGTTGGACGCGTCAAAGCCCGTCACGCTCGCCCTGCTGGAAACCGAGCACGCCAAGCTCAGCGCACGGCTCGCGTTCGACGGCGCCGAAGCCACCGCGTTGTGGGCCGCCCTCGGTGTCGCCCAACCGGCCCGCGTGCCGGACCTCGACGTGGCTGGCGTGCTGGCCCTGGGAGCGCACTGATGGACTGGCAGACCCTCACCACCCAACTCTTCGGCGCCGGTCACGGCATCACCCGCGAGGGCGACTTCCTGCACGGCGAGGTCACGTTCGACGGCGAGCCCCTCACCGTCATTGGCACCACCGACCACGCCCCCATCGGCGTGCAACTCGCCCTGCGCCAAGCCCGCGCCGTGCTGGACACGATGACCCGCCACCCCGGCCGCGCCATCCTGCTGCTGATCGACACCCAAGGCCAGCAGCTGCGCCGCCGGGACGAGTTGCTGGGCATCAACCGCGCCATGGCCCACCTGGGCATGACGCTGGATCTTGCACGCAGGCGCGGCCACCGCGTGCTGGGCCTGGTGTACGACCAGGCCCTCTCCGGCGGCTTCATCACCTCCGGCTTGATTGCTGATGCCTGCGACGCGCTGCCCGAGGCGGAAATCCGCGTCATGCGGCTGCCGGCCATGGCCCGCGTCACCAAGCTGCCCGAGGCGATGCTGGCGGACCTGTCCGAGTCCAACCCGGTGTTCGCGCCTGGCGTGGGCAACTACGTGGCCATGGGCGGCGTGCGCCAGCTCTGGCAGGGGGACCTGGCCGAAGCGCTGCGCGAGGCCCTGGCCAGCGCGCCCACCACCGACTGCCGAGCGCAGGACGGCGCCGCGCGCGGCGGCCGCAAGCTGGCGGCCCGCGTCATCCAGCAGGTGCTGGACGCTGCCTGAGCGAGCCCACCATGACGCCGCTGCACCGCCACCAAGTTGCCTGGCCCTCCCCGGCCGGCTGGCAGCGCGTGCTGGTGCGCGAGTGGGATGCGCCCGCCCGCGCCTGCCTGCAGCACTGGGCCACGCACGGCCTGCCGCTGGTGGTGACGCGTCAGCCCGAGCCGCAAGACACCCTCACGCGCGATGTCGCCCTGGGGCTGTCCGCGCCCAACCGCTGGCAGCGCCGCCGCCTGGCCCTGCAGTTGCCGCTGTCGGATGTGCTCTACCTCGACGAATTCCCCGCGCTAGAGCGCGTGGCGGGGCAACTGCCCATGGCCGACCGCGCAGCGGCGCGCCGACTGGCCCAGACGCTGCAAAACCTGGGCTGCACGGCGCGCGTTTACGGCAGCCACGGCTGGCAGCACCTGACCGGGCTGGACCACCTGCGCCCCGGCTCCGACCTGGACGTCTGGCTGGCCGTCAGCGACGCCGAGCAGGCTGATGAGGCCGCCAGCGCGCTGGCGAGCTTCAGCGCCTCGACCCGGCTGGACGGCGAACTCGTGTTTCCCGGCGACACCGCCGTGGCGTGGCGCGAGTGGCAGGCCTGGCGCGAGGGCCGCACCCGCGCCCTGCTGGTAAAGCGACTGCACGGCCCCGACGCCATCACCCGGCTCAGCGCCCTGCTGCCGCACGCGGCGGTGCCCGCATGAACGCGCATCCCAGCCTCGCCGCCGCCTCGCGGCCGCTCACGCCGCACGACATCGGCCGTGCCGCCACGCTGGCCCTGCACGACGAACTGGCCCTGTCGCCCAAGCCCGGCCTCGTCACCCTCACCGACCGGGGCAGCCATGTGGACATGGACGCCCACACCTTCATGCGCAGCCTGTTTGCGCTGCGCGGCTACTTCGTGCGCATTGCGGAGCTGGGCGCTGCGGGCGCGCCGTTCGAGGCGCTGGAGCAGGCCGGCATCGCGGCTGAATCGCGCATGCTGGCAGCCACCGGCGGCATCAACACGCACCGCGGTGCCATCTTCACGCTGGGCCTGTTGTGCGCTGCAGCCGGGGCGCTGGGGCGGCGCGCCACGCCGGCCGAGGTGCGCCTGGTGTTGCTCGCCCGCTGGGGCGATGCCTTGACGGCCCGTGCCCAGCGCACCTCCACGCTGCCCGGCGGCATGGCCGCGCGGCGCTACAACCTGCGCAGCGCCTCGGCGGAGGCCGCACTGGGTTTTCCGGCGCTGTTCGACACCGCCGCCCCCACGCTGCGTGCCGCACTGGCCCAGGGGCTGGGCGCCACGCCTGCGCGGGTGAACACCCTGTTCGCCGTCATCGCCGCGCTGGACGACAGCAACCTCGCCCACCGGGGCGGGCTGGACGGCCTGCGCTGGGCCCAGGCCACCGCGCAAGACTTTCTGCACTGCGGCGGCGCGGCCGCGCCCAGCGGGCTGGCGCGGGCGGCGGCCATCGGCCACGAGTTTGTGCGCCGCCGCCTGTCCCCAGGCGGGGCGGCCGACACCCTGGCAGCAGCCTGCTGGCTGCAGCGCGTGGGCTGAGCGCGCGACGTGAGATTCCCCATGCCCGCTTGGCTGAGCCCAACACCGCCGCGGCCCTCGCAATTGCAGCGTTGCGCCGGGATCGGCGAACAGCTTCTGGCCAGCTGAATGACGCTGGCCCTGCTGTTCCCCGGGCAAGGCGCGCAGCATGCGGCCATGCTGCCCTGGCTGGAAGCCGACCCGGCCGCTGTGCATGCAACAGGCGCGCTGCAGGCCCTCGCCGCCGCCGTGGGCGCTGACTGGCGCACGCAACTGCACACGCCGGGCTGGATGCACACCAACGCCGTGGCCCAGCCGCTGCTGACCGGCTTGAGCCTGGCCGCCTGGCAGGCTGTGGCGCCCCACCTGCCTGCACCGGCAGTGGTGGCGGGCTACAGCGTGGGCGAGCTGGCGGCGTACGCCGCGGCTGGCGTGATGGAGCCGGCCGCAGCCGTGGCGCTCGCAGCGCAACGGGCTGCGCTGATGTCCGCCTGTGCGCAGGGGCAGGCCGGCGGCCTGCTCTCGGTGCAAGGGCCGGGCGCGTTGGCCCGGGCGCAGGCCGAGGCGGACTTGCACCTGGCAATTCGCATCAGCCCGGAGCGCGTGCTGGTGGGCGGGCTCACGCCGACACTCGAAGTCGCCGCCGCCCGCTGGTCGGCCGAGGGCCTGCGTTGCACGCGGCTGCCCATCGGCGTGGCCTCCCACACGCCGCTCATGGCCGAGGCGGCGCAAGTGTTTGAGCAGACCCTGGCGCAGCAACCGCTGCGAGCGCCCAGGGCTGCGGTCGTCACCAACCGGCACGGCACGGCCAGCCGCCAGTTGTCGGTGTTGGCCCCCGCGCTGGCGGCCCAGATCGCCCACACCGTGCGCTGGGACGACACCATGGACACCCTCGCCGAGCGCGGCGTGCGTTGCGTGCTGGAAGTGGGCCCCGGCAGCACGTTGGCGGCCATGTGGCGCGAGCGTCACCCCGCCATTCCGGTGCGGTCCGTCGACGAATTCCGCAGCGCGCAGGCCGCGGGCGACTGGGTCACCCAGCAACTGCAGGCGGGCTCGTAGGCAGCAGCACCTCGAAGCAGGCGCCCTGCCCCGCGGTGCTGTGCAGGCGGATTTCGCCGCCATGCGCGTGCACGAAATGCCGGCTGATGAAGAGACCCAGCCCCAAGCCCGGGCCGCTGGCCGCGCCGCGCTCGAAGGCTTCGAAGATGCGTTGTTGGTCTGCCGCGGGCACGCCCTCGCCCTGGTCCTGCACGGCCAACCGCGCCCGGCCATCTGCCGCCCAGCTGACCTGCACCGCCACCGGGCGCCCCTGCCCATGGCGCAGGGCATTGGCCAGCAGGTTGGCCAGCACCTGCGCGATGCGGGCGTCGTCCCAGCATCCGGCCACACCGTCTGTGGCCTGCACGTCCAGCGGCACCGTGCCGAACAGGCCGGCCAGGTCGTCCGCCACGTGGCGTGCCAGTTCGCCCAGGTCAGTCGGCCGCGGGGCGATGGACAAGCGCCCGTGCTGGATGCGGGAGGTGTCCAGCATGTCGTCGATCAGCCGCGTCATGCTGCGCAGTTGGCGGGCGTCGCGGGCGGCCATGGCCTGCAGGCGCTCGGGCGTGAAGTGCGCCAAATCGCCGCGCGCCAAGCGGTCGCGCCGCGCGCTGTGGTCCAGCGTCATCACGCCCAGCGGAGTGCGCAACTCATGCGACACCAGGGACATGAATTCATCGCGCATGCGCAGCGCCCGCTGCAGTGCGTCTTGCGTGGCCTGCAACTCGGCCAGCAGCAGCTCTTGCCGGGCGTGGGCCGCCTCCACCGCCACCAGTTGCCGGCGCAGCAGCCGGCTGTTGCGGTGCAGTTCGGTGAACACCCGCACCTTGCTGCGCACAGCCTGCGGGTCCAGCGGCTTGTAGAGCACGTCCACCGCGCCATTGTCGTAGCCGCGAAAGCTGCACGCGGCGCCACGGTCGCTGGCGGTCACGAACACGATGGGCAGGTGCGCCGTGCGCGAGCTGCCGCGAATCAACTCCGCCAGCTCGAAGCCGCTCATCTCGGGCATCTGCACATCCAGCAGCGCCAGAGCGAACTCGTGCTGCAGCAGCAGGTCCAGCGCCGCCTCGCCCGACGCGGCGGTGTGTACGCACACGCCCTCTTCCTGCACCAGCGCCGACAGCGCCAGGCGGTTCTCGGCCAGGTCATCCACGATCAGCAGTTGAACGTCGTCGGCGCCGGGCATCACCGGCATGGCAGAAGCAGTCACGGGGTTCATCGCTTGCGGAACAGGCGCTCGCGCGCTGCCACGGCTTCATAGGCCTGGCCGTGCGCGCTGAAATCCAGGCTTTCCTTGCTGCCCAACCCCAGAAAACCGCGGTGGCACAGGGACTCGGTGAACAGGCCCAGCGCCCGGTCCTGCAGCGTGCGGTTGAAGTAGATGAGCACGTTGCGGCAGCAAATGAGGTGCATTTCAGAGAACACGTGGTCGGTGGCCAGGCTGTGGTCGGCAAAGGTCAGGTGGCGGCCCAGCGCCCGGTCGAACTGCGCCACGTCGCTGGACGGCGTGCTGGCGGTGCAGTAGCTCACAAAGCGCCCCGTGCCCCCTGCCGCCTCGTAGTTGCGCTGGCAATGCGCCAGGTCGGCCCGCGCCACCACGCCTTGCCTTGCACGCTCCAGCGCCGCGGGGTTGATGTCGGTGGCGTAGATCAGGCTGCGCTCCAGCAGTCCCTCTTCCTGCAGCAAGATGGCCAACGAGTACACCTCCTCGCCCGTGGCACAGCCCGCCACCCAGATCTTGAGCGAGGGGTAGGTGTGCAGCACCGGCACGACCTGCCGGCGCAGCGCGAGAAAGAACTCCGGCTCGCGGAACATCTCGGTGAACGGAATGGTCAGCAGGTCCAGCAGGCGCGCAAACGCGCTTTCATCGCGCAGCACCCGCCCTTGCAGCGCCGACACGCTGTCGCACTGCATCTGCTCCAGTGCGTACAGCACACGGCGCTTTTGCGAAGCGGCGGAATAGTCGCGGAAGTCGTGGCTGTAGCGGGCGTACACCGCGTCCATCAGCAGCCGGATTTCCAGATCCTGCACCGACGGGGCCTCAGGACTCAGGCGCGCCGGCATCAGTCGCGCCCAAGGTCAGCGCGGCCCAGTTCGGGCAGCCACACCCGCAGCAGTGACACCAGCCGGTCCACGTCGATGGGCTTGGCCAGGTAGTCGTTGGCGCCCGCGCGGCGGCATTGCTCCTGATCGTCGCGCATCGCCTTGGCCGTGACGGCGATGACCGGCAGCTTGCGCCAACGCGCTTGCTCGCGGATGCGGCGGGTGGCTTCCAGCCCGTCCATCACCGGCATCATCACGTCCATCAGCACGAGGTCAATGTCGTCCTGCGCGGCCAGCCGCTCCAGCGCTTCGGCGCCGTTGCGGGCCGGCTCCACGGTCAGACCGCGCTGCTCCAGCACGCTGGTCAGCGCAAAGATGTTGCGGGCGTCGTCGTCCACCAGCAGCACCTTGCGGCCCTCGAACACCCGCTCACGGTTGCGCGCGGTGCGCAGCAGGTCTTGCCGCTCGCCCGACAGGCGGGACTCCTGCGTGTGCAGGAACAGCGTCACCTCGTCCAGCAGCCGCTCGGGCGAGCGGGCACCCTTGAT
Source organism: Pelomonas baiyunensis (assembly GCF_043555935.1). Lineage (NCBI taxonomy): Bacteria > Pseudomonadati > Pseudomonadota > Betaproteobacteria > Burkholderiales > Sphaerotilaceae > Roseateles > Pelomonas baiyunensis. The sequence goes on along the minus strand of NZ_JBIGIB010000002.1, from coordinate 748,493 downwards.
GATGATGGAGCGCGAGTAGCGGTTCAGCTCGGCCTCCTCCTCCCGGCTGAGCTGCCGGCCGGTGTACACGATGACCGGCGGCGGCGTTTTCTCGAGGCCCCGCGCGGCCATGCGGGCCAGCAGTTCGCTGCCGTCCATGTCGGGCAGCTTCAGGTCGATGACCATGCAGTCGAACGGCTGCTCATCGAGCAGCGTCAGGGCCTGCTGCCCCTGAGCCACGGCCACCACCTCCACCGCGTCGTCCGCAATCAGGTGGGCGATGCTTTCGCGCTGGCGGGCGTCGTCTTCTACCAGCAGCAGGCGCCGTGGGCGGTCGCCACCGTGGCGCTCCAGCGTCTGGAAGATGCGCAGCAGCTCGTCCCGCGTGGTTGGCTTGATGGCCGTGCCCACTGCGCCCATGGGCAGCGCCACATGCCGGAAGTCCTCGCCCGCAATGATGTGCACCGGAATGTGCCGCGTGCGCGGGTCTTCCTTCAGCCGCTGCAGCACCTCCAGCCCCGAGCCGTCGGGCAGGCGCACATCCAGCATGATGGCGTGGGGCAGGTGCTGACTGGCCAGCGCCAGCGCTTCGCCCGCCTCGCCAGCCACCAGACAGCGGTAGTTCAACTCGTGTGCGGTGTCGTACAGGATGCCGGCAAAGGCCGGGTCGTCTTCCACCACCAGCGCCAGACGGCGCGGCGCAGCGCCGGGTTGGAGCTCGGCGCGGTCGTCCGGCACGCTGGGGCGAGGCGGCCGCGTAGGTGGGGCCACGGGGGCGGGCAGTGCCAAGAAGGCCGCCGGCGCCGGCACCGCCAGGCCCAGCACCACCTCCCGCCGGGGCGCTGCCGGCAGCGGGGGTGCCCACGGCAGCAGCAGCGTGAACTGGCTGCCCTGCCCTTCCACGCTGCTGAGGGTCAGCTCGCCGCCCAGCAAGCTGGCCAGCTGCCGGGAGATGGACAAGCCCAGCCCCGTGCCGCCGAAGCGGCGGTTCAAGGCGCCGTCGCCCTGGTGGAAGGCCTCGAACACCCGCTGCTGTAGCGCCGGCGCGATGCCGATGCCGGTGTCACTGGCCAGGAAGGCCACGCCCTCCCGGCGCGGCTCGATGCGCAGCCCCACCGTGCCGCGTTCGGTGAACTTCAGCGCGTTGGACAGCAGGTTGCGCAGGATCTGCTCGACCCGCTGGCCATCGGTCATCAGGCTGTCCGGCAGGCCGGGTGCGAGGTCGATGGCCAGGTTCAAGTGCTTTTGCTGGGCCTGCGGGCCGAACAGCTGCCGCAGGTTCTCCGCCAGGGTGGCGAGGTGCAGCGGCGCGGGCGTGATGTCCAGCTTGCCGGCCTCGACCTTGGAGAGGTCCAGGATGTCATTGATCAGCAGCAGCAGGTCCTGCCCCGCCGCGTAGATGGTGCTGGCAAAGCGCCGCTGCTCGTCGGTCAGGTTGCCCGGCTTGTTCTCGGCCAGCAGGCCCGAGAGGATGAGCGCGCTGTTCAGCGGTGTGCGCAACTCGTGCGACATGTTGGCCAGGAACTCCGACTTGTACTTGCTGGCGCGCTGCAGTTGCTGGGCGCGGTCTTCCAGCTCGGCCTGGGCTTGGGCCAGGGCAGCATTGCGGGCGGCCAGGGTGTGGGCCTGCTCGGCCAGGCGCAGGTTGGTTTGCTCCAGTTCGGCACGCTGGGTCTCCAGGTGCAGCTGCGACTCGCTGAGCACGCGCGACTGCTCGCCCAGCTCTTCATTCGCGCTGCGCAGTTCCTCTTGCTGCACCTGCAGTTCTTCGTTGAGCTGCCGGGTTTCTTCCACCGAGTCTTGCAGGCGTTGCCGGGCCAGGGCGGCCTCCACCAGCGCCCCCAGCAGTGTTTGCAAGGGCTCCACCAGGGCCAGGGCGCGTGGGCTGGGTTCGTCCACGAACCCCAACTCCAGCACCGCGTTGACGCGGCCTTCGTACAGCGCAGGCACCAGCAGCACTTCGCGCGGTGGCATGTCACCCAGGCTGGTGTGCACCTTCAAGAAGTCGTCGGCCAGGGCAGGCACGCGCATCAGGCGGCCGCTGCGCCACACCTGCCCGAGCAAGCCGGCCTCGGCGTCTCGCTCGCCCGCCTCGGCGGCGTTCAGCCCTTGGGCCGCCACGCATTGCAGGGTGCCGTTGTCGCCCCGCACGAACGCGGCCGACACCAAGGCCTGCACGCGCTCGGCCAGGAAGCCGAGCGTGCGCTCGCCCAGCCCGGCCACACGGCGCTCGCCCATCAGCAGCGCACTCAAGTCGGCCTGGGCGCCGCGCAGCCAGGCGCGCTCTTCGCTGTCGCGCGCGGTGGCTGCCAAATCGTCCAGCGCGCCGCTGTAGTTCAGCGACAGCGCCTGGATGTCGCGCCGCCCGGCCCATGCAATCAAGCCGCTGGCCAGCAACAGCACCGCGATGTAGCCGCCCACCGACACCCAGGTACCCACCTGGGCATCTTCGTTGCGGTCGCGCAGCAAGCGGGCCTCGGCTTCGCCGAACGCGCGCAGCTCGCGCCGCATTTCATCCATCAGCTGCTTGCCCGCCTGCGTGCGGATGGCCGCCTCCACCGGCTCGCCCCGCCGGCGCAGGTCGATCAGGTTCTCAGCGAACAGTGTCCAGCGCTGTGACAGAGAGGCCACGCGGCGCAAACGGTCCACTTGCGCGGGGTTGTCGCCCACCAGAAGTTCGGCGTCGCGCAGCTCACCGGCCAGCTTGGCCTGGGACACGCCGTAGGGCGCCAAGAAGGCGTCCTGCCCGCTGAGCAAAAAGCCGCGCAGCCCGCTTTCGCTGTCCACGCTCAAGGTGGCGAGTTCATGGGCTTTGGCCACGACGCGGTGGGTGTGGTCCACCCAGCCCAGCAGCCCCATCAGGTGCCACAGCAGGCCAACGAACACCACGATGCTGCCCAGCCCCATGGCCAGGGGCACGATCAGGTTGCGGGTGAGGATGCGGCGGAAGGCTTCACCCTCCTCAGGCCGGCGTTCGGTCATCAGCGGTCTTTCAGGGAACGGGTGCCTGCACGCGCACACCGCGGCAGGCCGGATCGGTAACTTTTGCCGTCAACTCAGCCGCGGGGCGGGAAGAACGACCGCAGGCGCTCCAGCGACAGCGGCTTGCTGAGCACGTGGTCGATGCCGCATGCCATGGCTTTGTCGTGCGCCTGCTGGCCCACGCGGCCAGTGACGGCAATGAGCACGAGGTCCGGGCCGTAACGGTCGCGCAGTTGTCGCGACAGCTCGCAGCCGTCCAGATCGGGCAGGCCCAAATCCACCAGCGCGCAAATCGGCTGGTACTCCTCCACCGTGGCGATGGCCTCTTGGGCGGTGGTGGCAAAGCGAACGCTGTAGCCGTCGAACTGCAGCACCTCCGACAAGGTTTCGCAGGCGTCGCGGTCGTCGTCCACAAGGACGATGCGGATGTCTTCTCGCGGGCTGGCCGTCATATGAGTCTCCCTGGTGGCAGCGCCAGGCGTCCGGCGCTCGACCGCAGGAATAGCAAGGCCGGTGCCAACCCCGGCCCCTCGGCCGCGCACCCGCCGCTCAGGCCAAAGCAGGCCCGCGGCGCTCAATCGCCGCCGTGTGGGCGACGCGGTAGCGCCTCGCCGCTGGCCCGGCGCCACCACGCTGAGAACGAGGCACACACCGGCGCCACTTCGGGGAAGTGCCGGGGCGCGGGGTGCAGGGCGATCCCCGGCGGTAGCCAGCGGGTGATGTGAGGCTCAGCCACCGCCTGCACGCGCTCGGGCCGCTGGCCTGCGGTGGTCACCGCGTCCACCCAGGCGGCCAAGGCGGCGGCGTCGCACACCCACACCGTGCCGCCCAATTCGGTCATGCGCTCCGTCACCCAGTGCCAACGCGGCTCGCTCCAGGGGCGCGCCTGGTGGGCCTCGCGCAGCACCACCGCCAGCGTCTGCGTATCAGCTGGGGCTGGGCCCAACGCCCAGGGGTGGGCCAGCCAGATGGGGCGCGCATCTCGGCCAAAGGCTGCCGGATCCGGCAGCCCGGCTTGCACCGGGCCGCCGATCGCGGGACTGGGTGTGCACACCGGCTCCGGCACCGCCGATGCGGCCGCGCGGTCATCACCGGCCGGCAAGGCGCGGGGCGTGCGCGCGAGGGTGTCCCACGCGTCGTAGCTGAGGTCCACCGCACTGCCCTCGCTGTGCCAGGGTGGCGGCGCGAAGCGGGCCACGTTGGCGGCGTCGAACACGTACGGCTTGTGGCTGCCCGTGGCGGCCACCCATTGCCAGCTGAGGTGGTTGCTGGCGAGGTCGCCATCGAGCAAGTGGCTGTACAGCCAGTCCGCGCCGGCGCGCCAATGCACCTTGCGACCGTGCACCACATAACTGGCCAGCCACATGCGCGCGTGGTTGTGCAGCAGCCCGGTGCGGTAGAGCGTGCGAACCGCCTCATCCACCACGGGCACACCGGTGGCCGCGGTGCAAATGTCGGCGGGCACGTCTCGGCAGTACGCCTGCTCCGGCAACGGGCCGTCGTGCAAGCTGTCAAAAATCGCATCGCCCCGGTGCGCCCACACGTGGCGGAAGAACTCCCGCCAGCCGAACTCGTAGGCCAGCTTGTGCTGCGGCGGCAAGCCCAGCGCCGCCATGCATTGGGGCACGGTCAGCAGCCCGTGGGTCAGGTAGGGGGACAAGCCCGTCACCGCCCCGGTCAGGTGGTTGCGCGTTCGGGCGTAAGCCTCGGGGTTCACGGCCCGCAAGGCCGCCTCGGCGGCTTCCAGGGTGGGCAGCGGCGCCAGTGAAGTCATGGCACCCTCAGCGCGTCGGCCTGCGCACGGATGCGCGCGCGCTCAGCCTCGTCCACCCGGGCCAGCCCTCGCACCTGCAAGGCCAGCCGCGGGTGGTTGGCAAAGCGCGCTTCGTGGCGCAGCAGGAAGTCCCAGTACAGCGTGGTGAAGGGGCAGGCGCGCGCGCCCACGCGTTCGTCCGGCCGGTACCGGCAGCTGCCGCACAGGGGGCTTTGCCGCGAGATGTACTTGCCCGTGGCGATGTAGGGTTTGCTGGCCATCAAGCCGCCATCGGCGTACTGGCTCATGCCCAGCGTGTTGGGCAGCTCCACCCACTCCACGGCATCCACGTAGACGCTCAAGTACCAGGCGTGCACCTGGCGGGGCTCCACGCCGTACAGCAGCGCGAACAGGCCCGTCACCATCAAGCGCTGGATGTGATGCGCGTAGCCATGCTCCAGCGTTTGCTTCAACGCGTCGCGCAGGCAGGCCATGTCGGTGTCGCCCGTCCAGTACCAGGCGGGCAGGTCATGCTGCGCCTGCAAGGCATTGCCCTCGGCGTAGCCAGGCATGCGCGTCCAGTAAATGCCGCGCACGTACTCCCGCCACCCCAGAATCTGTCGAATAAAGCCCTCGCCACTGGCGATCGGCACCCGGCCCGACCGCACGGCGGCCTCGGCGGCAGCCACCACCTCGTGCGGGGTCAGCAGCTTCAGGTTCAGCGCGGCCGACAGCTGGGCGTGGTACAGCCAAGGCTCGCCGGGCCAGATGGCGTCTTGGTAGGGGCCGAACAGCGGCAGGCGCTCGTGGATGAAGGCCTGCAGGGCCTGGAGCGCCTGCGCCCGGGTCAGCGGCCATGCAAACCGATCGAGCCGGCCGGGATGGTCGGCAAAGCGGCGCCGCACCAGGTCCAGCACCTCGCGAGTGACCACATCGGGCTCGAAGTGCGGGGGCTGGGGCAGGTCAAAGCCCGGCCCTTCCGGCCCGAAGGCCTCGCGGTTTTCGGCGTCGAAGTTCCAGGCGCCACCCTGCGGCTGGTCGCCGTCCATCAGCACGCGGAACCGCTGGCGCTGCTCGCGATAGAAATACTCCGTGCGCAGGCCTTTGCGCCCTTGCGCATGGCGCGCAAAGTCTTGCGGCGTGGTGAAAAAATGGCGGTCCTCGCGGAGCTCCATCGACACGCCGGCGGCTTGCGCGGCGTCTTGCAGGGCCTGCAGCACGCGCCAGTCGCCGGGTCGCGTCAGCAGCAGGCGCTGGGGCTTCAGCGTTGCGAGATCGGCCCGCAGCTGCGCGGCCAGCGTCGGCTGGGTGTCGTTGGCGTCCAGCCGCCGGTAGTGCAAGGGCCGCCCGGCCGCCTCCAGCGCACGTGCGAAGTGCCGCATGGCCGCCAGAAAGACGGCAATGCGCGGCTGGCTGCTCCAGACGTGCGTCGATTCCTCCGCCACCTCGGCCATCCACACGGCGTCGTGCTCCGCAGAGAAGCCGTCAAAGGCCGCAGCCTGCAGATCGAGTTGATCGCCCAGCACCAGCACCAGGTTCCGAAGCGTGTGGCTCATGCGGCACTCCGGGACGCCGTTCGGTCGCGGCGGCAGCGTTCGCTGCAGTACTTCACCTCGTCCCAGTTCTTGGCCCAGGCCTTGCGCCAGGCCATCGGCCGGCCACAAGCCTGGCAGGGCTTGCTGGGCAGGTAAGACTTGTTGCCTTTGGCCCCGGTGGAATCACGGCGCATGAACGAGTTGCAGATGGCGCCGCCCGCTGCGGCGCGCGAATTCTGCGCAAATGGCCGCGCCGCAAAGCAAAAAGCCCCAGCAGACCTTGCATCTGCTGGGGCTTTCGACTTGGTGGGCGGTGCAGGGTTCGAACCTGCGACCCCTGCCGTGTGAAGGCAGTGCTCTACCGCTGAGCTAACCGCCCGAATTTCTGGACCCGCGCTTTCAGGATCACCCCCACTTCGCAGTGGTGGTGGGCGGTGCAGGGTTCGAACCTGCGACCCCTGCCGTGTGAAGGCAGTGCTCTACCGCTGAGCTAACCGCCCTGAAAGCAGCAGACTTTCGTCTGCTTTGCGGTCCCGGCATCCGGGAAGCCCACGATTATGCCACGTTTTCTGCGGGTTCCAAAGAACGCCATTTGCAAGGTCCACCGGCGGCCTTGTCGAGGTCGGTCAGAAGCTTGGTGTGGGCCTCTGTTTCAGCCGCATTGGCACGCAGCACAGGCAGCTCGAAACGGCTCAAATCCACGGCCGCCACGGCTGCGTGGCCCTCTTGGCCAGACGCATCGCCGTGGTCGTCCATCAGCAGCGCGTCTTGACCGCGGGTCAAGCGGATGTAGACATCGGCCAACAGTTCCGCGTCCAGCAATGCGCCGTGCAGCACGCGCTTGGTGTTGTCCACTTCCAGGCGTCGGCACAGCGCGTCCAGCGAGTTGGCCTTGCCCGGGAACAGGTCGCGTGCCATCAGCAGGGTGTCTCGCACGCTGGCCACGTGGTCGGTGATGACCCCGCGGTTCAGGCGCTTGAGCTCGGCGTTCACAAACCCGATGTCGAACGGCGCGTTGTGAATCACCAACTCGGCGCCGGACAGGAATTCCAACAACTGGTCCGCGATCTGAGCGAACTTGGGTTTGTCCGCCAGGAACTCATCGGTGATGCCGTGCACCCGCAACGCGTCCTCGTGGCTGGACCGCTCGGGGTTGATGTAGAGGTGCAGGTTGTTGCCGGTCAACTGGCGGTTGACCATTTCCACACAACCCACTTCGATGATGCGGTCGCCCTTGTCAGCCTCCAGGCCGGTGGTTTCGGTGTCGAAAAAGATCTGTCGCATGCGTCACCCCGCGGGTCGAAGGTTGCGGCGCGTGGCCCAGGCAAACATCACCAGCCCAGCCACCACCATCGGCAGGCTCAGCCATTGGCCCTGGCTCAGGTCCAGCGCCCGCAGGCCCAGGAAGTCGTCCGGCTGCCGGAAGTACTCTGTGACGAAGCGCTGAGCCCCGTAGCCGATCAGGAACAGACCGGAAATCTGCCCCGTGGCGCGCGGCTTGCGCGCAAACAGCCACAGCAGCAAGAACAGGAACACGCCCTCACCGAGGAACTGGTAGAGCTGCGACGGATGCCGCGCCACACCGACCGGGTCGTTGGCCTGCGGAAAGACCATGGCCCACGGCAGGTCAGCGGGCGCCGGGCGGCCCCAGAGCTCCCCGTTGATGAAGTTGCCCAGGCGGCCCGCAGCCAGCCCCGTGGGCACGCACGGCGCGATCAGGTCGGCCACTTCAAAGAAGCCTCGACGACGCAGTCGCCCGAACACGCCCATGGCCACGATGACGCCGAGCAGCCCCCCGTGGAAGGACATGCCGCCCTTCCACACCGCGAACACTTCGCTCAGGTGCTGGGCGTAGTAGTCGGGCTTGTAGAAGAGGCAGTAGCCCAGCCGGCCGCCCAGCACCACGCCCAGCACACCGTAGAACAACACGTCGTCCACGTCCTGCCGGGTCCAGCCCACGGCCGCATGCTGCGGCATGCGGGCCCGGCGCCCAGCCAGCCAGAGGAACAGGCCGAACGCGACCAGGTAGGTGATGCCGTACCAATGCACGGCCAGGGGCCCGAGCCGGAGGGCGATCGGGTCAAACTGCGGGTGAACCAGCATGGTCGCTGAGGGAAGCAAAGGCGGCGCGCATCATAGCCAGCGCCCCAACGGGCGCGCGTTGCTCAGCCGGGGCCGTCCGTCAGGCCAGCGTACCCAACAGCTTTCGAGCTTCCTCGACGTTGCGCGGGTTGGCTCGCTTGTTCTGCACGAAGCGCTCCAGCGCCACGCGCGCGGCGGCCTTGTCGCCTTTGGCCAGCAGGGCCTGGCCCAGGCGATGGTCGATGGGCATGCGCTCACTGCCCTCCAGCCCGCGGGCCCGTTCCAAGGCTTGAATCGCTTCGTCGTACTTGCCGGTTTCGATCAACAGGCGACCCATGCCGTAGGCGCCGGCCGCGTGGGTGGGGTGCTCTCGCTGCACCCACTCGAAGGCGGCTTGTGCCTTGGGGAAGTTCTTCTGCTCGACGTACTCCAGTCCCAGCCGCGTCCATTGCCCGCGCAGTTCGCGGGCCAAGGTGCGGTCAGCGCCCGGCTTGGTGGACTGAAGCTCCCGCTCGGCGGTCGTCCAGTCTTTGTCATGCACCGCCACCATGGCGCGCAGCAAGCGCGCCTGCTCAGGCTGTCGCGCCTGGACGTCCGTGATCAAGGCCTTGGCCTTGTCCACCCCACCACCGGCAAAGCTCGGCGCCATCAGGTAGAACTGGGTCAGCACCGACCGCGCCTCAAACAGGGCCGGGTCCAACTCCACCGCCTTCAAGAACTGCTCCTTGGTCTTGGTGGCGAGGCCAGGCATCTTGAACACACTGGCCGTCATGGCCTGTTGGCCGTAAACACGGCCCAAGGCGTAGCTGCAGGCGGCCTGCGGCCGCTTCTCCACGCAGGCCTGCAACGTGGCAATGCTGGCTTCGATCCGACTCGGGTCGTTGTCGTCCAACGCCACCAAGGCCAGGGCGATGGTGGATTGATCGTCGTCCGACTGCGCCTTGGCGCGCAATTGCGCTGCCCGCCCCAACTCGGCGGTCTTGCCAGCATCCAGCCAGGCCTGCCACTGCGCGTCCTTGAGCAGTTCGGCGTGGGCCAGGGGCATGCAGCCCGCGAGCAACCAGGGCATCCATTTCACGTTCATGCGGTCCTTCCTTCAGGGGCGTCAGTGACGATGAGCGTCCAACGCACAGACCTGCCGACTGGAGCGCCGGGTTTACCCGGCGTGAAATTCGTCACGGCCAGGAGTGCCGCACGGCGGGCGCCACTCAGCGCTTGCGCTTGGCCGACGGACGCGACTGCCCCAGCGCTTCCATCTGCTGCTGGCGCCGCGCCTCCCGGCGCTGGTCCAGCGTGCGCATCACGTCGCGCTGCGTCCGGCCAGTGGCATCGGACCACGCCCACCACAGCACCGCCAACCCGAACGGCGCCAGCACGATCACCCAAGCCCACAAGTCATCGTTGTGGAACTTCACCCAGCCACCCAGACGCAACACCACCAGCGCCACGCCCAACAACACAAACCCCATCCGGTCGCTCCTTCAGGTATCTTTGCGGGCACTGTAGTCCAACGCCTTTGAAAGGTAAGCATGAAGAACGCGCTCATCCTCGGTCTGGCCCTCATTGCCCCGGCCGCTTTTGCCAACCAGGAACTGGCCCAGAAGAAGAACTGCATGGCCTGCCATGCGCTGGACAAGAAGCTGGTGGGCCCGGCGTACAAGGACGTGGCAGCCAAATACGCCAAGGACAAAGACGCCGCCAAGAAGTTGGCCGAGAAGATCGTCAAGGGTGGCGGCGGCGTGTGGGGCCCGGTGCCGATGCCGGCCAATGCCCAAGTGAGCCCGGCTGAAGCCGAGACGCTGGCCAAGTGGGTGCTGACCATCAAGTGATGCCCATCCCGGCATGAATCGACAGGCCCTGCGGGGCCTGTTTTCATTTCGGGCGCACCAGCCCCGGTGTCCCAGGCAAGACAGCGCGGAATCGAACGACCGTGCTAAAACCGACGCCATTCCCTTCACGACTCCGCGAGACATGGACCTCAACTTCACCGATGCGGAACTGGCCTTCCGCGCCGAGGTGCGCGACTGGGTTCGCACCCACCTTCCGGCTGACATCGCGCACAAGGTGCGGCATTCGCTGCGACTGAACAAGGACGACCTGCAGCGCTGGGCCAAGATCCTCGGCGCCAAGGGCTGGCACGGCTGGGCCTGGCCCAAGCAGTTCGGCGGCCCGGGCTGGAACGCGGTGCAGCGGCATTTGTTTGAAGAGGAATGCGCCCTCGCCTGCGCGCCGCGCATCGTGCCCTTCGGCCCGGTGATGGTGGCGCCGGTGATCATGGCCTTTGGCACGCCCGAGCAGCAGCAGCGTTTCCTGCCCGGCATCATGAGTGGCGAGGTGTGGTGGAGCCAGGGCTACAGTGAGCCGGGCTCGGGCTCTGACCTCGCCTCGCTGAAGTGCCGCGCCGAGCGCCAAGGCAACAAGTACATCGTCAACGGCCAGAAGACCTGGACCACGCTGGGCCAGTACGGCGACTGGATCTTCTGCCTGGTGCGCACGTCGAGCGAAGGCAAGCCGCAGACCGGCATCAGCTTCCTGCTGATCGACATGAAGACGCCCGGCGTGACGGTCAAGCCCATCATCATGCTCGACGGTGAACACGAGGTGAACGAGGTCTGGTTCGACAACGTGGAAGTACCGGTAGAGAACCTGATCGGAGAAGAGAACAAGGGCTGGACCTACGCCAAGCACCTGCTCTCGCACGAGCGCACCAACATTGCCGATGTGAACCGCGCCAAACGCGAGCTTGAGCGTCTCAAGCGCATCGCCACCGCGGAAGGCTTGATGGATGACCCGCGCTTCCGCGACCAGATCGCACTGTGCGAAGTGGACGTGGTGGCCCTGGAAATGATGGTGCTGCGCGTTCTGTCCGGCGAGCGCACCGGCAAGCAGCCGCTGGATGTGGCCGGCCTGCTCAAGATCCGCGGCAGCGAGCTGCAGCAGCGCTACACCGAGCTCATGATGCTGGCCGGCGGCCCGCTGGCGCTCCCCCACGTGCTGGACGCCATGGAAGCTGGGTGGCAAGGTGACCAATGGCTGGGTGGCGCCTGGATCGGCGGCGCCTCGCACGCCATTCCGCTGACGGGCAATTACCTGAACGTCCGCAAGACCACCATCTACGGCGGCTCGAACGAAGTGCAACGCAACATCGTCGCGCAGACGGTGCTCGGCTGACCGAGGAGACACATCCCATGGATTTTGATTTCACCGAAGACCAGGAAGCCCTGCGCGACGCCGTGCGCCGCTTTGTCGACAAGGACTACAGCTTCGATCGCCGGACGCAGATCGTGCGCTCAGGCGGCTTCGACCGCGCGGTGTGGGATGGCCTGGCGGGCCTGGGCCTCACGGCCTTGGCCGTGCCGGAAGCCCACGGCGGGCTGGGGTTCGGCGCCGTCGAGGCGATGGTCGTCATGGAAGAGCTGGGGCGCGGGCTCGTGCTGGAGCCCATCGCCCAAGGCGCCTTGATTGCCCCCGCGGTGCTCGCCCGTGCGCCCGAAGCCCTGCAAGCCGAATGGATGCCACGCATCGCCGGCGGTGAGGCCCTTGTTGTGTTGGCCCACCAGGAAGCCAAGTCGCGCTACCGCCTCAACCGCGTCAGCACCCGTGTCACAGACGGCCGCCTGACCGGCGTGAAGAGCCTCGTTCCCGCCGGCGATCTGGCCGATGCCTTCATCGTGCCCGCTCGCGTCTCTGGCAGCGACGATGCGGCCGAGGGCATCGCCCTCCTCCTGGTGGAGCGCGCGGCGGCCGGCGTCCACACCCGCGCCTACTCGCTGCACGACGGCTCCCGAGCCGCCGAGGTGCACTTCGACAACACGCCGGCCCAGCTGATCGCGGGCCCCGACCAGGGCCACGCCCTGCTGGAGTTGGCGGCCGACATCGGCATCGCCGCGCAAGCCGCCGAAGCCGTGGGCGTCATGGAGAAGTACCTGGCGCTGACGACCGAGTACATGAACACCCGCAAGCAGTTCGGCGTGGCCATCAGCAGCTTCCAGGCCCTGCGCCACCGGGCAGCCGATGTGAAGATGCAGCTCGAACTCGCGCGGTCGATGAGCTACTACGCCACGCTGCGCCTGGGCGATGCACCGGCCGTCCGGCGCCGGGCGCTGTCACAAGCGAAGGTGCAGTTGGGGCAGTCCATGCGCTTCGTCGGCCAGCAGTGCACGCAGCTGCATGGCGGCATCGGGGTGACGGACGAGTACGCCGGCAGCCACTACTTCAAGCGCCTGACCGCCATGGAAATGCAGTGGGGCGACACCCTGCACCATCTGGGCGAGGTCAGCGCCCGGATGCAGGACACAGCCGGCGTGTTCGCCTGACGACAGACGCTGGGGCCAGGCCCGACAATCCGGGTCATGTCCAAACCCCAGCGCCTCGATCAAATCCTGTTCTCCCAAGGCTTCGGCACCCGGCGTTTGTGCGCGGGCCTCATCCACCACGGTGAGGTTCAGGTCAACGGTGAGGTGGTCGACGACCCATGGGCCGAGTTCGACACCGCAGGCTTGAGTTTCGAGATCGGCGGTGTGACCTGGCCCTATTTTGAGAAAGCACTCGTCCTGCTGAACAAGCCCGCCGGCTACGAGTGCTCGCAAAAGCCCAAGCACCACCCCAGCGTGATGAGTCTGCTGCCGGCGCCGTTGCGTGAGCGCGGCGTGCAACCCATCGGCCGGCTGGACGAAGACACCACCGGGCTGCTGCTGCTCACCGACGATGGGACGCTCATCCACAAGCTCACGTCGCCCAAGCACCACGTCCCCAAGGTCTACGAGGCACGCTGCAAGCATCCATTGACGACGGCCATGGTCGAGCAGCTGCTGGCCGGCGTCGAGCTGAAAGAGCCGGAAGGCAAGTTCCAGCGCCCGCCGGAGATCAGCAAGGCCGAGGGCGCCGAGATCGCCGACGAGACGCTGCTGCGGCTCACGCTGGTGGAAGGCAAGTACCACCAGGTCAAGCGCATGGTGGCGGCCGTAGGCAATCGGGTGGAAGCCTTGCATCGCCCGCAGTTCGGGGCGCTGAAGCTGCCGCAGGACCTCAAGCCCGGGGAATGGCGCTGGGTCAGCAGCCCGGCTGATGTCTGGGGACAATGACGGCCATGCGAGTTTTCCGAGGCATTCACCACCGCGACATTGCCCCCGCCTGCGCGCTGACCATTGGCAATTTCGACGGGGTGCACCGCGGCCATCAGGCCATGCTGGCGCTGCTGCAGTCGGAGGCCCGGCACCGCCAGCTGCCAACATGCGTGCTGACCTTCGAGCCCCATCCACGAGACTTTTTCGCCGCCAAGCTCGGAAAGCCCGAGCTGGCACCGGCCCGCATCGCCACCTTGCGCGACAAGCTCAGTGAGCTCGAGCGCTGCGGTGTCGACCAGGTCGTCATCCTGCCGTTCGACGACAAGCTCGCGGCCTTGTCCGCACAGGAATTCATCCGGGACGTGCTGGTGCAGGGTTTAGGCGCGCGCTACGTGCTGGTGGGCGATGACTTCCGCTTTGGCGCCAAGCGGCTGGGCGACTACGCCACGCTGGACGCCGCCGGCCAGACGCAAGGCTTCGACGTGGCCCGCATGCTCAGCTATGAAGTGCGCGGCCTGCGAGTGAGCAGTTCCGCCGTGCGAGACGCCCTGGCTGCGGGCCAGATGGACAAAGCGGCCGCCTTGCTCGGGCGCCCCTATGCCATCTCCGGCCACATCACCCACGGGCGCAAGCTCGGCCGCCAGCTTGGCGAAACCCAGCCAGGCGCCGCCAACGGCTTTCGCACCCTCAACCTGCGCTTTCGGCATGACAAGCCGGCCGCCCACGGCATTTACGCCGTGCAGGTGCATGGCCTGACGCCCGAGCCGCTGCCCGGCGTGGCCAGCCTGGGCAACCGCCCCACGGTCGAAGACGCCGGCCGCGTGCTGCTGGAAGTGCATTGCCTGACCTGGCCCGCGGACCTGGGCCCCGAAGGCGGCTACGGTAAAATGGTCCGCGTGGATCTGCTGCACAAACTCCGTGATGAAGCCCGTTACGACGGGCTGGAGGCGCTGACGGCCGCCATTGCGGCCGACACCGAAGCAGCACGCGCCTTCCTCGCGGCGCACACGGCACCGCACGCCACGGTCAGCCGCCAGACCACCCGCGACCGAATTTGATGCGGCAGCCGCCGCTCTTCGTCGCCGCCCTTCCCGCTTCCTGACCGCCAGGTTCTCCCCCTGGCCGCACGCCATGACCACCCCGGACTACCGCTCCACGCTCAACCTGCCCGACACGCCCTTCCCGATGCGCGGCGACCTGCCCAAGCGCGAGCCCGGCTGGGTCAAGGCCTGGGAAGAGCAAGGCCTGTACAAGCGCCTGCGGGACGCGCGTTGCGGCGCGCCGAAGTTTGTGCTGCACGACGGCCCGCCGTACGCCAATGGTCAGATCCACATCGGCCACGCGGCCAACAAGATCCTGAAGGACATGATCGTCAAGGCCCGCCAGTTGGCGGGCTTCGACGCAGCCTACATCCCTGGCTGGGACTGCCACGGCCTGCCCATCGAGAACCAGATCGAGAAGACCTTCGGTCGCGGCCTGCCGCGTGACGAGGTGCAGGCCAAGAGTCGCGCCTACGCCACCGAGCAGATCGACGGCCAGCGCACCGACTTCAAGCGCCTGGGCGTGCTGGGCGAGTGGGACAACCCGTACAAGACGATGAACTTCGCCAACGAGGCTGGCGAAATTCGAGTGCTGAAGCGGCTGTTCGAGCGCGGCTTCGTCTACCGCGGCCTGAAGCCCGTCTACTGGTGCTTCGACTGCGGCTCGTCGCTGGCCGAATTCGAGATCGAGTACGCCGACAAGCAGTCGCCCGCGGTCGATGTGGCGTTCCTCTGCGCCGAGCCCGAAAAGCTGGCCGCCGCCTTCGGCGTGGCGCCGCTCACCAAAGAGGCGTTCACCGTCATCTGGACGACGACGCCCTGGACCATCCCGGCCAACCAGGCGCTCAACCTCAATCCCGAGCTGCCCTACGCGCTGGTCGACACGCCCAAGGGCTACTTCGTCGTCGCCGAGGCGTTGGTGGAGAAATGCCTGGCGCGCTGGCAGCTGGAAGGCACGGTCGTTGCCTCGGTGCCGGGCCGCAAGCTGGAGCTGCTGAAGTTCAAGCACCCGCTGGCCCATGTGCACCCGGGTTACGACCGCGAAAGCCCGGTCTACCTGGCGGATTACGCCACGGCCGACGACGGCACCGGTGTGGTTCACTCCGCGCCCGCCTACGGCCTGGATGACTTCCAGAGCTGCGTGGCCCACGGTCTCCAGTTCGACGACATCCTGAACCCCGTGCAAGGCAACGGCGCGTACGCGGCCGACCTGCCGCTGTTCGGCGGCCAGCACATCTGGAAGGCCAATGCCGTCGTCGCCCAGACGCTGCTGGACAACGGCCGCCTGATGGCCCAGTCCAAGATCACGCACAGCTACCCGCACTGCTGGCGTCACAAGACGCCGGTCATCTACCGCGCCGCGGCGCAGTGGTTCGTGCGGATGGATGAAGGCGACGGCCTGTTCACGACCGACAAGGCGCCCAACAGCCTGCGCCAGACCGCGCTGGCCGCCATCGAAGCGACGAGCTTCTACCCCGAGAACGGCCGCGCCCGCCTGCACGACATGATCGCCGGCCGCCCGGACTGGTGCATCTCGCGCCAGCGCAGCTGGGGCGTGCCGCTGCCCATCTTCCTGCACAAGGACACCGGCGAAGCGCACCCCAACACGCTCGAATTCATCGAGCGCGCCGCGCAGTTGGTGGAGGCCCATGGCATTGAAGCGTGGTCCAAGCTGGACCCCGCCGAATGGCTGGGCGCGGAAGCTGAGCACTACACCAAGGGCAACGACATCCTGGACGTGTGGTTCGACTCCGGCTCCACGTTCGAGCACGTGCTGAAGGGCAGCCACAAGGGCGCCGCGCACGACACCGGCCCCGAAGCCGACCTGTACCTTGAAGGTCACGACCAGCACCGCGGCTGGTTCCACTCCTCGCTGCTGATTGCCTGCGCTTTGTACGGCCGCGCGCCCTACAAGGGCCTGCTGACCCACGGCTTCGTCGTGGACGGTCAGGGCCGCAAGATGAGCAAGTCGCAGGGCAACGTGGTGGCCCCGCAGGCGGTGAGCGACAAGTACGGCGCCGAAATCTTGCGCCTGTGGACGGCTGCGACCGACTACTCCGGCGACTTAGGCCTGGACGACAAGATCCTGGCCCGTGTGGTGGACAGTTACCGCCGCGTGCGCAACACGCTGCGCTTCCTGCTGGCCAACGTCAGCGACTTCGACGCCGCTGCAGACGCCGTCCCGGCGGACCAGCTGCTGGAGGTGGACCGCTACGCCCTGGCCCGCGCTGCCGAACTGCAAGCCGACATCCTGGCGCACTTCGAGCGCTATGAATTCCACCCGGTCGTGGCCAAGCTGCAGGTGTATTGCTCGGAAGACCTCGGCGCGTTCTATCTGGACGTGCTGAAAGACCGCCTCTACACCACCGCGCCCAAGAGCCTGGCCCGCCGCTCGGCGCAAACCGCGCTGTGGCAGATCACGAACGCGATGCTGCGCTGGATTGCGCCCTTCCTGAGCTTCACCGCCGAGGAAGCCTGGCAGGTGTTCGCCGACCGCAAGGCGGGCGACTCCATCTTCACCGAGACCTACTGGAACTTCGGCGCCACGGACACGAACCTGCTGGCCAAGTGGGCGCGCATCCATGAAATCCGCGACGAGGTGAACAAGGCGATCGAGGCCGTGCGCACCACCGGCGCGGTCGGCGCCTCGCTGCAGGCCGAACTGACGCTGCAAGTCAATGAGCAAGATGAAGCCCTGCTGCGCTCGCTCGGCGACGACCTGCGCTTCGTGTTCATCACCTCCGGCGTGAAGCTGGTGTCGGCCGCCCAGTTCGGCGTGACGGTCACGCCCAGCACGCACACCAAGTGCGAGCGCTGCTGGCACTACCGCGCCGACGTGGGCAGCATCGCCGCCCACCCGACGCTGTGCGGCCGCTGCGACACCAACCTGCACGGCGCGGGCGAAACCCGCACGGTGGCCTGACCATGGCTGGCAAGAACCGCGGCAGCGTCAGCCTGACCCAGTGGCTGCTGATTGCGGCCGTCATCATCGTGGCGGACCAGTTCACCAAGATCCTGATCCTGGGCGCCTTCCAACTGGGCGACGTGCACCCGGTCACAAGCTTTTTCGACCTGGTGCGCGCCCACAACTACGGGGCCGCCTTCAGCTTCCTTCACGGCGCGTCCGGCTGGCAGCGCTGGTTCTTCCTGGGGCTGGGGCTGTTCGCCGCAGGCTTCATCATCTGGATGCTGCGCCGGCACGGGCAGCAAATGCTCTTCGCCTGGGCGCTCACGCTCATCCTGGGCGGGGCTCTGGGCAACGTCATCGACCGCGCCATCCACGGCTACGTGGTCGACTTCATCCAGGTTCACGCGGGCGGCTGGTATTTCCCCGCCTTCAACGTCGCAGACAGTGCGATCACCATCGGCGCCATCCTGTTGATCCTGGATGAACTGCGCCGTGTCAGACGCTCCTGAGCCCCACCCGCCCGGCTACGTCCCCTACGTTCCGGAACCCGCGGTCGAGATCGGTCCCAAGCTCCAGCCCTTGGCGCTGACTGCCCCGCTGCACTGGCTGCGGCAGGGCTGGCGAGATTTCATGCGGGCGCCGGCCGTCAGCCTGTTCTTCGGCGCGTGCTTTGCGCTGATGGGCTTGGCGGTGTTGATGGTGTTCCGCCACGCACCGATCTACACGTTGGCGCTGTGCGCGGGCTTCGTGCTGCTGGGCCCCTTGCTCTGCCTGGGGCTGTACCAGGTCAGCCTGCGGCTGGAACGTGCCGAAACGCCCACGCTGGACGACGCCCTGGGTGCCTGGATGGCCAACGTCAAGCAGATCGCCATCTTCGGCTTCGTCCTGCTGATCCTGGAAATGCTCTGGGGGCGCGCTGCCCTGGTGGTGTTTGCGGTGAGCTTTGACGGCATGCCTGACTTTGCCGGGTCGCTGCACAAACTGCTCAGCGCAGACACGCTGGGCTTTGTGACGGCCTACCTCGCCGTGGGTGCCGTGTTTGCCGGGCTGATCTTTGCAGTCAGCGTGATCGCGATGCCTTTGCTGCTCGACCGCGACACCGATGCCGTCACCGCCGGGCTCGCCAGCCTCAAGCTGTGCCTGACCCAGCCGCTGGTGATGCTGCTGTGGGGCGCGCTGGTCACGACGCTCGTCGTGCTGGCCATGCTGCCGTACTTCGCGGGCTTGCTGGTGGTGGGGCCGTGGCTGGGGCATTCGAGCTGGCATCTCTATCGGGCAGCCCTGGGTTCGCGAGACGCCACTTAGCGAAACTCTTCACGCGGCGAGGTGTGACAAACGGTGACAATCGCGCGCCGCTTGCCTCCCTCCATGCTTCTCGATTTCGCCAGCCTGAGCCATTACGACTGGCTCGACGTGCCCTTGTGGGTGTACGACCCCGAACAACAGCGCAACCTCTGGGCCAACGCCGCCGCCCTGCGCTTCTGGCACGCCGACAGCGCCGAAGAATTCCTCTCGCGTGATTTCTCCGAACACGGCGACGCTGTGCGTGAGCGGCTGGCCGTGACGGCGGCGGACCACGCGCTGGGCAAGATCGTGCGGGAGCAATGGACGCTCTACCCGAAAGGCGAGCCCACCACGGTGATGCTGGTGTCCCGCGGCATCCGCACCCCCGACCGGCGCCAGGTCATGCTGTTCGCGGCCGACTCGCTGGGGGGCGGTGCGGACATGGCGATGCTTCGCGGGGTGGAGGCCTTGCAGCACACGTCGGTGCGCATCGCCGTGTTCGGCTTGCACACGGGCGAACTGCTGATGCGCAACCCTGCCGCTGCCATCACCTTCGGCGATACCTTGCCCCCGGAAGGCGGCAGTGAATTCACCCGCCTGTTCGCGCATGCACACGATGCCCAGAGCATCCACGGGCGGGTGCTGCGCGGAGAAACCTGCCGGCAGGACGTGGAGTTGCAAACACTCGCCGGCGTGCGTTGGCACGCGCTGGATGCACGCCCCATGCGCGACCCGGTCACGGGCGACACGGTGCTGCTGCTCAACGCCCGAGACATCGCCGACCTCAAGGCCAGCCAGGCGGAACTGGTGGCCGCCCGCGAGGCGGCCGAAGCGGCCAGCCAGGCCAAGAGCTCATTCCTCGCCAACATGAGTCACGAGATCCGCACGCCCATGAACGGCGTGTTGGGCTTGACGGAACTCGTGTTGCAAACCGAGTTGAACGAACGCCAGCGCCGCTTCATCGCGCTGGCGCATCAGTCCGCCAAGGGGCTGATGAGCATCATCAACGACCTGCTGGACGTCGCCAAGATCGAGGCCGGTCGCATCGTCATCGAAGAGATTCCGTTCAGCTTGCACGACTGCCTGACCGAAGGCCTGCAACCGCTGCAGTTGCAAGCGCAGGAAAAGCGCATCGCGCTGCAGACCTGGGTGCAGCCGGGTGTGCCCGCGTGGCTGGTGGGTGACCCGCTGCGGCTGCGTCAGGTGCTGATCAACCTGGTGGGCAACGCGCTGAAGTTCACCGAGCACGGCGAGGTGCGCATTGAGCTGGCGCTGGCCGACAGCCGGCCGGGCGATGCGCCCTCGGTGCTGCGGCTGCGCGGGTCGGTGACGGACACCGGCATCGGCATGACCCGGGAGCAGATCAGCCTGATCTTCGACCCCTTCATGCAGGCCGACGGCAGCATCACGCGCCGCTACGGCGGCACCGGCCTGGGCCTGACCATCGTGCAGCGGCTCGTGAACCTGATGGGTGGCGAGGTGCGCGTGGAAAGCGAGCCCAGCATCGGCTCGTGCTTCAGCTTCGAGCTGGCGCTGCGGCGCATCCTCTGAGCCTCAGGGCAGCAGCACCGCGCTGCCGGTGATTTGGCGCGCCTCTAGGTCGAGGTGGGCTTGCGCCACATCGGCCAGCGCGTAACGCCGATCGATGCGGACCTGCACCTGCCCGCTGGCCACCATGCCGAACAAGTCGTCCCCCATCGCCTGCGTGGCCGCCTGGGTGGCGATGTGCGTGAACAGCGTCGGCCGCGTGATGTAGACCGAACCCTTGGCCGCCAGCATGCCGATCGCAATCGGCGGCACCGGCCCCGAGGCGGCGCCGAAGCTCGCCAACAGGCCAAACGGCGCCAGGCAGTTCAGCGAGCCCTCCCAGGTGTCGGCACCCACCGAGTCGTAAACCACCTTGACCCCGCGGCCGCCAGTGATGTCCTTGACCCGTGCGGCGAAATCCTCGGTGCGGTAGTTGATGGCGTGGACTGCCCCGTGATCCAGCGCCAGGCGGCATTTTTCGTCACTGCCCGCGGTTGCGATGAGCTTCAAGCCCAGGGCTCGCGCCCACTGGCAGGCAATCAGCCCCACGCCCCCGGCCGCCGCGTGGAACAGCACCGCGTCGCCCGGCTGCAGGCCGCCCTGGGGCAGCGTCTTGCGCAGCAGGTACTGCACGGTCAGCCCCTTGAGCATCATGGCCGCGCCGGTCTCGAAGCTGATGGCGTCCGGCAGCTTCAGCACGCACTTGGCGGGCATCACGCGGGCCGTGCAATACGCGCCCGGCGGTTGGCTCGCGTAGGCGGCCCGGTCGCCGGGTTGAAGGTGCGTCACGCCCGCGCCCACCGCCTCCACCACGCCAGCGCCTTCCATGCCCAAACGGGCCGGAAGGGGCAGCGGGTAGGCGCCGCTGCGGTGGTACACGTCAATGAAGTTGAGCCCGCAGGCCACATGCCGGATGCGAATCTCACCCGGGCCAGGCTCCCCCACATCGACGTCGATGAGCTTCAACTGCTCGGCACCACCCGGCGCCTCGATCACCACGGCCTTGTTCGTCATTGCGCGCTCCGCTTGCTGAGTGGGCTATCGTGCCACCCCTTTGCGCCCCCTGCTGCTGGTGATGACGCTGCCCTTCGGCCCCTTGCGGGTGATCCATGCCGACGACCGCCTGGTGATCGTCGACAAACCCTCGGGTTTGCTCAGCGTGCCGGGGCGCACCGAACCCGATTGCGCCAGCGCACGGGTGCAGGCGCTGTACCCTGACGCCCTGATCGTGCACCGGCTCGATCAAGCAACCTCCGGCCTTCTGCTGTTCGCGCGCGGGCCCGAGGCCCAGCGCGAGTTGAGTGCAGATTTCGCCGAGCGGCGCGTGCACAAGACCTACATCGCACTCGTGGGCGGCCAGCTGTCGGGCAGCGGTTGCATCGACCTGCCCCTGTCGGCCGACTGGCCGAACCGTCCGCGCCAGCAGGTGGACCACCTGCAGGGCAAGCCTTCGCAAACCCTTTGGCGGGCCGTGGCGTGTGATGGCGAAACCACGCGCGTGCACCTGGAGCCCATCACCGGCCGCAGCCACCAGCTGCGCGTGCACCTGGCGGCGCTGGGCCACCCCATCCTTGGCGATGCGCTCTACGCGCCGCCGGAGCTCGCGGCCGCCCGTTCGCGGCTGATGTTGCACGCCAGCGCGCTGCAAATCGCGGGTCACCATTTCCAATCCGAACCGGAGTTCTGACATGCATTTGTTCATCGTCACCGGCAGTTCCCGCGGGCTGGGCGCGGCCCTGTGCCGGCAGTTGCTGCACGCCGACCACCACGTGCTGGGCCTGGCGCGCCGCACGGACGCCACCTTGGCCACCCCGCAATGGGCCGTCGACCTGGCCGACCCCGAGCCCGTGGCCGAGCGCCTGACCGCCTGGCTGCGCACCTCGACCGGCTGGCACAGCGCGACCCTGATCAACAACGCCGCCCTGCTGGCGCCGCCGGGCCCGCTGGCCACGTCCGATCCGGCCGGGCTGGCCGCCGCCCTGCGGGTCGGCTTGGAGGCCCCCGCGCTGCTGTGCCAAGCCTTCCTCGCAGGCACTCAAGGCGTGGCCACCCGCCGCATCCTCAACGTGTCGTCCGGCCTGGGTCGACGCGCCATGGCTGGCAGCGCGGCGTACTGCGCGGTCAAGGCCGGGCTGGACCACCTCAGCCGCGCACTGGCCCTGGAAGAGCCCGAGGTGCGCATTGAAAGCCTGGCGCCCGGGGTGATCGACACCGACATGCAGGTGCAACTGCGCGGCGCCGACCCCGCGCACTTCAGCGAACAAGCCCGTTTCCAAGGTCTGAAAGACCAGGGGCTGCTGCAGTCGGCCGAGGGCGCAGCCCAGGCCATTCTTCGGCATCTCTTGCGACCTGACTTCGGAAAAACCGTCATCACCGACATCCGCGAGATCGGAAACTCCTGAAACGCGCCACCCGCTCGGTGGCCCGCTCATCCCATTGGAGATTCACGTGAAGCGCATCCTTGCCGTCACCCTGGCCGCCGTCCTTGCCCTTGCCCTGCCGGTGCAGGACGTGCAGGCCAAGCGCCTGTCGAACGGAGGCATGAAACGCAGTGTGCCCACCCAACCGGCACCGCAAACCCCGCCAGCGCAGCCCGCCGCGCCGCAACAAGCCGCACCGGCCAAGCCGGCCACACCCGCGCCTGCGGCCCCGGCCGCTGCGCCCAAGCGCTCGTGGCTGGGCCCCATTGCGGGCCTGGCGGCTGGCTTGGGCTTGGCCGCGCTGGCCAGCCACTTCGGCTTCGGCGGCGAGTTGGCCAACTTCATGACCCTGCTGCTGCTCGCGCTGGTCGCGTTCGTGGCCATCCGCTTCCTGATGCGCAAGTTCGCGGCCCCCAAGCCTGCGCTTGCGGGTGCCCCTGGCATGAGCCTGCGAGACGAGCCCGCGTGGAACGCGCCGGCGCCCGCCTCCACCGGCGGCGCCGCGCTGCCCACCCAAGCCCAGGCCGCGGGTGCCAGCCCGTTGCCGGCGGATTTCGATGCCGCAGGCTTCACGCCCCTCGCCAAGCAGGTGTTCATTCGCCTGCAAGCCGCCAACGACGCTGGCGACCAGGCCGACCTGCGCCGCTTCACCACGCCGCAGATGTTTGCCAGCATCCAGACGGAGTTGCTGCAGCGCGGCTCGCAAGCGCAGCGTACCGATGTGCTGCAACTGGACGCGGCAGTGATCGACGTCGCCACGGAAGACGGCCAGCGCATCGTGTCCGTGCGCTTCTGGGGGCTGATCCGCGAAGAGAGTGAACAAGCCGCGGCGCCGTTCGATGAAGTGTGGCACCTGGTGCAATCCGGCGACGCCTGGCTGATCGCCGGCATTCAAGCCACGGCATGACCTGTGGCACAGCGGGTTCGACCTGAGGTCGGACCCACCGAAAATGGGCGCCTGCAGCGCCCTTTTTTGCGCCTTTTTTTGCGCCCTTGGTTTTGCCTTTTTGCGCCCCTCTTTCTTGCGCCCATCGTCACTTTTTGGAAGTCGCTCCATGAACGCCCTCCGCTCCTCCTTCTGCGCCCTGAGCGCCGCCCTGTTGGCGGCTTGTGCCAGCAGCCCCACCCCCACCGCGGTGGTCGCGCCGAACGCGAACCTCGTGGTGCAAGGCATCCCGCCGGTTCCGCAGTCGCTGGCCGATTCCATCGGCCGCTACAACGACTTCCGCGGCCACAGCTTTGCCGACTGGCACCCCACCCAGCGCGAAATGCTGGTGAGCCACCGCAAGGCCGGCGGCAACACGGCGCAAATCTTCCGCGTGACGGCGCCCATGAGCGAGGGCGTGCAGTTGACCGAAGGCGCCGACCCGGTGACCCGCGCCACCTACGAGCCCCGCAGCGGCCAGTACATCGTGTTCGAACGGGCCACTGGTGGCAATGAGGTCGGGCAGCTCTACCGCCTGGCCCTGAACGCGCCAGACGCACAGCCCGTGCTGCTGACCCGCCCGGACGAGCGCAACGCCTTCAATACCTGGCTGCGCAAGAGCGGGCAGCTCATCTACTCCAGCGTGCCCATCGACCGCACGGCCCAGGGCGGCACGCGAGCACAGATCGCGACGACCCTGTGGGTGATGGACCCGCTCAAGCCCGAAGGCCGCCGCAAACTGGCGGAACTGGACGGCGGCGGCTGGTCGGCAGGCCGGCCTTCGCCGGACGAGCGCCTGATCTCGCTGACCCGCTACATCTCCGCCAACGAATCGCAGATCTGGATGCTGGACCTGGACAGCGGCGTGCCCAAGCAGGTGGCCCCGGCCGTCGGCCGGGCTGAGCCCAAGGCCACCTACGCACCGCTGGGCTGGTCGCCCGACGGCCGCCACCTGTGGATGGCCAGCGACCGCGCCGGCGAGTTCCGAGAGTTGATGAAGTTGGACCTGGCCAGCGGCCGCATGGATCGCATCAGCGCCCACATTCCGTGGGACCTGAACGGCGTCACCTTCACCGACGACGGCAGCCGCCTGGCGGCTCAGTTCAACGTCGACGGGCGCGATGAACTCCACCTGTTCGATGCGGCCACCGCGCAGGAATTGCCGCTGCCCGGCAAGCTGCCGGCCGGCAACATCGGCAGCGCGTCTTACCACCACGGGCGCGCGGAACTGGCCTTCTCGATCAGCAACGCCCAAGGCCCCAGCCAGATCTACTCGATGGCGCCCACCGGCGAAGTGCAGCAATGGACGCGTGCGGCCGCCGCCCCGGGCATGGACACCTCCGGGTTCAGCGAGCAGCAAATCATCCGCTGGAAGAGTTTTGACGGCACCTCCATCTCCGGCCTGATGACCACGCCGCCCAAGTCGTTCTCCGGCAAGCGGCCGGTGCTCATCAGCATCCACGGCGGCCCGGAGTCGCAGGCCACCGTCGGGTTCCTGGGGCGCAATGCCTACTTCGTTCAAGAGCTCGGCATGGCCGTGATCCAGCCCAACGTGCGCGGCTCCAGCGGCTACGGCAAGAGCTTCCTGGCCATGGACAACGGCTTCAAGCGGGAAGATTCGGTGAAGGACATCGGCGCCCTGCTCGACTGGATTGCCGCCCAGCCCAACCTCGACGCGTCCCGGGTGCTGGTCACGGGCGGCAGCTACGGCGGCTACATGACGCTGGCCGTGTCCACGCACTACGCCGACCGCATTGCAGGGGCCATTGACGTGGTGGGCATCTCGCACTTCGTGACCTTCCTGAACAACACGGAAAGCTACCGGCGTGACCTGCGCCGCGTGGAATACGGCGACGAACGCGACCCGGCCATGCGTGCCCACCTGGAGAAGATCTCACCGCTGACCAATGCGGCCAAGATCAAGAAGCCGCTGTTCGTGGTGCAAGGCAAGAACGACCCGCGCGTGCCTTACACGGAAGCCGAGCAGATCGTCGCCACGGTGCGCCAAGGCGGCACGCCGGTTTGGTACCTGCGCGCCGAGAACGAAGGGCACGGCTTCCAGAAGAAGGACAACCAGGACTACCAGTTCTACGCCACCGTGCTCTTCATGAAGCAAACGGTGTTGAAGTAGCCTGGGCGTAGCCCAACGGCACAGGCCAGGTCGCCGCGGTTGGCACCTGGCCTTTTTGCTGGGCAGCCCAAAGGCGAGCGGTGATCCAGCCGGCGTGGCCCACGGCCAAGGCACACGGCGGCTGCCACGTGGCGGCCCGCGCCATCAACTCGCGCAGGCACTCGCCCGGGCCAAATCCAAAGCCGTTGAAATCGGTCATCCAGGCGTCGAAAGCCGTTGGGGGAATCTGCTCCCAGCGGCAGCCATCCCAGTCGCCGAAGTCCATTTCGCGCAGCGCAGCGTCCACCCGCCAACGAAAGCCCCAACGCTGCAGCCACCGGCCCACGTCGGCGGCACGGCGAAGCGGCGACGTCACCACGTCGCGAGGCAGGCCCTGCCGTCGTGCATGGGCGCGGATGCGATGCGCGAGGCGCTTGGCCTTGCGAGGGTCCACCGGCAGGTCGGTGCGCGCACCGATACACCGCCCTGTCGCCCCGATCGGGCGCGGGTGGCGCCAGATGGTGAGCATCGCCGTCAAGCCACGCCCCTCACAGGGCAGCCGTGAAAGCCAGCAGCACGGCGATTTCCGCCAGCTGCTCGGTCGCACCCAAGCCATCGCCGGTGTAGCCGCCCACGCGCCGCTGCAGCCAATGGCGCATGCACATCGCGGCGACAGCTGCCGCGCCGGCCGCCAGCAGCAAACGCACCGCGGGCACACCCCAGGCCCACGCCGCAGCAGCCAACAGGCCGCACCAACCCAGCGCGATGACGAAGTTCCTGGGCGCCACGGCCAGTGCCAGCGGCTTGGCCTTGGCGTGGTCGATGTCGCCGCCATAGGGCAGCGTCACCATCACGCCCACCGCCGCGGCCCGAGCCCACGCATGGCTGATGACGACTGCGACGGCCGCGCCCGCCAAAGGCCGGGCGGCCAGCACCGCCAGCAAGGTGGCCCGCAGCAATAACGACAGGCCCATGGCCAAGGCCCCGTAGCTGCCGATGCGGGAGTCCTTCATGATGGTCAGCGCCTTGTCGCGCGTGACCACGCCGCCCAGCGCATCGAAGGTGTCGGCCAGCCCGTCTTCATGGAAGCCGCCGGTCAGCATCACGGTGGCTGTCAAGGCCAGCACCGCCGCCACCCACGCGGGCCAGCACTGCGCAGCGCCAATCAACACCGCAGCGCCAACAGCACCCACCAGGGCACCCACCAGCGGGAAATGCCGCACGCAGTCGTTCAACCAGGCCGGCTCGAAGCGGCTCAAGCGCACCGGCAAGCGGGTCAGGAACTGCAGGGCGACCCAGAACAGGCGCACGGCTTACTCGCGGTTGCTGACGCCCGCGCTTTCAAAGCTGGCCATGTCGGCTAGCAAGGCGCAGGCGGCCGGCAGCAGAGGCCACGCCAGTGCGGCACCGCTGCCTTCGCCCAGGCGCAAATCCAGATCCAGCAAAGGCTTCACGCCCCAATGGGCCAGCCAACGGCTGTGCGGCCCTTCCGCCGAGCGGTGCGCAAACACACAGGCCTGCAGCACGCCCGGGCACAGCGCCTGCGCCAGCGCCACGGCAGCCGTGGTGATGAAGCCGTCCACCAGCACCACGCGACGCTGGGCCGCCGCGGCAATGACGCTGCCTGCCATGGTCACGATCTCGAGCCCGCCGAGTGCGGCTGCGATGTCCAGCGGCGACTGCGCACCGGCATGGCGCTCCAGCGCCTCGCCCAACACCGCCACCTTGCGGGCCACGCCCGCATCGTCCAAGCCCGTGCCACGGCCGACGCAATCGGTCAGCGACAAGCCAGTCAAGCGCTGCATCAACAAACTGGCCGCGGAGGTGTTGCCGATGCCCATTTCACCCAGCAGGAGCGCATTGCCGGGCAGCCGCTCCACCAGGACCATGCCGTTGCGCAAGGCCTGCGTGGCCTGGTCCACCGTCATCGCCGGCCCCGCCGTCACATCGCCGGTGCCCGGGCCGATGCGCAAATCGAGTGCGCCGCGCGCGAGCGGAGCATCGACGCCGCAGTCGGCAATCGACAGCGTCAGGCCGTGCTGCCGGGCCAGCACCGACACCGCCGCGCCGCCGGCCAGCATATTGGCCACCATTTGCGGTGTGACCTCACGCGGATAAGCCGACACCCCGCGACGCGACACGCCGTGATCGGCCGCAAACACCACCAACTGCGGGTCGGCCAGCTGAGGCTTCTCCACCCCCTGAATCAGCGCGATCTGCAAAGCCAGAGATTCGATGCGCCCCAGCGCGCCGAGCGGCTTGGTTTTGTGGTCCAACAGGTGTTGCACGCGCGCGGCGAGGCCGGGCTCCGCCAGCAAAGGCAGCTCAGGAAAATTCATCATGGAGGGTCGGTGTCAGCCGACGAGATTGGCCAGGGTCAGCAGCGCCAGCAGCAGCATCCACAGCACGACGGAACGCCACACCAGGCCCACCACGCTTTGGAGGTGCCCCAGTTGCGGCAGCGCGCCGGCTGTGGACCCCGCCGCGCCGGTGGCGTCGGGCTCAGAGCCGGCGTCGAAGGTTTTGCTGCGGTCCGGCGTGATGCCCGGCGCTGCAGCACCGCCCAGTTGGAGACCCACTGCGCCTGCCGCAGACGCGAGGATGATGCCTTCGTTGGCGTGCATCCACAGCGAGGCGTCGCGGCGCCAGCCGTTCACCGCTTCTTCAAAGTTGCCGACGATGGCAAAGCCGGTTGCAGTGAGACGCGCAGGCAGGTGGTCGATGCTGCTGAACGCCTGCCGGGACAAGGCCAGCAGCTTCGGGTTGGTGGGTGCATCCAGCGTGCGGCTCTTGAACGCCCAGTAGCGCCCGGCGAACTCCGCCATGCGGTACACCACCGCCCCGGCCGGGCCGAGCCCCAGCGTCGAGCACACGACGAACCAGAAAAACACGCCAAAAACATGGCGGTGGGCGGCCAGCAGAGAGTGCTCGATCACATGCCGAATGAGCTCGGTGCGCGGCAGTTCGCTGGCGTCAAGGTGCCGCCATTCGGCCAGCAGCTGCCGCGCGGTGGCGTCGTCGCCGCGGTCCAGCGCGTCGCGGATGTCGGTGAAGTAGTGGCTGAATTGCCGGAACCCCAAGGTGAGGTACAGCACCAGCACGTCCAGTGACAGCGCCAGCAGCAGGCTGAAGTGGCGCAGCGTGAGGTAAATCGCGGCCACCACCAGCCCAGGCACCAGCACGGTGATGCACCAGACGAGCAGGGCGTGGTGTTCGTCGCCCGCGTCAAAGTTGCGCCCGGTCCAGCGCACCCAGCCGATCACCGACTGGTGGACCCGGTTGCCATGCCTGAGGGGCTTGAGTTGCTCGCACAGCAGAGCCAGCAGCACCGCAAAGAAATTCATGGGCCGGGATGATAGTGGCGCCCTCAGCCGTCGCTGAGCAGCCGGTAGAAGTTGCGCAACATCGCCGCCGTCGCGCCCCAGATGAAGTACTCGCGCTCCGGCCCAGCCCAGGGCATCGACAGGAAGCGTCGCTCCACCCCGCCGAACGAGAACTGGTGATGGCGGTGGTGGGCCGGGTTCATGAGGAACGCCAGCGGCACCTCGAACACCTCGGCGACTTCCGCCGGATCTGGTGCCAGCGTGAACGGCGGTGTCACGACACCCACGACGGGCGTGACCTGGAACGCGGTCACGGTGGCATAGATGGGCAAGGCGCCCACCACGTCGATGTGGCGACGGCTCAGACCGACCTCTTCCTCCGTCTCGCGCAGCGCCGTCTCCACCGGGCTGGCATCTTCCGGCTCGGTGCGCCCACCGGGAAAGCTGATCTGCCCGGCATGGTCGCGAAGGTGGTCGGTGCGACGAGTCAGCAGCAGTCGCAAACCGTCCGGGCGTTGAACCAACGGCATCAGCACCGCGGCCCCGGCCGGCGACCGATCGGTGAACCGGGCACCATCGCCGGTGAACTCAGGCGTCCACCCGCCCCGGTTCGCCAAGCGTTGACGGATGGCCGCCACCGTCAGCCCATCAGGCTGGACGGCTGGGAGTTGCGTGTCCACATGCGTGACCGGCGCCAACTGCGGCTGGGTGATGACAGGGCGGTTCATGCAGGACAAAAAACAAAAGCCGCCAAGAGCGATGCTCCAGGCGGCTTGTGGCGGCACAGGGCCGATGCTCCGGGCGTGGACGACGGCATGAACCGAGCGTCCACCACCTCAGGCGCGTGCTCAGGCCAGCTTTTCCTTGATGCGAGCCGACTTGCCCGAACGATCGCGGAGGTAGTACAGCTTGGCGCGACGCACATCGCCGCGGCGCTTCACTTCGATCGAAGCGATCAGCGGGCTGTACAGCTGGAACGTACGCTCCACGCCTTCGCCGCTCGACATCTTGCGAACGATGAAGCTGCTGTTCAGGCCGCGGTTGCGCTTGGCAATCACGACGCCTTCGTAGGCCTGCACGCGCTTGCGGGTGCCTTCAACGACGTTCACGCTCACGATCACGGTGTCGCCAGGGGCGAACGAGGGAATCGTCTTGTTCAGGCGAGCAATTTCTTCTTGCTCGAGGGTTTGGATCAGGTTCATCTGTACTCCTGGGATCTTGGCAGGCTGCTATTTATCGGTTGGGTTTGCAAAGCGCACCGAACGGGCCAAGCCCATCGCGCACTTCACTCAACCTGCCAGAGGACCGGACAGCCCATCAATGTAGCACGCACCTAGGGTTTCTGTCCAGTTTTGGCCAAAAACGCTTCGTCCGCTTTGGACAACCGCCCCGCCTCGCGGGCAGCGACGATCAGGTCCGGCCGCCGCGCTGCGGTGAGGGCAAGCGACTGCTCGCGGCGCCACTTGCGGATGTCAGCGTGATGGCCCGACAGCAGCACTTTGGGCACCTCGCGGCCGTCCGGCAGCACTTCGGGACGGCTGTAATGCGGGCAGTCCAGCAGCCCATCGGAGAAGCTGTCCTGCAGGTGCGACTGCGCATCGCCCAACACGCCGTCCTGCAGACGTGCCACACCATCCAGCAACGCCAGCGCGGGCAACTCGCCGCCGGACAACACAAAGTCGCCCAGGCTCAGTTCACGCGTGACATGCCGGTCCAGCACCCGCTGGTCGATGCCCTCGTAACGACCGCACAGCAAGATGGCGCCAGGCCCTTGCGCCAAGGCCAGCAGGCAGGCTTGATCGATGCGTGCACCAGTCGGCGAAAAGTGGATGACCTCGGGCGCCGCCTCGGCCCGGTCGCTGCGGATGGCCGCCAACGCACGCTCCAGCGGCTCAGCCAGCATCACCATGCCCGGGCCGCCGCCGTACGTCCGGTCGTCGACACGCCGGTACGCGTCTTCCGCGAAATCACGCAGCGGCCACAGCCGAACGTCGACCTGCTTGCTCTCAAACGCGCGGCGGGTCACGCCGTGCGTCAGGTGAGGCGCAAACAGCGCCGGGAACAGCGTGAGAACGTCAAACCGCATGACGACCGCGCGTCAGTAGTCCAGACCCCAGTCAACCCGAATCTGGCGAGCCGCCAGATCCACGCCGTCCAGGAACGCGTCCACGAACGGAATCAGTCGCTCTTGGTCAGGTTTGGCGGGTTGCTGAATGCCTGGCGGCAAGATGCGCAGGACGGCATGCGCGCCGGTGTCGATCAGGCCGATGACCTGGCCCAAGGCCTGGCCTTCGCGGTTGATGACGTCCAGGCCGATCAAATCAACCCAGTAGTACTCACCATCGCCAGCACGGGGGAAATCGGCGCGGGAGATCCAGAGTTCCCAGCCCCGCAGCGCTTCGGCCGCGTTGCGGTCTTCCACACCTTCGGCACTGGCCACGATGCCCTCGCCGTGCTCACGCACAGACAGGATCTTCAAGGTGCGCTGCCCCGGCTTGGGTCCGTCGCTCTTCAAGAACCACTGTTTGGCGTTGAACAGCGCATCCGCATCGGTGGAGTAGGCCTGGACCTTGAACCAACCCTTGATGCCCCAGGCATCCAGGATGCGGCCCACTTGGATCAAATCATCCGGCCAAGCCGAAGTGGCGCCAGAAGCAAAAGACGGCGCCGAAGCGCCGTCTTTCTGAGGCTTGTTGCCTGCCACGCTCAATCAGGCAGCGGCAGCGGGGGCCACGGCAGCAGCCTTGGCTTCGCCCACCAGGCGGGCCACGGTCGGCGACAGCTGGGCGCCGACACCGATCCAGTAGCTCACGCGGTCTTGCTGAACGCGCAGCTTTTCGGCAGCGCCGGAGGCCACGGGGTTGTAGAAACCCACGCGCTCGATGAAGCGGCCGTCACGGCGCTGGCTGCTGTTGGCCACGACGATGTTGTAGAAGGGGCGCTTCTTGGAGCCGCCACGAGCGAGACGAATGACAACCATGATGTTTCCTAAAAATTGGGCGACCACCGCACGAGGAGACACTCAAGAGCGATCAAGTCGAATGGCAGAAACCCCTGCCGGGGGAGGCACTGTAGATACGCCGCAGCCATCTGCGACCAGCGCCAAAACCCAGCATTATAAACTCGCTTGACGCCTCTGGAATAGTCCCATCTCACCATGACCTCTGCCGCTTCCGGCCCTGCCCTCACCATTCGTCCCAGCACCGACGACGACCTGGTCGCCATTCAAGCCATTTACGCCCGCGCAGTCCAACACGGCACTGGGACTTTTGAAACGGAAGTACCTACCGTGGAAGAGATGGGCCGGCGGCGCCAGGAAGTGTTGGGGCGCCAATTGCCCTGGCTGGTCGCCGAACGAGGTGGCCAAGTGCTGGGCTATGCCTATGGCAACTACTTCCGGCCGCGCATGGCCTACCGGTATTGCATTGAAGATTCGATCTACCTCGCCCCAGATGCCCAGGGGCAAGGTGTTGGCCGCTTGCTGCTGGCCGAGCTGATCGCCCGGTGCGAAGCCGCTGGGGCTCGCCAAATGCTGGCCGTGATCGGTGATGCCCAAAACGCCGGCTCCATCGGCGTTCACACCGCCTTGGGCTTTGAGCACACGGGCGTGCTGAAAAGTGCCGGATGGAAATTCGGCCGCTGGCTCGACGTGGTGCTGATGCAGCGCCCCTTGGGACGCGGCGACACCGGTGAGCCCGCATGAAACCCGTCAAGCACAAAGCCATTGCCACCTGGCTGGCGCTCGTGTTCGGCAGCCTCGGCGCCCACCGGTTTTACCTGCACGGATGGCGGGATCGCTGGGCATGGGCCTACCCGTTGCCCACGATCCTCGGCCTGATCGGCATGCAACGCATGCAGCATCTTGGTCAAGACGACCGCCTGGCCTGGGTGCTGATTCCGCTGCTGGGCGCCAGCCTGGTGGCGGCGCTCCTGAGCGGCATCGTTTACGGCCTCACCCCCGACGAGCGGTGGAACGAGCGCCACAACGGCGGACGCGAGGCCTCTGCGGGCGGCTGGCCGGCCATCATTGGCGTGGTGCTCTGCCTCTTCCTGGGCGGCACCACGCTGATGGCGACCATCGCCTTCAGCGCGCAGCGCTACTTCGAGTCACAGCTGGCTCAATAGAGCGCGAAGCTGATCCAGTAGCAGATGGCTGCCATCAACGCGGCGGCCGGGATCGTGAAGATCCAAGCCCACACGATGCTTCCAGCCACGCCCCAGCGAACCGCTGACGGGCGCTGCACAGAACCCACGCCGACGATGGCGCCGGTGATGGTGTGGGTGGTGGACACCGGCACGCCCATGGCCGTGGCGAGGAACAGCGTGATCGCCCCCCCCGTTTCGGCGCAGAAGCCGCCCACCGGCTTGAGCTTGGTGATGCGCTGGCCCATGGTCTGAACGATCCGCCAGCCGCCGAACATCGTGCCCAGACCGATGGCGACATAACAGGCCACGATGACCCAGTTCGGGGGCGCCTTATCTCCGGCGCTGACCATGCCGGCCGCGATCAACAGCATCCAGATCAGGCCGATGGTCTTCTGCGCGTCGTTGCCACCGTGCCCCAGGCTGTACAGCCCGGCCGACACCAACTGCAGACGCCGGAACCAGCGATCAATCCGCAGGGGCGATTTGCGGCGGCAAACCCAGGCCACGATCACCATCATCAGCGAGCCAAGCAAATAGCCCAACAGCGGCGAGACGATGATGAACGCCACGGTCTTGCCAATGCCCCCTGCGACCAACGCCGACGGCCCCGCCTTTGCGACCACTGCGCCGGCAATGCCGCCAATCAATGCATGGGACGAGCTGGAAGGAATGCCCCACCACCAGGTGATCGCGTTCCATGCGATCGCGCCAATCAGCGCGCCGAACACGACGTGGTGATCCACGACACCGGGCTCAACAATGCCCTTGCCAATGGTGGCCGCCACCTTCAATTGGAAAAAGGCAATCGCCACCACGTTGAAAAACGCAGCGAACAGCACAGCCTGCTGCGGCTTGAGCACACCCGTGGACACCACGGTCGCGATCGAATTGGCCGCATCGTGAAAGCCGTTCATGAAGTCGAACAGCAGGGCCAGCACCACCAGCAGTGCCACCACCCAAAAGGCAATCTCAGCGGATGCCATGGGCGGGGATCAGGAGTTCTCGAGGACGATGCCCTCGATCAGGTTGGCCACGTCCTCGCAACGGTCGGAGATCGATTCCAGCTGCTCGTAGATTGCCTTGAGCTTGATGAGCTCGCGCACGTCTTCCTGTTCGCGGAACAGGCGCGACATGGCCGCACGCATCACGCGGTCGGCGTCCGACTCGAGGCGGTCGATCTCTTCACAGGTCTTCAGCGCCGCCTCGGTGGTGGCCGGCTTGCTGAGGTTGGGCAGCAGCGTCACGGCATGCTGCACGCGCTCGCAGCAGCGCACCGACAGGGTCGCCAGTTGCAGCACCTGCTCGGGCACGGCCCGCACGTCGTACAGCGACAGCGTTTCCGACGAGTCCTGGAGCAGGTCCAGGATGTCGTCCATCGCGTTGATCAGGCTGTGAATCTGCTCGCGGTCGATGGGCGTGATGAAGGTGCGATGCAGCAGGCGATTCACTTCAGCGGTGACGCGATCGGCTGCATGCTCGGCCTTGTCGACCTCGTCGGCATGTTGCTGGCGCAGCACCGGGTCGGCGTAGTTCTCGATCATCTTCTGGAAAGCGCGCGCGCCTTCGAGGATGAACCCACCATGCTCATTGAAGAGCTCAAAAAAATTGCCCTCACGGGGCAGCAGCTTGCCAAACAACATGGCCGTCCTTGGATTTCGGGAAGGCGCGGAGTTTACCGGGCCTGTCACGAATTGTTCACGCGACCGTCATCACGCCGAACGGAACACGAAGTAGACCGCCCCCATCAAACACATCGCAGCCCAGAGAAAGTCCAGCTTCATGGGCTCGCCCATGAAGTACACGCTGAACGGAACGAACACGGCCAGCGTGATGACTTCCTGCGTGATCTTGAGCTGCGCGAGGCTGAACCCCGCCCCGTGGCCAATGCGATTGGCCGGCACTTGAAGCAGGTACTCGAACAGCGCAATGCCCCAGCTGATCAAGGCTGCGACCCACCAAGCCTTGGTCGACAGGCCTTTCAAGTGCCCGTACCACGCGAACGTCATGAAGACGTTGGACAGCAGCAGCAGCCCCACCGTCTGCCAACCTGCCACGCCAGAAAACATCGCGATTCCTTCCTCGGGTCTCAGCCCAGCAGGGGGCCGCAGCATTCAATGCGCTGCGACGCCCATGCACCGTCCGCAGGTTGCGCCCACATGCCAGGCGCCAATTCCCACAAGGGGCGCAACACGAATGCGCGTTCAGCCACCCTCGGATGAGGCAAGGTCAGGCGCGGCGTGTCCAGCGTGACGTCACCGTAGGCCAGCAGATCCAGGTCCAAGGTGCGCGGCGCGTTGCGATACGGACGCTCTCGCCCGTGCGCCAGTTCAATGCCTTGCAAGGCATCCAGCAGCGCCAAGGGCTCCAGGTCCGTGTCCAGTGCCGCGACCGCATTCAAAAAATCAGGCCCGCCGGCATCGACCGGTGCGCTGCGCCAAGCGCTGGACACCGCGGCCAGCCGCGTTTGCGGGAGCGCATCCAGTGCGCCCACCGCGCTGAGCAAGGTCTGGCGCAGATCGCCACCCAAGTTGGCCCCCAGGCCGACGTAGGCCCGCGTGCTCACTCGCCCGACGACCCGCCCGCGGGCGCGCCGCCGGCATTGCCACCACCCGCACCGGCCGGCTTGCGGCGGCGACGACGGCGCTTGCGGGCAGGCGACGCCCCGTCAGCGTCGATTTCACCGTCATCGGGTGCGCCACCGTCACCATCCGTGTCCGGCGTGCTGGAAGCTCCTTGGGACGACGCCGCCGCGCGAGGCGCACGCACAGCGCGTGGCCCGCGCTGCTGACTGGCACGCGCATCGGCCAGCAAGGCCTGACGGTCGTCGTCGCTGCCCAGCGCGAAGTCTTCCCACCAGTCCGCCAGTGCGGGGTCCACCTCGCCCACATCGGCCCGCAGGCGCAGGAAATCGAAGCCGGCCCGGTAGCGAGGCTGCTCCACCAGGCTGAACACGCCCGAACCGCTGCGGCGCTCGAAGCGGGTTTGCATCATCCAAATCTCGCGCATGTCCGCCGCGAGCTTGCCGCGACCGGAAATGTCGCCGATGCGCGCATCGAACACGCCGTCAATCGCCTGCGACAGAGCCGGCACCGGTGCCTCGCCTGCGGCGCGGGTCTGCGTCCAGCGGTCCAGCACCTCGTGCCACAACATGCAGGCCAGCATGAAGCTGGGGCTCACGCCACGCCCATCGGCCACGCGGCGATCGGTGTCTTCAAACGCCTGACGAATGAACTCGCCGCGCGTGCCAGCCGGCAGGTCCCCCTCGGGCGTCAACATCGCGTCCAGCACGGGAAACACGCCGCGAGCCAGTCCGAGTTTCTTCAGCTGCTCCAAGCTGGCCAGGCTGTGCCCGGTTTGGAGCAGCTTGATCATTTCGTCGAACAAGCGGGACGCCGGCACGTTGGCCAACAAAGCCGCCGAACTGCGGATGGGCGCGAGCGTCTTGGCCTCGACCGCAAAACCCAGCTTGGCCGCGAAACGCACCGCACGGATGATGCGCACAGGGTCTTCGCGGTAGCGGGTCTCCGGGTCGCCGATCATGCGCAGCAACTTGGCTTTGGCGTCAGCCAGCCCGCCGTGGTAATCCACCACCAAACGGCGCTGCGGGTCGTAGTACATCGCGTTGACGGTGTAGTCACGCCGAGCCGCGTCTTCCACCTGGGGGCCCCACACGTTGTCCCGCAGCACGCGGCCGCTGGCATCCACCGCATGGGACTTGCCATCGAGCGCCCCCTTGGCCGTTTTCTCGTTGCCCTGCACGGCTTCGGATTCCGTCGGCAAGGCACGGAAGGTCGACACCTCGATCACCTCGTGCTCACGCCCCCGGCCGTACACCACATGCACGATACGGAAGCGTCGGCCGATGATGAAAGCGCGGCGGAACAGGCCCTTGACCTGCTCCGGCGTGGCGTTGGTGGCGACGTCGAAGTCTTTCGGCCGCAGGCCCAGCAGCAGGTCGCGCACCGCGCCGCCCACGATATAGGCCTCGAAACCCGCGTCGGTCAACGTCTTGACGACTTTGACGGCCCGGTCGTCGAGCAGGTCCGGGTTGATGCCATGCACCTCGGCTGGCACCTCCACCCGTTGACCGAGCGGGTTGCCCTTTTTGCCGCCGGCCGTCGCCGGCTTGCCGAGCAGTTTGTCGATGAACTTCTTGATCATGCGAAGAGTTGCAACTGGGCCCACCCCCGCTCGGTGGCAATCTTGGCCAGAGAGGGGCTGGGGTTGGTGGCCACGGGGTGGCTGACCCGTTCAAGCAAGGGGAGATCGTTCGTGGAATCACTGTAAAAAGTGATCCGCTCGAAGTCCGACCATTGTGCCCCCTGCCCTTGCAGCCACGCATGGACGCGTTCGATCTTGCCCTCGCGGAAGCTTGGCACGCCGTCGATTTGACCGGTGTAGCAGCCCTGCGCGTCACGCGCGAGGTTGACGGCAATCAGGTGCTCCACGCCGAAGGCTTCGGCGATCGGCTCCGTCACGAACACGTTGGTTGCCGTGACGATGGCCATCAAGTCGCCGGCCGCACGATGCTGCTCGATCAAGGCCTTGGCCTGGGGTTGCAGCGCCGGCCGCATCACCTCGGCCATGAAACGCTCGCGCATCGCCAACGCCTCGGCCAACGGTCGCGCACGCCAGGCCGAGGTGGCGAAGTCGATGTAGGCCGGCAGGTTCAGGGTGCCGGCGTTGTACTGGGCGAAGAACTCATCGTTGCGTGCCCCCCAGGCCTCGCGGTCCACCCAGCCCACGTCGACCATGAAGCCACCGAAGGCATGGTCGGAATCCATCGGGATGAGCGTCCCGTCCAGGTCAAACAGTGTCAGGTTCATCAGGGTCCGCTTCCATCTTTTCATCGGCCAGCATGGCCTTCAACAGGGGCAGCGTGAGCGCCCGCTTGTTGGCCAGGGCGAAGGCATCCAGCCGCTCCAGCAGGGCCATCAGGCCTTTGAGGTTTCTCTCGAATCGGGTGAGCAGGTACGACAGCACATCGTCGCCCAGCAGCAAGCCACGGCGATCGGCCTCCCGCCGCAATGCGGCGCGCATTTCGGCTTCCCGCAGCGGCTCCAGGGCGAAGCTCGGCCCCCAACCCAGGCGCGTGCGCAGGTCTTCGCGCAGCGGCAGGTCCACGGCTGGCGCGTCCGCCGTGGCCACGACGTTGTAGCCCTGCCCCGCCGAGGCCACGAACAACGCGAACGCTGCGTGCTGCTGCCCGGCATCGAAACGCTGGCAGTCATCCAGCAGCAGCAAGCTTTCGTGGGCCGGCAGCTCCCAGGGCAACGGCGTGTCGGCGTCGTACCAGGCCACACGCTGGCCGGCGGCTTGCCAACGCTCAGCCAGGCCCTGCAGCAGATGCGTCTTGCCGGAGCCGGTAGGCCCCCACAGCAACACCGGCGGGTCACCCGGCGCCAGGCCGAGCAGGTAGGCCACGGCCTCGGCGTTTGCGCCGGGCAGGAAATTCTCAAAGCTATGAGCGGGTGGCGCGAGCAGCGCCAAAGGAATCTGCCGCATGCAGGATCAATGGAACAAGGAGCTTTGCAGATAGGCCCGGTGCATGCGGCGCACGGCCACAGCCGCGACAGCGGACAGGGGCAAGGCCACCAACACGCCCACGAAGCCGAGCAGATGACCGAAGGCCAGCAAGGCGAAGATCACCATCAAGGGGCTCATGCCGATGCGTTCGCCCACGAAGCGCGGCGTGAGCACGAAACTTTCCAGCAACTGCCCCACACCGAACACCACCGCCACCGCGGCCAGGCCGTACACGCTGGCGAACTGCAACATGCCGGCCAGCAGCGCCAGCACCAAGCCCAGACCAAACCCCAGGTAGGGAATGAACACCGCCAGACCGGTGAACACGCCAATCGGCAAGGCGAGATCGAACCCCGCGAGCATCAGCCCCGCGCTGTAGTACACCGCCAGCGCCACCATCACCAGCAACTGGCCCCGCAGGTACTGCCCAAGCGTCGCGTCGCACTCGCCCAGAAAGCTTTCCACGGACTCCCGTGCCGACGTCGGCACCAGTGCGCGGCCGCGCGCCGTCAGCACGGGCCAGTCGTGCAGCAGGTAGAACAACACCACGGGCAGCAGCACGGCATTGCCCACCAGGGCCAGAACGAAGCTCCCGCCAATGCGGGCCGAGCTGAGCGCCGTAGCCAGCCAGTCTTCAAAGTTCGCATCCAGGTACTTCAACACGAAGGCCTTGATGCTGGCCGGGTCCAGCTGCAGGTTCACGCCATGCTGCTGCAGCCAAGGGGCCAGCTTGTCGTTGGACAACTTGGCCAGCGCTGGAATCTGCTCCCGCAGCGCCGGCAACTCCTTGCTCAGAATGGGCAGCACCAGCAACACCAAGGCCAGCAGCGCCGCGACGAACAGCAGCTCGACCAACACCACCGCCACCGTGCGGGGCACCCGGCGGTCAGCCAGCGCTTGAACGGCCGGTGCGAGTGCATAGGCCATGACGACCGCCGCGATGAACGGGGCCAGCACCGGCGCCAGCAGCCACAGCAGCAGCGCCAGAGCCACGGCCACGCCACCCCAGGCCAAGGCCGCACGTTGGGTTTTGCTGAGGGTCATGACACAAAGGTCCAATAAATCGGCATCGCAGGTCTGCGCTGGCGCATCCGGCCGCTGACGTCGAAAGGGCAAGGGGCGCGCATTGTCACTGAAGCGCCTGGGGCGGCCTGCGGCGCAGTGCGGCAAGTCGCGAACGGATGTCCTCGGCATCGGCCGCATCGGCCCGCTGCTGCAGGTAGACCCCGAAATCGTCGGCCGCCGCCTGCATGTCGCCCACCTGCTCCAGCAACCCACCGCGCTCGCGCCGTTCGACCGGGTCGTCCGGCAACAGGCACACCAGCCGATGCTGCACCGCCAGTTGACGCGGCATGTCGCCCGCCGCGCGGTGCACTTCCCGAAGGTTGCGCAGCATGCGAGCCAGGATCTGCCGAGGCGCCGCTGGCCGCAGGAAAAACTCCAGCGGCAAATCCAGATCGGCCGGCCATTGGCTCGCCCGGCGGTACACCGCCAGCCGCTCATCCAGGCGGCTGGTGGACAGCTCATCGCCCGTGAAGGGGTCGATCACCACCTCCCCCAGCCCCATCCGAACTTTCACCAAAAAATGGCCGGGAAAAGCCACGCCGGATGCACGCAGCCCCGCTTGCTCGGCCAATTCCAGCAGCAACACGCCCAGGGTGATCGGAATGCCGCGTCGGGTGACCAACACCCGATGCACGTAGCTGTTCTCGGCGGCGTAGTAATCGTTGAGGTTGCCGGCGAATCCCAATTCCCCGTGGAAGAACTGCAGGAGCAGGCGCAGGCGCTCGGCCGGCACGGTGTCAGGCGTCAGGCGGCGCCGCAGACGCAGGCTCAGTGCATCGACCTCAGCCAGCACCGACTGAACATCCAGATCCGGCTGCTCGTCCTGCGCCAGGCTGATGGCCGCTTCCAGCAGGTTGAGGCTGCCGTCGTCCGCCACGAGGCTGGCGAAATACTCCAACGGCGATGGCGCGGCGAATTGCATCAGCTCGGCCGCCCCAGGGCCTTGGGGCGCAACCCCACCAGGAACAGCACACCGAAGTACACCGCTGCGCTCAAACCCAAGCTCCCAGCCATCCACAGGCAGCGGATGACCTCATGCTGGCCCAGCCCGATCCAGTCCAGCCGCAGCGACAGCTGCCACTGCACCACGCCCATGGCCACGCAGGCACTGACGCTGCGCAGCGCGAACCCCCACCAACCCGGCTCGGGACGGTAGCTGCCCAGGCGCTGAAGCCCGCGCAACAACCAGGTCGCGTTCACCAGCGCCCCCACGCCGATCGACAGCGCCAAACCCGCCACACCGAACCACGGCACAAAGGCCAGGTTCAGGGCTTGGGTCAGCAAAAGCACGCCAACGGCAATCTTGGCCGGCGTGCCCGTGTCCTGGCGGGCGTAAAAACCTGGCGCCAGCACCTTGACGGCAATCAAGCCGAGCAAGCCCACACCCCAGCCCATCACCGATTGCGCGGTGTGCGCCACGTCTTGCGCGGTGAACGCGCCGCGGTGGTAGAGCACA
Organism: Pelomonas baiyunensis; assembly: GCF_043555935.1. Classification (NCBI taxonomy): domain Bacteria; kingdom Pseudomonadati; phylum Pseudomonadota; class Betaproteobacteria; order Burkholderiales; family Sphaerotilaceae; genus Roseateles; species Pelomonas baiyunensis. Next base: position 707,366 of record NZ_JBIGIB010000002.1, on the reverse strand, counting down.
GCCGTCAGCGGCTGAGCAAACACCAGCAACGCCACCGCACAGGGCAAGGCCAGCAACATCACCATGCGCAGGCCCCAATCCAGCAAACGGCTGTAGCGCTCAGTCTGACCCGCGGCCTGGGCTGCCGAGAGCTGTGGCGTCAGCACCGCACTGAGTGCCACGCCGAGCAGACCAATCGGAAACTCCATCAAGCGGTCGGCGTAATTGAGCCAGGAGGTGGCCCCCTCCCCCAGATTGCTGGAAATCTGCGTGTTGATCATCAGAGACAACTGAGACACACCCACCCCGAGCAACGCGGGGCCCATGGCCACCAACATGCGCCCCACCCCAGGATGCGCCCGCGAGTTCTGAAAGGTTTGCCAGCGCAACGACATGCGCGGGCGCATTCCAATGCTGGCCAGCGCCGGCCATTGCACGGCCAGTTGCAGCACCCCGCCCAGCATCACCCCGGCCGCCATGCCGTAGATGCCCGGCCAACCCGCGCGCTCCAACGGCCCCACCAGCGTCCAGCCGCAGGCGATCATGCTCAAGTTCAGCAGCACGGGCGACGCCGCCGGCACCACGAAACGGCGCCAGGTGTTCAGGATGCCGGCCGACAAGGCCACCAGCGACATGCAGCCGATGTACGGAAACATGAACCGCGTCATGACCACTGACGCATCAAAGGCCCGGGTCGGCAGCCCGGCACCCAGCAGCCACACCAGCAGCGGTGCGGCCAAGATGCCCACCACCGTGGTGGCTAGCAGCGCCCACAACAGCACGGTCGCCACAGCATCCACCAGCCGGTGCGTGGCCTCGTCGCCGTCAGTCGCGCGGCTCGCGGCCAGCAGCGGCACGAAGGCCTGGGAGAAGGCCCCTTCCGCAAACAGACGGCGCAGCAGGTTCGGAATTCGGAATGCCACCAAGAAGGCGTCCGTCATGCCCGTGGCGCCGAAAAGCCCGGCCGTCAGCTGTTCTCGAATCAATCCGGTGATGCGCGACGCCAGGGTCAAAAGAGAAATGGTGGAGGCGGCGCGCAACAGATTCATGCAGGGGATTATCTGTGGCGCCCCTTGACGCATCAGTGCAACTCACCCAAGCTATTGGCCAAATTCAATAACGCGTGCTACACTCGCTGTCTTTGCACCAACTGGGTATAGATACAGCATGGCAACCAGCTCCAAAGCCAAGAAGAAGACGGTTCGCCTGGCGTCGGGTCGCAAGCGCGCCCGCCAGGACGTCAAGCTCAACGCCGCGAACACCGCGCTGCGCTCCAAATTCCGCACGGTCATCAAGAACGTGCAAAAGGCCGTGACGGCCGGCGACAAGCCCAAGGCCGCCGAACTGTTCAAGACCGCCCAAGCTGTCATCGACTCCGTCGCCGACAAGGGCATCTTCCACAAGAACAAGGCTGCTCGCCACAAGAGCCGCCTGTCCGCCAAGATCAAGGCGCTCGCCGCCTAAAAACCAATCCAGCTCTGGTGCAGAGGAAGGCCCGCGAATGCGGGCCTTTTTCATTTCAGGCACCACCCCCAATGGGTCAGTGGCGCGACGGCACCCTCCGTCATTCAGGCGCTCGCTTGCGCCTCAATGCCACTCCCCGGGCTCCACGCCGTTCAGCGAGCGGTCGCGCAGCCAGTCGACCACGCTCCTTGCCACCCACAGAGGGTCATCCAGCGCCAGGTCGTGCCCTGCTTTCGTGTGCAGGCGCAGCGGCGCACCCCAAGCCCGACTGATGGCCTGAGAGCAGCGCCAATCCACCAAACCATCAGCCCGGCTGCACAACAGCAGCATCGGCGCACCGGGTCGCGCGCGGCTCGCGCGGTAGCGCAGACCCGCCCACCACTGACGAACCGCGTTTCGCACGCCCACGGGGTGCTGGCGCTGGAGGTCCAGCCAACGCTCCATGACGGCTTGCGGCGCAGTGAGGCGCGTGGTCAGTCGCAGCACGCGCTCTTCCCGCCGGCGCCAGTTGAAACGCCCGAACGACAGCAGGAACAGCGCGAGGTATTCCATCGGCATCGACCGCCGAAACACCTCGCTAAATGGCCGCAGGCTCGGGTTGATCAACACGCCCGCCGCCACTTCGGAGGGATAACGCGTCGCCCAGTCGGCAATCACTGCAGCCCCCAGCGACATGCCCAACAGCGACACCGGCCCGGCCACGCCACGCCGCTGCAGCTCGTCGCGACACAGCTTGACGATGTCCCGGACCCGGGTCGGGCTGGCCTGTTGACTCCAGGCGCCCGTGCCCGGCAGATCCAGCAACACCAGCCGGGCGCCCGGCTGCACGAGTCCCAACTCACGTTCGAAAAAGCGCGGAAACGCACCCCAGTGGCCGCTGTTGCGCGACCAACCGCGCACCAACACCCAGGTCGGCGGCTCGGCCGATTCAGTCGTGCCAGAAATATCGGAGGTGGCTGTCAGCCAACCGTTTTCAGCGTTCGCGGGGGCCGGCTCCAAGGCAGGAACCGCCGCACCAAGGCCATCGCCAGGCCGGACGGTCACGCGCCGTTGCCACCGCCTGGCGCGTCGGGCAACAGACACGCATCGGCGACCTGGAGGTTGTTGTCACGCGCAAAGTTCATGACAAAGTCCCAAGCCATCGGCTCCAGCCGACGCAGTTCTTCGTTCACGATCACGCACTTGACCCCGTTGATGACCGTGGGCACACAAAACGGCGAATAACCGATGTAAGCCCCGATCCCGGCGCGAACGCCACCCGGGCGGAAACAGGACATCGCCCCCGCCAGTCGCTCCGCCCAATCACTCGGGCGAAACGTCTTCCCATCCAGGGTCACGCCTTGGATGAAAACTTCGCGCGGCTTGGGAACAACGGTCATGAGGCAGTGAGGCTGCGCACCACGGCATGCGCCGCGGGCAAAGACCCCTATTGTGCCTTGCCAGCGCGCCATCTGCTGCGCCGCAGCAAACGCGCAAGCCCGCACCCTAGAATCAAACGTTCCTTTTTCTCAATCTGCTCTGGAGACCTGATGAGCGCCCCTACCGTCCCTTCTGACAGCCATGTGATGCCGACTTACGGCCGCCTGCCCGTTGCCCTGTCGCACGGTCAAGGCAGCTGGGTCTGGGACACGCAGGGCCGACGATTGCTGGACGGTTTGGCCGGCATCGCGGTCAACACGCTGGGTCACAACCACCCGCGCCTGGTGCCCGCCCTGCAGCACCAACTCACGCAGCTGATCCACACCAGCAACTACTACCGCATCCCGCTGCAAGAGCAACTGGCCGACAAGCTGTGCGCGCTGTCCGGCCTGACCAACGCGTTCTTCTGCAACAGCGGCCTGGAAGCGAACGAAGCCGCCTTGAAGATCGCACGCAAGTTCGGCCACGACCGTGGCAACGACAACCCCGCCGTGTTGGTGTTCGAAGGCGCCTTCCATGGCCGCTCGCTGGCCACCTTGTCGGCCACCGCGAACCCGAAGATCCATGCCGGCTTCACGCCGCTGGTGCCGGGGTTCGTGCGCGTGCCGCTGAACGACGTGCCCGCCGTCGAAGCCGCACTGGACGCCAACCCCAACATCACGGCCATCTTCCTGGAAACCATCCAGGGCGAAGGCGGCATCAACCCGGCCCGTGTCGAGTTCCTGCAAGCGCTGCGCCGTATCTGTGACGCGCGCAACCTGCTGTTGATGCTGGATGAGGTGCAGTGCGGCATCGGCCGCACCGGCAAATGGTTTGCTCACCAGTGGGCCGGCATCCAGCCGGACGTGATGCCGCTGGCCAAGGGCCTGGGCTCGGGCGTGCCCGTGGGTGCGGTCGTCTGCGGACCGCGCGCCGCCGACGTGCTGAAGGCCGGCAACCACGGCACCACCTTTGGCGGCAACCCGCTCGCCATGCGGGCGGGCGTGGAAACGCTCAAGATCATGGAAGAAGACGGTCTGCTCGCCAACGCCGAGGCGGTGGGCGCCACGCTGCAGTCCGCACTGGCCGAGGGTCTGGCCGGCGTGGCCGGTGTGGTGGAGATTCGCGGCCAGGGCCTGATGCTGGGCATCGAGCTGGACCGCCCGGCCGGCCCGCTGCTGGGCCAGGCACTGGAAGCCGGCCTGCTCATCAGTGTCACGGCCGACCGCGTCGTGCGCCTGCTGCCGCCGCTGATCCTCACGCATGACGAGGCCCGTCAAATCGCCGCCATCCTAGTGCCCCTGATCCGCGCCCTGTTGGCGCAGCCCAAGCCATGAAGCCCGGGGATTCGCTGATGCGCCACTACCTCCAGTTCAAAGACCTGCGGGCCGAGGAATATGCCCACCTGTTCGACCGCGCCGCCATCATCAAGCGCCGCTTCAAGAACTACGAGAAATACCAGCCCCTGCAAGACCGCACGCTGGCCATGATCTTCGAGAAGGCCAGCACGCGCACCCGCGTGAGCTTTGAGGCCGGCATGTACCAAATGGGCGGCTCGGTCGTGCACCTGACGACCGGCGACAGCCAGCTCGGCCGTGCCGAGCCGGTGGAGGACTCGGCCCGCGTGATCAGCCGCATGGTTGACATCGTGATGATCCGCACCTTCGAGCAAAGCAAGATCGAGCGCTTCGCCGCGCACTCGCGCGTGCCGGTCATCAACGGGCTGACCAACGAGTACCACCCCTGCCAGATCTTGGCGGACCTGTTCACCTTCATCGAAGCCCGCGGCATGGACCGCCGGGGCGCCATCGACATGGACTGCCTCAAAGGCCGCGTCGTGGCCTGGGTGGGTGACGGCAACAACATGGCCAACACCTGGCTGCAGGCCGCCGAGATCCTGGGGTTCAAGGTGCATGTGAGCACCCCGAGCGGCTATGAAATCGACCCCGCCGTGGCCGGCGTGAAGGACGCCGGCTGCTACCGCGTGTTCAAAGACCCGCACGAGGCGTGCGAGGGCGCTGATCTGGTCACGACCGACGTCTGGACCAGCATGGGCTACGAAGCCGAGAACGAGGCCCGGCGCGCCGCATTCGCCGACTGGTGTGTGGACCGCGACATGATGGCCCGCGCCAAGCCTGACGCCCTGTTCATGCACTGCCTCCCCGCGCACCGCGGCGAGGAAGTCACGGCCGACGTCATCGACGGCCCGCAGTCGGTGGTGTGGGACGAAGCCGAGAACCGCATGCACGTGCAGAAGGCCTTGATGGAGTACCTGCTGCTCGGCCGCATCGGCTGATCGGGCGCGCTCCGCCGACGCGGGGCGCCTCTTCACCCCCAGGAATTCCCTGCGTCGGATGTTGGTTCGGCGTCAGCGCGTCATGGCAAGCTGAACACCATGCGCTGGGCCCTCATCACCGACATCCATGCCAACCGCCAAGCCCTGGAAGCGGTGCTGGCCGATGCCCGCGCGCAGGGCGCGACCCACTTCGCCTTGCTGGGCGATTTCGTCGGCTACGGGGCAGACCCGGCGTGGGTGGTCGATCAGGTTCGGCAACTGACGGCTGACGGCGCCCGCGTGGTGCTCGGCAACCACGACGAAGCCGTGGTTCAGGGCAGCAAGCCCGGCATGCACCCGGACGCCAGGGCCGTCATCGAGTGGACCCGCGCCCAGTTGGACCACGAGCAACTGGACTTCCTCGCCAAGCTGCCGTTGCGCGCGCAGGCGCCCGAGGCGGGATGCCTGTTCGTGCATGCGAACGCGTTCGACCCCGGCGGCTGGGAGTACATCCAAGGCCGTGCTGAAGCCGTGCGCAGCTTGCATGCGCACGCGGCGCGCATCCAGGTCTGCGGCCACATGCATGACCCCATGCTGTTCCACCTGTCCGGCACCGGCAAGGCCGGTGACTTCCGCCCCGTGGCGGGTGCAGCCATGCCGCTGCCCACCCACCGCCAGTGGTTGATCATTCCCGGCTCCTGCGGCCAACCCCGCGACGGCAACCCCGCCGCCTGCTACGCCCTGCTGGACCCTGGCCCGTCGGAACTGGATGACGCCCGCGTCACCTTTCAGCGCGTGGCGTACGACGTGGAGGCCGCCTGCGCGGGCGTGCTGGCCAGCGGGCTGCCTGCCCCAATTGCCGAGCGCCTGGCCCGGCGCTTGACGCGGGGCGAGTGATGAGCACCTCCGCCCCCACACCCCTGCCCTCTTCCCCACCACCACCGCCCGCGCACGCCCCGCTGGAAGCCGGCCAGGTGCTGGACGGCTTCCGGCTGGAGGCCCGGCTGCACCAGGGCGGCATGGCCAACTTGTGGCGCGTTACCCGGCTCAAACCGGACGGCACGGCCGCCGCGGACGACCTGCTGATGAAGGTGCCCCGCATCAAGGGCGGAGAAGACCCGGCCACCATCGTCGGCTTTGAGGTCGAGCAGATGCTGATGCCGCAGCTCAGCGGCCCGCACGTGCCGCGCTTCGTGGCCCGGGGCGATTGGACGCGGCAGGCCTTCATCGTGATGGAGCGCATCCCGGGCGACACACTGCGCCCGCGGCTGGACGACGCGCCGCTGCCTCCCGAGGAGGTGGCCGACATCGGCGCCCGCGTGGCCACGGCGCTGGCCGCCCTGCACCGCCAGCACGTGGTGCACCTGGACATCAAGCCCAGCAACATCATGTTCCGGCCCGACGGCACCGCCGTGCTGGTGGACTTCGGCCTCAGCCGGCACGAGCACCTGCCGGACCTGCTGGAAGAAGAGTTCACCTTGCCCATGGGCACCGGCCCTTACATGAGCCCTGAGCAGGTGCAGTTCGTGCGCAACGACCCGCGCAGCGACCTGTTCGCCCTGGGCGTGATGCTGTACCACCTGGCCACCGGCGAGCGGCCGTTTGGCCAACCGAACTCCGTGCGCGGCCTGCGCCGGCGGCTCTACGTGGAGCCGGTGCCGCCGCGCGCCATCCGGTCCGAGCTGCCGCCATGGCTGCAAGAAGTCATCCTGCGCTGTCTGGAGGTCAAGCCCGACCGCCGCTACCAAAGCGCGGCCCAGTTGGCACTGGACCTGCGCGAGCCTGCGGGCGTGGCCCTGACCGCACGGGCGGAAAAGCTTCAGGGCAGTGGCGCGATGCGCCGCCTCAAGCGCTGGTTCTTCGCGCTGGGCGCCGAGGCGCCGCCACCGCCTCCGGCGGGTCAGCAATTGGCGCGCAGCCCCATCGTGATGGCCGCGGTCGACGTGGACAACGCCACGCCCGAGTTGCTCGCCCAGCTGTGCGAAACCGTGCGCCGCATCGTGCAGACCGAGTCCGGCGCGCGGCTGGCTTGCGTCAGCGTGATGCGGGTGAACCGCATCGGCATCGACGAACTGACCGACAAGCAGGGCCAGAGCGTGCACGTGAAGCAGCTCATCGCGCTGAAGCATTGGGCCCGGCCGATCAGCAAGGCGCTCGACCTGGAAGACGGACGCCTGACCTTTCACGTGCTGGAGGCGCCAGACGCGGCAGGTGCCATCATCGATTTCGCCCACCGCAATGGCGTGGACCACATCGTGATGGGCGCGCGCGGCTCCTCGGCGCTGCGTCGCTATCTCGGCAGCGTGTCGGGTCAGGTGGTGGCCGAATCGGACTGCACCGTCACCGTGGTGCGCGAGCCGGCCGCCAGCTAGGCGCACTTCACCGCTGAGGAATCCGGCGGCGCCACCGCTGCGGGGTGGGCGCCCTATCATGGCCGGATGCGTTTTCCGACCAATCCGCGGCTCGACCGGCTGCACCCCTACCCGTTCGAACGCCTGCGCCAACTGACGGCAGGCATCACCCCCAACCCCGCGCTGCCGGCGATTTCGCTCGGCATCGGCGAACCCCGCCACCCGGCGCCCGCGCTGATTGGTGAAGCCATCCAGGCCTCGATGGCCAGCCTCGCCGCCTACCCAGCCACCGCCGGCACGCCCGCGCTGCGAGAAGCCATCGCCGCCTGGCTGCACCGCCGCTACGGGTTGACGGTGGACGCCGGCACGCAGGTGCTGCCGGTGAACGGCTCGCGCGAAGCGCTGTTTGCCATCGCCCAAACGGTGGTGGACCCGTCTCGCGCTGGCGCCACGGTGGTGTGCCCCAACCCGTTCTACCAAATCTACGAAGGCGCGGCGCTGCTGGCCGGTGCTGAAGTGGCGTTCGCGAATGCGGACCCCACCCGCAACTTTGCGGTGGACTGGCGCCAGATCGACGACGCCACCTGGGCGCGCACCCAGCTGCTGTACGTGTGCTCGCCCGGCAACCCCAGCGGCGCGGTGATGCCGCTGGCCGAGTGGCAGGCGCTGTTCGAGCTGAGCGACCGCTACGGCTTCGTCATTGCGTCCGACGAGTGCTACTCCGAGATCTACTTCCGCGACGAAGCGCCGCTCGGCGGCCTGGAAGCAGCCGCGAAGCTGGGGCGCAGCGACTTCAAGAACCTGATCGCGTTCACCTCGCTGTCCAAGCGCTCCAACGTCCCCGGGCTGCGCTCGGGCTTCGTGGCGGGCGACGCTGCGCTGCTCAAGAAATTCCTGCTCTACCGCACGTACCACGGCAGCGCCATGAGCCCCATCGTGCAAGCCGCCAGCGTCGCCGCCTGGGGCGATGAAGCCCACGTGGTGGACAACCGCGCCCGCTACCGGCAGAAGTTCGCCCAGGTCACGCCGCTGCTCGCGCAGGTGCTGGACGTGGCCCTGCCCGATGCGGGCTTTTACCTGTGGGCGGCCGTGCCCTGGGGGGACGACGTCGCCTTCGCCCAGGGCTTGCTCGCTCAATACAATCTGACCGTGCTGCCGGGCAGCCTGCTTGCCCGCGACGCCCACGGCGTCAACCCGGGCGCCGGGCGCATCCGGCTGGCCCTGGTGGCTGACGAGGCCGAGTGCCTCGAAGCCGCCCACCGCATCGTCTCCTTCACCAAAGCTCTCTGATGAACACCGCTGATTTGCAAAGCCTGATCGACCACGCCTGGGACAACCGGACCTCGCTGGATCTCAACAACGCGGCCGAGCTGCGCCAAGCGGTGGACCAGGTGCTGGGCGAGTTGGACGCCGGCCGCCTGCGCGTGGCCACGCGCGAAGGCGTGGGCCAGTGGACGGTGCACCAGTGGGTCAAGAAGGCCGTGCTGCTGTCGTTCCGCCTGAACGACAACCGTGTGATGGGCGACAAGGACCTGACCTTCTTCGACAAGGTGCCCACCAAGTTCGCCGGCATGAGCGAAGCCGACCTGCGTGCCACCGGCGTGCGCGTGGTGCCGCCGGCCGTGGCGCGCCGCGGCAGCTTCCAGGCCAAGAACGTGATCCTGATGCCCAGCTACGTGAACATCGGCGCGTACGTGGACGAGGGCACCATGGTGGACACCTGGGCCACGGTCGGCTCGTGCGCCCAGATCGGCAAGAACGTGCACCTGTCCGGCGGCGTGGGCATCGGCGGCGTGCTGGAGCCGCTGCAGGCCAACCCGACGATCATTGAAGACAACTGCTTCATCGGCGCGCGCTCCGAGGTGGTCGAAGGCGTGATCGTGGAAGAGAACTCGGTCATCTCCATGGGCGTGTACATCGGCCAGAGCACGCCGATCTACGACCGCACCACCGGCGAAGTCACCTACGGCCGCATCCCCGCCGGCTCCGTCGTGATCTCGGGCTCGCTGCCCAAGGACAACGGCCGCTACAGCCTGTACGCCGCCATCATCGCGAAGCGGGTCGATGCACAGACCCGCTCCAAGACGAGCATCAACGAACTCCTGCGAGACTGAACATGAGCGGTCCTGGTGGCGGCAACATGGAGCGCATCCTGCGGCTGATGGCCGACAAGGGTGCTTCGGACTGTTATTTGTCGGCCAACATGCCGGTGCTGATCCGCATCAACGGGCAGACCGTGCAGTTGTCCGATCAGCTCCTGACGCCGCCCCAGCCGCGCCAGCTCATCGCCGAGGTCATCGACCCGGCCTCTCTGGCGGAACTCGACAACACCGGCGAACTCAACATGGCCGTGGGCATCCGCGGCGTGGGCAGTTTCCGGTTGTCAGGGTTTCGCCAGCGCGGCTCGATTGCGGGCGTGTTCCGTCACATCCCGCACGAGATTCCGACACTCGAGTCCCTGCGCCTGCCGCCCATCCTGGGCAACATGGTCAAGGAAAAGCGCGGCCTCATCCTGATGGTGGGCGCCACCGGCACCGGCAAGAGCACCACGCTCGCGTCGATGCTGGAGATGCGCAACCAGACCATGACCGGGCACATCCTCACCATCGAGGACCCGATCGAATACCTGTTCAGCAACAAGCGCTCGGTGGTGAACCAGCGCGAAATCGGCCGCGACACGGCCTCGCTGCAGGTGGCACTGAAGAACGCCCTGCGTCAGGCGCCGGACTGCATCCTGATCGGCGAAATTCGCGACCGCGAGACCATGACCTCGGCCATCAGCTACGCGCTGTCCGGCCACCTGGTGCTGGCCACGCTGCACGGTAACAACACCTACCACGCGCTGAACCGCATCCTGTCGTTCTACACGCCCGAGGCCCGCCCGGCGCTGCTGAACGACCTGGCTGCGGGCCTGAAGGCCATCGTGTCGCAGCGTCTGGTGCGCTCGGCCGCAGGTGGCCGCGTGCCGGCGGTGGAAATTCTGCTGAACACCAAGCTCATTGCCGAACTCATCGAGCAAGGCGACTTTGCCGGCGTGAAGGATGCGATGGAGAAATCCATCGCCGAAGGCTCGCAAACCTACGAAGAGCACTTCGCCAAACTCATCGCCGAAGGCGCCATCACCCGCGAAGAAGGCTTGGCCTTCGCCGACTCGCCCACCAACCTGCTGTGGCGGTTGCAAAACGAAGGCTCGGCTGCGCGCATGCCGGCCTCGGCTCCGCGCAAGGAAGAGAAGGCCGGCGACGAGGCCACCTTCACCGAAATCACCCTGGACGTCCACGGCTCTTGAAACTCATCGACTGCATCGACACCCAAGCCGCCCGCCTTACCCAGGCGGGCTTGTTTTTTGGCCACGGCACGACGAACGCGTTCGACGAAGCCGCCTGGCTGGCGCTGTGGCGCCTGGGCCTGCCGCTGGACGCGCTGGACGAGCACGAACAGCGCGAGCTGAACGCGGCTGAATTGGCCGCCATCGAGGGCTTGATCGAGCAGCGAATCACGACGCGCAAGCCGGCGGCGTACCTCACGGGCGAGGCTTGGCTGCAAGGCGTGCCGTTCACCATCGACGAGCGCGCCATCGTGCCGCGCAGCTTCATTGCCGAGTTGATTGCCGACGCCAGCATTGACCCCTGGCTGCACCCCGACAGCCGCCGCGTGCTGGACCTGTGCACCGGCAACGGCAGCCTGGCCGTGCTGGCCGCCATGGCCTGGCCCGAGGTGGAGGTGGACGCGCTGGACCTGAGCCCCGACGCCCTCGCCGTGGCGCAGCTCAACGTGACGCGCCATGACTTGGGCGCCCGCATCCGCCTGCTGCAAGGCGACGGCCTGCAAGGCGCGGTGAACCAAGGCGGCGGCCCGTACGACCTCATCCTGTGCAACCCGCCCTACGTCAACAGCGCCAGCATGGCCGCGCTGCCTGATGAATACCGGGCCGAGCCGGAGTTGGCCCTGGCGGGCGGCACGGATGGCATGGACTTCATCCGCGACCTGCTGCGCGCCGCGCCTGCCGCACTGAGCGACACCGGCGTGCTGGTGCTGGAGATCGGCAACGAGCGCGAACACTTTGAAGCCGCCTTCCCGACCCTGGAAGTCGTGTGGATGGACACCTCATCAGGCGCCGACCAGGTGCTGCTGGTGACGAAAGAGAATTTGCTTTGATCACGATTCGCGACATCACGCTGCGCCGCGGCGTCAAGGTGGTGCTGGACGGCGCCTCCGCCACGCTGCAACCCGGCGAGAAGATCGGCCTGGTGGGCCGGAACGGCGCCGGCAAGTCCAGCCTGTTCGCGCTGCTGACCGGCCGCCTGGGCAATGACAAGGGCGAAGTCGAGGTGCCCAAGCACTGGCGCCGCTCCGAAGTGGCCCAGAACATGCCCGAGACCGAAGACGGTGCGACCGACTTCGTGCTGCAGGGCGACCTGACCCTGGTGGCTGCCCGCGTGGCGCTGGACGAAGCCGAGAAGGCCAACGATGGCCACGCGATGGCCGAGGCGCATGCCGCGCTGGCCGACGCCGGCGCCTTCGACGCCCGCTCCCGCGCCCAGGCGCTGCTGATGGGCCTGGGTTTCAAGACCGAGCAGCTGGACGCCCCCGTCAACAGCTTCTCCGGCGGCTGGCGCATGCGCCTGCAACTGGCCCGCGCGCTGATGTGCCCGGCAGAACTCATGCTGCTGGACGAGCCCACGAACCACTTGGACCTGGACGCCCTGGTCTGGCTGGAGGCCTGGCTGCAGCGCTACGACGGCACGCTGATCATCATCAGCCACGACCGCGAGTTCCTGGACGCGATCACCAAGGTCACGCTGCACCTCGACGAAGGCAAGCTGGTGCGTTACGGCGGCAACTACACCAGCTTCGAGAGCCAGCGCGCCGAGCGCATGGTGCTGCAGCAGGCCGCGTTCGAGCGCCAGCAAGAGAAGGTCGCCCACCTGCAGAAGTTCATCGACCGCTTCAAGGCCAAGGCCAGCAAGGCCAAGCAGGCGCAAAGCCGCGTGAAGGCGCTGGAGCGCATGGAAAAGCTCGCGCCGGTGCTGGCCTCGGCCGACTTCAACTTCGAGTTCCGCGAGCCGCTGAACCTGCCCAACCCAATGCTGATGTTCGACGAGCTCAGCGCGGGCTACCGCACCGACGAGGGTGACAAGATCATCGTGCGCGGCGTGGACCGCTCGGTGCTGGCCGGCCAGCGCATCGGCATCCTGGGTGCCAACGGCCAAGGCAAGTCCACGCTGGTCAAAACGATTGCCCGCGCGCAGGCGCCGATGGGCGGCAAGCTGACCGAGGGCAAGGGCCTGTCCATCGGCTACTTCGCCCAGCAGGAGCTGGACGTGCTGCGGCTGGACGAAGGCCCGCTGGAGCACATGGTGCGCCTCGCGCGCGACGTTGGCCCGCCGGGCCGCGAGCAGGAGCTGCGCGACTTCCTGGGCCAGTTCCGCTTCACCGGCGACATGGTCAACCAGCAAGTGGGCAGCCTCTCCGGCGGCGAGAAGGCGCGGCTGGTGCTGGCCATGTTGGTGTGGCAGCGCCCCAACCTGCTGCTGCTGGACGAGCCGACCAACCACCTGGACCTGAACACCCGCGAGGCGCTGTCTCTGGCGCTGAACGAGTTCGAAGGCACAGTCATGCTGGTCAGCCACGACCGGGCGCTGTTGCGCGAGGTTTGCGACGAGTTCTGGCTGGTGGCCGACGGCAAGGTCAAGCCTTTCGACGGCGACCTGGACGACTACCAGCAGTGGCTGCTGGATCAGAGCAAGGAAGCCGCTCGCGCCGCCAAGAAAGGCCCCGCGCCGGCGCCCGCCCCTGCCGCTGCGGCTGTGGTGGCAGCGCCCCCACCGGCCTCGCGTGAAGACCGCAAGGCCTCAGGCCAGGCCCGCGCCAAGCTGGCGGAATTGACCCGCCCGCTGCGGAAGGAAATGGAAGCCATCGACAAGCGCCTGCACGCCCTCGCCGAGGAACGCGCAGAGATTGAGGCCCAACTGGCCGAAGGCGCCGCCGCCTCGGCCATTGCCGAGATGGGCAAGCGCTTGAAGGCGATTGCCGACCAGCTTGAAGCCGACGAGATGCGCTGGCTGGAGCTGGGCGAGCAGATCGAGGCGATGAGCGCGAGCTGATTCGCGGTCAGAGCGCCAGCACCGCAGCCAGGGCCAGAGCACCTGGCAGCGCCTGCACGTACAAGATCTTCTTCGAGGCTGTGGCCGCGCCGAACAGGCCGGCCACCACCACGCAGCCCAGGAAGAACAGCAGCCAGGGCTTGCCCGCACCGGCGGCGCCCAGCACCAACCCGTACGCCAGGCCCGCCACCAGGAAGCCGTTGTAGAGGCCTTGGTTGGCCGCCAGCGCCTTGCTGCGCTCGGCAAAGTCCTTGTCCAGCCCGAAGGCCTTGCGGCCGAGCGGCTTGGTCCAGAAGAACATCTCCAGCACCAAAAAGTACAGGTGCAGCAGCGCCACCAGGGCTGCCAGTGCGATTGCGGCCATCTCCATCGTCCATCTCCTCGTCTGCAATTGATTGGGCGCGGATGGTCTCAGATCGCGTGATGCGCCCGTGTCACCCAAAAGACCCAATGACCACTTAACTTGTGTGCAATTAAATTGCCAACTACATTTTCGCTCATGCCTCGCAGCAAGCCACCCACCCCACCCGCCGCCGACCCGCGCGCCGAGTGGCTGCAACTGGACCGCCAGTTGTGCTTTGCGCTGTACAGCAGCTCACTGGCCATGACGCGCATCTACAAGCCGCTGCTGGCGCCCCTGGGCATCACCTACCCACAGTACCTGGTGCTGCTGGTGCTGTGGGAGGCTGACGGGCTGAGCGTCTCGCAGTTGGGCCAACGCCTGTCGCTGGACTCCGGCACCCTGACGCCCTTGCTCAAGCGCCTGGAAGCGCTCGGCCACATCGAACGCCGTCGCGCCAGCGACGACGAACGCCGGGTCGACATCTACCTGCAACCACAAGGCCGGCAACTGCGCGAGCAGGCGCTGGACATCCCCAGCCAACTGGCCTGCGCCAGCGCCTGCGAGCTGGACGAAGTCATCACGCTGACGCAACGGCTCACGCAGCTGCGCCAGCAACTCCACCAGGCCGCCGACGCCGCCGCCTGATTTCTTTTCCCACTGACCCACCCCAAGGAGCCACCATGGCCATCGAAAAAGCCCTGTACACCGCCACTGCCACCGCCACGGGCGGCCGCGCCGGCACTGCCAAGTCGTCGGACGGCGCGCTGGACGTGACCCTGTCCACGCCCAAGGAACTGGGCGGAGCCGGCGGCGCGGGCACCAACCCCGAACAACTGTTTGCTGCCGGCTACTCGGCCTGCTTCATCGGCGCCATGAAGGCCGTGTCGGCCCGCCAGAAGATTGCCCTGCCCGCCGAAGTCAGCATCACCAGCGAAGTCGGCATCGGCCCCCACGCCAACAAGCCGGGCGCCTTCGGCATCCAGGTCGCCATGACCATCTCGGTGCCCGGCATGGACCGCGCGCAGCTGGAGGCCCTGGTGGCCACGGCCCACGAGGTCTGCCCGTACTCCAACGCCACCCGCGGCAACATCGACGTCACGCTGACGATCGCCTGAGGCCCTCCCGCCTCGCACTGCCCTGCCCTGCAGGGCGCCGAAGCCGCGGCACCGTCCGCGGCTTTTTCATGAGCGTTCCATGGGCTTTTCATGGGCTTTTCATGGGCTTTTCATGGGTGCTGCGTAGCCTGCTCGGTTGACCTACCCCCATCGAACCACCCCATGCGACTGCAAGCGACGCTCCTGACCCTGGCCGCAATGGCCGCCACTCCCGCAGCCCATGCTCAAACGGCCTTGACCGGCGTCAGCTTCGTCAACGGCCTGACCCTGGCCGGCAACAGCCTGGACCTGAGCAGCGGCTCCGACCTGGACCGCCGCGTCGGCTTCTTCTCCGACATCTATTACGACCGCAACCGCAACGAATGGTGGGGTCTGTCGGACCGTGGCCCCGGCGGCGGTGTCTTGCCCTACGACACCCGCGTCCAGCGGTTCACCGTGGATGTCAACGCCAACACCGGCGCCATCTCCAACTTCCGCATCCTGGAAACCGTCAAGTTCTCCAGTGCCGCAGGCACCTTGAACGGCCAGGCCCCGACCGTGGGCAACGTGCTCGGCCGCTCGTTCGACCCGGAAGGATTTGTCGTCAACCCGGTCACCGGCAACTTCTTGGTGAGCGATGAATATGGCCCATCGGTCTACGAGTTCAGCCGCAGCGGCCAACTGATTCGCGCGTTCAAGACCCCGGCCAACCTGGTGCCGCGCACCACCGCTGGCGTGGACTACAACGCCCTGCCTCCCGCCGGCAGCACCCCGCAACTCACACAAGGCCGCCTGGGCAACCGAGGGCTCGAAGGCCTGGCCATCACGCCGGACGGACGCTTCGCCTACGCCATGCTGCAAAACGGCCTGGTGACGGACGGCTACAACGCCAGCAGCGACACCCGAGGCCTGTACACCCGCATCATCAAGTACGACATCGCCTCCGGTGAAGCTGTGGGTCAGTACGCCTACGCCCTGGCCAGCGCATCCCAGGGCCGCGGCAGCTCCGCGCTGGTGGCGCTGGATGAAAACCGCTTCTTGGTCCTGGAGCGCAACAACCGAGGCATCGGCGTCGGCGCCACGCTGAGCGGCGCCGACAAAAACGTCTTCGAGGTTGACCTGCGCGGGGCCACTGATGTGACCGGCATCAACCTGCCCTCGTCCGGCGCACTCCCAAGCGGCCTGGTGGCGGTGGCCAAGGGCGCTCAGGTGATGGATTTGGATGCCAACACGCTGGCTGCGCTGGGCAACAAGTCACCCGAGAAATGGGAAGGCCTGGCCGTGGGCCCACGCCTGGCCGACGGCCGCTACCTCGTTCTGGCGGGCACCGACAACGACTACAGCGTCACCCAGAACGGCGCGGGCACGCAGTTCGACGTCTACTTCCGCATGACGGATGCGGACCCCTACGCCAAGTCCATCCAGTGCCCCATGGGCCAAACCACCGGCTGCTTCTTCACCGCGAACAGCGCCTCGGCCACGCTCACCGGCGACTACCAACTGCTGCCGGGCGTGCTGCACGCCTACACGGCCAACATCGCCAACTACGCCGCGCCCGTTCCTGAGCCGGCCCACTGGGCGCTGATGACCGCGGGGTTGGGCCTGCTGGCGCTGACCCGGCGCAAGGCCCGCTGACCGACCGCAGCGGCGCCGCAGTCAAGCCTGCAAGAGGCCCAGGATCATCTCGACTCGGGCCTTCACCGGGCTCAGCGCCCCCGCGGTGGGCAGCAAGCCGGGCAAGTCCATCACAGGCCCAGCATCGCACCGCGTGCTGCGCACGACTCGCACGCCCTGCGCCTGCGCCTCACGCAAGGCCACGTCCAAACGGGCCGACAGCGTCCCGTTGCCGGTGCCCGCCGCAACGATGCCCCGCACCCCAGCCGCGGTCAGCGCACGAACCACGCTGCCATCCGCGCCCGCGTCGTTCAACACGATCTCCACCCAGGGCCATCGCGCAACCGGGGCCGAGACCTGGTCAAGCCCCAGCGGCACACCGGTTGGCCAGCGGCTCAACTGCCGCACGTGGCCCTCTTCAACCCGGGCGACCAGAGCGCCATCCACCGACTCGAACGCATCCACACGGTAGCTGTGCGTCTTTCGCACCTGCACTGCATCGTGCACCCGGCCCGCAAACGCGAACATCACCCCCCGCGCCCCTGGCGTTGCGACCACCTGAACCGCGTCGAACAGGTTTTGCGGCCCATCAGGTGCCAACGCCGTGGCCGGACGCATGGCGGCCGTCAGCACCACGGGCTTGGCCGGGGCCAACACCCGGTGCAAAAAGTAGGCGGTTTCTTCCAGAGTGTCGGTGCCGTGCGTGACCACCACGCCACGCACCTCGGGCCGGTCCAGCGCCGACTGCACCGCCTGCGCCAGCACCTGCCAGGTGCCGAAATCCATGTCCTTGCTGTCCAGTTGGGCCACTTGCTGGGCCTCGATCTGCCGCCCCGCCAAGCCGGGCACGGCAGCCATCAGGTCCTCCACCCGCAACTGCGCCGCGGTGTATCCCACACCGTCACTGGACGAAGCCGCCGTTCCGGCAATCGTTCCACCCGTCCCCAAAATGACGATCAATTCGGATTCCGTTTGCAATTTGCTGATTTCCTGGATGAAAATACAGGTGCTGGACAAATTTCCAGCGCCCTCAAAGGCCGCTCGTGCAAGACCGCCCCAAGCTTACCGCCCGCCAACAGCAGATTTTCGACCTGGTCCGTCACGCCATCGAAACCACCGGCTCACCCCCCACCCGCGCGGAAATTGCCTCTGAACTCGGTTTCAAGTCGGCCAACGCGGCTGAAGAACACCTGCAAGCGCTGGCCCGCAAAGGCATGCTCGAACTGGTGGGCGGCACCTCCCGCGGCATTCGCCTGAAGTCCGACACGCTGAGCGAACTGAACCGATCACGGCAATTTTCTTTGCCCATTCCGGCCCTCGCGCAACTCACCTTGCCGCTGATCGGTCGGGTTGCGGCCGGCGCGCCCATCCTGGCGCAGGAACACGTCGAACAAACCTACACGGTGGAGCCGGGTCTGTTCGCCAAGCGGCCTGACTACCTGCTCAAGGTCAAAGGCATGAGCATGAAAGACATCGGCATCCTCGACGGCGACCTGCTGGCCGTCCAGTCTGCCAAAGACGCCCGCAACGGCCAGATCGTGGTGGCACGCGTTGGCGAGGAAGTCACCGTCAAACGCTTCAAGCGCAATGCGGACGGCATCGAACTCCTGCCGGAAAACGCCGATTTCCAACCCATCCGTGTGGACGAAGCCAGCGAGCATTTCGCCATCGAGGGGCTCGCCGTCGGCCTGATCCGCGGCCAAGGCTTCAACTGAAAGCCGGACGGGGGTTCAATTCCCCCCGGCTCCACCAGACCAGTGAACCACAAGGGTTCACGACCGCTAAGGCTCCTAAGTAAATCAACGACTTAGGAGCCTTTTCTTTGCATGTCCTCTCATGACGGGGCCTTGCGTAGCACCGCCGGCCGTACAACAATCTGAACAACTGCTCCAAAGTGAGCAGCTCTTCAAGGGAGTTGTACAGAATGGCTGGCATCGAGAAACTGAGCGACAAGGCAATCCAAGCGGCGATCAAGCTCGTCGCGGCGGCCGGCAAGGCCAAGACCATCGGGGACGGTGGTGGGCTGGTGCTGGAGGTGCAGCCCAGCGGCGCCGGCTGGTGGCGCCTGCGGTACACCTTTGATAGCAAGCCAAACCGGCTCAGCTTCGGCACCTATCCCGAGGTCACGCTAGCCGCCGCCCGCCAAAGGCGGCGTGAGGCGTTGGCGTTGATCGCGTCAGGAACCGACCCCAGCGACAAGCGAAAGGCCGACAAGGACGCCAAAGCACGGAAGGTTGAAGCGGCTCGCCTGACCGACGCCGGCCTCCCACTCCCTGGAACGTTCGAATACGTCGCGCGTGAATGGCTCAGCACCGTCCATGAGGCCAAGGTCAGCGCCGGCCATGCCGAACGAACGCGCATCCGGTTGGAGCAAGACGCCTTCCCCTGGATTGGCAAGCGCCCAATCGCCGAGGTCGAGGCACCGGAACTGCTTCAATGCCTCCGGCGGATCGAGGCGCGCGGTGCCATCGAGACGGCTCATCGTGTCAAAGACGCTTGCGGGCAGGTGTTCCGCTACGGCATCGCCACGGGCGATTGCACGCGCAACCCTGCGGCTGACTTGCGTGATGCCCTCAGGCCGGTCCAGTCGCGCCACCATGCCGCCATCACCGATCCCAAGCAGGTCGGCAAGCTCATGCGAGATATCAGCGAGTACCGCGGTCAACCGGTGACCCGCGCGGCACTGCTGCTGTCCGCGCTGCTGTTGCTCCGGCCTGGCGAGCTGCGTCACATCGAATGGGCTTGGTTGGACATTGAGGGGGCGACCCTGACGGTCCCGGGCGCAACGATGAAGCGGACCAAAGCGGACAAGGCAGATGGGCCGCCGCATGTTGTCCCGCTGGCTAGCCAGGCTGTGAAACTGTTCAAGGAGCTGCACCCGCTCACTGGACACAGCCGGTACGCATTTCCGGCGCTGACGAGTAGCCAGCGTTGCATGAGCGAGAACACCGTACGCAGTGGCCTGCGTCGCATGGGCTATGGCAATGACGATATGACAGCGCATGGCTTCAGGGCAACGGCCCGAACCATGATCGCCGAGCGGCTGCACATTGCGCCGGAAGTCATCGAGGCGCAGCTTGCGCATGCCGTGGCTGACTCGCTAGGGCGCGCGTACAACCGTACGCAATACCTCGATCAGCGTCGGACCATGATGCAGGCGTGGGCGGATTATTTGGACCGCCTACGGGATGGAGCCGAGGTCATTGCATTCCCTGTTGCAGAGGCCCAGCTACAGGGTTCCATATAGAAATTTCTATAGGGCGGTGCTCTATAGGCCGACCGCCTCTTGCTGTACGGACTCGATAGATCGTCGGTGCAGCACCGCCTATAGGTGATGCAAGGCTGTCGTACGTACGAGCTCCGTACGTACGCCTATAAGGTTTTCCATACGTACGATTCAGCCTCCTTAGGCCTCAGGAGAGCCCATGCCGAAGCGCGACAGCGGCGACGACCTAGACAAGATCGCAGAAGTGCTGCTCGAGTTCTTCGACGATAAGCGGGTCATCGAAGCCCTGGACAAGGTGCATGAGTTCGGCGTGTCCGGGTGGGAGAAATGGTGGCAGGTCGAATTGGCTCTGTTCTTGTCACACGCCGACGACAAGATTGCTGAGTGGGACATGGAGCACCCCTTCGATACGGACCGAAGAACAAAGCTCGGCCAGTCGCGAATGGCGTTGGATATCGGTTTTCGTTTGAAGCGTCAGGCCAAAGACCAGTGGTACTTCGTTGAGCTGAAGCAAGCGGACGACTACCGCGCCTGCATTGACCGTATGTGCAAGGACGCGAACAAGGTGTTCTCGGCCCGCAAGCAGTCGTTCGATGGGCTGAGCGTGCGGTACGTGGCGTGCGCTGGCGTGTTTCGTGGCGCGGATGAGAAGGACGTGGAAACCTACCTGAGCCAAGCGTGTGACAGGGAAGATATCGAGGTCGACGGCTTCTATTACGAGAAGCTGTGCGACGGCTACAAGCTACTCATTTTCTAGAGAGCACGTGGCGGCGGGCAATCGACACGAGCCGACTTCAACCGCTGGCTGGAGGCGGCCGCCGCATACGCCAGCCGCACAGCGCCGTTGTGCGTAGTGGCGACAGTGGCTATCACAAGAAGCGGAACAGCATGTACCTAAGAGACGCGGCGTTCGACGCTGTCATAACAGATAGGAGCGGACTGACCTTAGAGGTCGACTGCCGAATAACGGAGCCCGCTGCCGGCGGCTTGCCCGCGTCGATCTCAATCGAGATTCCGCTGAGCGATAGCGAGCCGCCAGCACTGGAGAACCCCTGCTCGCTTCGGAGCGCCAGTGGCCCAAATGGAATTGAGATCAAAGAGCTCTGGTATCGCTCGATTCCGGCCGGCGCTACTCGCAGAAGACATGCGCGGGGAGAGTTCAACATCAACCACGTAGGGCAGCTCTGGATAAAGGCGAGTAGCTGGCCAAGCGAGCGGTCGAGAGTCCTATTTGTGCTGTCGCCGGTGCGTTTCTTCAAAAAGCACTATCAGGCGGAGGTCGACTACACCGCAACACCAGAAATGGCAGTGGAACTCTTCAAGTTGCAGACAGCGGAGCTTGGCGCAGTTCGATTCCTCAAGTTCTGGAGCATCCATCACATCGAAGACAAGGGCGTCGCCGCCGAGATCCGCGCTAGCTTCGCGGCCGAAGTTCGATACGACGAGGCGACTGCGATTCCGATGGATAGCTTGGTCGAGAAGATAAGGAGCGTGCTGAGGCCTCTTTCCATCCTCACAAGGCAGGCCATAACGCTGCATGGGTGGATTTGGGAGAGGCGCGACGGCAACGAGACGATGTGGTTCGATCCTCTAGACCCCAATCTCGCCCCTGACATGGCTGAAGAGCCGGTGGCGGACCTTTGCCTCAGAAATGAATTTGACGCTTGCGCGCAGGCGTTCGTGCAGAGTTTTCTCGCGGCGCCAGCGGACACCCAGGAGGCCGTCACTCTGATATCCGTAGCGCTGGCGCCGCATGTCAAAAGAACCGCTGCTGGAAACTTCTTGGCGCTGTTTAGCGCCCTGGAGCAAGTCATTGCGCTGGAGAAGCTTACCAACGATGAGCGGAAGAAGCTTCGTGAAACTGACTCTGAGGTGATGGCGGGCCTGCTTGATTTGGCTGGCCGCGTGAAGACGTCCAGCAGTCCAAATGCGGCGGGTGTTGCGGCCCGGATCGAAGGATTTGCGAAATCGGTTGAAGGCAGCGGTCCGAGCTTCAACGTTCGATTCGAGAAATTTCAGGCTGCTCATCCGAAGCTCGCCGCCTGCATGTCTGATCTTTGGCCGTTGCGGGGTACTACGAAGCTGCCGGGCCTAAAGCAGATACGCGATTCGCTTGCGCATGGCCTGCGGCAGGAATACAGCGCACAGGCTATTGCCGAGGCTCATTGGCACTTTGCGCGGCTCGCCGAGCGGCTCGCTTTCATCGTGCTCGGCGTCGATATGCCTCAAGGCCTGTTGCCCAACTCATTCTTTTTGCAGCGTGACCCTTGGTACAAGCGCTCCGAATGGCAAGCCGTGCGAGCAGCGGCTAAGCAGAAAGACTGAAGGCGGCGCCCCTAAGGAAGCGCCCCTTAGGAAGCGCCCCTAAGGAAGCGGTCCTAAGGAAGCAGTCCTAAGGGAGCGGTCCTAAGGGGACGCTCCTAAGTGAGGCGCGCGACAATCCCATTCGGCCGACGGGTGGAAACACGCCCGGGCCAGGCAGGAGCAAGAGGGGGAGGAATGACGGATCTATCGCACTGGGACTACGCAGCGAAGTTTTCCGGTCGGCAAGCGGCTGCGTTGATCTTGGGCTATGAGCCCGACGAGGCCTGGAAAGCCGACTCCGCGCACCTTCGGCAGGTGAGCGTCGTGCTCGCGCGCCTTGAGCATGACTACCAGCAGACCGTCACAGCCTTCAAAGTTGCGCGGGGGCGGCTGGCGCCAGGATCTCGCTTGGCCCCGCCGACTTCCGCCAAAGGGTGCCTGGTCAGTGTGGATCTGGCGGCACAGTCGGCGACGGCCAAACCAGCCAACGATGGCCTGTTCATTGCATTCGTGTCCGCCCAACTGCATAAATTTTCCGATCAGGCCTTCTCCCGTGCCCAGTTGCGCGACTGGCTGCGCTGCAACGTGATGGAGTCGGTTTACGACTTCGAGGAGCCGGCCCAGAGAGTGGCGATCAAAGCCGTGGAGGCGCCGCCGGCTGAGACCGACATTGACCCATCCGACCTGCCCGAAGAATTGCAGGCCGCGAACATTGCCTTTCGGGCGGTCCTCAATGGCTACGGTGACGAGGCAGTGACATTCAAGGCGCGCCTTGTGCGGTACCTACAGGCCAATTTTCGACTTTCTGACGAGGCGGTCCAACGCATTGCGACGGTCGCAAATCCGGACAAGGCTGCCGGCCGTCGAAAGCGCAGCGGCTAAAGGCCGCCCCTTTGAAGCCCAGCATCCATGCGGGTTTGCTCAATGGCCGGCCTATTTCTGAAGGGGGGCAGCAGGCCTAATTCCGACCCTTACCAGCTATTCCGGCCGGTGCCCAAATTCGACATTTGCGTCCGTTCAAACCACAAGGACGCACATGCTCCACAACGCTCTCGAACCCACTCGCGGCAATGACCGCAACCCTCAGCAGCTTGACGCTGTGCAACTGCCTGATGCGCTGTTGCGCATCCAAACCGTAGCCCAGGCCACGGGCCTCTCGTCGGCAACGCTGTACCGCAAGGTTGCCGCCCGCGAGTTCCCGCAACCCATCCGACTGGGCCAGCGCTGCACGCGCTGGAAGGCTGCCGACGTGCGCGCCTGGATTCAGGCTCAGGGTGGCGACCAATGATTTACCGACCTGACTCGCTCGCGTCGGTTGTCCATGCGGGAGGCCACTGATGGGCAAGAAGTTCGACCGCAGTTTGCTGCCCGACCCATTGACGTTCTATGAGGTCGAAGGGCTCACGCTCAAAGGCCCTGGCCCCTGGAAGACGACGCGATGCGTCTTCCATGGCGGCAGCGACTCCATGCGTATCAAAGCGTCAAGCGGTGCCTTTAAGTGCATGGCCTGCGAGGTCCACGGCGGCGACGTGCTGGCCTACGCGATGCAGGCCCATCAATGGGACTTCGCTGAGGCGGCCGAGAAGCTGGGCGCGATGGTGGATGACGGCACGGAATGCACTCGGCCCGCCGTTAAGCGCACGCTGTCCGCATCGGCGGCGCTGAAGCTGCTCCAGCGCGAGGCGATGGTCGTCGCCATGACGGGGCTGTCCATCCAGGGTGTGCTTCCAGACGCCGCATGCCGCAAGCGACTGCTGGATGCGGTGCGCGTCATCGAGAACATCATGCAGGAGCACGCAGCATGAACCCGGCCGACTGGGACCAATTGGACGCCTACCGCGACAAGATGCTCAGCGCAACGAGGCCGCCGCCCTTGGAAGACGGCGTAATCCTGACCTGTGCGGCATCACTGAAGCCTGAGCCCGTGTCCTGGCTTTGGAAAGAGTGGCTCGCTTTGGGCAAGTTCCACGTTTTGGCTGGCGCGCCGGGGCAGGGCAAGACGACGATTGCGCTGGCCTTTGCAGCGGCAGTGACGAGTGGCGGGCGTTGGCCCGATGGCTCGCAATGCCCGGTTGGAAATGTGCTGATGTGGAGTGGCGAGGACGACCCCGCCGACACGCTGTTGCCGCGCCTGCTGGCCATGGGCGCTGACCCCTCGCGGGTGTTCTTCGTCACCGGCGCCCGGATCGGGCGAGAGGTGCTGCCTTTCGACCCAGCGCGGGACATGGCGCAGCTTCTTGCGAAGGCTGAGCAGATCGGTGACGTTCGGCTGCTGGTCGTCGATCCCGTCGTTTCGGCTGTCGCCGGTGACAGCCACAAGAACACCGAAGTCCGGCGCGCGCTGCAACCGCTGGTAGACCTGGGCGCAGCTCTGGGCGCGGCGGTCCTGGGCATCTCGCATTTCAGCAAGGGGTCGGCGGGCCGTGATCCGACCGAGCGTGTGGTGGGCTCCATGGCGTTTGGGGCTGTTGCGCGGGTCGTGCTGTGCGCAGCCAAGGTTAAAGGCAGCGGCGGCGAAGACGACCGGCGGCTGCTTGTACGCAGCAAGTCCAACATTGGCCCCGATGACGGAGGCTTTGAGTACGGCATCGAGCAGATCGAGCTGAGCCAATACCCCGGTGTGCATGCAACATTGATTGACTGGGGTCAGGCCGTCGACGGCACTGCGCGCGAGCTGCTGGCAGATGCGGAAACGGATCAGGTTGAAGAGGGCGATGCGTCAGCCTTTGAGGACGCGTGCGGGTTCCTGCGCAGCGAGCTGGCCCATGGGCCGAAGTCGGCGAAGTACATCCTTGCCGAAGCGCGACAAGCCGGACATAGCGAGCGCACGATCAAGCGTGCGAAAGCCAAGCTGGGTGTTGAGTCGCGCAAGGAATCCGCTGGTTGGCTATGGAGCATGACTGCCGAAGCGGCGGCCAAGAAACTCAAGGATGCCAAGGAGGCCGAACATTGTTGGCGGGACAACGTTGGCACGGTTGGCACCCTTTCCAAGTAACCGGTCAGTCGTCCGTTTTCTCGCTGACAAGATCAGCTCGATGACTACGTGCGGCGCGTGAGCCGTGGGCTGAAGTTGTTGACGCCGTCCAGCCAGACGACTCCCGCTCAGCAGTCGACCGTGCCGGACTGCAGCTAACCGCGAACTGCAAGGATTGAAGCGATCCGCAGGCAACTTGGGCGGCCTGCTACGCCGTTACCTTTGAAATACCGGTCGTAAAGTTGTCCGAACAGTCTTTCAACAGGCGCGAGAGCGAACCGACGTAGCGATTTACTCCCATGGCGAACTGTCGTGCCCGGGGGTTCGCACCAAGCTCTGCCTTGATTCGCGCGTCAGCCAGTGCGCTTGCCGTGCCCATCTCTCGAAAGGCTATGTCTTTCACGGGCAGTGCGGGGGTCCCGGCCAACATCGGCGCATCTAGAAGAGCTCTGACAAGCTCGACAAACTTATCCCAACCTGGGAGTTGGAAGTCTCCGACCTCTTCGTTTCTGCTTACCTGCAGCGCTATATGTAAGCGCTTTCGAAGTTCGTAGCCCTCTCGCCCACCCCAAACGTGATTTCTCAACGCGCTCTGAAAAGCATCCAAATCCATGCTCTGATCAAAAACTGTACTGAACTCTCGCACGATCGCGCTTAAGAACGTGATTGCTTGGCTAATAACCATGCCGTACAGTAGTCGGTGAACAGGCTTGGTCACGTCAAACTCCCCCTCGGCGGATTTCAGTCTCGAAAGAAGGGTGCGAAAACCTGCGGTTGCGCTCCGTTCAAACGCAGCTTCACTAGACAAATATTCGACAAGCGGTGCCACCCGTGGGAGCTGAGTGCGCAGATTCCACAGCGCATCCCACGCGGCAAGGTTGTCGAGATACGTGATTCCTTCCAAGTAATTCGTTGACGATGAACGCGCATATTCGTCGAAAATCTTTTCTGCGAACAAGTGAACGCCGATTTTTCTCGCAGCTAGTCGGTGGCCATCGGGGGCAGGTTTGACGAGGATTACAAACGCTTCGTCTGCCTGCACTAGTTGAAGCAGTCCGCTCGCCCAGAGTGCCCGGCCAACGCCGCTTGTCTTAGCGAGTGTTTTGCAATCGAAAACAACTCGGCGTTCACGCACTTCCCCTGCCGGACGGACGCCAAGTACATCGACGTCAGTAATGTCGGCAGGCTTGGCGGCTGTGTCCTCACCGTAACGAACTAGGCACTCCATATACGGGATATATCCGTGCGCCACGCAATAGCGCACGGCCTTCTGTTTCTGAATGGCATCTTTCATCATCGAAGATCCAGCAGCAGTTGTTCCATTTGAGCGCGCGCCTGTTCATCAAGAGGCGGTCTTGCAATTTGGCGAAGGGAGGTTGATGCCACGATGGACTGTATATAAGTCTCGTCACGCTGCAGGGCAATTCGGGCGTCGTCCGATACGCCACTTGACAGTGGCTCGCCCGACCTAAAAATCGAAATGGCATCTTGAAGTGCTTGCGCGTTCTCCGGTGTATCGATCAGCTGAAACTCGTACCAGCCGGCTTGTGGACGGGGCACGAGCTTGCCAACTCGAAGGGTCACCAGATTGGTGTATTGCAAGGCGGCTTCTGTACTGGCACCGATCTTCTTCTCGGAAGCTAGCTTATCGAGAAGGGCAGCTGGGTATTTGATAGCAAAGCGACTCGGCAACAGCTGACCTTTTCGCACAGCTGCAACGATTGCCATTGTGCGCTCATAAATTTCTCGGGCACTTCCATTCATGGCGCCTGCCCCAGGCCGCGGGGTGAAGACGAAGTGCTCGTTGACCGTTGGGTTCTTCAGGCTTGGTGGTCGGAGGACGCCATCCGCAACCATTTCTTCCAGAAGTTGGAGCTCAGTCGGACTTAGCTTCGTGCCATTGATTTCGCCACGACTACGGATCATCGAAAGTGGCCAACCCTGTGCCTTCTTCAGCAGGTCGAGCAGTCGCTGAACAATATTTGCGCCACCCGCCGCAGCGTGCGACGCGAGGGCGTCTAAGCTGTCGGCGAAGTAGTAGGGACTGACAAGGACATCCTGCCCACGAGCGCGCTTCGGTACAACGAGCCCCCCAGTCTTGGCAATGAGCTCCACGCGGCTGAATACCGGCATTGACGCGCCGAGGCGTCCAATCATCGCGTCGCGCTTCTCCGGCTTGCTTTTCAGTTCGTTCAGGACGGCGATCGCGACTTCTTCGTGCTCCGTCAAATTGATCGTTCCTACGTACTCACCCAGGCCGCCATACACGGAGGCGAAGTGTGGAACGTTGGGGATGACAGAGTTGATCGTCTTGCCTGTCGTGATTAGGTCGACGTAGCCGATTTCGGCGAGGATGTCGAGCACTGGCCGCAGCGCTAGAGCTGGGATGTCAAAGAAGTGGTCCGCGACCTGACGCAGCACTTCTCCTTGGATGGCACCGAGACCACGGATGTTCACCGCTAGCTTTGCGGCCATGCCGACAAGAGGCAACTCTCCAAATTCCGGCACGCTCGATCGAGCGAGCCCCACCTGCAGGTCATGTGCAAACTCAGCCTTGGCTTCATTGGTAGCGGTCGACATGTGACTCCCCGTAAAACGTCGCGGCATTCTAGGGAGGCCTGGTAGACCACTTACCGGCAAAGTCAGCTGACACCGCCAGCGGCGAACGATGCAGATCAGCCTGAGCGATCAGCGCCAGTGGTGGGTGTAAAGCTAGCGATGCGACCGCCTGTCAGGCTGTCCAAGTGTTCGCCACTAACGTACAACTATGCGTACAACTGGCGCATTGATTCGACGTCGATCGCAGTCCTAATCGGATCAAAGTGGCAGTGTTTGTGTGACCCCGGCTCACTTGAAATGAAAAAGGCCCGTGTCACCGACACGGGCCTTTTTGCTTTCATTGATGGTGGAGCCGGGGGGAATTGAACCCCCGTCCGCAAGCCATCACCGGGCAGATCTACATGCTTAGCCGGCTGATTTCAATCTCACGGTCAACTCGCGCAGTGGCACGCTAGCTTTTCCGCCAGTCACTGAATCTCACGTTGAACCGAGTGACCCGGCCCAACGCCAGCCGATGTGAATGACTTCTCAGCCTCATCCCTTGCGGAACTCAGCCCGGCCCATCGGCCTGCCGTTGAGAAGCTCAACCGCAATTAAGCGGCGAGTGCGAACGTAGAGTCGTTTGCAGTTACTTTTGTTCCAGTGGATTTACGAGCGAACTGGTGCTCGGCATGCCCCACTCCGGATCCGCACCCACGTCGAAACCAGGTCGGCCCCAGAACCTCGCATTTTAGGGCAGCCGGAGCCGCTTCAAGAGCTCAGCCGGCTCGCTGAAAAGAATATCTGCACCCCATGCCTCGGGAGCCTCTTCAGCCCCCAGGTATCCCCATCGGGCCACGCCGGTCGACATCCCTGCCGCCCGGCCCGCAACGATGTCGCGCGCATCGTCACCCACGTACAGGCAGGACTCTGGATTCACACCGATCCGGCGCGCCGCCTCGAGCAGCGGCGCTGGGTGCGGCTTCACGTGGGGTGTGCTGTCGCCGCACACGAGCACCTCCGCATGCAGGCCAAGCCGCGCAGCAAGTGGCTCGGCGAAACGAGTGGCCTTGTTGGTCACGATGCCCCAGCGGACGCCCACGGCCTTCAGCCCACGGAGCACCGAATCGACCCCGTCAAACACGCAGGTGGTCTCATGCATCAGCAGTTCGTAGCGATCCAGAAACTCAACCTTGAGCGTTTCGTAGTCCGCATGACCAGGGGCGACGCCGAAGGCCTGCGCCAGCATGCCCCTCGCGCCTGACCCTCCATAGGGCCGGTACTGCGCCAAAGGCAGCTCGAAGAGACCGCGCGCGAGCCGCATGGCATTGGCTGCGCGGCCCAGATCCGCCGCACTGTCAATGAGGGTGCCGTCTAAATCGAACAGGACGACGTTCGCCCACCACCCTTCGCGCATGTCCACCGACACGGCCACTAGGGCCGGCGGCAGGCCAGCATGTAATTGACGTCGGTGTCGCTGCCCAGGCTGTAGCGCTGGGTCACCGGGTTGTAGCTCAAGCCGCGGCTGGCCTGCAGCTCGAGGCCAGCGTCTCGACAGAATTGCGCCAGCTCGGACGGCTTCAAGAACCTCGCATATTCATGCGTGCCCTTCGGCAGCATGTTCATCACGTATTCCGCGCCCACGATGGCCAGCAAAAAGGCCTTCGCGTTTCGGTTCAGCGTGGACAAAAACACCCAGCCGCCGGGCTTGACCAGGCTCGCGCATGCACGTACCACCGAAGCCGGGTCCGGCACGTGTTCGAGCATCTCCATGCAGGTCACGACATCAAAGCAACCCGGCTGCTCGGCCGCCAGCGCCTCCACCGCGATCTCCCGGTATTCCACGCCTTCGGTACCAGCCTCCATGGCATGCAACTCAGCCACACGCAACGGTTTGGTGGACAAATCGATCCCTAGCACTTGCGCGCCGGCACGGGCCATGCTGTCGCTGAGGATGCCGCCGCCACAGCCCACATCGAGCGCCCGCTTGCCGGCCAATGGGCACATCTGCTGAATCCAGCCCAGCCGCAGCGGGTTGATTTGATGCAGTGGCTTGAATTCACTCTCGGGGTCCCACCAGTGGTGAGCCAGCTCACCAAACTTGGCGAGCTCTTGCGGGTCGGCGTTGATCGTCATGACGAATGCAGAAAAAAGAAAAGCCCCGACGGCGAGCGTGCGGGGCTTTGCGCAAAGCGCCCGAGGGCGCTTGGACTTACTTGTTGCGCGTACCGACGACTTCGATCTCGGTGCGGCGGTTCTTGGCGCGACCTTCAGCGGTCTTGTTGTCGGCCACGGGCTGCTTCTCGCCCTTGCCTTCCGTGTAAACACGGTTCGGCTCGACACCCTTGCTCACCAGATAGGCCTTGACGGCTTCCGAGCGGCGGATCGACAGCTTCTGGTTGTACTCGTCGCTGCCCACCGAGTCGGTGTGGCCCACGGCGATGATGACTTCCAGGTTGATGCCCTTGGTCTTGCTAACCAGGTCATCCAGCTTGGCGGTGGCTTCGGGCTTCAGCGTAGCCTTGTCGAAGTCGAAGAAGGCGTCAGCAGCGAACGTCACCTTTTCGCTCACGGGAGCGGGCGGGGGCGTCACGGGCTTCGGAGCGACCGGAGCGGGAGCCGGGGGCGGCGGAGCGACAGGCTTCGGAGCCTCGACCTTCGGGGCCGGCTTGATTTCGCCGTCGCAACCCTTGGCAGCCGTCGCCGGCGTCCAGAAATTGTCGCGCCAGCAGTACTCGTTGGTGCCGTTCTTCCAAACGGTGCCGTCGGTTGCGCGCCAGTTGTCGATGGCTTGTGCCGACGCCGACGATGCAGCAGCGGCGACCGCAGCCATCGCAAACAGCGACGCCACGCGATTCAGTTTCTTCATGATTCTCCTCTCAAGGAATGCCGCAGTTGCCCTGCGAGAGTCAGTACTCGAACCTCTAACCTCAGAAGAAACTCTAGGGTTTCTCCTAGGGACTCGACGATTGTGCCATGCGAGCACCGGGCCCAACGCATTGTGGCGGCCTACATCCGTAGGCGTGCCGGCGCTGTTGCGCTGCTGCTACAAGGGGTGCCGCCCTTAGAATTTCCGTCTTTCTCTTACACCCAACCGTCGTTGCGCCAGTGCAGCGCACGCGTGAGTCCCACCGCATGACCCAGTTTGCCAAGGAAACCCTGCCCATCAGCCTCGAAGAGGAGATGCGCCGCTCGTACCTGGATTACGCCATGAGCGTCATCGTCGGGCGAGCCCTGCCCGACGCACGGGACGGCCTCAAGCCGGTGCACCGCCGTGTGCTGTACGCGATGAACGAGATGGGCAACACCTACAACGCGAAGTACCGCAAGTCGGCACAAGCGGTGGGTGAAACCATGGGTAAGTACCACCCGCACGGTGACTCAGCGATTTACGACACCATCGTGCGGATGGCCCAGCCTTTCAGCCTGCGCCACATGCTGATCGACGGCCAGGGGAATTTCGGCTCGATCGACGGCGACAACGCCGCGGCGATGCGATACACGGAAATCCGGCTGGACAAAATCGCCCATGAAATGCTGGCCGATATCGACAAGGAAACCGTCGATTTCGGGCCCAACTACGACGGCAGCCACAAAGAACCGCTGGTTTTGCCCACGCGTCTGCCGAATTTGCTGGTCAATGGCTCGGCCGGCATTGCCGTGGGCATGGCCACCAACATCCCGCCGCACAACCTCAATGAGGTGGTGGATGCGTGCCTGTTCGCGCTGAAGAACCCGGAGTGCACGGTCGACGAGTTGATGGAAATCATCCCGGCCCCGGACTTCCCCACCGCCGGCATCATCTACGGCCTGGCTGGCGTTCGCGATGGGTACCGCACCGGCCGCGGCCGCGTGGTGATGCGCGCCAAGGTGCACTTCGAAGACATCGACAAGGGCAATCGCCAAGCGATCATCGTTGATGAGATCCCCTACCAGGTCAACAAGAAGAGCCTGCTCGAACGCATCGCAGAACTGGTGCACGAGAAGAAGATCGAGGGCATCAGCCACATCCAGGACGAGTCCGACAAGTCCGGCATGCGGGTCGTCATCGAGCTCAAGCGCGGTGAAGTGCCCGAGGTCGTCCTGAACAACCTCTACAAGCAGACCCAGCTGCAGGACAGCTTCGGCATGAACATGGTCGCCCTCGTGGACGGCCAGCCCAAGCTGTGCAATCTGCGCGACATGATCGTCGTGTTCCTGGAGCACCGCCGCGAGGTGGTGACCCGCCGCACGATTTTCGAACTGCGCAAAGCCCGCGAGCGCGGCCACGTGCTGGAAGGCCTGGCCGTCGCACTGGCCAACATCGACGAATTCATCGAGACCATCAAGACCTCGCCCACGCCGCCGGTGGCCAAGGCGGCCCTGATGAGCAAGAGCTGGGATTCGTCGCTGGTGCGCGAGATGCTGTCGCGTGCCGAAGGTGGCAGCGCGGCCTACCGCCCGGAAGGGCTGGAAGCCCAGTTCGGCATGCAGCCGGACGGCCTGTACCGCCTGTCCGAAGCACAGGCCGGCGAAATTCTGCAGATGCGCCTGCAGCGCCTGACGGGCCTCGAGCAAGACAAAATCGTCGGCGAGTACAAGGACGTGATGGCCGAGATCGCCGATCTACTGGACATCCTGGCCACGCCGTCGCGCGTGACGACCATCATCGGCGACGAGCTGACCCAGCTGAAGACCGAGTTCGGCCAGACCAAGCTGGGCGCGCGCCGCTCCGTCATTGAGCACAACGCGCAAGAGTTGGGCACCGAAGACCTCATCACGCCAACCGACATGGTCGTGACGCTGTCCCACACCGGCTACATCAAGAGCCAGGCCCTCAGCGAATACCGCTCGCAGCGCCGAGGCGGCCGCGGCAAGCAGGCGACAGCGACCAAGGACGATGACTGGATCGACCAGCTCTTCATCGCCAACACGCACGACTGGATCCTGTGCTTCTCCGACCGCGGCCGCGTCTACTGGCTGAAGGTCTGGGAGGTGCCGCAGGGCTCGCGCAATTCGCGCGGCAAGCCCATCGTGAACATGTTCCCGCTGCAACAGGGCGAGAAGATCACCGTCGTGCTGCCGCTGACCGGCGAGTTCCGCAGCTTCCCTGAAGACCACTTCATCTTCATGGCCACGGCCATGGGCACGGTCAAGAAGACCTCGCTGAAGGACTTCAGCAACCCGCGCAAGGCCGGCATCATCGCCGTCGACCTGGACGAGGGCGACCACCTCATTGGCGCCGCGCTGACCGACGGCCGCCACGATGTCATGCTGTTCAGCGACGGCGGCAAGGCCGTGCGTTTCGACGAGGACGATGTGCGCCCGATGGGCCGTACCGCCCGCGGGGTGCGCGGCATGATGTTGGAACCCGATCAGCGCCTGATCGCCATGCTGGTGGCCGAGGACGAAAGCCAAAGCGTGCTGACTGCCACCGAAAACGGCTACGGCAAGCGCACCAGCATCGTCGAGTACACCCGCCACGGGCGGGGAACGAAGGGCATGATCGCCATCCAGCAAAGCGAGCGCAACGGTCGCGTGGTGGCTGCCACGCTGGTGCGCCCGGAAGACGAGATCATGCTGATCACCGACAAGGGCGTGCTGGTGCGCACCCGCGTTGCTGAAATTCGTGAACTCGGTCGTGCCACCCAAGGTGTGACGCTGATCGCCCTGGACGACGGCGCCAAGCTGTCGGGCCTGCAGCGCATCGTGGAAAACGACGCCAACGAATCTGACGCGAGCGACGCTGCCGACGGCGCCGACGCTTCGGAAGCCCCGGAATCCCCCAAGGACTGACATGACCTTTCGCAAGCTGGGCCTGGCCCTCGCCGTGACCCTGGCCACCGGCTCCGTGCTGGCTGAGCCGACGCCCGCCAAGAAGGCGCTGATCGACAAGATCGTGGCGCTGCAACAAAGCCGCGCTGATGCCCTGTCTCGCAACATGGTTCAACAACCTCTCACGCCACTGATTCAGGGCGTGGGCGCGGCGCTGCAGCAAGTGCCGCAGGACAAGCGCGATGCACTGGCCAAGGGCCTGGACGCGGAGTTGAAGAAGTTCCTCGACGAAAACGTGCCCTATGTGCGCGACAAGGTCACCAAGGCGCTGCCCGGCACGGCTTCGGCGCTGCTGGACGAACGCTTCAACGAGGACGAACTGAAGCAGATCCTGGCCTGGGCAGAATCCCCGGTCAGCCAGAAGTTCGACACCGCCAATTTCGAGCTGCAAAAGGCCGTGGCGCAAAAGGTCATGGCCGAAGCCGCGCCGACGCTGGAAGGCCGCCTGAAGACGCTTCAAGCCAACTTCGCCAAGCAGCTGGGTCTGCCCGCACCGGGCAACGCAGCGCCGGCCAAGCCTGCTGCCCCCGCCCCCGCCTCTGCGCCCAAGAAGTAGCCCGCCTCAATGCCAGTCCAACGCCCGTTCAACTTCTCCGCCGGCCCGGCGACCCTGCCTGAACCTGTCCTGCAGCAAGTGGCCGCCGAGATGCTGGACTGGGGCGGCAGCGGCATGAGCGTGATGGAGATGAGCCACCGCGGCAAGGAATTCATCTCCATCTACGAGCAAGCGGAAGCAGACCTGCGCGAACTGCTCGCCGTGCCAGCCAACTTCCGCATCCTGTTCATGCAGGGCGGCGGCCTGGGCGAGAACGCCATCGTGCCGCTGAACCTCAGCCGCGGCGGCAAGGTGGACGTGGCGGTGACGGGTTCGTGGTCGCGCAAGAGCGCGGCCGAAGCGCGGCGCTATGCGGACGTCCAGGTCGTCGCTGAAGGCTCGGGCCGCAACATTCCCGGCAGCGCCAACACCTGGAGCTTGCGAAGCGACGCCGCCTACGTGCACGTCTGCACCAACGAGACCATCGATGGCGTGGAGTTCCACGAACTGCCTCGCATCGACAACGGCGTGCCGCTGGTCATCGATTGCTCGTCCCATCTGCTGTCCCGCCCGATCGACTGGAGCCGCGTGGGCCTGGCGTTTGGCGGTGCGCAGAAGAACATCGGCCCGGCCGGCCTCACCCTCGTGTTCGTGCGGGACGACCTGCTGGGCCATGCGCTGGACATTTGCCCCTCGGCCTTCAACTACAAGACGGTGGCCGACAACCAGTCGATGTTCAACACGCCGCCCACGTTCGCCATCTACGTGGCGGGCTTGGTGTTCCAGTGGGTCAAGCAATTCACGTACGCCGGCCTGCAGGGCTTGGCCGCCATGGAGCAGCGCAACATCGACAAGGCAGCCCTGCTCTACACGACACTGGACGCCTCTTCGCTGTACGAGAACCGCGTGGAAGCGGACTGTCGCTCGCGCATGAACGTGCCGTTCTACCTGAAGGACGACGCCTTGAACGAGCGCTTCCTGGCCGAGGCCAAAGCCGCTGGGCTGCTGCAACTCAAGGGGCACAAGTCGGTCGGGGGCATGCGCGCCTCGATCTACAACGCGATGCCGCTGGAGGGCGTGCAAGCGCTGGTGAACTTCCTGAAGGAATTCGAGGCCCGTCATGGCTGAACCCATCGCCTCGCAGGCCCTGCTCGCGCTGCGCGACCAGATCGACGGCCTCGACAAACAACTGCTGCAACTGCTGAACGAGCGTGCCCGCGTGGCCGAGCGCGTGGGCGAGATCAAGCGCGCCGAAGGCACGCCATTCTTCCGGCCCGACCGCGTGGCGCAAGTCATCGACAAGATCCGCACCGCCAACCCCGGCCCGCTCAAGGCCGAGCATGTGTCGGCGATCTGGCGCGAGATCATGTCGGCGTGCCTCGCGCTGGAATCCCCGCAGCGCGTGGCGGTGCTGGGGCCGGTCGGCACGTTCTGCGAGCAGGCGGCCATCGAATACTTCGGCGGCGCCGCCGACATGACCTACTGCGCCAACTTCGACGAGGTGTTCCACGCGACCGCGTCAGGCAGCGCACAGTTCGGGGTGGTGGGTGTCGAGAACATGACCGAAGGCGTGGTCACCCGCTCGCTGGACCTGTTCCTGCACACGCCCTGCCACGTGGTGGGCGAGGTGAGCCTGCTCATCCGCCACAACCTCATGCGCAAGGAGCCGTCGATGCACGGCATCGAAGCCGTGCTCGCGCATCCGCAGGCCTTGGCGCAGTGCCAGAACTGGTTGAACAAGCACCTGCCTGACGTTGAACGCCGCGCGGTGTCGAGCAATGCTGAAGGCTCGCGCTTGGCAGCAGAGAACCCAGCATGGGCAGCGCTGGGCAGCGAACGCGCCTCGACGCTGTTTGGCCTGCACATCGTGGCGCACGCCGTTCAGGACGAGCCCTACAACCGAACGCGGTTCGCCGTCATCTGCCTGCCGCAGACCATGGCCACGCCGCCGGCCACCGGCCGCGACTGCACCAGCTTGGTGGTCTCCGTGCCCAACCGCCCAGGCGCCATGCACGACCTGCTCGTGCCGCTGAAAACGCACGGCGTGTCCATGACCCGCCTGGAATCCCGCCCGGCCCGCACCGGCCAGTGGGACTATTACTTCTACATCGACCTCGACGGCCACCCGAGCCAGCCCAACGTGGCAGCGGCACTGGCGGAGCTGCGAGCGTCGTGCGCCTTCTTCAAGATGCTGGGCGCCTACCCCGTGAAGGCCTGACGCATGTTTCAGCAACTTGGCGTGATCGGTTGCGGCTTGATGGGCGGCAGCTTCGCCCTGGCCATGAAGCGCGCGGGCCTGGTCAAGCGGGTGGTGGGCTACAGCAAGTCGCCGTCCACCACGGAGCAGGCCAAGAAATTGGGCGTCATTGACGTCGCGGCCGAGTCAGCGCTGCTGGCGGTGTCGGGGTCGGACATCGTGCTGATCGCCGTGCCTGTGTCCGCCACGGAAAGCACGCTGAAGGCCATCCGTCATTTGGTGAACCCCGGCGTGCTGTTCATGGACGTGGGCTCCACCAAGTGCGACGTCATCGAAGCCTCGCGCCGCGCGCTGGGTGAACGGGCCGCCAGCTTTGTGCCCTGCCACCCGATTGCCGGCAAGGAGTCGGGCGGCGTTCAACACGCTGAAGCGACCTTGTACGAGGGCCGCCAAGTCATCCTCACGCCGCAGCCCTTCACCAACCCGGTGCTGGTGCAGCGCGCGACGGATGTGTGGTCGGCGTTGGGCGCCACAGTGTTGAAGATGCGGCCGCACAACCACGACGCCGCGTTCGCCGCCGTCAGCCACCTGCCGCACCTGCTGGCGTTCGCGTTCTTCCAGGCCATTGCCGAACAACCCGCTGCACGGGATTACCTGAGCCTGGCCGGTCCGGGCTTTCGTGACTTCACGCGCATTGCGGCGGGCGATCCGGCCGTGTGGCGCGACATCCTGCTGGCCAACAAGCACGAAGTGCTGGCCCAGTCCAAGCGATTCCGCACCACGCTGGACCAGCTCGAAGCCTTGATCGAAGCCGGCGACGCGCCCGCGCTCGAAGCCGCGCTGCGCCCGATTGCCGAAGGCCGCGAGGCCTGGAGCCTGCCCTCCCCCGCTGTTCCTCCCGGCCGCCCGACGGCTAAGTGATGTTCAAGATCCCCTTCCTCGACCTGCCGCCCTTGCGCGGTGCCGCGGGCACGGTGCGCCTGCCCGGCTCCAAAAGCATTTCCAACCGCGTGCTGCTGCTGGCCGCCCTCAGCGAAGGACGCACGGTGGTGCGCGATCTGCTCGCGTCCGACGACACCGCCGTCATGCTGGAGGCCCTGCGCGCGCTGGGCTGCGGCGTGGTGCAGGAGGGCGACACGGTCAGCATCGTGGGCCTGGGCGGCAACTTGCTGGCCAAGCAGGCCAAGCTCTTCCTGGGCAATGCCGGCACGGCCATGCGGCCACTGACCGCTGCACTCGCGGTGCTGGCTGCCACGCAGGGCGGCAGCTTTGAAGTGTCGGGCGTGCCGCGCATGCACGAACGCCCCATCGGCGACCTCGTGGACGCCCTGCGCGGACTCGGCTGCGCCATCGACGACCTCGGCAACCCCGGCTACCCGCCGCTGCGCCTGCACGGCCCCTCCCCTCTGGCACTCGACACCCCGGTGCGCGTGCGCGGCGATGTGTCCAGCCAGTTCCTGACGGCGCTGCTGCTGGCGCTACCGCTGGTGGCCACGCGAGACATCCGCATCGAGGTCATTGGCGAGCTCATCTCCAAGCCCTACATCGAGATCACGCTGGCCCTGCTCGCCCGCTTCGGCATTGCGGTGCGGCGCGAGGGCTGGGAAGCCTTTGTCATTCCCGCCGGCAGCAAGTACCGCTCGCCGGGCGAAGTGTTCGTGGAGGGCGATGCGTCGTCTGCGTCGTACTTTGTCGCCTTGGGCGCGATTGCCGCCACCGACACGCCCTTGCGCATCGAAGGCGTGGGCCGAGAGTCCCTGCAAGGCGACGTGCGGTTCATCGAAGCGGCCGCCGCCATGGGCGCCGAGGTCCAGGCCGGCCCGAACTGGCTGGAGGTGCGCCGAGGCGCGTGGCCGCTCAAGGGCATCACGCTCGACTGCAACCACATTCCCGACGCCGCCATGACGCTCGCTGTCATGGCGCTCTACGCCCACGGCCCCACCACGCTCACCAACATTGCCAGCTGGCGCGTCAAGGAGACCGACCGTATCGCGGCGATGGCGACGGAACTGCGCAAGCTCGGCGCCACGGTGGATGAAGGCCCGGACTGGATCCGAGTGCAGCCGCTTGCCCACTGGCAGGCCGCCGCCATCCACACCTACGACGACCACCGTGTGGCGATGTGCTTCTCGCTGGCTGCCTTCAACGGCCTGGTCACGCCCGCGGCCGTCCCGGTGCGCATCCTGGAGCCGCACTGCGTCGCCAAGACCTTTCCAGACTACTTCGAGACCCTGTTCGCCACCGTCACCGCCGACGCCGCCGACATCCCGGTGATCACGATCGACGGGCCAACAGCATCGGGCAAAGGCACGCTGGCCGATGAAGTCGGCAAGGCCTTGGGCTACGGCGTGCTGGATTCCGGCGCGCTGTACCGTGTGGCCGGCCTGGCCGCGCGCCGCGCCGGCGTCGATCTGGACGACGGCGATGCCGTGGCCGCGCTGGTGCCGGGCCTCGACCTGCGCTTCCAGGACGGCCACATCTTTTTGGGCTCCGAAGACGTCAGCGCCCGCCTGCGCGCCGAAGCGACCGGGCTGCTGGCTTCGCAGGTGGCGGTGCACCCGCAAGTGCGCAGCGCGCTGCACCAATTGCAGCTGAGCTTTCGCCGCCTGCCGGGCCTCGTGGCGGACGGGCGCGACATGGGCACCGCTTTGTTCCCGGATGCGCCCCTGAAGATCTTCCTGACCGCCAGCGCCGCCACGCGCGCCGAGCGGCGATATAAGCAATTGATTTCCAAGGGAATTCCCGCTAATATCGAGGGCTTGCGCGAAGATTTGGAGGCGCGGGACGAGCGGGATAAAAACCGCGCGACCTCGCCGCTGGCTCCCGCACAAGACGCGCTGCTGCTGGACAACTCGGCACTCGGCATCGAGGAATCGGTGACCCAAGTGCTGGATTGGTGGCAACAGCGCCGGCCGTTCTGACGCGGAATTCGATTCCGCTGCAGTCGGCCCCGGCCTGAGAAGCCACGGCCCGCCTCTCTTCCCTCCGAACGTCAGTTCACCGAGAGGGGCGATGTCAACAACTTAACCCGCAGCTCGTCTGCACGCCGCGTCGGGGCTCCCCGCCGCACCAGGATCAATCAACATGTCCCAAACCCAAACCGCCGCTTCCGGCATGGAATCCTTTGCCGCAATGTTCGAGGAGTCGCTGCAGCGCTCCGACATGCGCGCTGGCGAAGTGATCTCGGCCGAAGTCGTTCGCGTTGAGCACAACTTCGTCGTCGTCAACGCAGGCCTCAAGTCTGAAGCCTACGTGCCCATCGAAGAATTCAAGAACGACCAAGGCGAACTGGAAGTCCAGGTCGGCGACTTCGTCTCCGTCGCCATCGACGCCATCGAAAACGGCTACGGCGACACCATCCTGTCGCGCGACAAGGCCAAGCGCCTGGCCTCGTGGCTGAGCCTGGAAACGGCCCTGGAGTCTGGCGACTTCGTGACCGGCACCGTCTCCGGCAAGGTCAAGGGCGGCCTGACCGTTCTGGTCAACGGCATCCGCGCCTTCCTGCCCGGCTCGCTGCTGGACACCCGCCCGGTGAAGGACATGAGCCCGTTCGAGGGCAAGACCATGGAATTCAAGGTCATCAAGCTCGACCGCAAGCGCAACAACGTTGTGCTGTCGCGTCGCGCTGTGGTGGAAGCCTCCATGGGTGAAGAGCGCGCCAAGCTGCTGGAAACGCTGTCGGAAGGCGCAATCGTCCAGGGCGTGGTCAAGAACATCACCGAATACGGCGCGTTCGTGGACCTGGGCGGCATCGACGGCCTGCTGCACATCACCGACATGGCATGGCGCCGCGTCCGTCACCCGAGCGAAGTGGTGACGGTCGGCCAGGAACTGACGGCCAAGGTCCTGAAGTTCGACGCCGAGAAGAACCGCGTCTCGCTGGGCATCAAGCAACTGGGCGACGACCCGTGGTTCGGCGTGGCCCGCCGCTACCCGACCGGCACCCGCCTGTTCGGCAAGGTCACCAACATCGCTGACTACGGCGCGTTCGTCGAGATCGAGCCGGGCATCGAAGGCCTGGTGCACGTCTCCGAGATGGACTGGACCAACAAGAACATCGCCCCCAGCAAGCTGGTTTCGCTGGGCGACGAAGTCGAAGTCATGGTCCTGGAAATCGACGAAGACAAGCGTCGCATCTCCCTGGGCATGAAGCAGTGCAAGGCCAACCCGTGGGAAGAGTTCGCCGAGAACGTCAAGCGCGGCGACAAGGTCAAGGGTCCGGTCAAGTCGATCACCGACTTCGGCGTGTTCGTGGGCCTGGCCCAGGGCATCGACGGCCTGGTGCACCTCTCCGACCTGTCTTGGGACGAGTCCGGCGAAACCGCCGTTCGCAACTTCAAGAAGGGCCAGGAAGTCGAAGCCGTCGTGCTGGCTGTGGACGTCGAGCGCGAGCGCATCTCGCTGGGCATCAAGCAGCTGGACAGCGACCCGTTCACCGCCTTCACCACCATCAACGACCGCGGCGCTTCGGTGACCGGCAAGGTCAAGACCGTGGACCCGCGCGGTGCTGAAGTCGAACTGGCTGACGGCGTGATGGCTTACCTGCGCGCTTCGGAAATCTCCCGCGACCGCGTGGAAGACGCCCGCAACGTGCTGAAGGAAGGCGACGAAGTCACCGCCGTGATCGTCAACGTGGATCGCAAGACCCGCAACATCCAGCTGTCGATCAAGGCCAAGGACAGCGCCGACCAGCAAGAAGCCATGCAGCGTCTGAGCCAGTCGAACGAGCGTGAAAACGCCGGCACGACCAGCCTGGGCGCCCTGCTGCGCGCCAAGCTGGACAACCAGGGCAACTAAGCTCTCGTTGACCACCCGGCCTGCGTGCAGGCCGGGTATGCTTCCCACAGGCTCGCCGGCCTCGCCAGCGAGCCTGTTTCAATTCTGATTCCTGCAAATCTCTGCCATGACCCGCTCCGACCTCGTCGCCGTGCTCGCCGAACGATTTGGCCAACTGACCCAGCGCGACACCGAGTTCGCGGTCAAGACCATCCTCGACGCCATGAGCGATGCGCTGGCCCGCGGCCACCGGATCGAGATTCGCGGCTTCGGCAGCTTCTCCATCAGCCGCCGCCCGCCCCGCGTCGGCCGCAATCCGCGCAGTGGCGAACAGGTCATGATTCCGGAAAAGCTCGCCCCCCACTTCAAGCCCGGCAAGGCCCTGCGCGAAGCGGTGGACAAGCACCTCCCGGTGACCGACGCCTGACCCCGAGGTCCCGGCCATGCGCACCCTTGTCTGGCTCCTGCGGGCCCTGCTGTTTTTCACCTTGTTCGCGTTCGCGCTGAACAACAAGGACGAAGCCACGATTCGCTGGTTCTTCGGCCACGAGTGGCGCGCACCGCAGGTCATCATCGTGCTCGTCGCCTTTGGCTTCGGCGCCGCCTTCGGCGTGTTGGCCATGGTGCCCGCCTGGTGGCGCCACCGCCGTGTGGTGCAACGCGTCGAAGCTCAGGCCCCGACAACGGCCAACACGGCCTCCGACACCCCTTCCACGCCTTACGCCGCCCATCAAGATGGAGTTTGATCCACGCTGGCTGCTCTTCGTCCTGCCCGTCGTCTTTGTTCTCGGCTGGCTGGCCTCCAAGCTCGATTCCAAGCAATGGAAGCTCGAGCAGCGTGAATCGCCCAAGGCGTATTTCAAAGGGCTGAACCTGCTGCTGAACGAGCAGCAGGACAAGGCCATCGACGCCTTCATCGAAGCCGTCCAGAACGACCCCGACACCTCAGAGCTGCACTTCGCGCTCGGCAGCCTGTTCCGCCGGCGCGGGGAAACCGAGCGTGCCGTGCGCGTGCACGAGCACCTGCTGCGCCGGGGCGACCTGCCCAAGGCCGACCGCGACCGTGCCCAGCACGAGCTCGCGCAAGACTTCTTCAAGGCCGGCCTCTTTGACCGCGCCGAGGCTGCGTACGCCGAGCTGCGCGGCACCGCCTTCGAGCGCGAGGCGCGCCTGGCCCTGCTGTCGCTGTACGAACGCTCGCGCGACTGGGCCAAGGCCGCCGAGGTGGCCGCCGAGCTGGAGTCGGCTGGCACCGGCTCTTTCTCAGGCTGCATCGCGCATTACCTGTGCGAACAAGCGCTGGTGGCCCAGTCGCAAGGCCATGGCGACCTGGTGCCGGCGTTGCTGGACCAAGCCCAGCGCCGCGCGCCGGAAAGCGCCCGCGCCTACGTGCTCCAGGGACAACTGCTGCTCAAGGCCGGCCAACCTGAAGCGGCACTGGCGGCTTTCACGCAGCTGCTGGCGGCCAATCCTGCGGCTTTCAACCTCGTCGCGGCCGATTGCGCTGCCGCGGCCAAGTCCTTGGGCCAGCCGCAACGGGCCATCGACCTGCTGCTGGAGCAGTACCAGCGCGCCCCCAGCATGCACTTGCTGCGCGCCCTGGCCACCTTGCAACCCGAACCCCAAC
Source organism: Pelomonas baiyunensis (assembly GCF_043555935.1). NCBI lineage: Bacteria > Pseudomonadati > Pseudomonadota > Betaproteobacteria > Burkholderiales > Sphaerotilaceae > Roseateles > Pelomonas baiyunensis. The sequence continues at coordinate 664,750 of NZ_JBIGIB010000002.1, read as the reverse complement.
GCGAGCGGCTTGCGGCGCACCTGCGCGAGCAACCGGCCCTGTCGGCTGCCACCGACCTGCTCAAACTCAACGCCGCGGCACTGCCGGCGGACGAAGCCGGACCCATGGTCCAGGCCCTGGAAAAGGCCACCAAGCCCTTGCAGCGTTACCGCTGTGCGGCCTGCGGCTTCGAAGCCGCGCACTACTTCTGGCAATGCCCCGGTTGCCTCAATTGGGACACCTACCCTCCCCGTCACGTGGAAGAGCTTTGAAGCCATGATCCCCCCTCGCGCTCTTCGAGCACTGCCCCCCAAGGGGGCGCACCGCGTCCTTCGGACGGCCGGGCGGTCGCTGTGATGCGCCACATCGTCTGCATGAAGTGGGGCACCAAGTACGGCCCCGAGTACGTCAACCGCCTGTACGCCATGGTGCGCCGCCACCTGCGCGGCGACTTCCGCTTCGTCTGCCTCACGGACCGCACCGAAGGCATCCACCCTGAGGTGGCCTGCTTCCCCATCCCCGAGATGACGCTGCCCAACGGCGAGCCCGAGCGCGGCTGGAAGAAGCTCACCACCTTCAGCCCCGTGCTGGTCAACGAGTACGGCCTGCGCGGCACCGCGCTGTTTCTGGACCTTGATGTGGTCATCGTCGACGACATCACGCCGTTCTTTGAGGTGCCCGGCGAGTTCCTGATCATTCACGACTGGAAGCGCCCCTGGCGCGTGACGGGCAACTCCTCGGTGTACCGCTGGGAATTGGGTGCACACCTCAATGTGCTGACCGAATTCGTGGCCGACCAGGCCAAGGCCAAGGCCGAGTTCCGCAACGAACAGGCCTTCCTGTCGGCCGTGCTGCACCGCCAGGGCAAGCTCCAGTACTGGAACGATGCCTGGTGCGCGAGCTACAAGTACCACTGCATCCCGGCCTGGCCCACCAGCTACTGGCGTGACCCGTTCATCCCGGACGGCGCACGCATCCTGATCTTCCACGGCGTGATGAACCCGCCGGATGCCCTGGCCGGACGCAGCAACGGCAATTGGCGACACGCCCGGCCCGCGGCGTGGATTGCGGACCACTGGCGCGAATGAACGCCACGCCGGTCACGGCTTGGGTCAGCTGGACCAGTGTGATGGCCTGGGCCGCATGGGCGGTGCTGACCATCCTCAGCCTGCTTTTCGTGTGGGAACTGATCACCGTGCTTCGGGCTCGCGTGCCGGCCCAGACGCGGCTGGTGGTGGTCGGCGCCCAAGCGCCCCGCAGCGACACGCCCATTCCTCGCGTGATCTGGACCTACTGGCAGGCCGCGCCGGTCCCACCGTTCATCCAGGCTTGCCTGGCCAACTGGCGGCAATTTGCGCCTGATCACGAGGTGCGACTGCTGGACCGAACCAGCCTGCAGCGCTGGCTGCCCGAGCTTCGAGCGGACTTCGACACCCTGCCGGCCTACCGACAAGCTGATTGGGCGCGTGTCCAACTCCTGGCCCGCCATGGCGGCATCTGGATGGACGCGTCCATGCTGATCAGCCGGGATCTGGCCTGGCTCCACAGCACGCAGCAGCGCAGCGGCGCGGACTACGTGGGCTTCTACATCGATCGTTATTCCACCCGGCCGGACCTCCCCATCATCGAAAACTGGCTGATGGCCTCGGCCGCGGGCGGCCGCTTCGTCACCGCCTGGGCCCAGGCCTTGGACCGCGCGCTCGACGACGGCGCCGAGGCCGTACTGGCACGCCTGCGTGCGCAAGGACGCCATGCCGCCGTGACCCAGGCCCTCACCGACGACTTCCAGCGCTACCTCCTCATGCATGTTGCGGCAAGCGACCTCTTGGACGTGCAGCCCGACCTCGCCCGGCTCGCCTTGCTGCGCGCGGAGGACGGACCGTTTGCATGGCTGGCCGCGGTGGGGTGGCGCAAGCGCCACCACTTCGTGCGTTTGGCGCTGACCCCCTGCCCCCGGCTGCTGCCGGCCGTGCTGAAGCTGCGCGGTGGCGACCGTGCCCTCACCGAGCGCAACTGGCTGCGGGGCTGGGTGTCACCCTTCAGTGCCTTGCGGCACCTCATCGGCCGCCGCCCGTGAACGCCACACCCTGGCTTAGCCTGCTGTTCCCGGTGTACGGCGTGGAGGCCTGGCTTCCGGCCTGCATTGCGTCCCTGCACCCCCAGTTGGACGCCGGCGTAGAACTCGTGTTCGTGGACGACGCCTCACCCGACGGCTCGGCGGCGTGCGTGCAGCGCCTGCTGCCCAAGGCGCGCGTGATTCGCCAAGACTGCAACCGCGGCGTCAGTGCGGCGCGCAACCGTCTGCTGGAGGAAGCGCGCGGCGACTATCTCTGGTTCATCGACCCGGACGACCTCGTCGAACCCGGTGCCCTGGCAGAACTCCGGACCTTGATCCAGGCCCACGCCCCCGATCTCATCAGCGCGGATTTCCGCGTCTTTGACGACGGCCCCAGCACCGCCTCCATCAAGCCGCGCCACCGCCATATCGCGAGTTTTGAAGGGCCCCAGGGCGTGCTGATGCAAGACATCGACCAGCGCCTGCGCGGCTTCTTCGTCCACGGCCAATTCCACCCGTGGAGCAAGATCGTCCGGCGCGACTGCTGGCCGACCACGCTGCGCTTTCCCGAAGGCCGCGTGTTTGAGGACATGGCCGTGTACCCGCGCCTGCTGCTGCACACGCCACGCCACGTGCACACGGCCCAGGTCTGGATCGCCTACCGCCAACGCGGTGGCAGCCTGCTCAGCCAACTGGACGAGCGGCGACTCGACGACTGGACCTGGGCCCTGGATGGATTGGCCGCTGAGTTGCCCGACCTCCAAGACAGCACGCGCTTCGAAATCGCGCACTTCTGCGCCCGGACGCTGCTGCGCGCCCGCCGACGCCGGCTGCAGTTGGGCGGAGCAGCACTGGACGGTCTGGCCCTGGATGCCGAGCGCTTCAACCGCAGCTCGCCGCTGGGCCGCGCCGAACTGCTGCGGGCCTACCTCAAGCGCGGGCGATGGCTGCGGGCGCTTCAGTGGTGGCAAAACGGCTGATCAGCGCCTCGTAGCGCTCCCGCATCAAGGGCAGGCCATGCGCCTGCAGCGCACGAGCGCGGGCCGCCGCGCCCAAGCGCGCCGCCTGCGTGGGGTCGCACAGCAGCACCCGCAACGCCTCCGCCAAGGCCTCGGGCTGCCCCTCCGGCACCAACAACCCCGTCACGCCGTCTTCCAGCACCCCGCGCACGCCCACCACATCCGACGCAATGCAGGCGCAGCCCGACGCCATCGCCTCCACCAACGCCAGGGGCATGCCTTCGAAATGGGTGGCCAGCACGTAGATGCACTGAGACTTGAGCAGCCCCGGCATGTCAGCGTGGTGCCCCAGAAACGTCACCTGCCCCTGCAAGCCCAAGCGCACCACTTGCGCCTGAATTTGCTTCAGCCGCGGCCCCGTGCCAGCCAGGTACACCTTCGGCCGCAAGCCGTGCTGCTCGGCCAGCACCGCCAACGCGGCCACCAGGCACGCCTGGTCTTTCTGCCGCGCGAAGCGGGCTGACATCACCACACCCGCTTCGCGCACACCGTCCGGCAGCGCATCGGCAAATCGGGTCAGGTCCACCCCGTTGGGAATGGCATGTGTCTTGTCGGCGGGCAGCCCTTGCGCCAGCAACACACCCCGCACCCCCTCACTCACCCCCACCAGCGCGGCACTGTGCTGCGCCAGGCGGAGGCTCCAGCGCCGGGTCCAGGGGGTGTAGCGCTCGCGGGAGTTGTGCTCCACCTGCATCAGCACCGGCACGCCAGCACTCACGCCAGCCTCTCGGCCGATCAGGTGTTCCGGATACCCGTGCGCCAAGAGGGCTGCGGGCTGAAGCTGCTTCAACAAGGCCGCCAACTGCCGCACGGTCTGCCCTCGAAACCAATGGCTGTCCACCACGTGCACCTCCAGGCCGGCGGCACGCAAAGCTTGCACGCGGTCCATCGGCGTGTGGGCTTTGCGCCGCAGGATCAGGATGGGCCAGAACCGCTCGCCCTGCAGCGCCGAAAGGCAGAGGTCCACCGCCACCTGGGTAGCCCCCGAGAACCCGCCGGTGACGAAATGGACGACCTTGATACGGTCAACAGGCGGCAGCGGGCTCGGCATGGGGCGGCAGTGTAGGAGGGACAATCCGGCCCCATGTCGCCTGACACCAACGCCTCCGCCACTCCAACGGTCATGCGCCGCCTGGGCCGCTTCGTCTACCCCCACCGCTGGGGCGCCGTGCTCACCATCGTTGCCTACATCGGGGCGGCTGCCACCGAGCCCATGCTGCCCAAGCTGATTGGCTACGCCTTCGGCGAGGGCTTCCAGAAAGATGCCTTCCCGCTCTGGATGGTGCCGGTCACACTCATCGGGCTGTACGTCTTCCGCGGTCTGTTCAGCTTCGCCGGGCAGTACCTCTTCAACTGGACGCTCACGCGCAGCGTGATGGACTTCCGCACCGCGCTCGTCAACGCTTTGCTGCGCCTGGACGCACAGGTCTACACCCGCGTTCAGCCCGGCACGGCCGTCAGCAAAGTGGTGAACGACCCGCAGCAGATCTTGCAGCTGGTGGGCGATGTGGGCATGAGCGTGCTGCGCGACGGGCTGCCCGCCGCGGCCATCCTGGTGTACCTCTTTGTGTTGAACTGGAAGCTCACCCTGCTGGCATTGGTCGTCACGCCACTGATGGCCGTGGTGATGAAGAAGGTCAACCAGCGCGTGCGCTTGATGGCGTCACGCTCCTACGACGCGCAGCTGCTGCTGGTGAACAAGGTGGACGACCTGGCCCGCGCTTGGCGGGTGGTGCGGCAGTTTGGCGCCGAACGCCACGAGCGCGATCGCTTCCAGGCGGTGTCCGATGACGTGCGCCGCAACACCATGAAGACCGTGACCGCGGGTGCCTTGTCGCAGCCGCTGTCGCAGCTGGTGGCCAGCGTGGGCCTGTCGTTCATCATCTGCATCGCACTCTGGCAGGCACGGGGCGAAGGCACGGGGGTTCAGGCGTTTGCCGAGTTCATCGCAGCGCTCATGCTGCTCACCTCGCGCCTGCGCCACCTCTCCGACCTGGCCGCGCCGCTGACCCGCGCCACCGTGATTGCCAAGGGCTGCTTCGAGCTGATGGACGAGACCAAGGAGTCCGACGGCGGCCCGCATGAACTGCCCCAACCGGCCCAGGGCGACCTGGTGATGCAAGACGTGCGGCTGACCTACCCCGGCGCCAGCCAACCCGCGCTGGACGGCCTGAACCTGCACTTCCCCGCGGGCAAGACCACCGCGCTGGTGGGCGCCTCCGGCGCGGGCAAGAGTTCCATCGTGCACCTGCTGCTCGGCTTCGGCCGGCCAGACAGCGGGGCGGTGTTGCTGGACGGCCGCAACATGGAGGAACTCAGCCGCCTGTCACTGCGCCGCCAGTTCGCGGTGGTGTCGCAAGACATCGTGCTGTTCGACGACTCGGTGGCCCACAACATCGCCTATGCCCAGCCCCGTGACGAAGCGCGGCTGGAAGCCGCCTTACGAGCCGCCCACCTGTGGGACTTCGTGCAGACCTTGCCCGATGGCGTGAACACCGCCGTGGGCGCCAACGGCAGCAAGCTGTCCGGCGGCCAGCGCCAACGCCTGGCGATTGCCCGCGCGCTGTACAAGGAAGCCCCCATCTGGATCTTTGACGAGGCCACGTCGGCGCTGGACACCGAGAGCGAGCGCGCCGTGCAGCAGGCCTTGAGCGCCTGGACAGGCCACAAGACGCTGATCGTTATCGCCCACCGGCTGTCCACCATCCGCGACGCCGACGCCATCCACGTGCTGGGCAGCGGCCGCGTGCTGGAGAGCGGCACCCACGCCGAGTTGATGGCGCGTGACGGGGCCTATGCCGGCATGGTGCGGGCCCAGGCGGGCGAGGTCTGAGGGGCAGCCGCCGTGAAGCGCCGCCTGCTGCCCATGGCGCTGCTGGCGGCCATGGCCTGCCCTGCAGGGGCGCAGCCGGATGAGGTCGAGGTGAACCGCGCGTCGCGGGCTGCGCTGGAGTCGGTGCCCGGGGTGGGCCCGGCCTTGGCGCACAAGCTGATGGCAGCGCGCCCGTTCGCCGATTGGGCAGACCTGATGCAGCGGGTGCCCGGCATCAAGGCCGCGGCCGCACGGAAGTTGTCCGCCGCCGGCTTGCGGGTGGGCGGCCTGCCCTACCCCTCAGCAGCCGGCCGCGAAACCGGCTGAGCGGCTGCGGCGCAGCAGCGCCGGGTCCATCTGCGGCGCCCGCGCCGGCCAGCCGAAAAAGCGCTGCACTTCGGCGCGCTTGGCCAGCGTGTCGCTCATGCCCAGGTGGATCAATTCGCCAATGAAGCTGGGCTCGAACAGCAGGTAGCTCACCAGGGCCGAGCCGCTCATGGCCTTGCCTTGCCCGCTCACGCCAAACGCACGCAACATGGCGCGCACCGACTGCGGCAAGCTGGACTGGTGTTCACTGGCCAGGTCGTCCAGCCGCCGACTGGGCGCGATGACCAACAGGTCGATGGGGCGCAACGCGGTGGAGGCTCGCGCCTCGGGCGGCAACAGGGCCAGCGTGCGGTTGATGCGGCGCAGTCGCTCCACATCCACGGCCAGCGCATCCAGGAAGATGTTGGACAGGGCATGGCCCGCAATCTGCGCCATGCTGGGGTGCACATCGGTCGCCCCCGTGCGCCGCCCCTCGGGTTCCTTCATCCGGCCTGCACCAATCACCAGCACCCGCTCCGAGCCCAAGTGCACCGCCGGCGAGATCGGTGCGCTCTGGCGCATGGAGCCGTCGCCGAACCATTCGGTCATGCCCTCCAGGTCCAGCAGTTCCGCGGGGAAGATGAACGGAATGGCCGACGACGCCATCAGGTGGCTCAAGGTCAGCCGCGCCTGCACGGCCATGCGCTGCTCGCGCAGCCAGGGCACGACGTGGTGGTGCGTCTGGAAGAACGTGACGTGCTGGCCCGAGGTGTAGCTGGAGCCCGTCAGGGCCAGGGCCCGCAAGTGGCCGTCGCTGAGCATGGCGTCGATGCGCTCCATGTTCAGGTAGCGCGACAGCAGGCTGCGCAGCGGGTCGTTGTCCAGCAGGCTGCGGGGGCGGCTGCGCGTCCAGCGCGCGAGCGCCCACCCCAGGCTGAGCATGGACAGCCAGCGTGCGCCACTCTTGACGGCCTCGAAGGCGTCGGCCCGGTAGATGTGGTCCACATGCAGCCCCTGCCAGAGGTGCAGCAGGCCATCGACCGCGCCGTCGAAGTCGTCCGCATGGCAGGCCAGGGCCGACGCATTGATGGCCCCGGCCGAGGTGCCGCTGATGACCGGGAACGGGTTACCTTGCACGCCGGCATCGCGGCGCAGTTGCGCAATGGCCGCCAGCACGCCCACCTGGTAGGCCGCACGGGCACCGCCCCCGGTGAGGATCAACCCGGTCACCGGCTGGGTGCGACCGCCGGTGGCTACGGGCTTGGGAACGGCGTGCAGCATGGGGCTGAAATCATCGCCGATCCCCGGCTTCAACCGGCTTCGTAGATCACCTCAGCCGAGGCCCCCAAACGGGTGAGCGCATCGTCGGCCGGCCAGAACCGGCTGGCTTCGCCCAACTCCACCAGCCAGCGCGCGCCCACGCTTTGGGCTGTGGGCTCCACACGCAGCGCCACCCGCACCGGCAGGCCGAGCTTGCGGGTGTTGCCTTCTTCGGTTTCCACCACGCGGGGCGGGAAGCGTTGCACCAGTTCGTCGATCAAGCCGGCCGAGCCGGCATCGGTCAGCAACACGTGGCGCCCGAAACGCGCCCGCGCCGCAGCGAGGCTCCACACGGCCTGCACGTTCATGCGCAAGCCACCGGAGAAACGGTCGTTCTGCACCTTGCCCTGGGCAATGATGAGCTCGTCTTCGACCAGCAACTCCTTGTTGGCGTTGAGCAGTTCCTCGTTGGCCACTGCCTCGATCGCATCGCTCTTGTCGTCCAGCTTGAAGATGCCCACGCGGCCCCGTTGGCCGTTGATGATGCGCATGCCGCTGACGATGCCAGCCACCATGGTGGGCTCCCGGCTATCCACCAGGTCAGCGATCTGGCGCTTCACGATGCGCCGCACCTCGGCCCCACTCTGGTCGAACAGGTGACCCGACAGGTAGTAGCCGATCGCGGTTTTCTCCTGCGACAGCCGCTCCTTGATGCTCCACGGCTCGGCGTGCACCAGGTCGGGCTCGGCCGTGCTGGAGGCGTGAGAGTCGCCGAAGTCGAACAGTCCGCCTTGGTCGGCATTGGCTTCGGTGGTTTCCGCGTGGGTGTAGCCGCGCGCCACGCTGGCCAGCAGCTTGGAACGCTCAGGGTTGAGGCTGTCGAACGCGCCCGCCTTGATGAGCGCTTCCACCACGCGCTTGTTGACCGACTTGCGGTCCACCCGCAGGCAGAAGTCGTAGAAGCTCAGGAAGGGCCCGCCCGCCTCGCGCGCCGCGATGATGGCCTCGATGGCGCCACGCCCCGTGCCCTTGATGGCGCCCAGGCCGTAGTTCACCAGGCGGTTGGACAAGGGTTCGAAGCGGTACTGCCCCTTGTTCACGCAGGGCGGCTGGAATTCGATGCCGAAGATCTTGGCGTCGTTGAGCAACACCTTGAGCTTGTCGGTGTCGTCCATTTCGATGGTCATGTTCGCCGCGTAGAACTCGGCCGTGTAGTGCGCCTTGAGCCACGCGGTGTGGTAACTCAGCAGCGCATACGCGGCGGCGTGCGACTTGTTGAAGCCGTAGCCTGCGAACTTCTCCATCAGGTCGAACACTTCGTCGGCCTTGGCCTGGTCGATGCCCTTCTCGGCCGCGCCCTTGCGGAAGATCTCGCGGTGCATGGCCATCTCTTCGGCCTTCTTCTTGCCCATGGCGCGGCGCAGCATGTCCGCGCCACCCAGGCTGTAGCCGCCCAGCACCTGGGCCGCCTGCATCACCTGCTCTTGGTACACGAAGACGCCGTAGGTCTCTTCCAGCACCTGCCCGAGCAAGGGGTGCGGGTACTCGATGACTTCCTTGCCGTGCTTGCGGGCCACGAACGACGGGATCAGATCCATCGGGCCCGGGCGGTACAGCGACACCAGCGCGATCAAGTCCTCGAAGCGCGAGGGCTTGGCGTCTTTCAGCAGACGCTGCATGCCGGGCGATTCAAACTGGAACACGCTCTCGGACAGGCCGTCGCCGAAGAGCTTGAAGGTCTTGCGGTCGTCCAGCGCCACGGTGGCCCAGTCGAAGTCCTTGCGGTCCTCGTGGCGGCTCACGATGAAATGCTTGGCCAACTCCAAGATGGTGAGCGTGGCCAGACCCAGGAAGTCGAACTTCACCAGGCCGATGGCCTCCACGTCGTCCTTGTCGTACTGGCTGACGGCGCTGGTGGAGCCGGGCTGCTGGTACTGCGGGCAGAAGTCGGTGATCTTGCCCGGCGCGATCAACACGCCACCGGCGTGCATGCCGATGGAGCGCACCGTGCCCTCCACGCGGGCGGCCATCTTCAGCAAGCCGGCCACTTCCTCGTCGGCCTTCTCACGCTCGCCGATCTCCGGAGACTCGTGGCGGGCGTAGACCATCTTGGCCTTCTCGGGGTCGAAGTTCGGCGGCAACTCGGCCAGCGTGACCGTCTTGCCCGGCGGCGCCGGCACCAGCTTGGCGATGGAGTCCACATGGCCGAAGCCCATGCCCAGCACGCGGCCGATGTCGCGCAGCGCCCCCTTGGCCGCCATGGTGCCGAAGGTGGCAATCTGGCTCACGGCCGGGCGCCCGTATTTGTCCTTCACGTACTCGATGACGCGGTCCCGGTTGCCCTGGCAGAAGTCGATGTCGAAGTCAGGCATCGAGACGCGCTCAGGGTTCAGGAAGCGCTCGAACAGCAGGTTGTAGCGCAGCGGGTCCAGGTCGGTGATGAGCAGCGCATAGGCCACCAGCGAGCCGGCACCCGAGCCCCGGCCGGGGCCCACCGGGCAGCCGTTTTCCTTGGCCCAGCGGATGAAGTCCGACACGATCAGGAAGTAGCCCGGGAAGCCCATCTTGATGATGGTGTTGAGCTCGAAGTCCAGGCGCTCGACGTAGCGCGGCCGCTCGCGTTCGCGCTCTTCCTCGTTGGGGAAGAGGTGGATCAGCCGGTCCTTCAGGCCGTCGTGGCTCAGCTCCCGGAAGTACTGCTCCATCGGCATGGGCGTGCCGTCTTCCAGCAGCGGCGTGGGGAAGTTGGGCAACTGCGGCTTGCCCAGCACCAGGGTCAGCGAGCAACGCCGGGCGATTTCACTCGTGTTCTCGATCGCGCTCGGGATGTCCTTGAACAACGCCCGCATCTCGGCCTGCGTCTTGAAGTACTGGCTCGGCAGGAAGCGCTTGATGCGCTTGGGGTTGGCCAGCGTCTCGCCCTCGGCCACGCACACGCGCGCCTCGTGGGCCTCGAAGTCTTCTTCGCCCAGGAACTGGATCGGGTGCGTGGCCACCACCGGCAGGCCCAGTTCGGCCGCCAGCGGCACACTGGCCTGCACCAGCGCTTCCTGGCCCGGCAGGCCGGCCCGCTGCAGCTCGATGTAGAAGCGCTGCGGGAACAGGCGCGACAGCCGCTCCGCCCACTCACGGGCGCGCACTGTGTCGCCCTGCAACAGCGCTTGGCCCAGCCCGCCGTGCTGAGCCCCCGACAGGCAGATCAGCCCCTCGCCCAACTCTTGCAGCCACTCCAGCTTCAAGCAGGCCTGGTTGCGCTGCACGTTGTCGATCCACGCGCGCGACAGCAATTCGCTGAGGTTCAGGTAGCCTTGCTTGTTCTGCACCAGCAGCAGCAGCCGGGTGGGCGGTTTGTCAGTGGCCTCGGCTTCCAGCCAGCAGTCCGCCCCCAGAATCGGCTGCACACCCTTCTTGCGCATGGCCGAATAAAACTTGATGCCCCCGAACAGGTTGGCCAGGTCGGTGATGGCCGCCGCCACCTGCCCGTCCTTGGCCGCGGCGGCCGCCGCATCGTCGGTGCGGAGCGTGCCATCCACCACCGAAAACTCGGTGTGCATGCGCAGGTGAACAAAGGGCAAAACGGCGTCGGTGTCAGGCATCGAGCCATTGTAGAAAGCGGCTCGGTGCCCCAAGGTAAACGCAGCGGGGATGAGATCTCCCAGGCGGTTCACACGCCCGGCCGCGAGGGCGCCTGGCGTACGCCGTCAGCTGAAGGCGATGGAGGCCAGCACCACCTGATTACCGCCGCGGCGCTGGGCTTCCAGCACGGCGGCCTCGCTCGCGGACATCAGGTCGTCTTGCTTCGATGCGGTGTGCGGGAAGCTGGACACGCCCATGGAGATGGTCAAGCCGAGGTCTTCCCCGTTCAGCACCACGATTTGCGCCGCGCACTGGCGGCGCAACTGCTCCATGCGCGCATGGGCCGTGGCCAGCCCCACGCCGGACAGCAGCACCGCAAAGCGCTGCGGCCCGATACGGCAGGCCGAGTCCATCGCCCGGGTGTTGGCGCGCAGCACGCGGCCCACACCTTCAAGCAAGCGCTGCTGGGCGGCGTCGCCCAGGCGCTCCATGGCTTCAGAGGCGTCCAGCGCGATCACCACCAGGGCGAACTCGCGGTGCTCGCGCGACGACAGGTCAATTTCACGCAGCAACTGGTCATCGAATTGCGCCCGCAGGTACAGGCCCGACACCTCGTCGCGCCCGCTGCCCTGCTGCATCTCACGGCGCACCTGCTCCATCGCCGCTTGCTGCTGCTCGATCTGGGCCAACGCCCGTTGCAGCTGCGCTTCGCGCTGGCGCTCTTCCGTGCGCTCGTGCCAGACCGACAGCAAGAAATCCGCCCCCAGCGCCAGCCGCGTGACGCTGAACTCCCGGCGCCGGCCGTGGATGTCCAGCTTGTGCTCGCTGACCACCGGGCCGCGTTGAGCCATCACCGTCTGCTCGACCCGACGCAGCGCCGTGGTCTCGTCCGCGCGCAACAGCTCGGCGTCGGTGCGGCCGGTCACTTCGTCTTGCTCGAACAGCTCCGCCAAGCCGGGCGTGGCAAACACATAGCGCCCGCTGGCGGCCGCCTTGATGGCGACCTGATTGCCCAGACGCTCCACCAGCGCCACGACACCGGCCAGCGCCTCGCCGCCCAACTCGGCGTGCGAGGCCAGCCAATGCGCCAAACCACCAGCAGCGGGCTCGGTCGCGGAAGGGGTGGCGGTGGAATCCATGAAAACGCTTTGATTCTGTGGGCGGCGCCGTCACGCCCATGGGCGGTGGGCGCAGATTGAGAAGGAATGTAGTGGGGCGTTGTGTCGCAGGGCAACCCGCCCCTCCCCCCTCGAACCGGGCCCCCTCCCTTTCGGCATGAAATGAGGCGCAACAGCTTGTTGGGACGGAATGCTAACGAGATTCAGAACGACCGAACGCGACAATGGCGTCTGAATCAAGGGAGGTTTATGCCGCAGTTTGACGTCGTCATCGTGGGCGCTGGCGCCGCCGGGCTGTTTTGCGCGGGGCGCGCAGGCCAGCGTGGCCTGCGGGTGCTGCTGATCGATCACGCGCCCAAGGTGGCCGAAAAGATTCGCATTTCTGGCGGCGGCCGCTGCAATTTCACCAACCGAGAGGTCGGACCCGGCAATTTCTTGTCGGAGAACCCGGCGTTTTGCCGCTCCGCCCTGGCTCGATTCACACCGCAGGACTTCATCAAACTGGTCCAGCGCTACGGCATTGCGTTCCATGAAAAGCACAAAGGGCAATTGTTTTGTGACGACTCGGCCGAGCAAATCATCGACCTGCTGCTGAAGGAATGTGCCGCCGGCGGCGTGGAGCGCTGGCAACCCTGCACCGTTGCGGCGGTGCGCCCCCAAGCTGGTGGCGGTTTCGAGCTGGACACCGGCCGCGGGACCGTGCAGGCCGCGCAAGTGGTGGTCGCCACCGGGGGGCTGCCGGTCCCGAAGATCGGCGCAAGCGATTGGGGCCTGCGGCTGGCGCAGCAACTGGGCCATGCCATCGTCACGCCCCGGCCCGCCCTGGTGCCACTCACGTTCGACGCCGAGGCCTGGGCGCCACTGACAGCCTTGGCCGGGTTGGCGCTGCCGGTAGAGGTGTCCTGCGGCACGGGGAAACGCCGAACGCGTTTCCTGGAAGACCTGCTGTTCACGCACCGCGGACTCAGCGGGCCGGCCATTCTTCAGATTTCCAGCTACCTCGACCCGGCCGCGCCCGAGTTTCAAATCAATCTCGCGCCGGACACGGATCTCGCACGAACCTTGATCGACGCCAAGTCGGCGTCACGCAAGCAACTGGGCACCGAACTGGCGCAACACCTGCCGCAGCGATTGGCCGCCGCCTGGTTGGAGCGCACGCATCTGCCCCCAACCAAGCCGCTCGCGGAATGCCGCGACGCCGACTTGCAGCGCTTGGGCCAAGCGGTGCACGGCTGGACCGAACGCCCCACCGGCGATGAAGGCTGGCGCAAGGCCGAGGTGATGCGCGGCGGCGTCAGCACCCAGGACTTGAGCTCCCAAACGCTCGAAAGCCGCCGCGTGCCAGGCCTGCATTTCATCGGCGAAGTGGTGGACGTGACCGGCTGGCTGGGGGGCTACAACTTCCAGTGGGCCTGGGCCAGCGGTGCGGCCTGCGCCGACGCGCTGAAGCCCACGACCGCGCTGGCTTGAACAGATATTGGCAGTCAAGCAATTTCCCGGCTACAATCCTCGGCTTTGCTGGCAAACCCCGCGCGTCGATTCGCTAGCCTTTCAAGGCCAGGCAGTAATCCGGAACCTGCTGCTGAACCTCAGCCGCGAACACCGAGCGCAATCTGAAGGAATTACATGACCACCATCCGCGTCAAGGAAAACGAGCCGTTCGACGTCGCTCTGCGTCGCTTCAAGCGCACCATCGAAAAGCTGGGCCTGCTGACCGAACTGCGCGCCCGCGAGTTCTATGAGAAGCCCACCGCTGAGCGCAAGCGCAAGAAGGCAGCCGCCGTCAAGCGCCACTACAAGCGCGTGCGCAGCATGCAGCTGCCCAAGAAGCTGTACTGATCGGCTCTGACGCGACCCGGAGCCCTCAGTTCCGGTGAACTCCAAAACCCGCCACAGGACGCTGTCGCGGGTTTTTGTTTTTTGAAATCGGACCTCCCATGAGCCTGAAAGACCGCATCACCGAAGACATGAAGGCCGCCATGCGCGCCAAGGAAAGCGACCGCCTGCTGACCATCCGCGGCCTGCTGGCGGCCGTGAAGCAGAAGGAAGTGGACGAGCGCATCACGGTGGACGACGCCGGCCTCGTGGCCATCGTCGACAAACTGATCAAGCAGCGCAAAGACTCCATCAGCCAGTTCGCCGCCGCCGGCCGTGACGACCTCGTCGCCAAGGAAAGCGCCGAACTCGCCGTGCTGCAGGTCTACCTGCCCGAGCGCCTGTCGGCTGAAGCCGTGGCCGAGAAGGTGGCCGCCATCGTGGCCGAACTGGGCGCCAGCGGCCCGGGCGACATGGGCAAGGTCATGGCTGCGGCCAAGGCGGCCCTTGGCAACACGGCCGAGATGAGCACCGTGTCCGCGGCCGTGAAGGCCGCACTGGCCAAGTAAGGAGCCTCGCATGAGCCTGCCGCTGCAAGCCGTGGCGCCCGACGTCTGCGTCGCGCCGCAACTCACGCCCGAAGCCATGGCGGAAGCCGCAGCGTTGGGCTTCAAGAGCGTGGTGAACAACCGCCCCGATTTCGAGCACGGCCCGGGCCAACCGACCTCGGCCGAAATCGAAGCCGCCGCGACCGCGGCAGGCTTGGTGTATCGCCATCTGCCCGTGGCCGGTGGCTACCAGTCGCCCGAGGAAATCGCCGCGTTCGCGGACCTGCTGGCGGAACTGCCGCGCCCGATGCTGGCGTTCTGCCGGTCGGGCGCCCGCTCCACGCGGCTGTTCCTGCAAGCCCAGCAACTGGGCTGAGCCTGCGGGCTCAGTGCCCCAAGTAGGCGGCCTGCACGCGCGGGTCGCCCAGCAATTCCGCGCCGCTGCCCTGCAGCACGATGCGCCCGTTCTCCAGCACATAGGCGCGCTGGGCGAGCTTGAGCGCCTGCTTCACGTTCTGCTCGACCAGAAAGATCGTCAGCCCGTCGGCGTTGATGGCCTTCAAGGTGCGGAAGATGTCCTGCACGATGAGCGGCGCCAGGCCCATGGAGGGCTCGTCCAGCAGCAGCAGGCGCGGCTTGGCCATCAGGGCGCGGCCGATGGCCAACATTTGCTGTTCACCGCCGGAGAGGCTGCCCGCCAATTGCGTGGACCGCTCGGCCAGCCGGGGAAACAGGCTGTAGACATGGTCGATGTCTCGCGCGCGAGCGGCTGCGCCGTCGCGTCGGGTGTAGGCGCCCAGTTCCAGGTTCTCCCGCACAGTGAGGGTCATGAGCGTGGCCCGGCCCTCGGCCACCTGCACCAAGCCGCTGCCCACGATGCGGTGGGGTGCCACAGCCGAGATGTCATGGCCGTCGAACACCACCTGCCCGGCGGCCTTCTTCACCAGGCCCGACAGCGCCATCAGCGTCGTCGACTTGCCGGCCCCATTGGCCCCGACCAAGGTCGTGATCTGCCCGGCCGCGAGGTCGAAGTCGATGCCACGCACCGCCTCGACATGGCCGTAGTTGACGGTCAGCCCCCGAACACTGAGCAGGCTCATGCGGCCACCTCGTCGTCGCGACCCAGGTAGGCCTCGATGACCTGCGGATCGTTGCGCACCGCGTCCGGCCCGCCCTGGGCAATGATGCGGCCGAAATTCAGCACGGCGATCTGGTCGCACAAGCCCATCACAAAGCGCATGTCGTGCTCAATCATGAAGATGGTGTAGCCGCGCGCCTGGATGTTGCGGATTTCGGCCATCAGCTCGGTTTTCTCGGCGCCGTTCATGCCGGCCACGGGTTCGTCGAGCAGCAAGAGCTTGGGCTCGGTGGCGAGTGCGCGGGCGAGTTCCAGCTTGCGCTGCTCGCCGTAGCTCAGGTTGTCGGCGATGTCGTCGGCTTTGTGGTCCAGCTTCATCCACGACAGCAGCTCCCGCGCCCGATCCCGTGCCGCACGCTCGGCAGCCCGAAACCGGGGCAGCCGCAGCAGCCAACCGCCTGGCCCGTAGCCCAAGCGCCCGTGCATGCCGACGATCACGTTCTCCAGCAGCGTCATCTCCTTGAAGACGCGGATGTTCTGGAAGGTGCGCGCGATGCCGCCAGCCGTGATCTGGTGCGGCTTGCGGCCCACCAGGCTGGCGCCGTTGAACAGGATGTCGCCCGAGGTCGGTGGCAGCAGGCCGGTCACGAGGTTCACCACCGTCGTCTTGCCCGCGCCGTTGGGGCCGATCAGCCCGAAGATGCCGCCCTGCGGCACATCGAAACTGACGTCCTGCAGCACTTTCAGGCCACCGAAGTGGCGCGAGACGGATTGCAGCTTCAGCATCTCAGCGCCCCCGACCCAACCACGCACGCACCCGCGCCGGGTCCCACAAGCCGCGCGGCAGGAACAGCACGATGGCGACCAGGATCAGGCCGTTCACGACGTTGCGGAAGTCCGCCAAGCTGCGCAGCAACTCGGGCAGCAGGGTGAGGATGACCGCACCGGAGATGGGGCCCATCAGGCCGTGGATACCGCCCAGGATGGTCATCGTGAGGATCTCCACACCACGGTCGAACCCGTATTCATTCGGCCCGATGAAGAAGGTGAGATGCGCGTTCAGCGCCCCCGCCAGACCCGCCAGCATGGCCCCCAGCACGAAGGCAAGCAGCTTGTGGGCGTTGACGTCGATGCCCATGAGGCCCGCGGCGGTTTCGTCGAGCTTGATCGCTTCAAACGCCCGCCCGACCTTGGACCGGCGCATCAGCGCAAGCACCCCGCAGGCCAGCGCCAGGGCCAGGGTCACATGCCACCACTGGGTCAACGGCGGAATGCCATTCAGGCCGAGCGCGCCGCCGGTCCAGCCCTCGGTGTTGAGCACGAAGATGCGCACCACCTCGCCGAAGGCCAGCGTGGCCATCGCGAGGTAGACGCCCGACAGGCGCAAGGTCGGGCCGCCGATCACGAAGGCCACGAGGGCCGGGGCCGCCATGCCACCCGCCAACGCGACCGGAAACGGCGCACCAGCATTCATCGTCAGCAGCGACGCGGCGTAAGCACCGATGCCCATGAAGGCCGCATTGGCCATGGCCAGCATGCCGCAGGACAGGGTGAGGTAAATGGACAGAGCCAGCAGCGAGTTCGTGCCCAGCGTGAGCACCAGGTTGCTGTAGACCGCCCAAAAGCTGTCGAAGCTCTCCAACATGACAGTCAGACCTTGCGTTCATTGACGCTGCCGAACAGACCCTTGGGTCGCAGCAGCAGCACGGCAAACAGCAGGCCGAAGGCGACCGCATCGCGCATCGTCGAGCCGATGTAGGCCACCGACAGCACCTCGGCAAAGCCCAGGAAGAGCCCTGCCAGCATCGCGCCGCGGATGTCACCCATGCCGCCCAAAATGATCACAGCGATGCCCTTGTGCAGGATGGGCTGGCCCATCAGCGGAAAGAGCGCGTTGGAATACAGGCCAATCAACACGCCCGCCACGCCCCCAAGGCCGGCGGCCACGAAGCTGGTCAGCAGGAACAAGCCGCCGACATTGATGCCCAGCAGCGCCGCAGCCTTCGGGCTCTCGGCAATGGCGCGCAATGCGCGGCCCAACTGCGTGCCCCGCAGCACCAGCAGCAGCACAGCCATCAGCCCGAACGACAGCGCAATGATGGCCAACTCCAGCACCGTCACATGCAAGCCCGCCACGGTGAGCGTGTCCTGCGGCAGCACTTCCGCTGGGAAGCGCAGGTTCTCGGCGCCGAAGAGACCCTGGGCCAGGCTGTTCAGCGCGATGGCCAGGCCGATGGTGGCGATCATCGGGATCAGGTGCGGCGCGTTGCGCGCCCGCAGCGGGCGCAGCACCGCTTGATCAATCAACAGGCCCAGCAGGCCCGACGCCACAAACGCCACACCCAGCGCCGCCGCGAGCGGCAGGTGCAGCCGCGTGACGGCTTGCAGCGCGGTGTACGCCCCCACCATGAAGACGGCACCATGGGAGAGGTTCACCACCCCCAGCACGCCAAACACCAGCGTGAACCCGAGCGCGAACAGCGCATAGACGCTGCCAAGCGACAGGGCATTGAAGAGTTGCTGTTCAAGCACGGTGAGGGTCCGAAAACGATGCGGCCCGCGACGGAGGCCGCGGGCCGATGGCGTTGAAGTGGCCGTTACTTCTCGATGGCGTAGCGCCCGCCCTTGGTGGCGCTGACGATGGCGGTTTGCTCGGCGTCGTAGCCGGCCGGGTTGCCGGCCTTGTCCAGTGCACGGCGGAAGCTGAAGCCCCCGGTGGCACCGGTCCACTTCACCTCGGGCAGCGCATTGCGCAGCGCGGTGCGGTCTTTCGCGAGGTCACCGCTGAGCTTGACCTTCTTCAGTGCCTGCGCGGTGATGTACATCGCGTCGTAGGCCTGCGCGGCGAACTGATCCGGCGCCGACTTGTACTTCTGCGTGTAGGCCACGATGAACGAGCCGTTTTCCTTGGTCTGGTTCTCGATGGACCAGGGGCTGCCGATCCACAACCCGTCCGACGCGCCCTTGGCCAGCTCGAACACCTTGACCGAATTCATGCCGTTGCCGCCGATGACCGGCACGTTCAGGCCCAGTTGGCGGGCCTGCACCATGATGGGTGCACCCTCGGCAATCAGGGCCGACAGCACCAGCGCGTCGGGGTTGGTGGCCTTGATCTTGGTGAGCTGGGCCTTGAAGTCGACATCGCCCTTGGCAAAGGTCTCGGTCGTGGTCACGGCGATCTTCTGGGCGTCCAGCGCCTTCTTGAAGTTGTCGTAGCCGCTCTTGGTGAAGACGTCGTCGTTGCCGTAGAGCACGGCCACCTTTTTGATGCCGAGCTTCTTGCTCGCGGTGGCCAGCGTCACCGGCAGCACGTCCGCCTCCGTCACCGAGTTGCGGAAGACGTGGTCGCCGATGGAGGTGATGCCATCGGCCGTGTTGGAGGTGCCGAACACCACGACCTTGGACGCCTGTGCGATCGGGTCGGCGGCCTGGGCCGAGTTGGACAGCGTGGGGCCGAACAGCATCAGCACCTTGTCCTGGAAGATCAGCTTCTTGAAGGCGTTGATCGCCTCTTCCTTCTTGCCCTGCTCATCTTCGATCACCAGCACCAGCTTGTTGCCGTTGATGCCGCCGGCCGCGTTGATTTCGTCCGCCGCGAGCTGGAAGCCGGCGCGGATGCTCTGCCCGTATTGGGCGGCACCGCCCGACAGCGCCTCGGCCACGCCGAGCTTGATGTCAGCCGCCTGCGCGGCCGCGGCGAAGGCAGCGGCCATGACCAGGGCCACGGGCTTGAGCGTACGGAAGTTCATCTGCGAAGGGCTCCGGAAATCGGGGTTGGGGGCAGCGTTCGATGATAGGTCGGCGACCGTCAGTTGCCGGCGAGCTTCATGCCGGTGACCAGGATGGAGCCGACCGTCTTGGTGCCCATCGTGTACTCGTCGGCACCGATGCCGACGATGTTGCGCAGCATGTCCTTCAAGTTGCCGGCAATGGTCACTTCATGAACCGGGTAGGCAATCTCGCCGTTCTCCACCCAGTAGCCGCTGGCGCCGCGCGAGTAGTCGCCGGTCACGTAGTTGACGCCCTGCCCCATCAGCTCGGTCACCAACAGGCCGCGGCCGAGGCGGCGGATCATGGTGGTGAGGTCATCGCCCGGTGCGGTTGCGCGGCTGCTCATGCGCAGGTTGTGCGAGCCGCCCGCATGGCCGGTGGTTTGCATGCCAAGCTTGCGCGCCGAGTAGCTGGACAGGAAATAGCCCTGCAGCAGGCCGCCGTCCACCACCGAACGGGCACGGGTGACGACGCCCTCGTCGTCGAACGGTGAACTCCCCTTGCCCTTGCGAACGTGCGGGTCCTCCGCCACATCCACATGCGCGGCCGTCACGGGCTGGCCCAGGCTGTCCAGCAGGAAGCTGGTGCGGCGG
Source organism: Pelomonas baiyunensis (assembly GCF_043555935.1). Classification (NCBI taxonomy): domain Bacteria; kingdom Pseudomonadati; phylum Pseudomonadota; class Betaproteobacteria; order Burkholderiales; family Sphaerotilaceae; genus Roseateles; species Pelomonas baiyunensis. Next base: position 644,819 of record NZ_JBIGIB010000002.1, on the reverse strand, counting down.
TACAGCGCGCCGCCGCTGGTGGCCTGCACCAGCGCGCCCAGCAGGCCGATGGCAACCGTGCTTTCGAACAGCACCGGCACCTCGGCAGTGGCCACCTTGCGCGCCTTCAGGCGCGACAGCGCGCGCTCGGCGGCATAGCGGCCCACCGCCTCGGGCGAGGCCAGATCGGCCGCGTCACGCATGGAGGTGTACCAAGCGTCGCGCTGCATGTCGTTGCCGCGGCCGGCGATGGGCGCCACCGACAGCGAGTGCCGCGAGCTGGCATATCCGCCGCGGAAGCCCCGCGTGTTGCCCATCCAGAAATGCGACTGCTGGGCAGACACGCCAGCGCCCTCGCTGTTGGTGATGCGCTTGTCCACCGACAGCGCGGCCGCTTCGCAACGCAGCGCCAAGTCGGCCGCCTGCGCCGCGTCCAGCGCCCAGGGGTGGAACAAGTCCAGCTCCGGCCGCTGCGCAGCGTCCAGCGCCAGGTCGGCCTCGTCCGGCAGGCCGGCAAAGTCGTCTTCGGCCGTGAAGCGGGCGATGTCGTAGGCCGCGCGCACCGTGTCGCGAATGGCCTGGGGCGAGAAGTCGGACGTGCTGGCATTGCCGCGGCGCTTGCCCAGGTACACCGAAATGCCCAGCGACTTGTCGCGGTTGCGTTCGACGTTTTCCAGCTTGCCCAGCCGGGCCGACACCGACAGGCCGCAGCCCTCCGACACCTCGGCACCCGCGTCGCTGGCCCCGAGCTTCTTGGCCTCGGACAAAGCGTCCTCGATCCACTGTTGGAACTGGGCGGGGCTGTAGGCGAAACCGTCTTGGGGCTGGGACATGAAGCTCGCGCCGAAACGGGTCGGCGCACAGGAAAACCGAGTGGGCGACAATGATAGGCCCGCGCCAAAGCCGCCCCCGATGCAAGACCAACTCCAAGATTTCGAAGACGAAGACGGCTTCGACCGCCCCAGCAAGTCCCAGATGAAGCGCGACATGACCGCGCTGCAGAAGCTGGGCGAAGACCTGCTGGCCCTGCCCGAGAGCCGTTGGGAGCCCCTGGCGCTGCCGGAAATCCTGTACGACGCGCTCAAGGCCGCCAAGAAGATCACCAACTTCGAGGGCCGCCGCCGCCAGATGCAATACATCGGCAAGCTGATGCGCAAGATCGACCCGGAGCCGGTGCGCGAGGCCGTTGCGGCCTTCAAGCTGGGCCACGCGCAAGACAGCCTGCGGCTGCACCAGTCCGAGCGCTGGCGCGAACAGCTGCTGGCCAGCGACGACGCCCTGCAAGCCTTCCTGGGCGCGCATGTGGACGTCGACATCCAGCAACTGCGCAGCCTGGTGCGCGCCGCCCGCAAGGACGCGTCCGGCGAGCCGGAGAAGCGCAACGGCCGCGCCTTCCGCGAGCTGTTCCAGTTCATCAAGGCCGCGGAGCCCGTGGGCGATGAGTGAGCCAACGCCGGAGCCGGTTCGCATCGGCATCGTGTCCATCAGCGATCGGGCATCGGCCGGCGTTTATGTCGATCAAGGCCTGCCCGCGCTGCAAAGCTGGCTCAGCTCCGCACTGCGCAACCCGATCGAGTTCGTACCGCGCCTGATCCCAGACGAGCAGGCCGGCATTTCGGCCGCACTCGTGGAGTTGGTGGATGACGCCGGCTGCCACCTGGTGCTGACGACCGGCGGCACCGGCCCCGCGCCGCGCGATGTGACGCCCGAGGCGACGCTGGCCGTGGCCGACCGGGTGATGCCGGGCTTTGGCGAGCAGATGCGGCAGATCTCGCTGCACTTTGTACCGACCGCCATCCTGTCGCGCCAAGTCGCGGTGATCCGCGGGCAGGCGCTCATCATCAACCTGCCCGGGCAGCCCAAGGCGATTGCCGAAACCTTGGCCGGCCACGCCCAGGCCAGCGGCATCTTTGCCGCTGTGCCGTACTGCATCGACCTGATCGGCGGCCCCTACCTGGAAACGCGCGACGAGGTCTGCAAGGCCTTCCGGCCGAAGTCCGCCCAGCGGCCCAGCCGCAGCGCTTGAGGTCGCGGCAAACGCGCGGCAGGCCTCAACCGGCGGCCAGTTCGGCGTCGGCGGCGTCTTCGATGACGGCCTGCACGGCGTCCAGCGCGCGGCTGCTGCTCAGGCCCAAGCCGCCAATCACCCGGGCGCCCCGCGCCCCCCGGCCACTGGCCGCGTGCACGCCCACCCAGGCGTTGCGGCCCGAGCGCTTGGCGGCGTAAAGCCCCAAGTCGGCCAGGTTCACCACCTGCTGCCACTGCCGGGCCAGCGGCCGCTCGGGCTCGAAAGGCAAGCAGGCGAAGCCCACCGAACACGTCACGTCCATTCGCGCCCCGTCCGGCAGCTCGAACGGCGTGGCGGCCACCACGGTGCGCATGCGCTCCGCGAGCTCTTCGGCGCGCGCACGGTCGGTGCCGCGCGCCACGGCCAGAAACTCCTCGCCGCCCCAGCGCACCAGCACATCGGTTTCGCGCAGCACCGAGCGCAGCCGCGCGCCGAACTGCACCAGCACCGTGTCCCCGGCCGCGTGGCCGTGCCGGTCGTTCACGCGCTTGAATCCGTCGATGTCCAGCAGCAGGAACACGGTGTCGGCCTCGGCGGGCTGCCCGCCGGCAGCCAGCGTCTCCTGCATGCGCCGCAGCCCCACCACCAGTTCAGGCGCCACCTGATCGACGAGGTAGCGCCGGTTGTGCAAGCCGGTCAGCGGATCGGTCACGCTGCTGAGCTGCAGCTGGGCGGACTTCTCCTGCAAGGCCTCATGCAAGGCGCGCAGTTCAGCCGTGCGTTCGCGCACCTTGTGTTCCAGCTGCCCTTGGCGCCGCTGCAGCAGCCGCGTGCGCATGGCCACCACCTGCATCAATGCCAGCACCAGGGCCACCGCCAAGGCCGCGCGGAACCACCAGGTCTGGTACCACGCAGGCTGCACGCGCACCGGCAGGCGCAGGTCCTGCTCGACCCAGACGCCATCGCGGTTGGACGCCCGCAGGCGCAAGGTGTAGGTTCCCGGCTGCAGGTTGGCGTAGGAAGCCAGGCGGCGCGACGGCTCGGCCACACGCCAGTCGGCGTCGTAGCCTTCCAACCGGTAGGCGTATTGGTTGCGGTCGGGCGCTGAAAAGTCGCTGGACGCAAATTCGACGGACAAGCTGTTGGCGCCGGCTGGCACCTCCAACCCGCCCAAGGTCGCTGGCGAGACGGGGCGCCCGCCGATCAGCACCTCGCTCACCAGCACGGTTGGCTTCTGATCCCAGCTGCGCAGCCGCTCGGGCCGCACCACGGTCATGCCGCCTGAGCCGCCGAACAGCAGGTCGCCGCGCTCGGTTCGCGCGGCCGAGCCGGTCCAGTAGGTCGGGAACACCACGCCTTCGGCACGGCGGAACGTGCGCACGGCCAAGGACTGCGAATCGATGCGCGCCAAGCCATCGTCCGTGCTGGCCCAGACTTGGCCCTGCAAGTCCAGCAACAAGGCGTTCACCGTTGCATCCGGCAGGCCCTGCGGCCGGCCGATGCGGTGCTGCACGGCACCGCCCGGCGCGGTCGACACCACGTCGATCCCCCCGCCGTACGTGCCCACCCAAAGCCGATCCCGCCCGTCGGGCAGCAAGGCGGTCACGAACCCGGCAGACAGGCCGCGCGCCTGGCCGACTCCGGCGGGGAACTGCTCGACCGCGCCACTCGCCGTATCAAACCGGTTCAACCCGTTGCGCGTGCCCACCCACAGCGGCCCGGCCTCGCCTCGGGCGAGCACCATGATGCGTTCGTCGGTGAATCCGGGAGGCGCGGGGCGCACCGGCTCACTGCGGCCGGTCGCCCAATCCAGCCGCCACAGGCCGTCGAACTGGCCGCCAACCCACAGCGTGGCACCGTCGGCCAGCAAGGTCCAGGTCGACGCGGTCGGATCGCGCCCTTGCAGCGTCACCCGCTGCACCGACCGGGCCTGCGCATCGGCGCGGTACAGCCCGCGCTTGGTGGCGATGTAGACGGAGCCGTCCGGCACGCGGGCCATGCCCAGCACCATGTCGGGCGGCAAGGCCGCAGTGGGCGCGCTCGCATCCGGCCGGATGCCGCCCACCCGGCGGCCGGTGTCGTCCAGCACATCCACGCCACTCACGTGCGTGGCCAGCCACACCCGCCCTTCGGGCATCGGCAAGATCCAGCTGATTTCGCCACTCAGGAAGCGCGAATCCAGCGCATCGCGCATGTCCGTGCTGACGCCCAGCCGCGTGAGCACGCCGTCTTGCCGGGGGTCGTACCGGCTGAGCCCGCGGTTGGACGCCACCCAGATCTGCCCAGCCCGATCCCGGTAGAGGGTGCGCACCGCGTTGTCCGCCAGGCTCACGGGCCAGGCCGGCACGTGGCGCAGCCGGCGCGTGTCCAGCGTGGCCGTGTCCACCGCCACCGCGCCCTGCCCCAACGTCGACACCCACATCTCGCCCGGCTGCACCTCCAGCAACCGCGTGATCTCGCTGTTGAGCAACAAGTCGTCTTTCTCGGCGACCTGGGACTCGCGGACGGCCACCGCGCCAGCGCGGCCGCCATCGCCCAGCAGGAACACACCTTCGTGCCGCGCGCCCGCCCAGATTCGGCCGGCGCTGTCTTCGGTCAGCGCCAGCGGCTGCACCACCCGCCCCGGCACCAGCGGCACCGCCTCAATCGGCCCGCCCGCAGCCGGCCGGCGGAACAGGCCAGCGGCCGTCCCCAGCCAGATTTGCCCACGCCGGTCCCGCAGGGCGGTCCACACCGGCGCGCCGGCCGTCGCCGCCCAGCCTCCCGGCGCGCTGGCCCGTTCGATGCGGCCGGTGGAGGGGTCCAGGTGATCCAGGCCGCCGTCGGTCACGACCCACAAGCCGCCGGCCCCGTCATCCAGCAGTTGCCGGATGCTCACATGGCTCAGGCCTTGGGCGCCGCCCACCGGCACGGGGACGAAACGGTCGGTGGCGGGGTCAAACCGCAGCAACCCGGCCGCGCTGGTGCCCACCCACAGCCGCCCCGCGGCGTCTCCGAACAGCGACTGCACGTAGTTGTCCGGCAGGCCGCCGGGCTGCCCGGGCGAGCCCTTGTAAACCTTGAAGCGGTAGCCATCCCAACGCGCCAGGCCGCCCAGCGTGCCCACCCAGAGAAAGCCCTGCCCGTCTTCGGCCACGGCCGTGGCAATCGCATTCGGCAGGCCTTGGTCTTGGCCAAGGTGCTGAAAGGTGACGTCGGCGAGGTTCGACCAACGCCGCTCCGGCGCAGCTGCGGCATCTCCTGCGTGCAAGGTCGCGATGCCGGCCCAAAGCAGGCACGCCCCCGCCACGGTGAGGCGATGCCGCCACCGAACCGGGTTCAGCGATGCGAGAAGGTGGAACAAACGGTTGAACACGCGCACGTCCGGCCGCAGGTCAGAACAGGGGTCACAACGCCTCAACCCCGCGATGCGGCCGATTTTGATGCAGTGCGGCACCGCTCGGTACCGGCCCTTTGCAACTCAGGGTTCGGCGCCGGACGACCGCTTCTGCATTTGCCGCGCAATGCCCCGCAGGATGTGCACTTCCTCCTGCGTCAACTCGGCCCGGTTGAAGAGCTGATTGAGCCGCGGCATGAGCTTGCGCGGGGCTTGCGGGTCCAGGAACCCGATGTCCACCAGCGCCGCCTGCAGGTGCTCCAGCAGCCCCTGCACCGCCTGCGCGTCCGCCCGGGTGACGTCGGGCGTGCGCGCCTGCACGCCGAAGCCGCCGAGGGCTTGCCGCAAGTCGTAGGCCAGCAACTGCACCGCCTGCGACAAATTAAGCGACCCGTACTCCGGATGCGTGGGAATGCTCAGCACGGCATGGCTGCGGTACACATCCTCGTTGCTCATGCCGTAGCGCTCGGACCCGAACAGCAAGGCCAGTCGAGGCGCTTGCGGGCGCGCCGCCAATGCCGAGAACAGCGCGCGCGGCTCATGCGTGGGCGGGCCGAAGTCGCGCGGCGTCATGGCCGTGGCGCAGACGAAATCCACCCCATCCAGCGCCTCCGCCAGCGTGCCCACCACCCGGGCGCGCGCCAGGATGTCGGCCGCGCCGCTGGCCATCGCGATCGCTTCCTCGTGGCACAACACGTCGGCAAACCGCGGCGCGACCAGCACCAGGTCTGCAAAGCCCATCACCTTCATCGCCCGTGCCGTGGCGCCCACATTGCCTGCGTGGCTGGTGTTGATCAGGATGAAGCGTGTGGATTCCACGGGTTTTTACGGGGTGTGCGGCTAGAATCGCGCGATTATCCGGGGCGGCCCTGCGGCCTCGGCCGCTCTTTTCCTTCGTCAGCCCCTTCTTCACCCAGCGAGTGCCCGCATGCAGCAAACGTCCCTCCATCCCATGCTCAACGTCGCCATCAAGGCGGCCCGCGCAGCCGGCGCCATCATCAACCGCGCGTCGCTGGATCTGGAGGCTCTGCGCATCAACACCAAGAGCCCGAACGACTTCGTGACCGAAGTCGATCACGCTGCAGAAGGGGTGATCATCGAGACGCTGCTGAGCGCCTATCCCGACCACGGCATCCTGGCCGAAGAGTCCGGCCGCACCCACGGCGCCAAGCACTCGGAATTCGTCTGGATCATCGATCCGCTGGACGGCACCACCAACTTCATCCACGGCATGCCCGTGTACTGCGTGTCCATCGCGCTGGCCCACCGCGGCGTGGTGCAGCAGGCCGTGGTGTACGACCCCACCCGCGACGACCTCTTCTACGCCAGCAAGGGCCGCGGCGCCTTCCTGAACGACCGCCGCCTGCGCGTGTCGCGCCGCACCCGCATGAGCGACGCCCTGATCGGCACCGGCTTCCCCTTCCGCCGCGGCGACAACTTCAAGCGCTACGTGAAGATGTTCGAGGAAGTGATGCAGCAGTGCGCCGGCCTGCGCCGCCCGGGCGCCGCAGCACTTGACCTCTGCTACGTGGCCGCCGGCTACTACGACGCCTTCTTTGAAACCGGCCTGCAGCCCTGGGACTTGGCGGCCGGCTCGTTGATCGTGACCGAGGCCGGTGGCCTGATCGGCAACTTCACGGGCGAGGCCGATTTCCTGCACCAGCGTGAAGTGGTGGCCGGCAACCCCAAGATCTACGCTCAACTGGTGACGACGCTGGCCCCCTACACCCGCGTGATCAAGGAAGAAGACCTGGCAGCCCCCGCGGAAGGCAGCAACGGCGCTGACGCACCGAAGCCCGCCGCAACGCCCGCACCCGCCAAGAAGCGCGGCCCCGTGCGCATCAAGAAGGACGACGCCGGCGACGCACCGGTCTGACCCTGCAGCTCCTCTAAAACAGCCCTCCTCGCGAGGGCTTTTTCATGTCCGGCCGTGACGAATTCCGCAGGCGCGACACCTACGGAATAACCCGCAGACCCGACCGTGACAAAGGCACGCCTTGACCCCTTATCCACGGGGGCGGCGGCAGACAGAATGCGCCCCGCACCGCGATCACGAGTCGCTCTGTCAACCCGTCAACCCGCCCGAAAGATCCAGATGTTTGTTCGTTCCGCTGTCGCCCTCGCCCTCGTTGCCGCCGCTTCCCTGGCCCACGCCGATGCCAAGGTTCTGAAGAAGGTCGCGCCCGAGTACCCCGCCGAGGCCGTCAAGAAGAACATCAGCTCGGGCAGCGTCCGCGCCAAGATTGCCATCGCCGGCGACGGCAAGGTGTCCAACGTGGACGTGGTGGAAGCCGAACCCAAGCGCGTCTTCGACCGCGCCGCCGTCGACGCGCTGAGCCAGTGGAAGTTCGAAGGCACCGGCGCGCCCCAGACGCACGAAGTCAAGCTGGTGTTCAAGTCGGAAGACTGAGACCGCAGCCCTGCCCATCCCAACGGATGGGCGATCGCCTCCGCATGAATTGCCAGTCGGTTGACCGACGCTCATGGGGAACATCCAAGGCCCGCGCAAGCGGGCCTTGTGCTTTCTGGCGGCCAGATAATGCGCGGCCCCATGAAAGCCGACACCGCCTCCGACCTCGCCCCGCACACGCCCATGATGCAGCATTACTTGCATATCCAATAATATCAACAACTTAGGACGTTGTTACATCATTTGACTACCCCGTAGCTACAAAACAAGCAGGGGCATCGGCTTCCCTTCGAGCACGTGCCTTGTCACGCTCAAGCCTTGGCTACGGCTCGCGGCGACGACAGGTGACGGAGCGCCAGGAATGGCACACCCAGGTATCAGTGTCAGGTTGCAGTTCAACTGCTGGCCGGCCTATACTTCCGATGCATCGGAGTATTTGACATGACCTCGACCGTCTTCGTCCCCAGTGCGGAAGCCGCGTACATCGCTGAGCTGACCGACCGCGACATGAACCGCGTGTTTGACGAGCACCTCGTGCCCGCTGCGCTGGTGCGCGCAGATGACGGCCGGCGCTTCGCTCGACTGGCGTCGGCGTTTGCGCACTTCTACTTCGTCACCGACGGCATCTATGCCGCACCGCTGCGTCGTCGTGTGGTGGCAGAGTTGACCGAGCGCGTGGTCGCCCGGCGCAATCGGGACCACATCTTGGCACTGCAGGAAGCACTCAAGCAGGCCGACTGGCTGGTCAACGTGCAGTTTGGTCAGGTCGTGGATGTCTCCTCGTTCGTCGAGAACGCCATGAAGCGTGCTCGCACAGTCGATGAGGCCGAGGCCGCCATCCAGGCCTCAGACGACATCATGGGTGGCTTGCCAGTGTTCGCTGGCACCCGAGTACCCATCGACATGGTGACTGCCTCCCTGGACAAGGGCATCTCGATGGAGAGAGTCCGCGACTCGTACCCATTCGTGACGCCCAGACTCGTGGAAGCTGCCAAGGTCTACCAACTCGTGCACCCACGCCGCGGCCGCCGGCGCAGCCTGGGAGACACCCACCCGGATTGGAAGGTGCGCGAGACGAAAGTCGTCAGGCTCCCTCGCGTCCGAGCTGCGTCAACTTGAGAAGCGCCCTCCCCTGCAATAGCGCCAGGCCGCTTTCGTGCGGCCATTCATGTTGTCGACATGGTGACCTTGCGCGGACATGCCCATCAAGTTTCTGATTGACGAGTGCCTCTCACCAACGCTGGTCGATGATGCGCATGCAGCCGGGTTCATCGAGTCGACTTGCGTTCGCAACCGCGGCTTGGCCGGCACGAAGGACTGGCACTTGATGACTCTGGTCATCGCCGAGGACTACACCTTGGTGACGAACAACTCGAGGGACTTCCGCGGTGAAGGCCCCAACGAACCGGGTGGGTTGCATGCCAAGCAGCCCATTCATGCCGGGCTCGTCTGCTTGAACTGCGCCGCGTCAGGCGGCATGGACCTGGACCTGCAGCGCGCACTGTTCCAGGTCGCGCTCGAGCAATTGGAAGGACGAGACGACCTCGTCAACCAAGCCATTGAAGTCACCTTGGAAGACGACGGGGCCAGCGTCCGGGTCGTGTTCTACGACATTCCTGTCGCGTAACTCGTTCACGTGGGCACACGAAGGGCCCCTGGTTACACCGGCCTACGCTTCGAAGCTGTCGGCGCTGTCCGGTCGATGCATTCCGAGAGCAAGCGACTCCACCCTTCAGCCGAACCCCGGCGCTCAGCACCCGGGGTCCGCCTGACCTCCCAGTATCCCTTCCAGTACGCCGCCAACTCGCGCTCGGCGGCCTGGACTTCGGGCTCGGCAAGGAAGGCTTGGCAAGCCTTGCGCAGGCCGGGCAGGATGCAGTAGCTCGGCCAGGCCAGCTCGGCGAAGGTTTCCATGTCCGGCTGCATGTGCCGGTAGCCGGACTCGCCCTCCGGCAAGGCCTTGTTGTCGTTGAGCAGGAAGGCGCGCAGCACCGGCAGCGTGAACAGTGCCGTGGCCAACTCGAGCCGGAACTCGGCGGGCCTTTCCTCTGCGAAGGCGACGAAGGCCCGCGTCGCGGCGGCGGTCAGGCCGGACTCGTCTGAGATTGCCTTGAGCGAGCGCCTGGCGGCTGCCACCTCGCCCTGCTCCAGCAGAAGAAAGGGCAGGGCGTAGCGCACGCCCAGGTTGTCGTTGGGGTTCAGCCGCAGCATTTTGCGCGCCACCCGTGCGGCGGCGTCGCTAGCACCTCGCTCGTGGTGCAGCCGGAGCTGGAGCCAAAGCAGCCGGTGATAGAAGCGGTTGCCCAGGTGGCCCCAGAGGATGCGTCCTTTGAAGCCCTTAGGTATCAGTGCCTCGGCTCGGCGAACCGCTGCGTTGGCGGTGGTCAACGCCTGCGGCTCGCCAGCGTTCTTCTGCATCCAGGCTAGGGCCAGGCTGGCTTCCAGGAAGCCGGGCTGCATGGCCAGGATGGCCTCTACCCAGCCGCGGGCGCGCCTCTTCTGTGCCTTGGGAAACCCGTCGTAGCCCTGCCAGTTGTCGTCGAGCTGTTCGACCAACTGCCGGCAGGCTGGGCTTTCCTCGAAGCAGCCGCCCAGACCGCCCTCGGCATCCAGTTCGTGGACGGCGAATCGGTACAACGGTGCATTGGCGTCCAGAGGGCTACGCTGCCGCACCTCGCGCCAGCTTCGACCTGCGCACAACCCGGCGGACACTTTGTCCAGCACCTTCTGCTTGGGCGCATCGGTCAGCATGGCCAGCATCTCGCCCAATGCCTCGAACGCATCCAGCTGTGCGGAAGGCATCGTGACCTCCGCTTCTGCCCTGGCCGCGAGCAGGACGGCGGTACTCAGCGCATCCAGCCAGCCCGCAGGCAGTGGTCCAGGGGCGAAGTCCGCAGCGCGGCCCAAGTGGGCGCTCAGGTGGTGCCAGAACGGAAACCGCAGCGCCTGCGCCATCACGTCCAACGCGCGGCTGTGGGGAATGTCGGCCGCCTTGGCCAGCAGCTTGGCGGCGAACTTGATGCGCGCCTCCAACCGTTCGACCTGCTCAGCCGGCTCCCGGTTGAACCAAAAGGACTCGGCGGCGAGGTCGAGGGCATGGGCAGCCCGGTCGAACGCCGGGCTCGGGGTGTACTTGGGTGCTTCAGACACGGGCTCTCCTGGCAGGCTCAAGGCAGACGGTCCGCTCGCCCAGCGCCTGCAAAGAGGTGTCTGGTCGGTCAATTCATCAAGGGATGTCGCTGGGGCTGCTTCTCCGATGCGGACGGAAGGCGCGCGACGGGCACCGGACTACAGGGTACACGAAGGAGCGCCTCGTTGACGGCTCGCCCGCCCCTCAAGTAGTTCAGCTCGATGCCGATACCAACGACGAGGCGAGGTAGTTGCGCCCGGTGCGTGCATGGGTCCTCCCTCTTGCCATCACCAGGCCTGCACGTCGCTGAACAACACGACGGAGCAGACATTGAAATTCACCTACCGCGCCACGCTCGTCGACCGGGAGACCGGCCGCCTGCGGAACACGACCGAGACCATCGAGACCGACACTTGGCTGGCGCGCATCGCCGACCCGGCGCGACCGCTCTACGGCAACGCGCTGGAAATCTTTGAGCGCAACCTGGCTCCCTATGCGCGGGATGAAGAGGTCGACAACTTCTTCAGCATGTACCTCAACACCTACTTCGAGTGGAAAAAGTTCAACATCGTCCTGACCTTCGAGTACGCGATGTACATGTGGGCCGAATACAAAGCTGGGCGGATATCGAGCAAGGTCTGGGCTGCGGTGCTGTCGGTCGCATGGCAATCGGGCGCGCGCGGCATGATGGCCTGCGTCGTCCTCACGACCGCACAGGTTCGGGAGATGTTCCAGGCGGCAGACCGGCACACTTTGCTGGACTTGTCCTCCAGCGACGACGAGGACATGAACGCGCTGTACGACAGCCTGCCTGAGACCCTCACGGTCTACCGTGGTGTGTCGACTGGCATCGACCATTTCGAGGACGGCTTCTCCTGGACGCGGGACATGACAGAGCCCATGCGCTTCGCGACGTTGAACTGCCAATCCAAGAAGGAGATTCCGGGCTTCATCACGGCAACCATCCGCAAGGAGGCCGTGCTGGGGCTCTTCGCCTTTGAGGGCGAGGTCGTCGTCGACCCGGCTGTTCCCAAGCTTGAGGTGCACAAGCAGTTCCTGCGCGGCAATGACTTGCGCAAATTCCACAGGCAGTTTGATGTGGAGGCCAACACCCAGGACATGCTCCACAACTGGGCCAAGCGCTGACAGCCATCGGCAAACCGCCAGACCACAAACCGACGGGCAATCCGCCCCACGAGGACCATGCCGATGCTGAGATACAAAGACCGGATACGCCTGACACCCAAGGAGCGGGCGGCCTTCGCGGAATTGCCCGTTGAAGGGGTCGCCGCTCCGACGACGGTGGCTGAGTACAACGCCGCGCTGGAGTCTGCCGCAGACGTCTGGTCGGCCGGCGACTCGGCGGAGGAGCAGCTCGCCGCGCTTCTTGCGCGCGACCAGATGTTGGTCGAATCGCCGCAGCCGGTGTGCGAGGACGGAACCCCACTTGCGGTATCGCCTTCCGCGGAGGACCGCACTGACGAGCTCAGAGGTGCCTGACCCCGCGAGGGGAAAGGCCTGACGGCAGGAGTTCCCGCCGTCAGGCCTTCGAGGTCACCGCGACGGCTTAGCGCTCGCTGCCCGCCCCAAACAGCGGGTTGTCGTGCCCACGCCAGACGCGTTCGCAGACGTCCACCACGGCCGCGTTCTCCAACGGCGTCAGTGACAGCAGCTTCTCGAGCAGCACGCGAAGATGACCGTCCTCCTCCAGGTCATCCAGCGAGTCGACGCCAAAGGTGTCGGCCACCATGGTCGCCACCGAGTTCCACGTGTCCCAGTTCCAGATGGGCGAGCACTCCGCGTTCAGGATGGTGTTGAAGTCCCCCTCGGTGAATCGACCCTTGAGGCCCTCGAGTGCCGTCTCCACGAGCATGAAGTAGCGATGCGCTGCCTGCTCCGCGATGAAACCGGACGAGAAGGGCTTGCGGCGGTCATTGTCTGTGGTGCCACGACGCTCGCCGATGTGCCACAGCAGGGCTCCACGACGCAGGGATGCGTCAATGTCAATGCCGTACTCGCCGCGTTCCTCGCCGGCGGGCTCGAACCCGCAGTGCATGCATTCTGCATAGCGACGGCGAATCCGAACTTCGTCGGCAGCGTTCATGTCAGGGGCGGTGACTTGGGTGTTCATGGATAGATGTCTCAGTTCGAAGTTGATTGAATTCGGCACAAGCCACCGAGGGCGAATCCGGCTTCGGTGGCACAGATGAGGTTCAGAGGGTCTTCAGGCCCTTCCCAGACCGACTGGTCGCCGCTCGGTTGCCAGGCAGCGTGCGGATGACCGCGTCACGCGCGGCCTTGGCGTCACAGGCCATGTCCTCCAGGGCATCGCAAAGCGCGCAGAGGCGGTCGGCCATGACCTGTCGGACGTCGAGCGGCGGCGTCATGCGCTCGATGAGGCCCGGAGGCAGCCGCCTACCGGTGTAGTGAGCGGCGCTTCGGAGGGTCTCAGCGGCGACATGAAGGTCCGGCACGGTGGCTAGCAGCCAGGCAAGGTGGTCTACGCAGGGCGCGTCCTGGGCAATCACCAGGTTGATATCGCGGCCCGGTCCGACGCGGTCTCCGTCAGATACGCCTGCCTGTGCCGTGGCGTCCGTCCACGAAAGCACCCACGGTGCCAGCACAGAACGCATCTTCACGGCATCTTGGATGCATTCGGCAAGCGCATTGAGCCGCCGAGGTGGCTTCACCGGTGCCTTCAGGTCCCGGGTGAAGCAGTGCATGAGATTGGTGCGAATCACCCCGGGCTCATCAACCAGCGGAGCCTGGACCTCTTCATAGCCTTCGTACCCGCCCAGCAAGGCCCGCGCACCAAGGATGAGAGAAGAGCTGCGCCTCGTCAGCTCCAGAGCGCTGCAGTCGCAGTACCCCACCAACGTCACCCGGTGGTCAGGCAGTGTCTCGGTGAGCTGCTCGACACGCTGGGGCTCAAGCGCCAGCTCCTGCATCGCAACGGTGGCCAGGAACATCGCGGCGGCCTCAGCGTTCGGGAGCAGAACCTCATGCTGCAGGTACAGGCCATCGATGCCATGCGTTGTCGGTCGCCGGCTGTCTGCCAGGTCTTGGTTCAGCGTGGCCCAGCTGACCAGTGCCTGCCAGGTGTTGGGCTCGGTGGTTTCCTCGTGCAGGTGCAATTCGTGCAGCGCCTTCGTGCACAGTCGTTGGCGCATGTGGGCATCCTCGGGCTGCAGGCCGGCGTTGCGGTGATTCGGGAAGGGAAAGTTTTTCATGGTGACTTTGCGCGGTGCCCCACGAGCCGAGCTCGTTGACTCGTCTGCGTAGGGCTGTTGACAACGTCCCCTTGCTCGACTGTCAGGAACCGTCCTCGGGAGGCCGAGAGTCGGTTGGTCTGGCAACGTCCTCCCGGCGAATGCCGAGAATGTCGATGTGACGGTGCAAGGGGGTGGATGCGTTCTCGCGACCGACGGTCAATGCCGTCGGTGGTCCCGCGGGGGTCTTGCCCCACCGAGGCCAGGTGCCTCGGTCCTTTGCTTGCCTCGCAGCGTTCGCCGGGGCTTGCTTATCTCGGCCGCAGAATTGGGCCGGTCAATGTGTTCTCATTGTGGCGGGCACCATCACCGATGGCAATCAAAGCCCACCTGAACTGGGTCAACCGACCAACGTAGCAGCAGTGTTGGTCGGCGGCCGAGTTGGTCAGTTCGCCTTGCTCAGCCACTCGGGCAGGCAGGACACCTTGGGGTCCGGCAGGCGACTGTTCACATCGGCCAATGTCTGCAAGGCACGCAGTGCGATGCCATCCGCCGTCTCGCGGGCCGTTTGCCAGTGCTGGTCATCTGGACTGCCAGGTGACACCAGGTCTTCGCGCTCCACGCGTCCGGCCAGGAGCTCGATGCTCAAGGTGCTGCAGGACAGATAGGTGGCGCAGGCTCGGTAGAACTCAGGGGATTGCCGGGCGACGTCGTGGCTGCCCTCCACCAGCAAGCGCAGCTGACCGTAGCGCAGGCCGATGAGCCGGCACATCTGGTCGAGGCTGTCGTCGCGCTGGATGGAGCGGGCGACCAACGCCATCACGAGCACGGGGCAATGCCGAACACTGGCCAGGGCCATCGCCGCCGTCCGGCGTTCCGCTCGCTGCGCGTCGGCTTGGTCGACCGCTCTCTGGGTCATGGCCTTGATGTCGCCCAGATTCATGCCCGGGAGCAGGTCGATGGTGAAACTGCGCTTGTTGGCGCTCCAGCGGACGGTGTTGCCTCGGGGGTTCGAGGTTTCGTTCTTCATGGTGTTGTTCCTTTGGCCGTGTGGCCTGGGGCAGCCAGTTCGAGGACTGGCCGCGATGGTGTCGACTGAACTCCAGGCCGCTGCGCTGCGGGCCGGCTGCGGACAGCGGCCGGAGGCCGGTCGGGGCGAGGAGCCCAGGAGGTGTCTGGGAGGCGGTGCGCCTCGATGAATGCAGGTGATTTCGCCTGCCGAGGCCTTTCGGCGCCTCGAGACCATTTCCTGCGGGGTTATGCCCGCCGCTCGTGTTGACCGTACGAGAGAACGGATACAGCAGAGCCTCCGGGTCCGGTGCGAGCGGGGATGCCGGCGGATGTGCTGCGTGCAGATTGTGAAAGAACCGGGGCGCATGGCGCCACGCAAGCGACCTCGAAGGTCACTGCGGCCGGTACTTCCACATGGGGGGAAGGCAGCTTTCGCTGCGGTGCTCAACAGGGCCATGGGCCTGGAGCTGCGAGCATCTGCTCGCTTGATGTCTGACTAAGCCTCAGCCATCAACTTGTCGTTGCGACGGGTGCCACTATAGCCGCCGAACGGTCGTAGCTGCAACGTACAGAGGGCTCGACTGCGCACCGCAAGAATTGTTTGTGGACCATTTCTCGGCACCCGCAAGCAGCCCCTCAAGAGGCCTCAAGTTCGTGCCGATATGGTCGGTACGGGCTTTTGTATCCGAGGAGAAATCACAAGGAGTGCGAACGGACGAATGGCACAACTTGTAGCAACGAGGTCCCTGGGGGCCGTCGGCGCTAGGCCGCCGCGTTCTGCCCGATGGCCGCCGCGAAGGGCGGCAGAAGCTCAATGAGAGCTTCAGTTCGGTATCGCACGTACCCTGAGCTCGCGCTCAAGGCTTTCTGTCGTTTCGATGAACATCTGCACCAGTCCGGCGCCCTCGTTGCGGGCAAGGACCTCTGCGTGGCGCTCGCGGGTCCGGGCAGGCTGCCGCCAGCCATCGCAGCCAACTCCTTCAAGTTGCTGCTTGGCGTGGCCCGCCTCATCCTTCAGCGCGTAGACCGCGTACTCGCGCAGTCGGGAGTCGCCCAGGTCCTCGAGGTTCTCGGCGCCCTCAAGCATGAGAGCGTCCAGCTCTGGGGTGTTGCCGGTGTGGCTCACGTCATGTCTCTATCTTTCGCTCAGGCGGAGCGTGGGCCAAACACCTGCATTTCGATGCCCACGCTATCGGCCCTGGGTCGGCAGGTTTGTGCTCAACGCCCAAGGTGGCCTGCCGTATCGGAGCGAGCCCGGGGCCCACCGCCACCTTCGGAACTGCAGGCTTCTGCTGTAGGGCCTTGACTCCTGGACCAGAGGATGTATATTTCACTCACTCACATGACTGAGTGAATGAAATGCAGCATCTCAAACTTCAGGCCCTGACGGGCCGGTCTATCCTGACCGGAGTATCAGGTGGCGACCGCTGTGTAGAGGCCGTCAAAGGGCCTCTCCTGGACCACGTCCAAGGTGAGCCGGTCGTCCTTGACTTCCGTGAGGTTGAAGCGCTCGGCGGAAGCGCACTTCGACGGCTCATCCAAGGCATTCAAGCGCTTGCGTCCTGCCAAGGCTCAGCCTTCGTTCTCGGGAATCTGTCTGAAGACGCCTTGGCGGAGGCTGACCTGGTCGCCGAGGCCATGCACCTGCCATACGTTGCAGCCGAACTCAAAGGTGGCCAACTCAGCTGCCCTGTAGTCCGCGGGCAGCTGGACGAGAAAGTTGCCAAAACCTTGCGCCTGGTACTGCAAGCCGGCGAGGCTGACGCCCAAGCTGTCAGTCAGCTAGCTAACGAGGTTGGCGTGGTGACTGCGTGGAACAATCGTCTGGTCTCGCTCCACACATTGGGCCTACTTCGCGAACGAAAGGTAGGCAAACGCAAGCTGTACTCACCTGTCATCGGGGGTCTCACGTATGGGGGTTGATTTCATCCGCAGCAAACGCCAACAGCACACCAAGGCCTGGAGCCGCCAGTTTTTCGGCCGCACCATGGACCTGTTCGCTGGGTCCGGAGGCACTGCGCGAGAGGTATTTCGAGCGACAACCGAGGCTGGCCATGTGCTTCGCCCAGGCGACCAAGTTCTCGTCCGCAGAATGATGAACGGCGGAGTTGCCGTCACCAGGGACATCTGTCAGGTGGCTACAGTGGAAGCGCCATCGCCCGGCCTACTTGATGTCCTGGACCAGCATGAGGGAGTCATGCCTGGGAGGGTCTACCAGAACCTAGATGCAGTCGGCGTAACCGACATCGAGTACGAGGTCTGACCGATGTTGCCGCGCGAAGCTCACGATGGAGCGTGGCTCCTCAAGGACATCGGTTCGGCGCAACCACTACTCGGCTGCCAAGGCTGTGCTGACAAAACCACCTGTGGTGGATTGCACTTGCCGAATGGCACCACCCTACTCACTTGCATGGACCACTGCAGGTGCGTCGACGACACCAAGTGCGATTTGGTCTGCCCGAAGAGACCAGTGACATTCGCGCGAAGGTTCAGCGAAGTTCGCGGCTTCGGTCTGGAGAACATTCCTCGGAAGGCGACACCGGAACTCCCGAAGTTGCCGTCGATGGTGACCATTCTTGAGGGGCAGGTCGCTCAGCGCCGGCCGGTCGAGCTGGATTTCGCGGCCATCCCGCTGACTCGAGCCCTCACAGGACGAGGTCGCAAGACAAGGGCTAAGACAGCAGCAGAGTTGAAGCGTGACCACGGAGTAGTCGCCAAGACTGGCTGGGTGCTCACTGGCATCGAGGACGACCGCTATGTTGAACGGTCGTGGGGCCTGTCAGGTCTTCGCGAGACCTTCAAGGCCATGAAGGAAGCTGGAGCAATTTTCGCGACCTCCCCGAACTACAGTCTCTACCTGGACTCACCGCGGCAGGACAATTTGCATGCGATGAAGCGAATTGCCTGGATGTGGTACTCGATGAACGAGGCCGGACTTCCAACCGCCCTGCACATCAACGGTCGAACGGATTTCGACTTCGAGCGTTGGGCTGCCTTCATCGCGGCTCGGCCTGAAGTGACATCCATCGCATTTGAGTTCCTGACAGGCGCAAAGCTCGGAGTAGATGCCGACCGCTACATTGCTCGCCTGGAGAAGCTCCGGGCCAGCGTCGGAAGGCCGCTTCTCATCGCTGTGCGGGGTGCGGCGGAACATGCCCATCGACTAGAGAAGTCCTTCGAACAAGTCCTTTGGCTGGATGCAACGCCCTACTTCAAGGCAATGCATCGCCAAGAGCCGACGTTCGGAGCAGATGAAGTGCTACGGTATCGACCCCGGCAGGGTAGTCCAGAAGCACCCATCGGAGCACTATTCAAGCGGCTAGTCAGCGCCGCCGAGCGACGGTACCACTCATCAAGCTTGACCCTGACGCCTTCGCCCCAGCAAGTGCTTGACCTGAGGCCACCAGTTCTACCACCGCAGGTGGGCACTGACAACGCAGCCGACCAGTTGCACCTGTTCACGTGAAACCCATGGGCGAGAGCCTGCCACCCCTTCGCATTCCAAGCTCGCGTCTCCGGTTCGGACTCGCAAAGACGCGTCAAGCGAGCCAAGCGCACGCAGCAAGTCTCGATAGCCCTGCCCTCTCTCAGGTTCACCAGTAGACGAACGATGCTCCACGACGGCCATTTGCAGGGCATCCTTCGCTGACGTGACAACCGGGTACTTCGAGTACGTGGGCAACATGCCCTGCCCGGCATCACCTACAGAAAGCCAGAGCGAGCCGGCCTCCGTACTGAAGGCCGCGAGAGCGTCTTCACCTGTGCCCGCGTGCTGCGTGATGTTGTCCAAGAGCTCGCCTGCCGCGCCGGCGATGGCTTGGGCCGCCGGTCTGGGCATTCCTGCGGAGGTGGCGGCGCGAAGGAGTGCAAGCAGGAATCGCTGCGATTCCAGTTCGTCCGCCTCAGATGGCGTCCCGTGTTGTGCTCGCAAAACACCGACTGCGCCAGACTGCCTGAAGCTCCAGGTTCGGTCTGCCGGAAGTTGACGAAGCGCACTCCCAACTTCTGGCGGAACTGAGACCTTGAGGCGAAGACTTGGACTGATGCTCCTTCGCCGGAACATCAATGTCTCGACCAGCGGGCCCAGTGCAAGAGCGTCGCCGCCAATCACAACTTCACTAACACCTCGCAGGCACTGGAGGGTTGTGGAATCGGCGATGGCAAAGTCAGTGAGCATTGACGGTGGCCATCCGGCAAATTAGCGGCGTCAATCGGCCAGCGCCTTCAACAACGCATCCCGCCCGTCCTGATAGAACTCGATATCGAGCTTGGTCGCCATCTCGTCGGACAGGTCGAACAACTGCCGACGGCACGAGACCGGGAGCAGCAGGGATTTGGCACCCTTTTCGACTGCGATTTCGGCCAGCGTGACGGCGTTGTGAATGGGCTCGATGGTGCCGCCCAGCGTCACCTCACCGGCAACCACCAAGCCACCGCGTACCGACTTCTTCAGCAACGCGCTGGACAGGGCGATGAGCGCAGCCACGCCCGTCTTGGCGCCGGACTTGGCCGCGTCGAAGCCTCGCAGTTGCACCGAGAACTCGTGTGACCGCGGGTCCCGGTCGCCAACCAGCTGCTGTGAGCGGGCGTAAAGGTTCTGCTCGGCGCAGCGAATCGATTCCTTGAACGGGGCCGGAACCGGGTTGTTGAGCACCCGCACGCCGCTGCCCGGCCCCTCTGTGGCCTCAAGGCGGAACAGCCCTGGGTGCTCATCCTGTCCGCCGGGGCTCAGCGTCCAAATCTGGCCGCATTCCAATGGCTCGTCGCCGATGCCGCCTTGGCTCTGCAGCTCGGGTGTACTGACGAACTTCTCCACGCCCTCAGCGCCCATCGTGTAGCTGAAGTGCGTGTTGCGGAACTCGGCCGCGCCGATGCGCTTCTGTTGTTCCTTGACCCGCCGCCGCACTTCCAGCGCCAGACGCACGGCCCATTCCAGGTCCTCGTCGCTGACCGGCGTGTCCGCGTTCGGGTACAGCAGCTTAAGCAGGCCACTCACGGTCTTGTTGACGCCGTTGAGGTCTCGGCCGGAGAGTGCTCCGCCCCAGTACACCCGCCCCTGCAGGGTGGACACGCGACTTTGGTTGCGCAGCTGTGTGAAGCACTCGGACAGGAAGTCGCTGACGAGGCCGAAATGCTGAGTGAACAGCCCCGGGTTGAGCTTGGGCACGTCCCAGCCTGGCAGGAAGCAGTGGATGCGGTCCATGAAGGCCGTGTCGTCACGCATTTCGGGCGGCAACGGGCCGAACAGATGTCCGATGCGCTGCTGGTGCTCCACGTCCACGTCGAAGTTGCCCACCAGCACGATGGAGCCGTCAGCGCGGATGCTCTCCTTGCCACGGGAGAACTCGCCGCTCTCCATGTAGCCCTTCATGATGTTGACGCCGTCCTTCTGGTCGAAGGAGACACCCGACACCTCGTCGAAGCACACCACGTCGTACTGGCATACCAGGCCCCGCTGGCCGCTGGCGTTGTTGACGAACATGCGGGCCACGGTGGCCTTGCCGCCGGAGATGAGGTGCGCGTAGGGCGACACCTGCTGGAACAGGTGCGACTTGCCGGTGCCACGCGGCCCCAGCTCGACCAGGTTGTAGTTGCGCTCGACGAAGGGGACCATACGCAGCAACAGGGCATCCTTGGCCCGCTCGGGCAGCGTTTCAGGTTCGAAGCCGACGCTGCGCAGCAGCAGGTCGCGCCACTCGGCTGTCGTGAACTGTTCGCGGCACTTGGCCAGGGCTTCCAGGACTTCGCGTTTGGAAAGCTGGATGGCACGCAACGCATCGACGCCGAAAGGGCGGCCACCTTTCTCCTGTGCGATGGAAGCGTCGTAGCCCAAGGTGACCTCGGCATAGAAGCCGCCGGTCAGCATGCGCTCGTTGTCCTTCACCATCTCTGGAGTCAGTCGAACCTCGTTCAACCGCAAGCTGGGCAAGGTGGCGACGTAGGAGTCAGTCTTGGAATCAAGCCTGGCCGTGATGATGTCGATGATTTTCACGGAGCCCGATTCCCGGGCCCTGGCCTTGAATAGCTCTTCCTCGCCGGCTTTCACGGTGCGAGAGCCCAGCTGCCGCTGCACGATGTCCAGGCCTTCCTGGATTTCGGCTTCGTCCGTCGTGGCGCAGTAGCGGCCGAGCAGGAACTCGACCACATAGGTCGGCACCGGAAACTGGCGGCTGAACGTGCGCACCAAGTCCTTGCGAACCACGTAGCCCTCGTAAGCGGCCGTAGCCTTTCGGTCCAATTCGTCGAGTTGCATCGTCACTTTTCTCCCACCGTGGTCGCCTGCTTCTGCACGACTTCGCCGTCGGCCCCAAGCACCACCACCACGGCTGCTGCGCCCATTTGCTCGTCATCGGCCACCGCCAGGCTGGCCTTCCCACCATCAAGGGGCTTGCTCGCTGCAAGCGAACTGGAAGCCAAAGCCGCCTTGGTGCGGATGTCCACCCGCTGGCCCACCGAGGCACCGGCCACCACCACTGTGCACCGCAGGCCCTTCCATGTGACCGACTGAATCGTCACGGCAGCACCTGGTGAAGCCGTACCGGCGCATTCCAGCTGCAAGACAGGGACGAGGCATTCTTGCAAGCTGATACCGCCGTGCGCATAGTCTGCGCCGGCCATGAAGTTGGTCACCCCAGGGGCGTAGGCCACCTGCACATCCTTGCACCAGTCCCAGCCGAAGGTCAGCGGCGTGCCATGGGCGCTGTCCTTGAGGACAGCACATCGACCCCAGCGGGTCTCGGCCTGGTGCTTCGCCAATTCAGACTTCGGAAGCCCCCCGGGGAGCAACAACCAACCGTGGTCAGTGACGACGCGGATGCGTTTCCAGCCGGCATCGACAAGTTCGGTGATGCGCTCGACGACCTGGTCCAGCTGGGTCGTCATGTCGCGAGCCAGGCGTACGCCGTGCTCGTGCCCGTAGTGGTCGAGGTCGCCGGCTTCGGTCCATGCTCGGCCCTGTGGGTCCCCGGTCTCGTGCTTCTCAAGAGGCGAGACACCTTGTTCGCTCAGCAGTTTCCGAAAATTGTGAGCCGAGAGCGGCTTGCCGTCGGCGGCCACCCTGGGCTCGAAGTCAACATCGTCTGCTGTGCCGGCGATGAAACCTGCCACCGGCGAGCACCACGCCTTTCCGGAAGCTGTAACCGAGGGCATGCTGGTCCAGTTGGCCTCAACGCTGGCTTTGCCAAGCGGCAAAAGGCGCTGCTCCAGCAGTCGGGCAACGTCGTACCGCAGGCCGTCGACAAAAACCGTGCATGTCCCCTCCGTGAGCGTTCCGTTGTTCGGACTCGACAGCGCCTTCAAGCCACCAGTGTCTTTGACCGCTTCCTGCAGCCTCCTGGCAGATTCCTCGAGCCAGGGCAGGTACATCGCACGCAAGGCCGCGCCAACGGGTTCAGCATCGCTCTTTGCCTGGACGCAGCCGAGTGCTTTCAGTGCCGCCTGGTCGACCTGCCATCCCGACTGCTGGTAGCTGGCCGCCAGCTCCGCTGGTGTTTGTCCGATTGGGAGAACCGCGCTTCGCTGGGCAACTTCTGCCAAATGCTCGAGTGCGGCAGCCAACGGCGAGCGCCCCATGCGCGACCACAGCCAGCCTCGACGCTGCCCGTGCTCCTTCTCTGCGGTAGCAACCGCTGTACGCGCCTGGGCCGCGTCCATGCTCGCGCAGGCTGCCAAGGCGTAGCGCAGGGCGTTTTCGCATTCCTCGTTGGCCTGCGGGTAGCCGGCCAGCAGTTCCTGGTCTGGGAACAGGCCCATCTGCGGCGGCTGGACCTTCGCCAGCAGCGGGTACACGTTCGGGAAGCAGGCGAACGAGTCGCGGTACAGCACGGCGACTGCAACCCATTTGCCTTCCCCCTTGGCCAGGCGCTCGGCGGCCACCAGCACCCCATCGGCCACCGGGTCGAAGCCGAAGTCGGACCTGCAGCGCTTGATGAAAACGCTCCAAAGAACATCACCCCACTGACGCTGAACAACAGACGGTTCGTTCATCCACAGCAGTAGGTCGCGGGTGGGGTTCGGTGCCAACAGGCTGAGCAACCATTCCGAGTTGATGGAGCGCCCCTGGAGGTCCGCCACCGCAGTCTCCATCAGCACGCCGGCATTGAGTACCTGGGTCAACGCCTCCTGGGTCGCCTTGTCTTGAGCGACGTCCAGCCCGAGGCCACCAGCCTTGGACGTCAGGAAGGCGTTGACGGTCCAGTCCTTTCCGTTCACCTGAGCCCAGAACGTCCCGCGATACTGCAACTCTGCAAGCGGCTGCAGGTCCCGTGGACATGACTCGATGGCCCTCAGGTCGGCTTTGCTGATGCCGGGCAAGTAGATGACGGGAAGCGCTCCGGGCTTGAGCAACGGTATCGCACCGCCGACAACGGCCTTCAGCCAGATGCTTGGGCCTCGATTCGCCTCCGGCTCGTAGTCCCCCAAGGTCAATAGACCAGGAACACACTCGGCAAGCGATGGGATGACCTTCTGCCACTGACGGTCAGGGTCGGGCCAAAGTACCGCAGCAGGAGCGGTCATCAGAGACCGATTGACCTTGGCCGCAGCCTGCAGCGCCTCGGCGAGTTTCGACTTGAGATTCATTTGAGACCCGTCATGGGGTAGACGACAGCTGGATGTCTGAATACGCGAGGAAGGAACACGCGGCGAAAAGGGTCTGCGGCCGACTTGGGCCACTATCGCGGCCTGGACTCCAACGCCCGGCGTAACGGTTTCCGTTTCCGGCATCGAGCATGAGCTGATGGACCAGTCGCAAGTGCTTCGGACGGGTCGAAATGAATCCGAAGGGCACGCGCGCACCGGGCGACGAGGGCAGCGCCGCGTGAAGTAGCACCACTGCGAACCTCCCGGGATACAGCATCAGTTCGAGGGAAGCATGCCAGCGTGCTGACGAAGCGGGTGGCGGCCGCATGAGGTGGAGTTCGACCAGGCCTGTACCGGTATACATGCTTCTCACGGCTGCCTCTTGGCGCTCCTCCGCTCTGTCGAACACGTACAGGTCATCACCCTTGCCGATGCTCCGGATGGCCTTCCGAAAGGCGTCCACGGACTGCTTGAAATCATCGCCGCGACCCCACAGCGCGTAGTCCGGTGCGAGCCAACCGAGTGAGCTCTGGAAGCTTGGCTGCCCCTTGTGCCCACCTCGCGCCTCATGAATGTGGCTCAGGACCGCGTCGCGATTCCTCTTGAGATACACGCCGCCGAAAAGCGGCTGAATCCCTGCTGGAGCGCTCAAACCACGTTCGATGTCCGTGGCCAGCTTGTGTGCGTTCAGGTCGGCCTCCAGTGCGTATGGACGAAGGAAGTCGAGCTCGAACAACGCGAGGAACTCTTGCACGCCGTCCTCGCCAACTTGAGCGTGGCTCTCCAAAGAAGCCGCAACGCGCTCCCTGAACTCCGTCAGCAGCTCCAGGCTGGCCCCCGCTTCGAACTCGTTCGGCAGCCTAGCCGTCACTGCGTTCTTCGCATCAACCTCCAGACTCACGGTCAGCGGCACAAAACCTGGTTTCCGAGCTTCAACGCTTTCAATCGAGTGGACGCCATAGGACCGCTCTCGCTCCTCGCCACGTGACCGCGCCGTCTCACGCTCGATTCGGACGAAGCTCTCCCGGTACGCATGACGAGCCTTTTCCAGACTGTTGCCGACGAGCTCAGCTGGCGGGTTCAGCTTCACCCAGTTCGCCGAGGCGAACGCAAAGTCGGCTCGCCCAAGCATTGAAAACGTCAACAAGTCGAACGGAACGACATCCGTGCGGCGCTTCAGCTTGGTCACCCATGGGCAATCGTCGGGCGATGTCTCAAAGCGTTGCCGCATCTCTTCACTGAGCGTCAGCTGGTCTTCGGACAACGTGACGTAGCCTTGCCGGTCCAGTGACTCGATGACAGAAAGCGCTTCAGCCTCGGAGAACCCGAAGTAATCCCGGAAGCCGGCCAACGACACGCGCCCGCAGGTGTGCAGAAGCCGCAACACGAACTCGGTGACCGCGGGCAGGCGTTCCTGCGTGGAGATGAACGCGGTCACCTTGAACGGCTGCACTGGCAGAGCGAAGGTGATTCTGTTGAAGGGGATATGGTCGATGCTCATGCGCGGAACTCCTGAGCCTTGGCGATGGTGGCCCGGTCGGCTGCACACAGCGACTCAATCTTCTTCAGAACCTGCCCCAACGGTGTCCCCTCGTTTTTGCCTCTCCACATGGGCGCAGCGCCGACGACCACGAGGCGTTCCATCGCACGCGACATGGCCACGTTGATGCGATTCGGGCTCCGCAAGAAGCCTGGGGTCTGCTGGGCGTTGTTGCGAACCGTCGACAGGATGACGATGCGGTTCTCCTTGCCTTGGTAGCTGTCGACGGTGTCGACCTTGACCAGTCGCCGAAGGTCTGCCGGAATCCAGCGGGCCTCGCTTTTGAGGCGATTCAGCACCTCGCGCTGCTTCGAGTACATGCAGATGACGCCCACGATGGGGTCACCGGGTTGAAGTCCCTCCTTCAACGCCCGAACCAGCCCCTGGTTTTGCAACAGGGCACGAAGCACACCCATGACCACGCCAGCTTCGGCGTCGTTCCAACAATCGATGCGGTCTGGCGAGGCACTCTCAAAGGCGCTGCGCCCAAGCGTTGAGGTATCCACCCAGCAGACCTCGTGACGCAGTTGCACTGGGAGCAGACTGGTGTCCAGCCAGGAGGGACCGCGGCCCGTCGCAAGGCGGCTGCCGTAAAAGACTTCCGATACCAGCTCTCCGATGGTGGGAGCCATGCGGTACTGCTCCTTCAGCGAAGCGCCGACTGTCAGCCCATACGTGGAGTCAAAAACACGTTCGAAGTCACTGGCAAACGCTCGGGAGTCAGGCGCGTAGCCGAGCTTCCTAGACACCGTCTCGCGCACCTCTTGTTCGAACGTTGGTGGCAGCTGCTTGTGGTCGCCCACCAGCAAGATGCGCCGTCCAGTTTGCATCGCGACGGCCAACTCACTCGGAGCAGCACGGCCAGCCTCGTCGATGACCACCCAGTCGTACATGTTCTGGATAACGCCGGCCGCCCTACGACCGATGCCGACCAACGTCCCAGCAACGACAGTCCGTGACTTGGCCAAGAACTCGACGAAGTTCGCAGCAGGCTCGCCGAGCGTCTTGAGCCAGTCGTCCGACATCTTCAGGAGGCGTCGAAGACGCTCGACCGCCTGCGGAGATTGAACCTCGTACTGGTCTGCCAACTGGCCGTAGAGGTCGTCCAACACCTCGCCAAGCTGCACTTCGCCAACGTCGTATTGATAGTCCCGTTTGCAGA
Organism: Pelomonas baiyunensis; assembly: GCF_043555935.1. Taxonomy (NCBI): domain Bacteria; kingdom Pseudomonadati; phylum Pseudomonadota; class Betaproteobacteria; order Burkholderiales; family Sphaerotilaceae; genus Roseateles; species Pelomonas baiyunensis. The sequence goes on along the minus strand of NZ_JBIGIB010000002.1, from coordinate 618,414 downwards.
TTTCCTGCAAAGTTTCCGTCAGTTGCCGGCCGCGCTGCGCTGCCACCTCCTCGGCGGAGGCCTCCTGGTCGGCATCCCCGTTGCGGCCTCGAGCGGGAGCCGGAAGTTCAGATACCAATGCCGAAATCTGGTCGACCAGACGACCGACGTTGACGTGCAGCTTCACAGCGGCCGCCGCGAACTCCGCTGGCAGACCCATTTCCGTGGCGAGGCGGACAACGCGCTCTTTGTACTCAGCCTTGAAGCGCTCTCGATATGACTGCTCAATCGACGAAGAGTGCAGGTGCCGTATGGTTTCCGAGACCACGGACTCGTGCCCCAGCCTCACAGCGTCGAAAGCGACGCCCTTGGCCTCGAACAGCTCGAGCGCCTTTTCCAAGGCGTTGTTGACGGCTTCATGTGCCTGACTCACGACCAAGACGCGCCGCGCGCCTTCTTTCGTCACCAGGTAGTGCAGCAGCGAAGCGATGAACCACGTCTTGCCCGTGCCTGGTGGCCCTTGAAGCAAGCTCAGGGGTCCGAACTGCAACGCCTTGCGGAAGGCTTCCTTCTGACTGTCGTTCAACCGCTTGCTGCCCTGCGCGTATGCATCCAATGCTTCTTCGGGAGGACGGTGGAACTCCATCGGCAGCGGCTGGGTACCCGATGCCTGGAAGTAGGCCATCAGGTCAGGGACTACAGAGCGCCCTTCCAAGATGCGTTCGACAGCGGCAGCACGGCGCGAGAGCGACGCGCTTTCCATGTTGCTGCGCAGCCTGAGCTTGTCGCCCAGTTTCGGCGGCTTGCCGCCCCAACGCTCGATGGCGAGTTCGGCATTCGCACCCAAGGAGGTGTCTCGCAGTTCCAGGTCGCCGCAGCGGCGCCACAGTCCCTCCGCGTTCTGTCGCTCGACCCAGGTGTGGTCATCAATGTCCGGGTCAAAGCCTGCCCCGTCCAGCGCGCAGGGCAGCAACATTTGATGCTCGCGCTGCGGATTGCGACGTGCTTCACCAACGACGGTGGCAACCGGCAGCGACTCCTCTTCCGCTGCAAGTAGGCCGCGCCAGAGCTCCTCGACGTCAATTTCAGGCTCCTTCTTTGCGGCCGAAGCAGGCTCCGCGCCGTCGTCACCTGGACCCTTGTCCGACACAGTAGCGGCTGGTGAGTCAGAAGACCGCTCATCCTCAGCCTCTTGCGTCGATTGGTCGCTGAACTCCTCGTCCCAGATTTCCAGCGATGGCTCGAGGTCAGAAGCATCATTTCTGGGACCGTCGGACACGACTAGCCTGGCTCGAATCCGTCCAAGGCACTTGTCCTGCGCCCAGATGAGCTGCGACAGGTCGGCCGGCTTGACCGTGACCCAAGCAGCTCGACGCTCTTGGGGCTGCCATTCCACGGTCAGCTTGACGCCAGCCCCTGTCAAATGAATCAACCTGGAACCCGGGTTCTTCCGGGAGTTCTCCATCGTGAGATAGAAGTACCCGTTGTCGCCCAGCAGTTCACCTGCCTGTACGCCCGTGCCGGCGAGCCCGCGAATGGCAATGCGGTACGGTTCGACGTCCGGCAGGTCGGTCGACTGCCCCTTGCCATCCAAAGCGCTCTGCAAGGGCTCAAGCGCCGAGACCAGCCGCTCCGTGAGCAGGCGCTGAATCTCTTCTCGCACGCGCTCCAAGCCCAGCAGGCTAGCTTCATCCTGGCCCTGCACCAGCAACTCGTCCAGAACCGCTGCCAGGGCATAGCGGTCCCGAGCAAGCGGGGACAAAGTCTTGTAGTCCGAAGGCAGGTAAGCCGTGGAGTAGGCGTCGCTGGCAGACCTCCTGAAATCCAGCATGTCGACAAGCACCGGACGTCCTTCACCGGTCACGACGATGTTGTCCGGCTTGATGTCGCCATGCGGCCACTCGAAGGCGTGCATCTGCGCCAGGGTGCTGGTCAATGCCCGGGCCACGCCCAATCGCGCGTCACGCTCCTGAGGCCGCTTCAGCCATTCGGCCAGAGTTTCACCTTCCACCCAGCGCTGAACCACCAGCAGGCTGCGCCGGCTCAGGCCGCTGTCAAGCACGCCGGCCACACCTGGAAGCGCTGCCGCGCGGAGGTTCCTCGCCCGCTCCAGGAAGGAGAGCAGGCGGATGGCCTGGTCCGGACGCTTCAGGTCCGGCTCAACACCATGCCATTCCTTGACCAGGACCGGTTGGCCTTCAAAGGTGCTTCGGAATGCGAGCAAGTCATCGTCATCGGTGAGGGGCTCCCCTTCCTCCGGGTAGTCACGAACCCGACTCTTGGCTCGGTAGACCTCGAAGGCAGCCAGGTCGATGACCTGTTCGCTGTCCTTCTTGGACGCCTCGTTGAAAGCCTCCAGCATGTCCCGGGCGGTCTCGAAGCGAACCTTGGGCTCTGCGCTGAGTGCCGTCTTGAGCGCAGCGTCAAACACCCCACCGAAGGCATCTGACGCCCTTGGCTCCCAGACGAAATGGCCGTCCACGCGTGGTGGACGCTCCCCATGGAGCATCAGATGTGCAAGGACGCCGAGCATGTAGATGTCACGCCTGAACGGCGTGGCACCTTCCAACTGACCGGAATCCTCGGGAAGATTGGAGCGCTCCACCTGCACCCGCTCGCGGAATGTGCCGATGGTCGCCATCGTTGGGTAGTAGGCCGCCGGAAAGCCCGAAATCACCACCTTGGCTGGGCGCTCGACCCACAGGCAGTGGGCACCGATGTCACGATGGGCCACGTTCAGGTCATGCAAGTCGGCAAACCGCTGCAGCATGGCCTTCACCAGCACCACACGCTCTGACGGAGCCAGCTTCGGCAGCCCCGAATTGACAAACTCGCTCAGTCGGGTGACTTTTGGCGGCAAGGCATAGAGTTCTGCGAAGTCGCGGGTGACGTCGGATTCCGCCATACGCGCAATCGGCCTGAGCAGGCTGCGCGAGAGCTCTTCGTTGCGCGGCTCGACATGCTCAAAAACCCGCTGCTCGCGCAGGCCGATGAATCCGCGCTCACCTTCGCCAATGAGCTCGCTACCCAACGCCCCGAAATCCCACTGCCGGAGCAAGGCAAGTTTGTCCGGGTCCTGCTTTTCCTTGGCGCGGAACTCGGCGTAGAGCTTCCGCGGGTGCTCCCAGAGCGGTTGAGCCTCCGGGCGGTAGCCATGGATGTTGAAACCTGCCGGACGCCCCTTCTGTCCTTCAAAAAACAGGTCGTAGGCGTTCAGAAAGCCAAGAGGGTTGATGCGGGCCGGGCGGGTGATGAACTTCTGGTACTCGGCCTGCTTTGCCCAATCGAGAAGCTCGTCCAAGAAGAGCACTGACTCGGCTTCCATTGGCTCCTCCGAAAGGTCGAGTTCCGTGATGCTTCCTGTCAAGACCACAAAGGACAGCACCAGCGGCGTCTTCGCTGGACCGACACGGGTGTTGAGCGTGGTGCCCAGGCGCTTGGCCTTGAGGTTGACCAGGGGAACCGGCGAGCGCCCGCGCGGCTGGCCATCGACATACCAGTTGCCGCCCCGCGCTGTGAGCTTGCTGCCCCGCCAGTTCTTCAGCTCAAGAACGACGATGTGGGTGTGGGTGACGAGGACAAGGTCGAAGTCGTCGTCTCCTGCTCCAGGTCCTCCCCGAGGCAGCTTGAAAGAAGCGTAGCCCCGCCACCCTTTGGAGAACGCTGCCGCGTCGAAGGCCTTCTGGATACGCTGATGCGCATCGATTTCCGAGGCCGGAACGCCGGCTTTCTCGATGAGACGAATGTCCATGGTCGTGTTCCTCCCTGCGCCGGCCTTTACGGCTTCGAACGCGTTGCCATCACTTCAGGTCCCAGGATGTCGAAAGGACTTCCATCAGGTCCTTCTGGCGTTGTTCGACCACTGAGGGTGTCCAACTCGGCGTACTGAGCACTTGCGTGGTGAGAACGTACGACGACACCCCTTGCTTGCCTGCGAAGTAGGCCTTCTTCTTGCGCTCGAAATCATGGTTCTGCGCTTGGGAGTTGCGACGCTGATTGAGCGGCACCAAGTTGGCCAGGCGGTGCAACCATCGCAGTTGGTCGGCCACGTTGGGCCACTGGGCCGCCCACACTGATTCTTTGGCCACGGTCTGCGGCAGGACGTGCTCGATGGTCAGGATGGAGGGGTCGTAGGTGGCCGCCCCATCGGCGAGGAAGGAGTCAAGGCGAAGGATGAGGTAGTTCCGACGCCGAGCCGTCATCAGGTAGACCTCCCCCTGCAGTTGCGCCAGGAAGCTGCTCTTTTCGTAGTCGGTGAGTTCGATGGCCGTTACCGGCGAAGCCATCGAATGGGGCTTCTCCAGCGCAGAGAGGACCCGGCCATAGCGCTCGATTCGACTGTTCACGTCATAGCCGCACACATGCATGCATGCCGCAAGCCGCTCCAGCCGCTTGACGAACCAGTGCACGTAGCTCGCATCGGACTCGTGCTCGGCGAGGAACTTCATCGCGCTGGGCAGCCAGTCCGAGTTGTCGATGCGGTTCAGCCAACGGAACAAGGCGTTGATTTCAGCGGCATTCGACGTGGAGACGTACTGCGCGTGCTTGGCCACCAAATAGGCCTGGGTGTACGGCTCGATAACCTCCGTGACCAAGTCTTCGGCAGACGGCACCTTGGCGGTCACCCGCTCCCGAAACTCCTCGAGTAAGGCCCGGCGCGCCTTGTCCTTCGCGTAAATCATGCGGATGTGTCCGAAGACCTCGGCGAAGCCATCCCGCCCCGTTTCCACCTCCAATTCTTCCCAGGTGTTGTTGTAGGCCTCCCGAAGAGTAGGCTTCACTTTGCCGATGACGTCAGACTTGATGATGTCTGTGGGCAGCAGGTCCAAGCCGCGGCTGTTGAGCACGGAGAAGACCCGAAACGCGGACTGCTGGCTCGGCGTCGAGACCGCAACCAGGAAGCAACGCTGCACGAGGAAGCCGCCGAACTGTGTGGCCGCCGTCGCGTCCGCACCGAAGGCCGCATCCAGCCGCTGCAAGAACAGGCGCGCATTGGCCTGGATGTTCCGCTGGGACTCGTTCTCCAGCTGGGCTGGGTCAAGGGCCAGGAGTTCGTCCAGGGCCACGTCTTGCACGTAGCGTTTGAAGAATGCACTGTCACGCTCACGGAGTGTCAACCGGGGCTTCTGAGCAAGGCCTTCCAAGACGTTGCCCGGCTCGCACAGGTAGCGGTGGAATGCATCGCGAATCTGCCCCGAGGCGCGGTGGGTCAACGCGGCCAGCAGGAGGGTCAGCGTCGTCAGTCGTTGCTGACCGTCTATTACCTCCGCGTGCGGCTTTCCTTCCTCCTTGATGAGCACGATGCTGCCCAGGAAGTAGGTGTCCTCCTTGTCCTCCTTGCAGTAGAAGTCATGCAGGTCGGAGAAGAGCTCACCTGCCTGAACTGTCGTCCAGGCGTAGGGGCGCTGATAGCTCGGGATGACATAGTCGAAGTCCGAGCTGAAGATTTTGGCCAGAGGGAACTCTGCGCCGCTGATTTTCTTGGACAACTTAACCCCCTACCTTTCTCAGCTTCCCGACGCCAACAGACCCATTTCGAAGAGAAACCGCGATGGCGCCTTGCGCCATCCGTTGTACTTCTCTCCGTAGCTCATGGTCAGCGTTTCAATGGTTCTTGTGATGGCGACAAAGCAGTTGCGACGCTCTTCCTGCATTTCGCGACTGTCATCGCCAGACTTCTTGCTTTGGAACGATGGCAGCTGGTCCTCGGACATGCCAACAAGGTAAACGTGCTGAAACTCAAGGCCCTTGGAGCTGTGGACGGTCAAGCAGCGCACTGAGTTGGCTGGCGCTTCCGGTGTCTTATTGGCCAGCGCAAGTTCTTGGAGAAACTGGCCCAGCGAAAGCGCATAGGCATCTTCCTCGCCTCCAATCTCGCGAATGATGCTCTGCCAAACCGCCCGTTCCGACGGGTACTCGGCGTACTGCTCGTCACCGCTGTCTCGGCTTTCGCTCTCGACGGAGTCGAAATAGGCCAGCGCTTCTTCGATGAATTTCGCGTAGTGGCCGCGGACCAGAGCGGAGACGGCTTGCTGCAGCGGCCAAGGGACTGCTGCGCTGTCTGTAACGAGCGCTCCAAGTGCTTCCAGTTGGTCGCCATTGAGTTGAGCGGAGAAGCCGGCCAGGTCTTCCTCGCTCGAGTCTTGCTCGACACAGTCCGACAGCGCTTTCGTGACTGTTGCGGCCAAATCATCATCTGACCGCACCAACGCCAGCTTCAAAGCCGACGCTATGAATCGGAGAGGTGCGCTTTCGAACTGAGACTTCCGCCGTTGCACGTGGCTTGGAACTGAAACCTCGCCCAGAGCCTTCTGAACACGCTCCAGCAGCTTGGTCGCACGGGCCAACACCACCACATCGGCAGGGCGAGCCCCGGCTGCAAGCCTTGCCTTGATGCGTTCGGCGATGCCTCGAGCCTCCTGATGGTCATCTTCGAAGGCCAAGAGCTCGATGGGGTCCGCTCCCGAGTCAGCCTTCATTGAGAGCAGTGGCTTCTTGTCTGCAGAGCGTTCGCCGTTGTGGACGATGAGCGCGTTGGCCAAGGCCACCACCTCCGGCGGACATCTGTAGTTCTCGGGCAGCTGGATGGTCGTCAGGTCGTAGTGCTGCTCAAGCTCTCGCACCCTGGTCGGACTGGCCCCGTTCCACTGATAGATGACCTGGTCATCGTCCCCCACGATAAAGACGTTGGCGGACTTCTCAGGCGCCAGAGCACGCAGTACGCGGTACTGGGCGACATTGGTGTCCTGAAACTCGTCGACGCAGACGAAGCGATATACCGTGCGCAGTTGCTTGCTGACTCGGGGCCGCTCTCGGAGCAACTCTTCGCAAAAGTACAGGATGGCTCCATAGTCCAAGCAGTTCTGCTGCTTCAAGAGCTCCTTGTAACGGGCGAACAGCACCTGGAGTTGTTGGCCTGCCTCAGGGTCCTTGAGCAGAGTTGGGACCTTTGCATCAGGCGTCACGTTCCGAAGCAGGAAGTCGACCGCAGTCAATGCCCGCTCGGCAGAGACGAACTTTGTGAGTTCGTCTGCCTTCTCCGCAAGTACCGACTTGATGAGGCCGACTCGCTCTGATTCCTCAAGAATCTCGAAATCCGGGCTCAGCCCAAAGTGACTTCCGTGTTGCCGAAGAATGTCGGTGGCGAACGAATGGAAGGTCGTCAGCAGCACTCGCTCTTTCGCATCTGGCACCAGCTTCAGCAGCCGCTCGCGCATCTCAGCTGCCGCCTTCCTCGTGAAGGTCAAGCACAAAATCCGGAAGGCCTCGTCCCGACTTTGTTCAACCAGCCGCCCGACACGGGCGGTCAAGGTCGCGGTCTTGCCGGACCCAGGCCCCGCAAGTACCAGCAAGGGGCCCTCGTTCCACTGCGCAGCGGCCAGCTGATTGGGGTTGAGTTTCTTCAAATAGTCCATCACGGCCTCCTCGCAAGGGCGATTGCCTTCATGACGGCGCTTCGCAGAGCCTTCGGCACCGATGCAGCGCCCCGTTGGCGCATCGCCTCCACCACTGCGTATGCGGCGCTGGGCTTGTCAGGGATGCACTTGATGATTTGGTCCGAGTACCCTGGAGTCCCTGGTGCGGCTGTCAGCTTGGCAGCCTTCTTCGCTGGCACAGCGATGGCCTCGTACACGTCCAGGAAGCCGTTTGCAGCGAGATATGGCTCAATCGATGCTGAGCCGACCAGCACGGACATGTGTCGCCACGTCCGCTTAGGCGTCTCCGGAATTCTGTCGACGGCCTTTTGCGCGTCGCTGGCGCCCTGCGCATCAGCATCAGTCAAGCAGTGCCATGCGATTCCAAGTGCGTTGGCTGCATCCAGGAAGTAGTCGATGTCGCCCAGCCGATACTCGACGCATCTGACGCCTGCTTGTTCTAGGTCCAGACCGAGAACCTCTGCCACGCCGGAGAACAAGATGGCTTCCGTTTCCCCCTCCCCGAGCAGCCAGCAGCGAGCGAAGAACAATTCGCCTCGAGTTCTGCGGACCAGGAAATCGAACTTTCGTTGGTCGCGAGCGTCGAGGACACCTGCAACGATGGCTCCGACCTTCACTTGGCCACGGGACTTGTAGATTCGCCGAATCGACGTCAGCTCGACCTCGGACAGCAGGTCACCCGAGTGCGTTGCGATGAATTTTTGACCGTCGATATCGCGGATGGTCTTCCAAAGCGCTCTGACCGCGTTCGGATGCAGATGAGCCTCGGGCTCTTCCAGCGCGACGATGGGCTTTGATTCCTTGACGCCTTGCTTCCGGGCCAGTTCGGACTTCAGGAACGCGTCGAACAGCATCAGCACGGTCAAGCTCTGCGTACCCTCGCCATGCCGCCCGATAGGCAGTCGCGCTCCGGTGGACGACGCGATGCTGACCTGGGTTCGGTTCAGCATGTCGAACACCCGTGCCGGCACAGCGTCAACACTGACGACATCCTGCCCGCCAAGCGCGACCAACTCTTGAACCTTGGCCAGATGCTCGCGTACCCCTTTGAAGGTGCCATGCGCCTCGATGATTTGGGCGTTGATGTCCTCGAGCTGCGCTTCGATGGCCGCCTTGGTCGCGTCGTCGATTTGGGAGTTTTTGACGAAGGGCGACCAGAACTGGGAAGTTCGCGAGAACTCTTTGCCGGCGTCACGCAAGGCCGACAGGTAGAACAGCGGTCGCAATTGCTGCAGGCCTGTCAGTCGGCCGCGATTCTTGGCGGGCAGAGGATTGCCAGCAGCGTCGAGAAACTCAAAGACGGTCTCGATTTCCTGCGTCACTGGCGAGTACTGTGCCGTGACACGCAACTGAACCCGGCTTCGGTCGTCGGGTGGCATCAGTGCAATCACACCGCCGTCACCGCCAAGCCGCTGCTCGACCTCATCCGACCATTCGCCGGCATTCGCCTCTTCAAAGGTCAGTGTGATGACGATAGGTGGCGCGGTAGTAGGGTCTGCAGCCTTGCTGTCGAAGTGGAGGTCGAATTCTTCGAATGGTGAAGCTCGCCCGGCCGAACGCAGGGTGTACAAGCAGGCTCGAAGCGCATGCAGCACCGTGGTCTTGCCGCAGTTGTTCTCTCCCACCAAGACGGTGGTAGGGCCAAGCGCGAGCTCAAGGGCCTTGATGCCGCGGTAGTGTTCAATCTTCAGGCTGGTCAACAGCATCAGGCAGCCCCCCTGGCCCGTTGCTTCTCCGCCACCGTCAGGTGGTGGTCATTGATGCGGTCGCCGCCAAAGGTCTTGAACCACGGCGCACTTTCCACATCCTTGCCGCGGTCCTTGTCCCAGGTGATGTTGAGCTTGGGCTTCTTGTTGTGGCGCAGCACCTCGGCGGTCATGAAGGGGCGTATGTTCAGGCGCACGCCGTCGTTGAGGTCGGGGTTCCAGCCGATGGGCTGCTCGGCCAGCGGTTTCCAGCGCACGAAGATGTCGTAGGGCGGCTCGCCTTCGAGGATGAGCTCCAGGCGGCGCTTCAGGTCCTGGGCTGCGGCCAGGCGCTGCTGCGCGCCGTCAATGCGGTCGCGAACGCCGGCCTCCTGCTGCCGAATCCAGTCGCCCAGGTAGGTGTGGATGAGGCGCTCCAGCTTCTTGTGGTCGAGCTGGTGGTAGTTCACCAGCGCGGCGAAGCCGTCCTTCTGGCCGTCCCACACATGCCAGATGAAGGGGCGGTGGTGGAAGCGCTTGGCGTGCTGCTCGAAGAACTTCTCGCGCAGCCAGACGTCCAGGCCCTTGCCGGCGCAGTCGACATCGGCCAGCAGCTTGTCGAGCACGGCGGGCTTCCAGCTGCCGGGCTGCACGGTCTCCCAGGCGTCAATCAGCAGCTTGAGCAGGCGGTCATGCGCGGGCGCCTCGCCGCGCACCGAGGGCAGGCAGACGATTCCGTCGTCGTCGGTGTGCTCGGCCAGCTTCTCGCAGCGCGCAATCCACGTCCGGGCCTCGTCGGCCAGCTCCATCGCCGTATCGGTCTCGGACGGCCAGCGGTACCCGGCCAGGCGGGCGACGGCGACTTGCAGCGGGTCGGTGGCGGGCTGCGGGTGGCCGTGGAACAGCCATTGGGTGAGGTTGTGGGATTGCGGCCTGGGAAGTCCGATTGGATATTGCTCGGAGGCCACTTCCTTCCAATAAGTCAGGTCGAAAGGAACCTTCACCAACGTTGCGTTCGTGACATTGAGTTTCTGGTCAACTTTGCGGACAGAATCGTGAAATTGAGCCGATGAGCAGAAAGCCCAAATGGCCGCAAGATTCGACTCGTCCTTGGGCACCAGAACCGCTGCGTTGTTGTCGAACAAGTTGCCGTCGTAAAGTGAGACGGGAAGGTGCCGCATCGAGCTTACAAGAATGCCCTTCTTGCCGAAAGCTTGCCAACCTCGAACGAACGATTCGCCGGTCTTCTGCCGTTCGGCTAGGACACCTTTGAACTCCTGCCAGTAAATCGCACAGAGTCGCCCACCATATGGCTCTGTATCATTGACAGTGGTCGCCTCAAACTGCCAATCGCCTCCAGTTTTCACTTCCCACCACTGGCGACCAAATTGGGAAAAGTCGCCGGTCTGAATGCCAACTACGCCGTCTGCATATTCCTGAAGCAAGCTCTCGCCAGTCGGCTCCTCGAGCGTGAGGCGCGAGTCCGGGTTTGCTATCTGCCCAGACTGAGTGACCCGCGTAACCACGCCTTCTCGCAGTATCTTTCCTTTGACATCGGGCACGCGAGTTGAGCTCGTGTCTAAAGAGGAAATTTGATGACCTTGAGCTGGTGAGCCAGAAACTACAGACAGCAGCACCACATTGAACGCCCACCAATCCATTTCCTGGAAAGCAGCCATTCCTAAACGCGCGACATTGGCCCACGTCTGCTCAAGCAAGAGGCGGCGCCGTTGCTTTGTGTAGCTTCCTAGGAATAGCCAGTTCTGTGGCATCACAACCTGAACCAGCCCCGCCCCGGACGGATGAGCCAACTCAAAACACCGGTCTAGAAGCACATTTGCAAGGTCATTCTTAGCCTCCGCATAGTGCTCTTCGCAAAACTTTCTCAACGCGTCACATTGCTTTCCTCGCGCAAGATACGGGACGTTGGTCACGACGTGGTGATAGCGTCCATCCAATACCCGGGCCGCGTCCAGCAGCCCCTTGGCTGCGAGCGCCAGGTCCCAACTGTCATCCTGCAACTCACTGGCCTGCCCCCAAAGCGTGGCTGGTCGCTCGGTGGCCAGCGCACGCTCCAGCAGGTCGCGCAACGTGTCGAAGCTGGACGTCGCCAAGTCGTTCTTCAGGCTTCGTGCCGGGTCCAGCAGGCTGCCCAGCAACGGCGCCTGGGCGAAGCTGGCATGCAGCAGTCGCAGTTCCTGCCGCAGGTAGGCAGCATTCGGCGCATCATCCGGCACCAGGGCCATCCAGTCCTCAGGCTTCGCGGCCACCTTCAGGCCGCAGCAGGCCACCTGTGGCGCAGGCATGTCGGCGCGCACGCCCAGTGGGTTGCCGTTCTCGTCCGGAAAGCGCCAGGCCGCCAGGGCCAGCGCGAAGACGGCGAGTTCCACACAGCGGGGGTCCAGCTCCAGGCCGTGTAGGTTGTCGGCCAGCACGGCGTCCACCGCGTACATCGCGCTTAGGCCCTCGGCCGCCATGCGCATGGGCACCAACAACAGGAATGCCGCCACCAGGAAGTGGCCCGAGCCGCAGCAGGGGTCAAGCAGCTTGAAGTCTTTTAGCCGCTCAGGCCAACCCTCGAACTTGCCGGCCGCCGGTGTGCCGTCGTCCAGCGTGCGCAGGTAGGTCATCGGCACGGGACAGGTCTGGCCGGGGTGGCGCGTCACCCACCAGGCACCCAGCGAGTTGTGGAGCAGGAAGTCCACCATGTAGGGCTCGGTGAACATCTGGGTGACGGCGGGCAGCTCGTCGGCACCAATCTTCACCTCCGAGGCGTTGACCTCGTCCTTGCGCTTGGCCTGCCAAAACTGATAGACCCAGCCCAGGCTGTCGCTGGCCTTGAACACCTCGGCCGGCAGCCCGGCCAGCAGGCGCTCCAGTTCGCGCTGATGCTCGGGCGCGAAGGCCAACTCGAACACCGGGCTCTGCGGCTTGAACACTTGCGGCAGCATGCGGGCGGCCAGCTTGCCGGCCAGCTCCCACTTCGTCTTTGCGCCCAGGTTCATCGCCGGGTCGGCTTCCTGCACCAGGGCTTCGCAGTCGTCCAGCGACACGGCCGCACCGGGCTCCCACAGCAGCAGGCCGTTCTCGGCCAGGAAGCGGGCGAACAGCATGCGGTGCCAGTGTTCGTAGGCCATTTCCCAGACCAGGTGCTGCAGGGGCTGGGTGTCGTCGCTGGCCTTCTTGTCGCCCAGGGCACGGCCGTGGGCGCGCAGGCGGCGGCGCAGGGCCTTGAGGTCGTCTGTCAGGTAGCTGGGGGCGCTGGCTTCGCCCACGGCCAGTTGGCTCAGGGCGGCGTGGGCGCCTTTCTCGGCGACGTCGCGGGCGGACTTGACGGTGGCTTCGAGCTGGCTGCGCAGGGGCTTGGCCAGGGGCTGGTTGTTGATGCTGTGGGTCGACATGGTGTTCTGTGTCTTGTTTTCGACGTAACCCAGGTAACGGGGTAACGGGTACCGGTGTGACCTGGCCTCCTCTTGTCTCCGCTTAGAGCGCCACGGGACCTTGCTTCAGCTTGGCGTCCAGCAGGGCCTCCACCTCGGCCAGCCAGGCTTTCAGCTCGGCTTGGTCGTTCAGCGTGCGCTTGGGCAGGGTGACGTGGACGACGTTGGGCTTCAGCAGCTGCACGGCGGCATGGCGTGCAGCTTCGAAGCGGCTGGGCAGCGCCTGGGTCTTGGACACCCAGTGCTCAAGGTCGCAATCGTCCAGAGCATCCTGCAATTGTTCGGGCGTACCGAGCTGCAGTACGCCGGGTGCCGACAGGTGGTGCTGCCCGCTCAGGTCTGCACGTTGCGCATCGTTGAGCTTCTTCCAGTCCGCATCAGCATGAAGCTGGGCCTGCTGCAGCGCGAAGGTCTGTTGGAAGCCGTCGAGTTTGGCGTTCAGCGCCTGACGCAGCAGGTCCACCGTCTTGTCCAGCAAGGGGCGCACGGGGTCTGGGTCGGCCAGCAGGCTGCGCTGCGCCGCGATGGCGTCCACCTCGGCCTTCAGCGTGGCGTAGGGCCCCAGCGCCTTGGCGTGGCGCAGCAGGTCATTGAGCTTTCGCCACACCGGCAGGCGTTTGGCAATGTCGTCGGCCGTCTTGGTCCAGGTCTTGGACAGGCCCACCAGTTCGTCATAGCGGGTAAACAGCTCCAGCAGCTGCGCATTGCCAGTCTGGGCCTCGATGGCTTCCAGCGCGGCCAGCTTCGGGGCCTCGGGCGCGGGCGCGGGACCACCGGCCTTGCTCGCCTGGTCGCGCAGCTTGGCCAACAGGGCGGGCACCTTGGCCAGCTCTTCCTTGGGCTGGCAGGGAACGCCCACGGCACTGAACAGCGAGCGAATCTTGATGAGCTGCGGCGGCGTGATGTTGACGCTTTCGCGCTGGAAGCTCGTTTGCGTGAGCTTGGCGCGGTCCAGGCTCTTGGCGTCCACGGCCTTCGACGCCGCATCGGTCGCCTTGATGTGGCCGGTGGCCAGCAAGGCGTACAGCGCACCGTCAATCGCGTCGCGCGGCCAGCCAAAGGGCGGCGCCTCGAAGTTGTCGCGAATCTCGGCGCCCTTCTTGCCAGGGCCGATGTAGGCCAGCAGCTTCTGGCAGACCGGGTGCTTGTCGGCCTCCTGCGTGTGGCCCACGAACTTCATGGCCTCGAGGTTGCCTTTGCGGGCCTCGTCGAGCACCTTGCTCCAGAGGTCGTGGTCGGCCGCGTCGAACTGGCTGTAGAGGCGGATGGCCGAGGACTTGGCGGCGCGGTTGATGCGGTCGGCCAGGTCGTTGCCGTCCTGCGCTTCCTGACCGCCGGCCTGGAAGACCCGCACGCCGGCCAGCAGTTGTTCCAGCAGCTCGGCCAGCTCCTTCTCAGCGGTGCGCTGGCGGCTCTCCATCGAGCGCTGGGCATCGCGGCCTTCCTCGGTGGACGGGCTGCCCTTCTTCTGCAGCGTGGTGCGCGCCGCCTCCAGCGCCACGATGGCGTTGGTCAGCTCGGTCTTGTGCTGAGCCGGCAGGAAGGCGAAAAGTGTGGGGTTGTCGGCGCTCTTGGCCTTGGCCTCGGCGATGACGGACTTCTCTTCCGTCTGCCAACCGTCCTGAATCCACAGGTACAGGCTCTTGTCGTGGTCCTTGGGCAGACTGTCGTCGTAGGTGGGTGTCAGTCGGCGCTCGACGTTGTCCTTGCCCTGGACGACGCGGACCTTCTTCAGCACTTCACCGAAGCGGCCCTTGAGCAGGTCGGCCCGCTTCTGCTCGACACGTTGCGGCGCGGCCTTCAACTCGGCTTCCTGCGCGCGGAACTCGTCGTACCAGGCGCTGGACTCGCGGGTCTGGAGGCGGTATTCGGTGCCGCTGCCACCGGCCAGGGCCATCACCAAGCGGTCCTTGTTCTGCAGCTCGTCCAGCAGCGCGGGCAGCTGCTTGCGCAGTTCGGACGAACCGGCGGACAGGTCGGTCACCAGCAGGTCGGCCAGAGCCTCTTCGGTCGCCTTCAGCCCGATGTCCATTGCGGCATCGGCAGGCAGCTTGTTGATGAGGTAGATGAGCTTGAGCAGCTTGCCCTTGAGCTGGGCGTGCGCGTCGCCGGCCGCGAAGCGCTGGACGTTCTCGAACACTTCCTTAGGCAACTGCGCCGTGGAGACGAGGTTCGCGGCAATCTGGTCGTACAGGAAGTCGCCGGAGACAACATGGCCCAGCGGCGCATCTGCCGTCGCCAGCACCGCCTCATGCACCACACGCAGTTGGCTGCGCAGCTGGGAGACGGTGCCGGTGGTGTCGATGGTCCGAAGAACACGTTCCCAGAAGCGGCGGCGCACCGGCAGCAGCGGGTAGTCGGACGTCATCACGTCCTCGTCGTCGGTGACGTGCTCAAGCTTGGTGCCGCGCAGGTGACGCGAGATTTCGCCGAGATTGGCGCGCCAGACGTGCTCGACCTCAGGCTGCGCCGAGGGCTTCTTGGCCAGGATGATTTGGCGAGTGACGTTCTCGACGTCCCAGTCACCCAGCATCACCTGCACCGGGAAGCGGCCCATCAGGCGCTGCAGGTTGGGCATGCCTGACAGGGCGGACTGGCCGGTGCCCACGAAGAGCAGCTTGCCGTTGAAGTGCTTGGACAGGGTCTCGGTGACCTCCTGCACCTGGAAGGCCTTCTCGGCGTCAGCGCCGATGTACTGCTGCACCTCGTCTAGCACCACCAGCGTCAGCGGGAACTTGCCATCCACGGCCAGCGCCGCCTCGATGGCAGTCGTCATCTGCTCGCTGGTGACGTCGGTGACCTGGGGGAACTGCTCTTTGAGCAACTTGCGGGCGTCGGCTTCGGTGTGTGCCAGGTCCGGGCGGGCCTTCAGCAGCGCCTTCGCCAAGTGGCCGGACACGTACATGTGCGGCAGCTCTTGGGCCAGCGAGCGGCCAGCGGCCTTCAGCTCGGCCTCGACCGAGGGCAGAAGGCCTTCGCGGCTCAACCACAGCACGAGCTGCGCCTGGTTGTATTGCTCGGGCAGGCCCTTGGACTTGAACACGATGCCGAGCAGCGCCAGGCGGACCTTGTCACCGGCGCCCGCACCGAGCTTGCCTGCGGCCGCGTGCAGCGTGCCGTGCCGCTTGCCCTGGGTGCTGAGCTCCTTGAGGTGCTCGAACACGCCGGTGGGCAGCTTGGCGAGGCTGCGGGCGGTGGCGCCGTCGCTGAACTGGTAGTCGGTCCACAGCGTGCGCAGCATCTTGGCCAGGTGCGACTTGCCGCTGCCATAGAAGCCGGAAATCCAGACGCCTGGCTGCTCGGTGCCGGCGTCGAGGTTCACCAGGAACTTGTCGAGGATGGTCTCCAGACCCTTCTCGTACTGGCCGTCGCAGACGAAGGTCTCGAGCTCGTAGCGCAGGATGGCTTGAGCAGCTTCGGTGTGGTCTTCCGAGACTTCAGCGACGCCGTTGTTGACGAGCCTGTTTTCCTTCGGCGCCTTGTTGTAGATGTCCCTGTTCAGCATGGTGGTCCTTGCTCTGGTTTTTCGGTGTGTCGTGTTCGTTCAGTCCTCAGCCAGCAGCGGCACGGCCAGATAGTTCCAGCCGTCTCGCGCATCGAGCAGGCGGTAGGTGTGGTTCTCGGGGTGGTGCTCGCCGGGGAAGAACACCAGCAATCGTCCGTCGACGGCCTCCTTGACGCCTTCGACCACGGACGAGACGCGAGCGAGACCGAACAGCGTGCCGACGCCTAGCAGCGCCACCACGGTGTCGGGGCCGGCCTCGGCTTCGATGCGGGTCTTGAGCTTGGCGTTGAGGTCGGCGACGAATTCCGTCAGCTCGCCGGTCTGGTAGCCCGCCAAGTCTTCCGGAGACTCGAAGTACGCGTCGCGGTATTCCTGGGCAGCCATCCACTCGGGGAAGGCATTGGTCAGGTCCAGCAGCAGCCAGCGCTTGCCGGCCTGCTGGGTGGCCAAGGCGAACTCCTCGACGTTGGCGCGCAACCGCAGCTCGTCTGCCTTGTCGTAGACCGCGAAGATGACCCGCTGGATGGCCGCGAGCCCCGCCTGCCACGGTACGGTGAGGTGCTGGCGGTAGGCGGACACCAGCTTGGCGACCTTAGATGACATGGGAGACCTCCTGGCGGATTCGTTCTTCTGCGGGCGTGAGGTACCCGGGAAAGCGCACTTCCTTGACGCCGCCGGCGTTCATGAAGACGAGCAGGCCCCGATGTGACGCCGAGTTTGCAAGTGCCTCTAGCTCATCAGGTGAGCCACTGACCAAGTTCATCCAATCGGAGGAGAACAAGCGCTGCCCGGTACGCCCCTCCAAGTAGCCCAGGAACAACAGCAGCGTGATGGATTCCGGGTTCGCCTGTACGACGGCCCGGGTCTTGCGCACCCGGCCGTGCAGGTGGCCAGATGCCGTCCAGGTGCCTGCCACGTTCTGGGCGAAGGACTTCAGAGAGGCGGGGCTGAACCGGTCCGGGTCGGCCGCACTCAGGTGGGCCTCGACCGCATCACGCGTCACAGGAGCTCCGGAAGCGAGCGGCAGGATGAAGGGCTGGGAGCCTCGCAGCAGAGGGTCACGCGCCAGGGCAACGGCGAGGGCCAGCAGCGGCTGGGCGGCCTCGTTGAGCGCCCACAGGCGTCGCAGCGCACGAAAGATGGGGTTGGCCGTGTCGAGCGCGTACAGGGTGGCCAGGTGCCGCAGCGCGAGTTCGCGCGCCTTGCGGGTGGCCTTGCCAAGGACGTTGGCTTCGACCACCGCTGAGACGTAATCCGTCCTTTCGGCATCGGCTGCCGTGTGGGCCAGCAGCAGGCGCAGGTCGTCCAGCATCATGGTCCGCGCGGCATGCGGACCGTTCAGGCCGAAACGGAAGCCCAGCTGGGTCAGGAGGGCCTGGCGTTGCTCACTCACGCAGCGCTACCTCGCATGTTGGTGTTGGGTAGCGTCTCGTCGGGTACGCCTTCGAGCGGATGCCCCTGCGCGCGGCAGTAGGCGACCACCATGACTTCCACCATGTTGGCGAGGCTGCGCATTTCGCGGTCGGCAGCCGACTGCAGAGCCGCCTTGATGTGGGGCTCTACGCGAACACTGACGACCTCGGACTTGCCGGTTGCCATGGATGGCTCCTGTGAGTAAACCGCTATCGGAATGCCAGCTTACTGCAAATTCTTGACACAACCACAGGCCAGGCAAGCCGCCGATGGAAATCCCTCTGCGTCAGGAACCAACGAATGCACGTGCGTCGCTACACGTTGCTCCACAGGACAATTTTTTGGAGCGCTTATGCGACAAGGCACTGGCCATTCGGCGGCCCATCTGAAATTTCTCAACGAGCTGTACAGCAACTGCCATCGCGCTCGTCCGGCGGCCCTGCTTTCCCCCGAGGACGTGGCCGCCACGGCAGCGGAGCAGTACCCGAGCCTTCGCGCCCGAGGGTGGGCGCTGCAGGCGGTGCTGAGTGACGAGGACATCGAGCTGATGGCCAGCCAGAGCGGGCCACAGCCGATGCGGTTCATGGTCATAGAGCTCGACCGTGGACTGCCGATGTGCGTGCTCGTCACGCAGGCTGGTGACGTCCAGTGGCGTTGGGTCGTCCCCATGTGGGAGCTTGGCGCGATGGATTGGCTGCGCGAGGCCATCGAGCAGGACCGATTGCTCATGCTGGTCGAGTCCCCGATGTCGACTACCGGACTGACGTTCCTAGCTGGTGGTGGGCTGTTCGGTCGGCCGAAGGACCTGATGAAAAGCGCGACTCCCAAGGCTGTATCAGCCGAGGAGGCGGTGTTCGGCATGGTCCTGGGTGGAATGAAGTTGATGGCGCCGCACGCCGTCATACCGCCCGCCAGCCAAGGACAGCCGACACACATCCGTGTGATGGTCGCGGCCAGGGGTGTGAATGCGGTGCTGCTGATGGAGACCTATCAGCGCGCCATGCATACCCTACCCACCGGGGCGTCTTCCGCTGGCACAGAGGTCATCCACTCTCCGCTGCCGTAGCCGCGCAGCGGCGTACTTCGGGCGGGACAGCATCAGCTGTCCCGCCCACTTCTTCAGCGCATCAAACTTGGCAACGCAGGTTTTGCCGCGCGGCAAGATTTCAGCGAGAGGCTATTGCCCAGCCACGGCAAGGGCGCTCCGGGGACACCGGCGTGTGTCCCTTGCACGGTTTCCAGTCTCGAAACTGACTCTGTCACTTCAGCCCTCGGCCAGGCAGGCCATCTGATTGCCCATGCACAAAGCCGCGCAGCGGCATTCGGTGAAGGGCGCAGCCATCGGGCTGCCCGCTGTCTCTGTGCATGGATGGCGGTAACCAGGGTAACGACGGTCATCCTGCCAAGGGCCACCGGTAGGCGTCTTGCCGCGCGGCAAGATGGGGGTGCCGACCATTTCCAGGGTCAGCGGGTTGGTGGTTAAGGCAGCCGCCCCCGCCAGGGCTCGAAGCACTCCGGCAAAGGCAGGGAGCGGGCCATTGGCCGCGCCCTGCCATGGCCCACACTTCTGTCTATTACAAGGTAGTACGAGCCTCGTCATTTCGCGGCAAACCGTTGTCGGTGCTCAGCTTTTGCCAGAACGGCTGCTCGCCATATGACGAGGAATGCAGCGCGAAATGACTGGGCCTCGTCATTTCGCGTGCGGCTCGCGTCGGCCGGCGCGGCTCCGTGGGCTCCGCGCCGGCAGTCGGCATGCCATTCGACGCGCAGGCGCTCGACTGCATCCGGGTCACCTCCGCTACGGTCGACGCCAGCTCAACCTTCCAGTTTTCCAAGCGGCCGATGGCGTCCACTGCCGACCTGACGTCGCTGAGGCGGCGGTTGCGCTTTCTCGCCGGAACCGGCGTCCCGCCTGACGGCCACAGTCTTTCCACCAAGGTCTCGTACCCGATGGAAATCGACTTACCCTGACCGAGGCAGGTCGACAGAAACGCGTGCACCAGCATCGCTGTGTGCGACGGCAGGGACAGCCGCTCCGAGAGGAGTACCTGCGCGTACCCCGGCGACAGCAGGGCTGCGGCGAGGCGGTGGTTCAGGGCCACATGAACGCGCTGGTTGTCGCCGACCAGCCAACTTACCAAGCGGCACGAGCGCACCGTGCGGGTGACGCCGTCGCGTTCCCAGACTGTGACCTCGCAGAGGCGCGTCAGGGACTCGCGACGAGCGTCGTTCGCGGAGCCGCCCACGCTCGCAGCGCCGCAACGGCGGTGCAGTTCGCTCCATGAGCACTCCAGCCTCAGCGTGGGCGGCAGGTCCTGAGCTGCCTCGGTCTCGGCCTGGACGTGCAGGGACGCCCACAGCAGAGAGCCTACTTCGCTGCGGTCGGCCTGGTCGAGGCGATGTTCCGAAGGGCGGCGGCGATGCTGTTCCTGGGCCAGCTCCAGTAGGGCCAGCAGCAGCGTCTGCTCTGGCACTCCCAGTGCTTCCCGTGCGCTGAAGCGAAGGCTCAGTTCACCGTACTGGTAGGTCTCGTTCAACACGGGCCGTGGCGACCCATCCTTGGCCAGCGGTCGAAACAGCTGGCAGAGACCGAACGGGTGCGACAGCCGCACCACCCTCGGCGCCGCCGACGCATTCTTCTTTGCGGCGCGGGTCATGCCGTCTCCTCCGAGAACATCAGCACGCCATGTGGACCGCGCGTCAGCACCATGGTGTCGGTCGTGGCGACGTAGTTGGCCTTCGGGATGTCCAGGAGAACGTGGCGGTGCAGCTGCTCCTTGGCGATGCCAAACTGCTTGGCGGTCGCGCGCGTGGGCCGGCTGAGGTTGAGTTGCCAACGTACGGCGTTCGGCAGCGCTGTCGAGCCTCGCGCGGCATCTGCCGAGCCCCCATAGTCCTGCAGCGCCGCAGCGCGGTTGGTGTGGTGCACCAGCAGCCACGCCGCGTGCGTTGAACAGGCATAGCTCCCGATATGACGAGCCAGGCATTTCATGGCGGTGGCATCGTTCTCGTCGGCGTTGTGGAAGTCGCGGATGGGGTCGAGGATGACCAGGCGAGCGCCTTCACAAGCCCGCCGCAACATCTCGCCGGCTGGCGTCTTCTCCCAGCACTCCCCCAGCAAGTTCACCTGCTCCTGACCTGCCAGAGCATGGATGACCAGGTTTTGGCTCAGAAGGTCGGCCGCGTGGTGAGGGTCAATGTCGGTGGCAGCCAACTGGACGCTGGCGATGGCGTGCAGACGGTGCCAGACCACGTGCGCCGATTCCTCGGCCATAACCAGGACCACCCGCGCAGGCTCAGCGCTGCGGGGACCAGCGCCGCCGACAAGGCCGCCCAGCAGCGGCGTGCCGGTGGCCATGGCAATCGCCATCTGAAGGGCCAACATGGTCTTGCTGACGGCGCCGGGACCGACCACGAGGCCCACCGTCTCGGCCAACAGCCCAGGCAGCACGTGGTCCAGCGTCGGCGGTGGATTGCGCAGCATGTGCGCGATATTCAGCGGACTGGAAAAGGGGTTCTTCAGAGCCTGCTCAGACATCGCGGGCTCCTTCGACACACTGGGCGAGCCACGCTTGAACGTCGACCGCGCGCCAGCGCAGCAGCCGGGTTCCGGCGATGACCAGCCGCGGCGGGACGGCGGCGGGGTTGCGGTGAATGTCCTTGCGGATGGTCTCTGGGCTGCGGCCCAGCAAGTTTGCGAGGTCCCCGAGTTCGAGGACGGGTTTGGTTTCGGGCATTGAATGCTCCACGCCGGTGTGCAGAGCACGTGACGACCGGCAGCGCCCGCTCGTGCCCGCTGGCGCATCGAATCGGCCCCAGCTGGCACGTCTAGCCTCGACTTTTATTGCCTTCAGAAAGGGAAGGGGCGAGCCGCAGCCCGCCCCTCAATCACCCGGTACGTCAGGTCCGGTTCAATCCACTTCTGCCAGGTCCCTGTGACCACGTACGGCCTCCGCGCACGATTCGTCGTGAATGGTGGCTGCCCGCTGTAGCCATCGAACCAACTCGGGGAGTTGGCGGGCGCCGAGCAGGTCGCGGCCGGAGCACTCGAGGTACATCGCGACGAGCGATTGCTTGGCCTCCAGGCTCAGCTGCGACATGTCGGCCGGAAGCACATGCCTGGCGACCGGGTCGTCGAGCATTTGGGCCATGGCACGGTTCACTGCGTCTTCCAGCGGCTCGCGCGGGTGGACGAAGTCGCTCATCGGAATCCGGCCGGCAATCATCTTGACGACCACGGGAGGGACGCCGAGATAGCGGGCGCAGTTGACGGCGAACTCGTCACTGATTTGCCGCACCAGACGGACGCCGCTACGGAGTTGGTTGATGTACCCGTAGGTCACCCCCAACTCGTCGGCCATCTGCCGGTACTCCTGGCCGCGACGACGGCACTCGTCGTACAGCCAACCGACGAGCGGGCCGCCAGGCGACGCATACAGCCGAGCGACGCGCTGCTCCGCGGATTCTTGGGTATGGAACTGGGGTTTCAAGTTGCTCATGTGAGAGATGTCCTATGGCGCATGCACCTGCATGCACCACGTGTAGTCACCGGCTCCTCGATTGGTCAGCGCTGACGGCTTTTGGCGAACCCTCGGTCCTGCAGAGCTCGCATCAGGCTACCGTTGGTCGGACCGCCGTCGGTTCCACAGACCGCTTCGTAGATTTCAGACCAGAGCCGGTAGGGTCGCGTGGACCGCACGCCGTTCTCGGGTGCGCGACCGTAGGCGCCGCCGCGGACGGCCGTCGCGGCCGCACGAACGGCATTCAGTGCCTCCTGCAGAGGGTCAGCGCGTTTCTCCGGCACCTTGGTATCGATGGGGTCGAGGACCTGCACCTTGGCGAGGGCCTCGGTCACCTCCTGAACGCGCTGCCGGTGAACGCGTCGACGCTGGCTGCGCTCAGCAGCCTCACTGGCAAAGCGCGCGGCCTCAGCCAGTCGCCACAGCGGCTCAGCTTCACGTTGCTCGGCATCACGGCGGGCTCGCTCGGCCGCCTCCCGGGCAGGGCGGCAAATCGTGGTTTCGACATAGGCACGCTCCAGCTCGGTCAGTCTGGATGCCAGCTCATCCGGCAGCGTGCAGGCATGGACCGGCAGGCTCCCGACGAAGGTCTGCTGAGAGTAGCCGTGGGTGTTGTTGTTGGCGCCTTTGGGCACCCAACTCGAGCGGTACAGGTAGGCGGTCTTGCCGCGGGTCTTCTTGTGCATGGATGACTCCAGGTTGGTGAGGGGACACCACGTGTAGTCACTCAGCTCAACGGGCCGGGCCATCCCAGCGGACGGGACGGTCTGCCGCTGAAGGACAGGCTCTTTCATCGCAGGGGTAGAGGTGGCGGCCAACCATGCTGGAGCGCGGCGAACGCTTCGAGAGGGCGGCAGCATCGTCCTACCAAGCCCGCCTGTCACACAATCATCAAATATTTCTTTGATAATTGAAATGCAATGGATGACGACACCGTAGCCCGAGCCCTGGGCGCCCTCTCCCAAGTCCACCGACTGAAGGCATTCCGCGCCCTGGTGGTGGCTGGCCGTGCCGGTCTAACCCCGGGTGCATTGGCCGAGCAACTGAGCATCTCGCCGGCCTCGATGTCTTTCCATCTCAAGGAGCTGCTGCATGCGGAGTTGGTTAGCCAAACCCGCGATGGCCGCAACCTTATCTACCGGGCGTCGTTCAACCGCATGAACGGTGTCCTGGCTTTCCTGACGTCGAACTGCTGCGAGGGCCAGCCCTGCGAGCTCGACACGCCTTCCTGCAACTGCTAAGGAGCCCGGCGATGGCCGACAAGACCTACAACGTACTCTTTGTGTGCACGGGGAACTCTGCCCGCTCCATCTTGGCCGAGGCCTTGATGAACGACTTGGGCAAGGAGCAAGGCTTCCGCGCCTTTTCCGCCGGCAGCCACCCGCGCGGCGAGGTCAACGCCTGGGCCCTGAAAACCCTGGCCGACCACCGCTACCCGACCGACGGCTTCCGCAGCAAGAGCTGGGAGGAGTTCGCAACGGCCGATGCCCCGCACCTGGACTTCGTCTTCACGGTGTGCGACCAGGCCGCTGGCGAGGTCTGCCCGGTCTGGCCAGGGCAGCCCATGACCGCTCACTGGGGCATGCCCGACCCGGCAGCTGTCGAAGGCTCAGATGAAGCCATCCGCAAGGCCTTCCTCGACACCTTCATCACCATGAAGCGCCGCATTCAGCTGATGCTGGCCCTGCCGATGGCCAGCCTCGACAAGATGGCCATCCAGCGCGAAATCAAGGACATCGGAACCAAATAATGACCATCAACGTACTCATCCTGTGCACGCACAACTCGGCTCGTAGCGTGCTGTCCGAAGGCATGCTCAACCACTGGGCCAAGAAGCTGGGCAAGGACGTCCGCGCCTACAGCGCGGGCAGTGCGCCAAGCGGCCGCATCAACCCCTACGCCCTGCAGGCGTTGAACAACGCTGGCATTGACACCAGCTACGTGCGCAGCAAGTCCTGGGAGGAGTTCGTCGGCGCCGAGGCGCCCGAGATGCGCATCGTCATCACGGTCTGCGACAGCGCTGCCGCCGAGCAGTGCCCGTACTGGCCCGGCAGCCCAGTGAAGGTGCACTGGGGCTACCCGGACCCGTCCAACGCAGCCGAAGAACTGAAGGCACAGGCCTTCGAGTTGACCCGCCAGGCCATCGGCTACCGCATGCTGCAGTTGCTGTCGCTGCCGCTGGAGTCCATGACCAATGCCGAGCTCCAGACCGCGCTCGTCGAGGCCTACAAGAGCTGAGCATGCGATTCGACCTTCAGCGGCGCCTCTTTGCCGAAGTCCTGGGCACCGCACTGCTGCTGGCCGTGGTCATCGGCTCCGGCATCATGGCCGAGCGCCTGGCCGGTGGGAACGTGGCCATCGCCCTGCTCGCGAACACCGCCGCGACGGTGGGCGGCCTGTACATCCTTATCGAGGTGCTGGGCCCTGTCAGCGGCGCGCACTTCAACCCTGCCGTCTCGCTGGTCATGACCCTGCGCGGCGCGTTGCCGAAGACGCTGTTCGCGCCCTACGTGGTCGCCCAGCTCGTCGGCGCGGTCTTGGGCGCCTTGCTGGCAGACGCGATGTTCGATGCCACGCTGCTGCAGTTCTCGACCAAGGTCCGTGGCGGTTCGGGCCAGTGGATTGCCGAGGTGGTGGCGACCGCAGGCCTGCTGCTAGTCATCCTGCGTGCGCCCGCGCCGAAGGTCGCCGCGATGGTGGCCTGCTACATCGGCGCGGCGTACTGGTTCACCTCATCGACCTCATTCGCCAACCCGGCGGCCGCCTTCGGCCGGATGTTCAGCGACACCTTTGCGGGCATCTCGCCAGCGAGCGTGCCGGGATTCGTTGCCGCCCAGTTGGTCGGTGCAGGCCTGGGTGCCCTGGTTCACCGCGGCCTCGACGCTTGAGCGGCATCAATACCCTGCTGGGCATGTGTACCGACCATGCTCAGTGAAGCAAAGGAAATCATCATGAGCAAACTCGAAGTCTTTGAACCCGCGATGTGCTGCCCGACCGGCGTGTGCGGCGTGAGCGTTGACCCTGTCCTGGTCCAGTTCAACGCCGACCTTCAGGCGCTGCAGGACGGGGGCATCGAGGTGGTGCGCCACAGCCTGAGCCACGACGCCGCCGCCTTCGCAGCGAATCCGACGGTGGTCAAGGAAATAGAAGCCGGCATGGACCGCTTGCCCATCGTGACCGTCGATGGCCGCGTCGTCTCCACGGGGATGTACCCGACCAAGGCGCAGCTGCAGCAGAAGCTGCAGGCGCCCGTACCCACTGCCGAGAAGCCCCGCGTCAAGCTGGGTGACTGCGGCTGTGCGCCTGGCAAGTGCTGCTAATCGTCTGTTGACGCCATGGCCCTGCCACCGCTCGACACGCGATACGCCTTCTTCACCGGCAAGGGTGGCGTCGGCAAGACTTCACTCGCTTGTGCCAGCGCGGTGCGCCTGGCCGAAGCCGGGCATCGCGTGCTGCTTGTCAGCACCGACCCAGCGTCCAACCTGGACGAGGTGCTGGAGACGCCGCTGAGCGCTGCTCCCACGGCTGTGGGAGGCGTGCCCGGGCTGTTTGCGCTGAACGTGGACCCCGAAGCCGCCGCGGCGGCCTACCGTGAGCGCATGGTCGGCCCGTACAGGGGCATCCTGCCCGCAGCGGCCATCCGCAGCATGGAAGAGCAGTTCTCCGGTGGATGCACCGTCGAGATTGCAGCCTTCGATGCCTTCGCCGAGTTGCTGGCAGGTGGCAGCTACGCCCGAGACTTTGACCGGGTGGTCTTCGACACCGCGCCGACCGGGCACACGCTGCGCCTGCTGACCCTCCCGTCGGCCTGGAGCGAATTCCTGTCGAGCAACACGACCGGCAACTCCTGTCTGGGGCCGCTTGCGGGTCTGGAGAAGAACAAGGCCACCTACGCGGCGGCCGTCGAGTCCTTGAAGGACGCGACCATGACGACGGTGGTGCTCGTGGCGCGCCCCGAGACGGCCGCACTGCGTGAAGCCGAACGAACCCGGCATGAGCTGGCCGACCTTGGGGTCCGCAACCAGGTGCTGGCCTTGAACGGTGTCTTCGACGCCAACGGCAGTTCTGACGCCGTCGCCCAGGCGATGGCAAGTCGCCATGCTCAGGCCGTGTCGGGTATGCCAGCCGGCCTGGCATGCCTCGACCGCAGTGCCACTG
Source organism: Pelomonas baiyunensis (assembly GCF_043555935.1). Lineage (NCBI taxonomy): Bacteria > Pseudomonadati > Pseudomonadota > Betaproteobacteria > Burkholderiales > Sphaerotilaceae > Roseateles > Pelomonas baiyunensis. Next base: position 592,278 of record NZ_JBIGIB010000002.1, on the reverse strand, counting down.
GTTTCATCCCCCGCGGCATGGTCGGCCTGGCATCGCTACGCGCCTTCCTGCATCCCGAAGACATCAAGGCTGAGACCGTCCCCGCAGGGGCGCTCGAAACCATGCCCGCAGGGCTCGCCCCTATCGTCCGGGACTTCGAAGCAGGCGGCCACGGCCTTGTCATGACGATGGGCAAGGGTGGCGTCGGCAAGACCACAGTGGCGGCGGCCATCGCCGTTGCGCTGGCACAGCGCGGCCATCGAGTGGTGCTGTCCACGACCGACCCCGCTGCACACGTCAGCTGGGCGCTCGGCGAGGCGGTCGAGAACCTGAGCGTCGAGCGCATCGACCCGGCGCTTGAGGTCGAGCAGTACCGCCAGGAGGTGCTGGCCAAGGCCGGAGCGAACCTGGACGGCCAGGCCAAGGCGATGCTGGAGGAGGACCTGCGCTCACCCTGCACCGAGGAGATTGCAGTCTTCCGAGCCTTCGCCAGGACCGTCGATATGGCCAAGGATGCCTTCGTGGTGCTAGACACGGCGCCCACAGGCCACACCATCTTGCTGATGGACTCGGCCGAGGCTTACCACCGTGAAGTCAACCGCACGCAGGGCGATATGCCTGAGGCCGTGCGCAGCCTGCTCCCGCGGCTGCGAGACCCAGCCTTCACTCGGGTGCTCATCGTGACGCTGGCCGAAGCCACGCCGGTGCACGAGGCCGAACGCCTACAGGCCGACCTGCGGCGAGCGGAAATTGAGCCCTACGCCTGGGTCATCAACCAGAGCCTGCTCGCCAGTGGCACACAAGACCCGGTGCTACTGCAGCGAGGCCACTACGAGGTGCCCTACATCGAACGGGTCCGGCAGACCCTCTCCACGCGCTGCGCGCTGCTGTCATGGCAGCAAACTCCGCCGATTGGCGCCGCCGCCCTCTCGGAACTTGTCGAAGGAGCCAACGAGATGACCTACCGCATCGACCCGTCGGCCGACGGCCTTCACATCAACGCGTCGACACCAGCCGACAAGCAGCAGGCTGTGATGGAAGAGTTCGGCAAGTGCGCCTCGGGGAATTGCGCCTGCCCTTCGCCGCAGTACGAGAAGCTCGAAGCCATCGCCGTTCAGGCTGGTGCCGACGGCGTTCAGGTGGAGCTCAAGGCCAAGCCGGGCGAAGTTCTGGATGCCGCAGACATCGCCAAGTGCCTCGACCACACCCTAAAGGCAGTCGGCGGCTAGCCGGAGCGCAGTGGGCTGGCGCTGCGAAGCCGCCTGAGGCAGCTCCTGTCAGGCATCTCGGTCCGTTCAGGCATTGGAACGGCTACCGACCATGATGATGGCCATGCCGGCGAGGCTGACGGCTACGCCGAGCAGGTCAGCGGCGCTTGGCCGCACGCCATCGACTGCCCACAGCCACATCACGGCGACCATGATGTAGACGCCGCCATAGGCTGCGTACACCCGGCCGGACGCCGTAGGGTGCAGCGACAGCAACCAGGCAAACAGCCCAAGGCTCAATGCGGCGGGTACCAGAAACCAGGCTGACTTGCCCTGTTTCTGCCACAGGTAGGGCAGATAGCAGCCAACAATCTCGGCAACAGCCGTGACTACAAAGAGGGCAAGGGTCTTGAGGATGTCCATGACCTCCATTGTCGACACCCGATTCACCGCAAAAAGTGCTTGCTCCTCAAGTAGCTTGAGGTTCCATCTTTCGGGTCTTTCCACTCCCGGTGTTTGCTCATGAAGTCATGGAAGGCTGCTTTGGGTCTAGGCGCTGCTTGTGCAGCTTGTTGTGCCATCCCGCTGCTTGGTGTGGCTGGCGTCGCCGGGGCTTTCGCCGCCGCTGGCGCTGCACTGCTGGCGTCTGCCGACGAGTTGCTGCCCCTGGGGGTGGTTCTCCTGGCTGTTGCGCTGGCCACGGCCGCAAGGTGGTGGTGGACGCGGCGCACGGCATCGAAAAGCGCCGCTTGCGGTTGCAGCGACAGGTGTTCCCCGGATGCACCCTGTGCAGGCACCTGAACGAGCACGCCTATGCTGCATGGCATGAATCCCACCGCGTCCATTTCCATCGGCTTGCTGGCAAGGCAGGCCGGCTGCACCGTGCCGACCATCCGCTACTACGAGGAAATTGGGCTGTTGCAGGCCGCGCAGCGCACCGAGGGCGGGCGCAGGACGTATGGCGCAGCCACAGCACAGCGGCTCAGCTTTATCCGGCGCTGCCGCGACTTCGGATTCTCCATCGAGCAGGTCCGGGAACTGGTCGGACTGGTGGACGAGCCGGGCCGGCCCTGCGTCGAAGTACGGGAGGTCGCGGCCCGTCACCTCGTGCAGGTTCGTGAAAAGCTGGCGGAGCTGCAAGCGCTCGAGCGCCAGCTGTCGGCCTTCGTCAACAGCTGCGATGCGGCCTGCGTCGGAGGTGCGGCCTTGGACTGCACCATCCTGGAGGACCTGGGCTCATCGGGAGAGGCGCAGTAGAAGACAGCGTCACCAGCATCCGGAACGGCTACGCGCGGATGCTGCGGCTAGCGGCCGAAGCCCGAAGTACGCCACTCAGGTCCGCTTGACGCCTTTGAGCAGGCGCATGCCGTTGAAGACCACCAGCAGGCTGGCACCCATGTCGGCGAACACTGCCATCCACATGGTGGCGCTGCCGACCAGCGCGAGCAGCAGGAACACCAGCTTGATGCCCAGTGCCAAAGTGATGTTCTGCCAGAGCACCGCGTAGGTCCTTCCGGACAGCAGGATGGTCTCGGGCACCTTGCGCAGGTCGTCGTTCATGATGAGCACATCGGCCGCCTCCATGGCGATGTCGGTGCCGGCACCGCCCATCCCGAAGCCCAGCGCTGCCGCGCTCAGGGCGGGCCCGTCGTTGATGCCATCGCCGACCATGGCGACCGGGCCGTGGGCAGCCAGGTCATGGATGGCCGCCAGCTTGTCGTGCGGCAGCAGATTGGCCCGCACCTGCGTGATGCCGACCTGCTGGGCAATCGTTGCGGCAGTTGCCGCGTTGTCCCCCGTGAGCATCACGGCCTGGATGCCAAGGGCCGACAACTCGGCGATGGCCTGACGGCTGGTCTCCTTGACGGTGTCGGCGACCGCAAAGTACGCCAGCACGCCTTGGTCGTTGGCCAGCACCGTGCAGGTCCGCCCCAGCGCCTCATGCGTGTGCATCAGGGCCTCCAGCCCTGCCGAACACTGGCCCCGCTCTTCCATCCAGCGGTGGTTGCCGAGCACGTACGCGTGCCCGTCGAGGTGTCCGTGAACGCCACGACCCAGTTCCGCGCCGAAGCCGTCCACGTTCAATTCGGCGCCTTCGAGACCGCTGGAAATCGCCATCGACACGGGATGGTCGGAACGCCTTGCTAGGCTGCGAGCAATGCGCAGCACCTGCGCCTCGGGCAGAGCCTTGGTCAGAACCTCGTGGGCCACAAGCCTCGGTTTGCCTTCGGTGAGCGTGCCGGTCTTGTCGAGCGCCACCGTCTTGAGCTTTCGGGCCTCCTCCAGGTAGACACCGCCCTTGATAAGGATGCCCCGGCGTGCCGCAACCGCCAGGCCGCTCACCACGGTGACCGGCGTGGAAATGACCAGTGCGCAGGGGCAGGCAATCACCAGCAGCACCAGCGCCTTGTAGACCGCCGTCAACCAGGGCCAGCCCAGCAGCAGTGGCGAGCCCACGGCCACGAGCAGCGCGGCAACGAACACGGCGGGCGTGTATACGGCTGCAAAGCGGTCGACGAAACGCTGCGTCGGCGCGCGCTTGCCCTGCGCTTCCTCGACGGCCTGGATGATGCGTGCGAGCACCGTGTCCGAGGCAGGTTTGGTCACCTCGAACTCGAGCGACCCGTTCTGGTTGATGGTGCCGGCGTACACCTCGTCGCCGATGGCCTTGTCGACCGGGATGCTCTCGCCGGTGACCGGCGACTGGTCGACGGCGCCCTTGCCGGCTGTAACGCGCCCGTCCAGCGCAAAGCGCTCCCCGGGCTTCACCCGGGCGATGGCACCGACAGGCACCCCCTTGGCCTCGATGGCGGACCAGGACCCATCTGCCTGGCGCACCTCGGCTTGAGCAGGCGACAAGGTCAGCAGCCCCGCGATGGCATTGCGGGCTCGTTCGGCGGCACGGGCCTCGATAAGCTCCGCCAGCGAGTACAGCACCATCACCATCGCGGCTTCCGGCCATTGGCCGATGGCGGCCGCCCCCACCACCGCCACGCTCATCAGCGCATTGATGTTGAGCTGGCCACGCAGCAGCGCACTGACTCCCTTGCGGAACACCGACAGGCCGGACAGGCCGATGGCAAGGGCCGCAACGGCCAGGCCGACGCCCTTCCAGACCAGGGTGTCGGGCGCGACGAAATGCACCAGCTCGGCACCGATGGCCACCACCAGCGCGACGACGAGCTGGACAAGTTCCTTGCGCTGGGCCTGGGCGGTCGCCTCGTTCGACGGCGGAGCCGACACGGATTCTGCTTGGAAGCCGGCCCCTCGGATGGCGTCCGTCACCGCGCTCCAGACATCAGCCGGCGCGTCCACCGCCAGCGTGCGCCCCGGCAGGTCGAAGGCCAGACGCCGTATCTGGGGAAACTGCTCCAGCGCACGGCGTATCTGCCCTTCCTCGACGGGGCAGTCCATGGCGGGAATACGCAGCAGCAGGCCCGTGGCGTCGGCGGCAGAGACCCGCGCCGGTTGAACTTCGGCCGAACAAGCGCCCGCCGCACAGCAGTCCGAAGAATCCGGAGGTTGAAGCTGGACGTGAGCCTGGCCACTGGCAGAACCGTGCGGGTGCAAGTGCGAGTGCTGGGCTACCGTCGCGGTGTGGTCGCAGCAGCCGGTACCGCACGCCGAGGGCGCCTCCTGCACAGGGTCGGGCGAGTGGCGTGACGGCACAAGGGCGATAGTCGGCAGCGATTTTTGAGTGGTGCTTTCAGGCATGATGGGATTTGAATCCCTGTAGCCACTACAGAGTCAAGACCCCTACACTGCCGCCGCACGCGCCTGGGAGCACCTCATGAAAATCGGCGAACTGTCGGCGGCCTCGGCCACCGCTATCGAGACCATCCGCTACTACGAGCGCGAGGGCCTGCTGCCCAGTCCTGCGCGCACCCAGGGCAACTTCCGCATTTACGAAACGCCGCACCTGGAACGCCTGCAGTTCATCCGGTACTGCCGAAGCCTGGACATGTCGCTCGATGAAGTACGGGCGCTGTTGAAGTTCAAGGACGCTCCGGCAGAGAGCTGCGGCGATGTCAACGACCTGCTGGACGAGCACATCGGACACGTTTCGCGGCGCATCCGCGAGCTGCGAACGCTGGAACGGCAGTTGAAGGAGCTGCGCCAGCGCTGCTGCGAAGCTCGTACCGCGCAGGAGTGCGGCATCCTGTCCGAGCTGACCCAGGCGTCCAAGGACGTGGTGTCTGCCGAGGGGCGAACCTCGAACCACCTGCGTTCGGTGCACACGGTGTGAACAACCCAGGCAGGCGGGAACATCCAACCCCGCTCGAGGCTATTCCACGTTCGCAGTACGAAGGCGAAGCGCGTTCGCGATGACGCTCACCGACGACAGCGCCATCGCCGCCGCAGCAACTACCGGCGAGAGCAACAGCCCGAAAAACGGGTAGAGCACGCCCGCCGCAAGCGGAATGCCCGCCACGTTGTAGGCGAAGCTCAGGACCAGGTTCTGCCGGATGTTCCTCATGGTGGCCTGGGACAAGGTCCTGGCGCGCACGATGCCCATCAGGTCACCCTTGAGCAGCGTGATGCCGGCGCTTTCCATCGCCACATCGGTTCCGGTGCCCATCGCGACCCCGACCGTGGCCTGGGCCAAAGCCGGAGCATCGTTGACGCCGTCACCTGCCATCGCCACCACCCGGCCTTCGCCCTGCAGGCGCTTGACCACGGCTGCCTTGTCCTCGGGGAAGACTTCCGCCACCACCTCGTCGATACCCAGTTCGCGGCCCACAGCCTCGGCCGTCGTCTTGCCGTCGCCCGTCAGCATGACCACCCGCACGCCAGCGGTCTGGAGGGCCTTCAGCGCCTGCGGTGTCGTGGCCTTGATAGGGTCGGCAATCGCGACAAAACCGGCCAGCTGGCCTCCGATGCCTACGAAGATGACCGTGGCAGCCTTCTGCCGTTGCGCTTCGGCTGCTGCGGCAAGGCGGCTTGAGTCGATGGCGTGTTCGGCCAGGAACTTCGCGCTGCCAGACACAACGACCTTTGCATCGACGGTCCCGATGACGCCCTTGCCCACCGGCGAGTCGAAGTCGGTGACCGGCAACAGCGTCAGCTTGCGTTCCTGCGCGTCCATCACGATGGCCATCGCCAAGGGATGCTCGCTGGCCCGTTCGACGCTCGCCAGCCTCTGCAGCACGTCATCGGCGCCGAAGCCAGCCGCTGCTTCGATGTGAACGACCTTCGGGCGTCCCTCAGTGAGCGTTCCCGTCTTGTCGACCACCAGCGTGTCGACCTTCTCCATCTTTTCCAGTGCCTCGGCATCACGAATGAGCACGCCGTGCTGCGCGCCCTTGCCCACGCCGACCATGATGGACATCGGCGTCGCCAGCCCCAGCGCACAGGGGCAGGCAATGATGAGCACGGCCACTGCGGTGATAAGCGCATAGCTGAACGCCGGCGAGGGCCCCCAGACCAGCCAGACTGCGAAGGTCAGCGCGGCCACCAGCATGACCACGGGCACGAACCAGCCCGCCACCTGGTCGGCCATGCGCTGGATGGGCGCACGGCTGCGCTGGGCAGCAGCGACCATGTGCACGATTTGGGACAGCAGCGTGTCGGCGCCGACCTTCTCGGCGCGCATCACGAAGCCACCGGTCTGGTTCAACGTCCCGGCCGTGACCTTGGACCCTACGGCCTTGGCCACCGGTATCGGCTCCCCCGTCACCATCGACTCGTCGACGTTGCCCTTGCCCTCAGTGAGTTCGCCGTCGACCGGGACCTTTTCACCAGGGCGCACACGCAACAGGTGGCCAACCTGGATGGCATCGACTTGCACCGTCTCGTCGCTGCCGTCGGCGTTGACCTTCACCGCGGTCTTGGGGGCCAGGCCGAGCAGCGCCTTGATGGCGCCGGACGTCTTCTCGCGCGCTCGCAGTTCGAGCACCTGCCCGAGAAGCACCAACACGGTGATGACGGCCGCGGCCTCGAAGTAGATGAGCACCGCGCCGTCCGCCAGGCGCAACTCGGCGGGGAACAGCGTGGGCATCAACGTCCCGACGATGCTGTACAGCCATGCGGCGCCGGTGCCCAGGGCGATGAGCGTGAACATGTTGAGGTTGCGGTTCTTCACCGACGCGACCGCGCGCACGAAGAACGGCCACCCCGCCCATAGCACGACGGGCGTCCCCAGCACGAGTTGCACCCAGTTCGAAGCCTGCTGCGCGATGAACTGGTGGACATTGAAGAAGTGACCTCCCATCTCGAGCGCGAAGACCGGCACCGTGAGCGCAGTGCCAATCCAGAAGCGCTTCGTCATGTCGCGCAACTCGGGGCTTTCGCCCTGTTCGGCCGTGGCCAGCACCGGCTCCAGGGCCATGCCGCAGAGGGGGCAGTTTCCGGGGCCCATCTGGCGCACCTGCGGGTGCATCGGGCAGGTGTATTCGACCTGGCTCAGGTCGCCCTGAAGTGCCGGCAAGGTGGCGGCCGAGTGGTGGTGCTCATGCCCGACGTGGTCGTGACCTGCGGGATGGTGCGCGTGGTCGCAGTGCGAACCCTTCATCACCGTGCCATCGGGCATCACATGTGTTCCGGGCTCCGCGTTGTGATGGGTGACGTCGTCCTGCGCATGCGCGTTACCTGCGTTACCCGCGTTACCTGCGTGACCACCATCGCCAACATGGGTCTGGTGGTCATGGCTCGCCACCGGTCCGTGACCGTCGGCCAAAGGCTGCTCCGCGGCGGGGTGGACGTGTTCATGCCCAGCATGGGCGCGATGTTCTGTGTTCGATGACCGCATGGCGTACTCCTGTTCTTGTTCGCAGTTTCAACCTTGCCCGAATGGGAAGGTCAAGCGGATTTCTGTCGACGGCACTCGAAACCCGACTTCACGGCTGAACAGCGATGGCTGCGGCAGCAATCCAGACGACGAGCCCAACGAGGCAGGCCCAACACAGCCAAAACAGCGTCCGCTCCCACCACAAGGGTGGGCCGTCCCGGCGCTCCAATCGGTATTTCAGGCTCATGCCGAGTCCGTGGACGACCACGCCGACGACGAGCAGCGGCAGCGCGTAGTTGCGCAGCCAGTCGGGCAGCACCAGGGCCAGCCCAGCACCCAGCACGATGGCCCCCAGGCCGGAGGCCAGTTCGGCCGCCTTCAAGGCGCCCGTTGGGCGACTGCCCCCGGTCACGTCACTCCCGCTTGTCGGGCTTGGCGTCGCTCTGGCTCTGGTCGCCATGGCCTCCATGTCCGCCGTGCCCACCGTGGTGGTGTCCGAACAGATGCATCAGCGGACACGCCAGGAGGAACAAGAATGGAATCGCCTGGGTGAAGTGCGTCAGGTGCTCCGTCAGGAGGTAGTAGATGCCGACCGCTCCAGCAATGAGCATGAAGATGCCCATCGGTGAACGCCAGCGGGAAGGAGGGGTAGGGTTCTGGTTCATGGTGCGGTCCGAGCTGCTTTCAATGACTGTTGACCGGTCGGTCGGAGTTCCAACCCGACAGCTTGGGGATGAAGCGCGGGGTCTGGGACGCGTAGTCGCGCCAAGCCTGGCCGAAGGCCTTCTCGGAGTCACGCTCCTCCGCAATCGCCAGGCGCACGTACATCACCACGAGCACCGGGAACATTGCGAGCGTCAGCAAGGTCGGCCACTGCAGCAGGAACCCGAACATGATGGCCACGAAGCCGATGTATTGGGGATGTCGAACCCGGCGATACGGGCCAGCTTTGGCCAGCTGATGCCGCCGCTGAGCGTGGTACAGCACATGCCAGGCGTTTGACAGCAAGGTAAACCCGGCAAAGAGGAAGACAAAGCTCAGGATGTGCAGAACGCCGAAGTGCGGGTCACCTTGTCGGCCGGTCAGGACCCACCACAGGTGGCCGGCGTCGTGCCCGTAGATGTTCACGCCCGGGAACTTGGTACCCAGCCATCCCGACAGCAGGTAGATGGTCAGCGGGAATCCGTACATCTCGGCGAACAGGGCAACCACGAAGGCGCTGTACGCGCCAAAGCTGCGCCAGTCCCGCAGGTTCGTCGGCTTGAAGAAGCTGTATGCGAACCCGACGAAGACGACGGAATTGACGAGAACCATGCCCCAAAGGCCGTAGTCATTGCCGACGTTGGTCATCATCCGTACTCCTTGGTTGCCCGTGCTGGTGACCATGGCCGTGGTGCATGAAGACATGCATCAACGGACAGGCCAGCAAGAGCAGGTAGGGCAGAGCACCCAACAAGTGGGCGGTGTGCTCCTTGACCAGAAAGAAGCCGCCGACCGCAAGGGCTACCAGCAGCGTCAGTCCAGCAGGTGGGCGCCAGAAAGGCGGCACGTCGTGATGGTCGTGGTCCATGGCAGCCCCTGGGTGTCACTTCGCAGGCGCGGAGCGAGTTGCCTCGCGGTCCATCATCATCTGCATCATCATTTCCATCATGTCCATGCGCTGAGACATCATGTCGTGGTGACCCTGCATGCCCTCCATGCCGCCTTTGGCGCCCATGCCACCCATCCCCATCGAGGACTTGCCGCCCTTCATCTGCCCCATCATGTCCATGCCGTCCTTCATGGCCTTCATGTGGTCGGCCATCAGGGCCTGGCGCTCTTCCGGGGTCTTGGCCGCCATCATCTTGTCGTGCATCTCCTGCATCGACTTCATCATGGTGTCCATCTGCGCAGGCGACGGGGTGCTGGCTGCGGTAGCCGGCCTCTGTGCCGCCTTTGCTGCGGGCTTCGCTGGTGCCTTGACAGAGGCGGCAGGTGCCGAAGCGCCTGCGGGATGATGTGCCGCATGGTCCTTGTCAGACGGGGCGGCCTGGGCGAACGCACCGGCGGCAAACGTGGCGGCGGTAGCGAGAACGAGAATCGAACGCATGGTTATCTCCTGAAGATGTGACACGGTTGGCAGCTTTTGCCGGGCTTCAATTGACCGGCATCAAGCGCTGCACCGAGCAGCGCCGGTAACGCAGCAGCAACCACCGGTGCGCTGCGCTGCGGGACGCCCAACGGTCGGCTTGACGGCGATGGGCTCGTAGCCGGCGCCTTGGATGGCCTGCTTGAGCAGGTCGTCTGCTGCGTTGGACGACTCGATGCGCACGATGTGTTCGGCAAGGTCTACTTCGACCGTCGCGCCGCTATCGACTGCCAGGACTGCCTTCGTGATGGCGCTGACGCAGTGACCGCAGGTCATGTCGTTGACTTGGTAAGTGAACATCACAAGCTCCTTCGCTGTTGGTGAGGTCACTTTGAACCTTCCCTCTACAGGAAGGTCAAGCGAGGCGCGGCCCCCGTTTGACCTCCGTCATCTCATTGCCAGAACGGCTTGACCCTCCCGCAGGGGGAAGGTTTAGACTGACCGAGATGTCGGCTCAAGGACTCAAGGAACTTGTTGATGATGAACATCGGTCAGGCGGCGACTGCATCTGGCGTGTCTGCCAAGATGATTCGCAACTACGAAGAGGTGGGACTGCTGCCTGCGGCCCAGCGGACCGACTCTGGGTATCGCCAGTACGGTGCTGCCGATGTGGAGACGCTTCGCTTCATCCGGCACGCCCGTGACCTGGGCTTCTCACTGCAGACAGTGGGACAACTCGTGGGTCTTTGGCATGACCGAGGGCGGCCCAGCCGCGAGGTCAAGGCGCTGGCCCTACAACACATTCAGGAACTGGACAAGAAGGCCAAGGAACTTCTGGCCATGAAAGCAGCTCTCGAACATCTGGTGCATGGCTGCAAGGGTGATGACCGACCTGAGTGCCCCATCATCGACTCGCTCGCGTCCGAGATGTCTTGTGGAGACGGCCACGCCCACCACTCGGACCTTGTGCAGGTGGCGAGCAAACATGGGAACTGACGCGTGAAAGCTAAACTTCGGCCCTATTTGACATATTGACTTGACCAACATCTGCTAGGCTTCTGTCAGTGAGACTTTTTCGCATCTTCGTTCTGCTGCTTGTTTGCGTGCTGCTCCCCTTCCGGGGTGCGGTGGCCGCGACCATGCTTTGTGCAGAACCGGGACAGACGAATGAAGTCGCGGCCGAAGTCGGCCACGCGCACCATGGCATGCACGGCGACGACGTTGACGACCACGCAGACCAAAGGCACGCAGACAAGGGCGTAACCACTGTCGACGATGGAGCCAAGAGTGACAGCTGCCACATCTGTGCCAGCGGCTGTCACGCAGCAGCGATGGTGATGGAGCTGCCGTCCGCCCCGGATGCCATGCCCGTGGCTTCCGTCGTGTTTCCCGCTCTCAATGCGCCTGCGCCCGACTTCCAGTCGGAAGGTCAGGACCGCCCTCCCAGAGCCATCTGACCCCGCCAAGCCTGCCTTAGCAGGCTGACAGGGACTCGCGCGTCCAGCGTGCGAGGCATTTCCGAGTGTTCCGCTCGGTCCGTCAGATGTGTTCAATCCATGCAGAAATCCACCTTGTTGTGGGTCGCAGGTATCAGTGCCTGTGTCCCGATGCTGGCCATTGCCCAGCCCGCTGAGCCGACCAAACCCGCCGCTCAGCTCAAATACACCTCAGCCTTCGCGGACTACAAGCCGTTCAAGGACCTCGAACCAGGCGACTGGCGAGCCTTGAACCATGCTGTCGGCGCGGCGGCTGCCAAGCAGGGCGTTCAACCCAGCCAGGCCAGCCAAGCCGCCCCCGCGGCCGCCCCTCCGGCCACGCCGAATGCCGCCATGCCCGCGCATGACATGAAGTCCATGCCGGGGATGGGCCATCCGATGCAGGGAGGCAAGCCATGATTCGGCTGACTGCTGTTGCAATGGCAGGCCTTGTGCTGACGGGCTGCGCTTCTTTCTCGCAGGACGGCGGGTTCGACTCCGTCGACAAGCTCACTAAGGACCGCATCGGCCAGTCGCCGTCCTATCAGCGGTCTGCTGACCAGGCTGATTCGGCTGCAACGCGCGTCGCGGAACTGCTCAAGCAGCCACTGACCGCAGATGCTGCCGTTGAGGTCGCGCTCCTGAACAACAAGGAGCTGCAGGCCAGCTACGCCGATTTGGGCATCGCCGAGGCCGACCTGGTTCGCGCTGGACGCTTGGCCAACCCCTCTTTCACCTTCGGGCGGCTGAGTGGCAACGGCGTGGTCGAAATCGACCGTGCCGTCGTCTTCAACGTCCTGGGGCTGTTGACCATGCCGCTGGCCAAGCAGGTCGAGCAGCGTCGGTTCGAACAGGCTCAGCTGCAAGCGGCCTACGAGTCCGTCGGTGCGGCAGCCGAGGCGCGCAAGGCGTTCTTCGAAGCCGTGGCGGCCCAGCAGCTGGTCGGCTACTACGCCCAGGTCAAGGCAGCCGCCGATGCCTCCAACGACCTCGCCAAGCGCATGGTCCTGGCGGGCAACTTCAGCAAGCTGGCGCAGATGCGTGAGCAGTCCTTCTACTCGGACGCCGTCACCAACCTGGCCAAGGCGCGGCACCAGGCCGTCGCGGCGCGCGAGGCGCTGGTGCGGGCGCTCGGCCTCTCCGGCGAGCAGCTCGACGTGAAGCTGCCGGACCGCTTGCCCGACCTGCCTGCGGCGCCCGCGGAGCCGAAGGATGCCGAGCAGACCGCCATGGACAAGCGGCTGGACGTGCTGATGGCCAAACGCTCGACCGAGGCGACTGCCAAGTCACTCGGGCTAAGCAAGGCCACCCGCTTCGTGAACGTCTTGCATATGGGCTACCAGAACAAGAGCGCCACGGGCGAGGCACTCAGTCAAGGCTACGAAATCGAACTGGAGCTGCCCATTTTCGATTTCGGTTCTGCGCGTGTGGCTCGTGCGGAAGCGACCTATATGCAGTCCATGAACCGGACTGCAGCCGTAGCCATCAAGGCCCGCTCCGAAGTGCGCGAGTCGTACTCGGCCTACCGGACGTCCTATGACGTGGCGAAGCACTTCCGGGACGAGGTGGTGCCGCTGCGCAAGCGCATCTCCGAGGAGAACCTGCTTCGCTACAACGGGATGCTGGCCAGCGTGTTTGACCTGTTGTCCGACTCCAAGGACCAGGTGACCGGCGTCGTCGGGGCCGTCGAGGCACTGCGCGACTACTGGTTGGCTGAGACCAACCTGCAAACCGCGGTCACGGGGCGCTCGCCAAGCGGTGGTAGCGGCGTCGGCGCCGCCAAGGCGACCGAATCGAGCCAATCTGGCGGCCACTGAGAAGGACAACAAGCATGAGCAACCGTAGAACCTTTTTCAAAGCCGCTGGCGCATCCCTCCTCGGTGCAGCGGCCGTCAGCAAAGCCGGCGCAGCGCTGCTGCCCGAGGCCGTCATCCAGGCCTCAGCTGCCACCCTGCCGCCCCCCGCTCCCCCCGATGGCCGCCCTTTTCAGCCCATCGTGACCCTCAACGGCTGGTCTCTGCCGTGGCGCATGAAGAATGGCGTCAAGGAGTTCCACCTTGTCGCCGAGCCGGTGGTTCGCGAAATCGCGCCCGGCATGAAGGCCAATCTCTGGGGCTACAACGGCTCCAGCCCCGGCCCGACCATCGAGGCCGTCGAGGGTGACCGCATTCGCATCTTCGTCACCAACAAGCTGCCGGAGGTCACCTCGGTGCACTGGCACGGCATCCTGTTGCCCTCAGGCATGGACGGTGTGACGGGCCTGACGCAGCCGCCCATCCAGGTCGGCAAGACCTTCATGTACGAGTTCGTGCTGCAGCGTTCGGGCACCTTCATGTACCACCCGCACGCCGACGAGATGACGCAGATGGCGATGGGGATGATGGGTCTCTTCATCGTCCACCCGAAGGACCAGAAGCAGTTCAAGGTCGACCGCGACTACGGCTTCATCCTGAACGCCTATGACATCGAGCCTGGTAGCGCGACGCCCAAGGTCAACACCATGCTCGACTTCAACCTGTGGACCTGGAACAGCAGGGCCTTCCCGGGCATCGACCCCTTCGTCGCGCGCACGGGCGACAAGGTCCGCATCCGGGTCGGTAACCTGACGATGACCAACCACCCCATCCACATGCACGGGCCTCACTTCGAGGTGACGGGTACCGATGGCGGCTGGGTGCAGAAGTCGGCGCGCTGGCCCGAGGTCACGACCGACATCGCCGTGGGCCAGATGCGGGCCATCGAATTCGATGCCATCGCCGGCGACTGGGCCATCCATTGCCACAAGTCCCACCACACCATGAACGCGATGGGCCACGCCGTGCCCACGATGATTGGTGTGGACCACCGGGACGTCGCCAAGAAGATTTCGAGCCTGGTGCCCGACTACATGGTGATGGGCGAGCGTGGCATGCACGACATGGCCGAGATGGAGATGCCCATCCCCGACAACACGCTGCCAATGATGACCGGCACCGGGCCCTTCGGCCCCGTCGGCATGGGTGGCATGTTCAGCGTCGTGAAGGTCCGCGACAACCTCGCCCCTGGCGACTACAAGGACCCGGGCTGGTATCAGCACCCGGCCGGCACCGTCGCATCCGAATACACCGCCGACGTCTCCGAGGCACCCCGAGCGACAGCACCCGTCGCCGATGCCAACACTCTGCAAGTTCGCAAACCCAACGGCCACACCGGCCACTGAGAGAAAGAATTCCCATGAAGAAGCTGCACATCGTCACCATCGCCGCCCTGGCTGCCCTGAACTCTGCGGGCGCCTACGCCCATGGCGACGAAAGTCACCCGATGAAGGCGCATGTCTTCGACGCATCCAAGGTTGAAGAGCGCGCGTTCGGCCGCGAAGGCGACCCGAAGAAAGTGACCCGAACCATCAAGGTCGACATGAGTGACACGATGCGTTTCACACCTGACCTGGTCACCATCAAGCGGGGCGAAACCGTGAAATTCATCGCCACCAATAATGGGGCGGTGATGCACGAGATGGTCCTGGGCACCGTCGAGGAGCTGAAGGAACACGCTGAGATGATGCGCAAGTTCCCGAACATGGAACACGCCGACGCGAACATGGCGCACGTCAAGCCCGGCGCGAAGGGCGACATCGTCTGGCAGTTCACCAAGGCCGGCGAGTACCAGTTCGCCTGTCTGATGCCCGCCCACTTCGAAGCCGGCATGGTCGGCAAGGTCGTCGTCAAGTGAACCGGCGCCGTCTCATCTCTCTGGCCTGGGGTGCGACGGCGCTCGCCTCGCTCCCGGCCATTGCGGCGACCTCGCTGCCTCAAGTCGAGGTCTTCAAGAACCCGTCTTGCGGCTGCTGCGGCGCCTGGGCCGACCATCTGAAGGCTGCTGGGTTCCCAGTCAAGTTGACGTTGGTCGAAGACACCGGCGCTGTTCGGCAGCGACTCGGGATGCCTGAGAGGTTCGGCAGCTGCCACACGGCGACAGTTGGAAGCTATACCTTGGAAGGTCATGTGCCGGCCGACGAGGTCAAGCGCCTGCTGGCCTTGAAACCCAAGGCCGTCGGCTTGGCCGTACCCAGCATGCCGCCAGGCTCACCCGGCATGGAAATGGGCGCCCGCAAGGACCCCTACAACGTCTTTCTCATCGACAAGAGCGGACACGAGACCGTGTTCGCCGCCTACCCCAAAGCTTGAAGGAATCTATCCATGAAACTCATTCACATCACCGCAGCCGTCCTGTTCGCTCTGGCGACCACTGCCCACGCCCAGTCGACTGCGGACCACTCCGCCCATCATCCGGAGGGTGCAGCCGCAGTCGCACCGGCGAGCGACGGTGAAGTCCGCAAGGTGGACAAGGAGCAGGGCAAGGTCACGCTCAAGCACGGCCCCATCGCCAACCTCGACATGCCCGGCATGACGATGCTCTTCAAGGTCGCGAACCCGAAGCTGCTCGAAAGCATCAAATCGGGGGACAAGGTCAAGTTCGCTGCCGAGAACCTCAACGGCGCACTGACCGTGACCGCCATCGAAGTGGCGAAGTAAGCCGAAGCCGGGCGGGACTTGTCTTAGGTCAAGGCCTGCCTGCCTCAGCCCCTCTAAGCTGTCGCCATCTATGCTCAGCCTGCGTCTCCACCGCCTGACCACCGCGTTCTTCGTGGTGTTGTCGCTGCTGTTCTCGCAGCTGGCGTTGGCGAGCTACGTCTGCCCGCAGGAAGTGGGGGCCGCAGCGATGGCTGCCATGGTGCAGGCGGGCCAGCCATGCGAGGGCATGGACACGCAGCAGCCGGCGCTTTGCCACGAGCACTCGGCCAATCCCGCCAAGACTTTCGAGGCGGTCAAGTTGCCGGCCGTCGTCCTGGTGGCGGTCATCCAGGTGCTTGAGTTGCCGTTCGTACTGGACGCTTTGGAGGCGCACGCCGTGCCTGCCACCGCGTCGTCCGAGGTGCATCCGCCCCCGGACCCTCTGTTCCTCACCACGCTCCGATTCCGAGTCTGAGCCACTCCGTCGACTGACCGGTGCTGCTGCGGTGTGTCCGCAGGTCAGCGTCCTTCCCGTTCGTCTTCGGAGTTCCCCGTGCCCAAAAACATCCTGCGCGCAGTCGCCCTGGCTGCCGCTTTGCTGCCAGCCCTCGGGGCTGTTGCCACCCCCCTCACGCTTGACCAGGCGCTGGACCTGGCCGTCCAGCGCTCGCAGATGGCGCGCGCGGCCCGAGCCGGCGCCATGAGCGCCGCCGAGATGGCTCGTGCCTCCGGGCAGCAGCCCGACCCGATGCTGACCTTTGGCATCGACAACCTGCCCGTGACGGGCAACGGCCGGTTCAGCACCAACGCCGAGGACATGACGATGAAGCGCATCGGCATCGCCCAGGAGTGGGTGTCGGCCGACAAGCGCTCGGCACGCGAGGCCGTCTCCGGCGCGATGCATCGTCGCGAATCGGTGATGGAAGGTGTCGCTGCAGCCGACGCGCGCATGCAAGCCGCAATGGCCTACATCGAGGCCTACTACGCCGGCGAAGCGCTCAAGCTCACCGCGCTGAACGAGAAGCACGCCCGCGAGGAGCTCGAGACTGGCAAGGGACGCCTCGCGACCCTGTCCGGCAACAGTGCCGAGGTGCTGGGGCTGACCAGCGCCGTAGGTGCTGCCGAGGATGAATCCGCCGACACGCGTCAGCAGCGGGCAGCGGCCGTCGCCGGCCTGAGTCGCTGGACGGGAGAACCTGCCGAAGAACTCGCCGCACCGAACCTGGCCATCGCGCCCACGTCCGACGCCTTTGTGGCCGCGCACCCCCTCGTCGTCGCCAAGCAGCGCGACATCGACGTGGCCCGCCAGGAGGTTGAAGTGGCGCGTCTGAACCGCAAGCCGAACTGGAGCTATGAGGTGTCCTACGGCCAGCGGGTCGGGCGCCCGGACCTGATGTCCTTCGGGGTGAGCATTCCGCTCCCGGTGGCACCAGCGGCTCGCCAAGACCGCGAGACCGCGGCCAAGCTGGCCCTGGTCGAGAAGGCCGAGGCCGACGCCGAAGAGGCCCGCCGTGCTGCCGCGGGCGAGTACGCCGCGCTGTCCAGCGACGCGCGACGCCTGCAGGAGCGCGTCGAGCGCTTCCAGACCGCTGTCCTCGAACCGCTGAAGCAGCGCACCGTCGCCACGCTCGCAGCCTACCGCGCCAACCAGGCCAGCCTTGTGATGTTGTTCGAGGCTCGCCATGCCGAGGTCGAGGTGCAACGCAAGCTTCTCAACCTCCAGCGCGACCTGGCCAAGACCCAAGCGCAACTCGTGTTCAAGCCGATTTCCCAAGGAGCAGCGCAATGAGCCGCGTCCAACTTTCTGTCGTGGCCCTGGCTGCAGCTTTTGTCATTGGCGGAGGCGCCTTCTATCTGGGCCGCAGCAGCGCCGTCGCCTCGCATGGCGTCGGTGCGCAGGCCCAGACCCCTGCTGCTGCGGCATCCGCCTCCGGCGAGCGCAAGGTGCTGTACTGGCAGGACCCGATGAACCCAAGTGCCCGATTCGACAAGCCGGGCAAGTCGCCGTTCATGGACATGCAGTTGCAGCCCGTCTACGCCGACGAAGCCAGCGACACCGGCGTCAAGGTGAGTTCGCAGGTGCAGCAGAACCTCGGCATCCGCACCGCAGTCGTGAAGCGGGCCGATGTCAGCACATCCTTCGACGCGGTCGGCGCGGTGCAGTTCGACGAGCGCCTGAACGTCGCGGTGCAGACGCGCACCGCCGGCTACCTGGAGCGCCTGGCTGTACGCGCGCCGATGGAGCGCGTGGCCAAGGGACAGGCGCTGGGCACCGTGTTCGCACCGGAATGGCTGGGGCCGCTGAACGAGCTCATCGCGCTGAAGCGCTCGGGCGCATCGGCGGAGCTGGTGGCTGCGGCCCGAGAGCGCACGCGGGCGATGTCCATCCCACCCGACCTGGTCCGCCAGGCCGAAGACGGCGGGACGCCCAACGCCCGCTACACCCTGGTCGCACCAGCCGGCGGCGTCATCGCCGAACTCGGGGTGCGTGAAGGCGTCGCCGTATCCCCCGGCATGACGCTGTTCCGCATCGCCGGCCTGGAGAAGGTCTGGGCCGTGGCCGAAGTGCCCGAGGCCCAGGCCGTGCAACTCAAGCGCGGACAGAAGGTCTCCGCAGCGCTGCAGGCCGACCCCAGCCAGACGTTCACGGGAACGATGCAGGAAATCCTGCCCCAGGTGAACGCCACGACGCGCACGCTGCAGGCCCGCTTCGAGGTCGACAACCGCGGCGGCAAGCTGGTCCCCGGCATGCTTTTGCGCCTGCAGGTGGCCGGCCCGACTGCGTCGCGGCTGGTGGTGCCCTCCGAGGCCATCATCCGTACCGGCACGCGTGCAGTCGCCATCGTGCGCAAGGACAACGGGGCCTTTGAGCCGCGTGAGGTGAAGCTAGGGGCCGACCTCGGTGACCAGCTGGAGGTGGTGCAAGGCCTGGCCGAGGGCGACCAGGTGGTGGCCAGCGGGCAGTTCCTGGTGGACTCCGAGGCGCGATTGCGCTCTGTGCTGGGCAGCCTGGCTGCCGCCGAGCCAGCGGCAAAGCCCACCGCCACCCAGGCATCTGCACCGGGCACATCATCTGCATTGCCGGCTGCTGCCCCTGCCGCTGCGAGCTACATGGCGCAAGGCAAGGTCGAGAGCGTAGAGGCCGACAGTCTGACCATCTCGCACGGCGCCATCGCCGAGCTCAAGTGGCCTGCGATGACCATGGGCTTCAACAAGCCCAGCCCCAAGGCCTTCTCCGAGGTGAAGCCAGGCGACGCCGTGCACTTCGAGTTCAAGAAGAAGGGCGATGACTACGAGCTCGTCTCGGTCCATCGCCTGGGAGGTGCCAAGTGATTGCCGCCCTCATCCGCTGGTCAGTCGCGAACCGCTTCCTGGTCCTCATCGCGACAGCGTTCCTGGTCGCCGCCGCGCTGTTCTCGGTGGCCAACACGCCGGTGGACGCCCTCCCGGACGTCTCGGACACCCAGGTCATCGTGCGCACCAGCTACCCGGGCAAGCCGCCACAGGTCGTCGAGGACCTGGTGACCTATCCGCTGACGACGACGATGCTCAGCGTGCCGGGCGCCAAGACGGTCCGGGGTTACTCGTTCTTCGGCGACTCCTTCGTCTACATCCTGTTCGACGACAAGACCGACCCGTACTGGGCGCGCTCGCGCGTGGTCGAGTACCTCAACCAGGTGCAGAGCCGCCTGCCGGCGGGTGCCACCGCGGCGCTGGGGCCTGACGCGACCGGTGTGGGCTGGGTCTACGAATACGCCCTGGTCGACAAGACCGGCAAAACCGACATCGCCCAGCTGCGGGCGCTGAACGACTGGTTCCTGAAGTTCGAGCTCAAGACGATTCAGGACGTGGCCGAGGTCGCCAGCATCGGCGGCATGGTGCGCCAGTACCAGGTCGTGCTCGACCCGGACCGCATGCGCCAGGTCGGCGTCACACAGGGCATGGTGATGGAGGCGCTGCAGAAGGCCAACCAGTCGTCCGGCGGCTCGGTGGTCGAGCTGGCAGAGACCGAGTACATGGTGCGCTCACGCGGCTTCCTGAAGTCGCTCGACGATTTCCGCGGCATCCCGGTCGCGCTCACCGGTGCCACGCCTGTCCTGCTGCGCGATGTCGCCATCGTCCAGGTTGGGCCGGAGATGCGCCGTGGCATCGCCGAGCTTGACGGGCAAGGCGAAGTGACCGGTGGCGTCGTGGTCATGCGCTCGGGCAAGAACGCGCGGGCGACCATCGCAGGGGTCAAGGCCAAGTTCGAACAGCTCAAGCCCAGCCTGCCGCCGGGTGTCGAGGTGGTCGAGACCTACGACCGCTCGAAGCTCATCGACCGCTCCATCGACAACCTCAAGCTCAAGCTGACCGAGGAGTTCATCGCGGTGACGGTGGTCTGCGCCATCTTCCTGTTCCACCTGCGCTCAGCGCTGGTGGCGGTCATCTCGTTACCCATCGCGGTGGGCATCGCGTTCGTGGTCATGCACTGGCAGGGCCTGAACGCCAACATCCTCAGCCTGGCTGGCATCGCACTGGCCTGCGGCGCGGCGCTCGACGGCGTGGTGGTGCTGCTGGAGGCAGCCCACAAGCACATCGAGGCGTTCGAGCACAAGCACGGCCGGATGCCGACCACGCCGGAGCGCTGGGCGCTGGTGACCGATTCCGCCGTGGAGGTTGGCCCGGCGCTGTTCTTCTCGCTGCTGGTCATCACGCTGTCCTTCCTGCCGGTGTTCACGCTGGAGGCACAGGAGGGCCGGATGTTCTCGCCGCTGGCCTTCACCAAGACCTACACGATGGCGGCGGCCGCAGCCCTGTCTGTGACGCTGGTGCCGGTGTTGATGGGCCTGCTTGTGCGGGGCAAGATTCCGCACGAGAACGCGAACCCGCTGAACCGCTTCCTGATGCGCCTCTACCGCCCGGCGCTGGAGGCGGTGCTGCGCTTTCCGAAGGCCACGCTGCTCATTGCGGGGCTGGTGTTGGCGCTGACCGCCATCCCGGTCATGCGGCTGGGTGGCGAGTTCATGCCGCCGCTGGACGAAGGTGACCTGCTCTACATGCCGTCGGCCCTTCCGGGCCTGTCGGTCTCCAAGGCCACTGAGTTGCTGCAGCAGACAGACCGGCTCATCAAGACCGTCCCAGAGGTCGAGCGCGTATTCGGCAAGGCCGGCCGCGCCGACAGCGCGACCGACCCGGCGCCGCTGGAGATGTTCGAGACCACCATCCAGTTCAAGCCGCGCGAGCAGTGGCGCGCGGGCATGACGCCGGACAAGCTGGTCGAGGAGCTGGACCGTGCGGTCAAGGTGCCCGGCCTGTCCAACATCTGGGTGCCGCCCATCCGCAACCGCATCGACATGCTGGCCACCGGCATCAAGAGCCCGGTCGGCATCAAGGTTGCTGGCACCGACCTGGCCACCATCGACAAGTTGGCCACGCAGATTGAAGCCGTGGTGAAGAAGGTGCCCGGCGTTTCGTCGGCACTGGCCGAACGGCTGACCGGCGGACGCTACATCGACATCGACGTGGACCGCGCAGCCGCTGCGCGCTATGGGCTGTCGGTCGCCGACGTGCAGGCCATTGTCGCCAACGCCATTGGCGGCGAGAACGTCGGCGAGGTGGTGAGTGGCCGCGAGCGCTTCCCCATCAACATGCGCTACCCGCGCGAGATTCGCGACTCGCTGGAGCGCCTGCGCGCGCTGCCCTTCGTGACCGAAAAGGGCGCGCAACTGCTGCTGCAGGATGTGGCCCATGTCCGGCTGGAGGAAGGCCCGCCGATGCTGAGGAGCGAAAACGCTCGGCTGTCCGGCTGGGTTTATGTCGACGTGCGCGGGCGCGACCTGCGTTCGGTGGTGCATGACATGCAGGCGGCCGTGGCGGAGGAGGTCGTCATGCCGGCGGGCTACGCCATCTCCTGGTCGGGGCAGTTCGAGTACCTGGAGCGAGCCACCGAGCGCATGAAGGTCGTGGTGCCTGCCACGCTGGCCGTCATCTTCGTGCTGCTCTACCTGCTGTTCCGCAATGCGGCGGACGCGGTGCTGGTGATGGCTGCGGTGCCGTTCTCGCTGGTCGGCGGTTTCTGGCTGGTCTGGCTGCTGGGGCACTCCATCTCGGTCGCGACGGCCGTGGGCTTCATCGCGCTGGCCGGGGTGGCGGCCGAGTTCGGCGTGGTGATGCTGGTCTACCTGGAGAACGCGCTCAAGCAGCGCCTGGCTGCGGGTGAGCCGGACAACGAAGACACGCTACTGGCCGCTATCCGCGAGGGGGCTGTCCTGCGCGTGCGTCCCAAGGCCATGACCGTGGCCATCGTGATGGCCGGCTTGGTGCCGATGATGTGGGGCCACGGCACCGGCTCGGAAATCATGGGGCGCATCGCCGCGCCGATGGTCGGTGGCATGGTGACCGCGCCGCTGCTGTCGATGCTGGTGGTGCCGGCTGCTTGGTATCTGCTGCATCGACGCAGGCATCGCGCCGCAGCGCGCTCAAACAGCCAGCAGTTGAGTGCCGCCGAGGCGACATGAAGACGAAGCGGTGCCGCAGCTTCCTGGCGTCACGCCAGGTTGTGTGACCGCGCAAGCTTCAAGAGCACCGAGCTGTCCACGCCGTAGCGGCATAGCGCGTCGCACTGCTCTTTGAGCTCTCCGGAGGGGATGTAGCCCAGGCGAAACGCCGGCCCGCCGCCTTGCAGAGCCGGGCGCAGCATCTGGGCGACGACCTCCTGCTCCCGGACCTCAGGCGCTACCAGGTAGAAGTGCGCCTGCTGGTCAGGCACGGAGAACGCCAGGTCCTTCATGCGAAGAATGCCCGAGTAGATGGACGTGCTCTGCTCGACCTCAAAGGCGCAGACGAGCTTGGGCTCGCCCTTGACGAACCACAAGACGTCGATGAGTTCGACTGTCGATTGCACGTCGGGCGGAAGGTTCAGCGACGGCAGCGTCGACAACGACAGCATCGCGAAGCTTTCACCGTGACACGTACGGCTGCGGTCGTTGCGCGCAACGAAAACGTCATAGCCCAGTGCCCGGCCGATGCGGATGAGGACGTGCTGAGCCTGGGTGTGCTCAGATGCCTCACGTTGGTCAGCTATCGCCTGCTGGTGCCGCTTCTTCGAAGCCCTGGCAGCCTTCTCCTGCACCTCTTGCAGCGCCTGCTCGGCGTTGCCTTCAACGACCAGTCGGTTTGAGCCAATCTCAAAGAGCAGTCCAGCCAGCGCGCCCAGGTCCTTGGACAGGAGATTCCGGTACTGTTCGTTGGTCCGCTGCATTGCCTCGCGCATGGCGAAGTAGCTCTCCCACGAGCCGAGCTTGAGCTTGGCGCCATAAAGCGCATTGAAGCCGTTGACGATGGCGGTGTTGAAGGGGGGCACCAGCGTCGGGTGCAGGAAGTAGACGATGCTGGCGACTGCGGGGCCCAGGCCCTTGATGGACAGCGCCGCCAGCTTGCTCATTTCCGTGAGGACCTGCTCCTCCTTCGTTGCGTTCAGACATGCGTTCAAGAACAGGCCGAAGGCCTTCTTGTTGGCTTCGTTCTCGTAAATGTCCGGGATGCGCAGCTTTGGCTTCCAGTAGAACGGGTGGGCGGCGCCCTCGAACACCTGCTTTTGTTCGGTGATGGCGGTCAAGACAACTTCGAGCGGAGACCCTTTGAAGTCGTTGCCGAAGGTTCCCCCAGCGATGGCCGAGACCACGTCCTTCACGCCCAGCCGAATGGCGCGGAAGGCCTTCATCCGGGCATCACTGCCGGCGTACCAAGTGTTGTAGACGGACTCCGGGTCGGCCTTGTAGTGATGGACGAGTTGGTCGAGTTGCGGGACAAGTGTTGCCATGATGAGGTCGTCGGGAGATGGCGGCTGTCTGAAGCCACACAGCAGGGAGTTGCGGCAGCAGCGCGGTGGCCACAGGTGAGATGACTTCAATCCGAGATTCACATCCTCAGATTCGCCACGGCGTCCGCCACCATTGTCTGCCAGCAGGTTCTCGTTGCCAGCGGGTTGGTGGACGCCTTCGCAATATTGATGTGGCCCGCCGACGGTGACACTTCAGGCTACCGCGGGGCGTGCAGGGAGTTCCGGTTTGATGATGCCCTCACCATTGGAAGCTCGGCTTTCACTGACACCCGGCCCGACGGGACCAAAGGGTCAGCATTGATGGAACCAGATGGCGGACGGCGCCGCGTCCAGTGGCGGCCCTCGGTGGAACTGCTGCGTCGTGCATGAGGTCACCTTCGGCCTCGAACGAGCGGCAGGGAGGAAGGAGTTGCTCGCGACTGGGCCGGCGAGGCGGTGCGAACCGCCGCCGACCCCGCGCAGGTCGACCTCGGACGCACGGGCGTCGCTTGCGGCGCCTGGCAGGCAGGGCCCCCGGGTGCGGGTGGTAGACGGCTGCCTCCCCGCACCTGGGGCAAGCCGTGGCAGCACGTCCTGCCGAAAGCACAGTTGGGCAAGCCGCCCCTGAAGAAGCGGTCACCTTCGGAAAATACGTTCTGGGGCGGCGGCGGTTCGCACCGGCGAAGCCGGGCGACGGAACGGTGCCTTTGAGGGACGTCGCGACGAAAACGTGACCGACGCGCGCCCCAAGGCGCGTGAGGACGTACGAGGGGAAAGCACAGCTGCCCAATGCCCTCGCACGGCCGTGCGGCCAGCCCAGGACCGCACCGACATCTGAACGGCAGCGGCGAGGTGTGCAGGCTATCGCCAGCGGGTGTCACGCCCGGTTTGCGCTGGTGGCTACACGACAGAGCCGGCCGCTGCCGTCGCCCGCACTGACGAGCGCGCAGAGGCTCCAGAAAACTTGTTCGCGGAAGCCGACCACATGCGCTCGCACCCCAGGGACACCTGTCCCGACACCACAGATTCACCAGCCGCAACCACAGCGGCATCCTCTATGGCCTCGCAGGAGAGTAACGCGGGTAACACCGTGGCCCAAAAGGTCGGCGCTGAGGGGGCAGATGCTGCTTGCCCCGGTGACACACGTACACCGGCCACTGTAGGCAGCGATGCTTTGCCACGGACGTCGCGGGGCACGCTCCGACGCGGTCTGTCCAATCAGCTGTCCACCGACCAATTGCAGGTACGCAGCTGGACCGTCGCGCTGTCCCTGGCCAATCGATTCAGGGTCATCCGTACGCTGGATGTTGCCGTCGCGTGTTACCCCGAGCGGCCGTTCAAGACGGCCTTGGGGGCTGCGCAGCGCGCGGTCCGAGGGATGGTCAAGGCCGACCTGCTGCGGCGCTACAAGACGGCACGGTTCCAGACGACCTATGGCCTCACTGCCAGAGGCGCAGCATGGCTGGCCGAGCGCTGTATCGAGGCCCAGGCTTCGGTGCGCCGGGTGAGCGACATGACCAACCCGGAGCACCTGCTCTGGGCCCAGTGTCTGGTGCTTTGCGCCGAGCAACGCGGTCTGCAGGCGCTGACCGAACGCGAGTTGCTGGCCAAGCTCAATGAGGGCGCAGTTCCGGGCTCGCCAATGCGAGGTGGCCTGCTTGCAGCCACGGCTACCGTGCGTGGCAAAGCACGCCGAATTTCGTTGCGCCCTGACGCCGTTGTGCTGGAAGCAGAGGGGCTGACTGCCATCGAGGTCGACTGCAGCGCCCGCGGCTCGCAGCGGGCGGCCTCGCTATGCGCTGAGGTGCTCAGCATCGGTCGCTCAACCACGGTCGGCGCCGTCCTGCGTCAAGTGGTTGTCTACTGCCGAACACCGCGCATCCGCAACAGGGTCAGTGCGACGCTTGCAGCACTTAAGCGCGACCAGGACGCCCTCAGCCTGAACGACGGCCGCTGTCAGCTCAAGGCCAGCGAGCAGCCTGACGAGTACGAGGTCTGGAAGGCCGTCGAGGTGCCCATGGGGCCCACACACAAGGCGCTGCGCGAGGTGATGGTCGGCCGCGTCATCGTTCAGGACCTGCCGGTCTGGTTGCCAAAGGTCCGCGTCGATGGACGAAACCAGCACTCCACTGCGGGCTGGCTCGACGACAACTACCTGCCATGGCGTCGGCCATCAACGGACGGCGCATGGACGGCGCCGTCAAGTCCCCTGCTGAAGTCCACAGGCCCGCGACAGGCCCGTGAACGCTCCGGGTGACGGGCGCTGCGCAGCGACAGGTCAGCGGTCGCTACACGTGATGCGCAATACCGCGCACACGAGGCCAAAGAATGAATTCCCTGAAGACGTTGACGTACCCGCCGGCCCGACAAACTGGCCAACGCGCACGCTTGTTCCCGGCAACCATCATGACGCCAGCCGAGGTTCAAGACGGTCTGCAGCAAGACCGGCAGACCGTCGCTGACCAGATTCGTGGTCATTGGATGCTGTGCGGTGATGTCGACCACGCTATGTTTGAGCTGCTCGTTTCGTCACAGGTCCACCAAGTCGGTCACCGGGCCAGCGCGTTCAGCTCTCCTAGCGGGAGTGGATATGCGCTGTTCACGCATCAGGTGGGAGGCCACCAGCACCGGTTCGTTCTTCCGCTGTGGTGCGACGAGGTTCGGTTGTACCTCGATGCACTGCAAAGGGAGCCTTACGCCTTCATGCTCGGTGACGAAGGTGAAAGCGCCGGCTGGGTGCTACCCGGGGCGGCTACCGCCGATGAGCTCGCACCGCTGCGCGAGTTGTGCCATGCGCAACCAGCGCTGTCGGCCGAACTGCTCGCAGAGTTGCCGATGGCCGTTGTGGTGCTGTCTGCGCCCGACGCGATTCCGAGTGTGTTCGAGCACTCGAGGGTCGAAGCCGTGAGCCTGTCAGTGGTGGTGCCAGCACTGCCTGATGAGGTCGCGCTGCAGGCGGTGCACTGAGACGTGTCGGCAGCTTGAGGTGGTCACAATGCAGTTGCTACACGTGTGGACGGACCGTTCCGTCTGACACGAGGACACATGCATGCAAGTTTTTGGAAACGTCGCCACCCAGCCAGAAGTGAAGAAGAGCAAGACAAGCCAGCGCGCTTACGTCGAATTTCGCCTGGCTGAGTCGCAGCGCGGAGTAGACACCGAGCCAACCTGGTACTCAGTGAGGGTTATGGGAAAAGACCGGCCGTCATTCGACAAAGGCGACTTCGTCAAAGTGACCGGCAAGCTCAAGACCGATTTCTACCTCTCGCGTGAAGGCAAGCCGACTGGAACCCTGCTCATCATCGCTTTCGAGGCGGCCAAGATTGCCAAGCCGTCCGCCGTGACCGCCCAGGCGGCTGGCTAACTACGAACATCAGGACACTCGGTCATCTCTCATTGGGGACTCTGTAACAGCAGAGTCCCCTTTTTCGACCTTCAAGCGCATCACTCAAGGCAGTGACTCAATCCCTCACCGTCGGCTCCACGACTTCGATGGGGTATGGCCCACCAGACGCCGTCTCCATCAACGCTGAAAGGGTCAAGTCTGGATGACTTCCCCACAGCTGCTCGGGAATAGCGCAGAGCGCCTTCTTGTATGCGGCTTCGACGTCCTGCGATTGACCTGCGCCTTGCTCCGAGTTCAGGAACGCCGCGAGCAGCTCTGCTCGTCGCTCAGGACGGCACCAAGGCCGCTTCAATGCGGTCCCCGGCCTGAGCCATCGCACGCGCGCATACGGGTCGCACAGAACCGCCAGGAACGTCTCCCTGTCTGCCAACGCCGAATCGAGTAGGAAGTGAGGCCCCTTGGCGACAAATGGGTGCGGCTTCCTCCAGTCATCCCAGAATGCGCTGACCCGCGACATCGCGCTGGACAGCTCGGCCTCCGCCACACTTGAGAACGTGTTCTTGTCAACGTAGTCTCGCAGGTCCACGAGGCGGTATCGAATGGCACCGCGCGTCGAACCACAGAGCTTGACAAAGCGTGGCCCCTTTCCGTCCGAGCGCCAATGGTTCAGCGTTGACGCTGACACTGACAAGTACAGAGCGGCTTGCTCGACGTTCATCAAGAACTCTGGGCCGAGCTGCCGCTCGAGGGCAGCATCACGGAACGAGGGAGAGGATGCGCGGGCGAGCATCAGGCGTAGCTCCTGGTCTTGAAGTGCCGTTCGCGCTTCGGCTTGGGGCTTGTCGTTGCGTAGGCCAGCATTTCGTCCTCGACATCCTCCATCACCGGCCTGAGTTGCTCCAGTGACTGGTCCGCGTATCGGGCGACGACGCCGCCACTCTTGTGATTGAGCAGTTGCCTTGCCAAGCGGTCCGGCAAGCCCATCTCTGTCACGATGTTGCCAAACGTCCTGCGAAGGTCGTGGGTGGAAAAGTTGACCTTGATGGCCTTCTTGACCTCATCAAGAAACGAGCGCGGGTCGTTGTAGTGGGCTGCCTTCGCAAGCTTCGACCGTGAGACGCGCGGGAACACATAGGGCGAGTCCCCGACCAGCAGGCGTCGCTCTCTCAGCATCTGAAGGACGAAGCCCGGAATTGGGATGCGATGCGCATACCGGTTCTTGGTTACGTTCAGGACAGCGACAGCGTGGTCAAGGTCGATGAAGTTGTACCCACGCAGCGCATGGCCCGGCTCTGGCGCCTTGGACAATCGGTCGTTCCAGAGCAGCCCTGCCGTCTCGTTGCGGCGCATCCCAAGGACAACCGTCAACAGCATGTAGTCCGCGCCGGTGCGGGACTTGTTCAAGTCATCTCGCGCTGCCACGACGTAGTCCAACCACTTTCTGAAGTGCTCCCGCTGGCCACTGAGTGGCCTGCGGACGCCCTTCTTGTCGTAGTCGCGTTCAAGCTCGGCGTTGTTGCGAAGCGCCCCCGTCTTGATGAAGATTTCCGCCGGGTTCGCATAGAGCGATGGCTGCGACTTGGCCTGCAGCGCGTCCAAGGTGATGCGATGGTTTTCCTTGTTGTAGACGGCGGAGACCCACCGGATGGTCTGCTCAGCCGCTGTGAGATGCCCCTTCTTGGTCGCCTTGTCTACGAAGAAGACTTCGAGGTCCCGCCAGGTCAGCGCGTCAGCGGGCGTGTCCAGCAGCTTGTGTCCGAGCCGCTGCTGCGCCTTTTCCACCGCCGCGATGGTGTTTTCGCGAGGGTCGCGCTTGGCGCTGGCCACGTAGTCGGCCATCCATCGGCTGAACAGTACGCGTAGAGTCACTTCGGATTTCTGGGTCGCAAGGCGCTCCTCGCGCTTCGTCTGATTGATGTCCTCGCCGCGTCGCAAGCGAGCAGAGAGTTCTGCCGCGACCAAGCGCGCGTTCCGGTCCGGCGCTACACCTGCGCCCAGGAGCAGGTCAGGGTGCCGGCCGACACTGACCGTCTTCACCTTGGACGCGACCCGTTGAACCAGGACGTAGGTCTTCACGGACCGGTTGACCCGCAGGCGGAATCCGGTCGGCGCATCCTTGTGCGTGTCGTGGATGTCGTAGAACGCCTGCGCCTCGTTCGGAACCGTGCCGGTCTGCTTGCCCGAGGCGTCAAACACCGGGATGGCATCGAACGTGCAGTCGGCCACCGTCCTCTTGTCTAATACGGTCTTCGGCGTCGGCTTGTTAGTGGCTCTCTTTTTCGTCACGGTCGAGGCGTCTCCATCATCAGGTTCGGTTGTAGCAGCAGACGAAGCTACGCCGTAGCTACAAAACAGCCGCAAAACCTCCCCTTTTGCGGCAATCGGCTGCAACTCTCTGCAATGCTCATCGAAGGTAAGTCCCTGTCAGATAAAGAAAAAGCGAACTCCGACAAGGACTTGGCTGGCCACACGCCGATGATGGCCCAGTACCTGGGCCTGAAAGCTGACTTCCCGGACACGCTGCTGCTGTACCGGATGGGCGATTTCTACGAGGTCTTCTACGACGACGCCCGCAAGTGCCACGCGCTGCTGGACATCACGATCACCACCCGCGGCCAGAGTGCGGGCCAGCCGGTGGTGATGGCAGGCGTGCCGGTGCATGCGCTGGAGAGCTACCTGGCCAAGCTGATCAAGCTGGGCGAGGCGGTGGCGATTGCCGAACAGGTGGGCGAGGTCGGGGCCAGCAAGGGGCCGGTGGAGCGCAAGGTGGTGCGAGTCGTCACCCCCGGCACCATCACCGACACGGAACTGTTGGCAGACAAGCAAGACGCCGTGCTGCTGAGCGTGAGCGTGCAAGGCAAGCGTCATGGGCTGGCTTGGCTGTCACTCACACAAGGCGAAATCGGCCTGGCCGAATGCAGTGACGTGGAGCTGCCGGGGTGGCTGGCGCGGCTGATGCCGGCTGAAATTCTGGTCAACCGCGAGCAGCAACCCGCGGCGGTGATGCGGGCGCGCTTTCCGGTCACCAACCGACCCAGTTGGCAGTTCGACGGCACCCTGGGTCAGCGCAAGCTGTGCGACCAACTGGGCGTGGCCAACCTGCAGGGTTTCAACGCCCAGGAACTGGCGCTGGCCCACGCCGCAGCCAGCGCCCTGCTGGCGTTTGCCGAACACACCCAGGGCCGCGCTTTGGCACACGTGCGCTCGCTGCGTGTGCAACGGGCCAGCGACTTGCTGGACCTGCCGCCCGCCACGCAGCGCAACCTGGAACTGACCCACACGCTGCGCGGCGAGACCAGCCCCACGCTGTTCTCGCTGCTGGACACCTGCAAGACCGGCATGGGCAGCCGCACGCTGCGCCAGTGGTTGCTACACCCCAAACGCGATCGCGACGAAGCCGTGGCCCGGCACGATGCGATCGCCGCGCTGCAGGCCCATGGCTTCGAGCCGCTGCGCGAAGCACTCAAGTCCATCAGCGACGTGGAGCGCATTGCCGCACGCATCGCCCTGCGCCAGGTGCGCCCGCGCGAGCTCACCGGCCTGCGGGCCACGCTGCAGGCATTGCCGCCACTGCGCGCCACCCTGCCGCCCGCGCTGCTGGGCGTGTCGGCCGCAGCCCTGACGCCGCCGAGCGACGTGCTGGAGTTGCTGGAGCGCGCCATCGCGGCCGAGCCGGCCCTGCTGCCTCGGGACGGCGGCGTCATGGCCGATGGGTTCGACGCCGAACTCGACGAGCTGCGCGGCATTCAGCAGAACTGCGACGGCTTCCTGCTCGACCTGGAATCCCGCGAGCGCGCGCGCACCGGCATTGCCAACCTGCGCGTGCAGTTCAACCGGGTGCACGGCTTCTACATCGAGGTCACGCAAGGCCAGGTCGACAAGGTGCCGATGGACTACCAACGGCGCCAGACCCTGAAAAACGCCGAGCGCTACATCACGCCCGAACTGAAAGCGTTTGAAGACAAGGCGCTGTCCGCCCAGGAGCGGGCGCTGGCCCGTGAAAAGCTGCTGTACGAGCAGGTGGTGGACGCGCTGATGGGCCGGCTGGATTCACTGACCCAATTGGGCCGCGCGCTGGCCTCGCTCGATGCGCTGGCCGCCCTGGCCGAACGGGCGGCGACGCTGAACTGGTGCCGCCCGGAGTTCGTGCCGCAGCCCTGCCTGGAGATCGAAGCCGGCCGCCACCCGGTGGTGCAGGCCCGCCTGGCCGAAACCGGCGGCGCGGAGTTCATGCCCAACGACTGCAAGCTGGACGCCCGCACCCGCATGCTGGTCATCACCGGCCCCAACATGGGCGGCAAGAGCACCTTCATGCGACAGGTGGCGCTGATTGCACTGCTGGCCGCCATCGGTAGCTACGTGCCCGCCACCAGTTGCCGGCTGGGTCCGATGGACGCCATCCACACCCGCATCGGCGCGGCCGACGATCTGGCCAACGCACAGTCCACCTTCATGCTGGAGATGACCGAAGGTGCGGCCATCCTGCATTCGGCCACCGACCAGTCCCTCGTGCTGATGGACGAAATCGGCCGCGGCACGTCCACGTTCGACGGCCTGGCGCTGGCCTCGGCCATTGCCACGCACCTGCACGACAAAACCCGCGCCTTCACGCTGTTCGCCACGCACTACTTCGAGCTGACCGAGTTCCCGGCCAAACACCCGCAGGCGCAGAACTGGCACGTGTCGGCCGTGGAAAGCGGCGAAGACATCGTGTTCCTGCACGAGCTGCAGGCGGGCCCGGCGAGCCGCAGCTACGGCGTGCAGGTGGCCAAGCTGGCCGGCATGCCCGCCAGCCTGGTGCGCCAGGCCCGCGCAACGCTGGAAGCGCTGGAAGCTCGCCAAAACGCGGCTGACGACCAGTTCGACCTGTTCGCTGCTCCGCCGGCGCCGCCCCCGGCATCGGAGCCGAGCCCCTTGGTGGAGGCTCTGGCGGCGGTCGACCCGGACGCCCTGTCACCGCGTGAAGCGCTGGACGCGCTGTACCGCCTGAAGGCCATCGCGCGAGGCTGAACGCAGCCCGCGCAGCGCGAAGGCCGGGGTGAGTCGGAGCATTTACAATCGCAATTTCCCACCACAGCAGCCTGTTCTGGGCTGCTGCAAGACATGACCAAATACGTCTTCGTCACCGGCGGTGTGGTGTCCTCTCTCGGCAAGGGCATCGCGTCGGCCTCCCTGGCTGCCATCCTCGAATCGCGCGGCCTCAAAGTCACCCTCATCAAGCTGGACCCGTACATCAACGTCGACCCCGGCACGATGTCGCCCTTCCAGCACGGCGAAGTCTTCGTCACCGATGACGGCGCAGAAACCGACCTCGACCTCGGCCACTACGAGCGCTTCATCACCACGCGGATGAAGAAGGCCAACAACTTCACCACCGGCCAGATCTACATGTCGGTGCTGGAGAAGGAACGCCGCGGCGACTACCTGGGCAAGACGGTGCAGGTGATCCCGCACATCACCGGCGAGATGCAGGAATTCATCAAGCGCGGTGCCGGCCATGGCACGCCGGACGCGGTGGATGTGGCCATCGTGGAAATCGGCGGCACGGTGGGCGACATCGAGTCCCTGCCCTTCCTGGAAGCCGCGCGCCAGATGAGCCTGAAGATGGGCCCGACCAACGTGGCCTTCGTGCACCTGACCTACGTGCCGTGGATTGCCGCAGCCGGTGAACTGAAGACCAAGCCCACCCAGCACACGGTGCAGAAACTGCGTGAAATCGGCATCCAGCCCGACGCACTGATCTGCCGTGCCGACCGCCGCATTCCGGACGACGAGCGCGAAAAGATTTCGCTGTTCACGAACGTGCCCGAGTACGGCGTGATCTCGATGTGGGACGTGAACACCATCTACAAGGTGCCGCGCGTGCTGCACGAGCAGGGGCTGGACCAGCTCATCTGCACCAAGCTGCAGCTCAACACCAAGGCGGCCGACCTGAAGCGTTGGGACAGCCTGGTGTTCGAGGTCGAGAACCCCAAGACGCAAGTCACCATCGCCATGTGCGGCAAGTACACCGACCTGTCGGACTCGTACAAGTCGCTCAACGAAGCGCTGCGCCACGCCGGCATCCACAACCACGCGGGCGTGAAGATCGAGTACGTCGACAGCGAAACGCTGACGCCCGAGACGGTGTCCAGCCTGTCGCAGTACGACGCCATCCTCGTGCCCGGCGGTTTCGGCAAGCGCGGTGTGGAGGGCAAGATCCTGGCCGCCCAGTACGCCCGTGAGCACCAGATGCCGTACCTCGGCATTTGCCTGGGCATGCAGGTCGCCACCATCGAGTACGCCCGCCACATGGCCGGCCTGGAGGGCGCCAACTCCACCGAGTTCGAGCCCGAAACGCCTCACCCCGTCATCGCCCTGATCGACGAATGGCAAGACGCCGACGGCAGCATCCAAAAACGTGATGCCAACTCCGACCTCGGCGGCACCATGCGCCTCGGCGCACAAAGCTCCGACGTCAAGGCCGGCACGCTGGCGCATGACATCTATGGCCCCGTGGTGAACGAGCGCCACCGCCACCGCTACGAGGCCAACGAGCACTACCTCGACCGCCTGCAGAAGGCCGGCTTGATCATCTCGGCCATCACGCAGCGCGAGAAGCTGACCGAGATGGTGGAACTGCCGCGCGACGTGCACCCCTGGTACGTGGGCGTTCAATTCCACCCGGAATTCAAGTCGACCCCCTGGGGCGGCCACCCGTTGTTCACGGCCTTCATCAAGGCTGCGCTGGACCACAAGGCAAAGGCATCGTGATGGAACTCTGCGGCTACTCGGTCGGCCTCGACCGCCCCTTCTTCCTGATCGCTGGCACCTGCTCCATCGAGGGGCTGCAGATCACGCTGGACGTGGCCGGCCGCCTGAAGGAAGCCTGCGACAGCTTGGGCATCCCGCTGATCTACAAGGGCTCGTTCGACAAGGCCAATCGCTCCTCGGGCACGTCCAAGCGCGGCGTGGGCATGGATGCGGGCTTGAAGATCCTGGATGAAGTGCGTCGCCAGACCGGCCTGCCCATCTTGACCGATGTGCATGACGCCAGCCAGGTGGCCGACGTCGCGGCCGTCGTGGACGTGCTGCAAACGCCGGCCTTCCTGTGCCGCCAGACCGATTTCATCCGCGCCGTTGCCCAAAGCGGCAAGCCGGTGAACATCAAGAAGGGCCAGTTCCTGGCGCCGTGGGACATGAAAAACGTCATCGACAAGG
Source organism: Pelomonas baiyunensis (assembly GCF_043555935.1). Classification (NCBI taxonomy): domain Bacteria; kingdom Pseudomonadati; phylum Pseudomonadota; class Betaproteobacteria; order Burkholderiales; family Sphaerotilaceae; genus Roseateles; species Pelomonas baiyunensis. Next base: position 557,978 of record NZ_JBIGIB010000002.1, on the reverse strand, counting down.
CACGCGCTGCGGCAGCGGAGGTGGGGCTGTCGCAAGACCGTTTCCTGGCCTGCGAGCGCGGTGTGAGCTTCGGCTACAACAACCTGGTGGCCGACATGACCAGCCTGGCCGAGATGCGCAATTCCGGCGCCCCGGTGGTGTTCGACGTGACCCACTCGGTGCAGAAGCCCGGTGGCCTCGGAGGCTCCAGCGGCGGCGCCCGCGAGATGGTGCCGGTGCTGGCCCGCGCTGGCGTGGGCGTGGGAGTGGCGGGCCTGTTCATGGAGACCCACCCGAACCCGGCCGAAGCCTTCAGCGACGGCCCGAACGCTGTGCCGCTCAAGCACATGAAGACACTGCTGGAGCAACTGGTGGCGCTGGACCGCGTCGTCAAGCAACAGCCGCTGCTGGAGAACGATTTCTCCTGCTGAGCCCCCCGGCTTCGACGCCCGCAGGGTGTCGACCGCTTCAACCCACAACGCCCTTTCTCACCGAACCCCGCATGGCCGCCTACATCATTGCTGACGTCACCGTCACCAACCCCGAGCAAATGGCCAAGTACCGCGAATGGAGCACCAAGGCCATGCAGGAGCACGGTGCCGAGGTGCTGGTGCGGGGCGGTGAATTCGAGGTGCTGGAAGGCCCGTGGACCCCGTCGCGCCTGGTGCTGCTCGGCTTCAAAGACCGCGCTGCAGCCAAAGCCTTTTACGACTCCGAAACCTACCAACATGCCAAGTCGTTGCGCCTGGAAGCCGGCGTGATGCGCATGGTGGTGGTGGACGGCATCTGAACCCCTCGATTGATGTGACGCGGTAACGCCCGCTTGGCACACTCCGTCCGCCCTGAATTTTTCACTTCCTGGAGACACTGAATGAGCGCCATCGTTGACATCGTCGGCCGAGAGATCCTCGACAGCCGCGGCAACCCCACCGTCGAATGCGACGTGTTGCTGGAGTCGGGCGTGATGGGCCGTGCCGCCGTGCCGTCGGGCGCGTCCACCGGCTCGCGCGAAGCCATCGAACTGCGTGACGGCGACAAGGGCCGCTACCTGGGCAAGGGCGTGCTGAAGGCCGTCGAGCACATCAACACCGAGATCAGCGAAGCCGTGCTGGGCCTGGACGCCTCCGAGCAAGCTTTCCTCGACAAGACCCTGATCGACCTGGACGGTACCGAGAACAAGAGCCGCCTGGGCGCCAACGCCATGTTGGCCGTGTCCATGGCCGTGGCCCGCGCTGCGGCCGAAGAGTCGGGTCTGCCGCTGTACCGCTACTTCGGCGGCATGAACGGCAACCAGTTGCCCGTGCCGATGATGAACGTCATCAACGGCGGCGCCCACGCCAACAACAGCCTGGACCTGCAAGAGCTGATGATCATTCCCGTGGGCGCACCGTCGTTCCGCGAGGCCCTGCGCTGGGGTGCCGAGGTGTTCCACGCCCTCAAGAAGATCCTGCACGACAAGGGCATCTCCACCGCCGTGGGTGACGAAGGCGGCTTCGCCCCCAGCGTGGAAAGCCACGAAGCGGCCATCCAGCTGATCCTGCAAGCCATCGACAAGGCCGGCTACCGCGCGGGTGACCAGATCGCCATCGGCCTGGACTGCGCTGCCAGCGAGTTCTACAAGGACGGCAAGTACGTGCTCGAAGGCGAAGGCGGCATCCAGCTGACCTCGCAAGAGTGGACCGACATGCTGGCCACTTGGGTCGACAAGTACCCCATCATCTCCATCGAAGACGGCATGGCCGAAGGCGACTGGGATGGCTGGAAGATCCTGACCGACCGCCTGGGCAAGAACGTGCAGATCGTGGGTGACGACCTGTTCGTGACCAACACCAAGATCCTGCAGCAAGGCATCGAGAAGGGCATCGCCAACTCGATCCTGATCAAGATCAACCAGATCGGCACGCTGACCGAAACCTTCGCCGCCATCGAGATGGCCAAGCGCGCCGGCTACACCGCCGTCGTGTCGCACCGCTCGGGCGAAACCGAAGACAGCACCATCTCCGACATCGCCGTTGGCCTGAACGCGGGCCAGATCAAGACCGGCTCGCTGTCGCGCTCGGACCGCATGGCCAAGTACAACCAGCTGCTGCGCATCGAAGAAGACCTGGGCGATGTGGCGGTGTACCCCGGCCGTGCCGCGTTCTACAACCTGAAGTAAGCCTTGAAGGTCCTGGCCCTGGTGCTGGTCGCCTTCTTGGTGGCCATCCAAGCCCAACTCTGGATGGGTCGGGGCAGCCTTCCCTATGTCGCCCACCTCCGGGAGGAGGTGGCGGCAGCGCACGCGGACAACGACAAGGCCCGCGCGCGCAACGCCCAGCTTCAGGCCGAACTGCGTGACCTGCGCGAAGGCCTGGAGATGGTGGAAGAAAAAGCCCGCTTCGAGCTGGGCATGATCAAGTCCGACGAGGTGTTCATCCCCGTCACGCCCACCGCCGCCTCCGCCGGCAAGCGCTGATGCTGGCCACGCTTTGGGCGGCGCTGCTGGCGCCTGCGTTCACCGCGCTCGGCAGCCCGATTTCCTGGCTGGAACTCATCGCATTCGTGCTGGCGGTGTGGATGGTCGTGTGCAACATGCGCGTGCACCTGCTGGCCTGGCCGCTGGCCCTCATCAGCTCGTTGATGTACTTCGCGCTCTTCCTGGACGGCAAGCTCTACGGTGAAGCCGGCCTGCAACTGCTGTTCGCAGCGTTGGCCGGCTGGGGCTGGTGGCAATGGCGCTTCGGCCGCGCAGCCGACGGGCAAGCGCTGAAGGTGCGCCGCCTCGGCTGGGCCGGCCTGCAGCGGCCGGTGCTGCTGACGCTCGCCGCCTGGCCGCTGCTGGGCCTGTTCCTGGCGCGCATGACCGACAGCCCCCTGCCCTACTGGGACGCCTTCCCGACGGTGGCCAGCCTGCTCGGCCAATGGCTGCTGGCGCGCAAGTACGAGGAAAACTGGCCGACCTGGATCGTAGTCAACACCGTTAGCGTCGTGCTGTTCGGCCTGAAGGGCTATTGGCTGACGGTGGTCCTTTACGCCGGATTCATCCCGATGAGCGTGATGGGCTGGCGCGCGTGGCGGCAGGCGCGGAGGCCGGCTTGATCGTCGCCTTGCTGGGCGCGGAGTGCACGGGGAAGTCCACGCTGGCGGCGCAGTTGGCCGCGTCGCTGGAGGCTGCCTTGGTGCCCGAGTACCTGCGCACCTGGTGCCTGCAACATCAACGCACACCGGCCCAGCACGAACAGGCGGCCATCGCAGCCGCGCAAGCGGCCCAAATCGCCGAGGCCGCCCGCACACACCCGCACGTCATCTGCGACACCACGCCGCTGATGACGGCCGTGTTCAGCCAGCACTACTTTGCCGACGACAGCCTGCTTGCGCCGGCCTTGGCCAAGCACCGACAGTGCGCCTTGACCCTGCTGTGCGCGCCCGACCTGCCGTGGCAGGCGGACGGTTTCCTGCGCGACGGCCCGGCCGTGCGCGAGGCGATCGACCAGCGCCTGCGCCACGTGCTGCGCGCCGCCCAACTGCCCTGGGTCGACATCGCCGGCACCCCCACCGAGCGCCTGGCGACCGCACTTACGGCCATCCAGGCCGTGCAATCCGCTCACTGAATCGTTGCGCCGCCCTCGGGCTGCTGCCCGGCCGGTGTGAACAGCGCACCCACATCCACCGCATCAAAGCGGTAGTGCCGACCGCAGAAATCGCAGCCGATCTCCACGTCGCCGCGCTCGGCCAGCACGCTGTCCACCTCCTCGCGGCCCAGGCCCAGCAGCATCTGGCCCACGCGTTCGCGCGAGCAGGTGCAGGCAAAGCGCGGCGCCTGGGGTTCAAAGCGCGTCACGGTTTCTTCCCAGAACAGCCGGCGCAAGATGGTGTCAGCGTCCAGCGTCAGCAACTCTTCTGAGGTGAGCGTGCCGGCCAAGATGGCGATGCGGTTGAACGCATCGGACAGGCCGATGTCGTCCTCGTTCTTCTTGCCTTCCAGGTTGCCTTCGCCTTCCACCGGCAGGCGCTGGATGAGCAAGCCGGCCGCGATGTCACCGTTGGCTGCCAGCACCAGCTTGGTGTCCAACTGCTCGGACTGCAGCATGTAGTGCTCCAGCACCTCGCTCACCTTTTGCAGCGGCTCGCGCTGATCGCCGTGCAACGGCACGACGCCCTGGTAGGGCTGCTGGCCGGGCAGCTTGTCCTTCGGGTCCAGCGTGATGGCGCAGCGGCCCTGGCCGCGCAGGTTCACCATGGCCTCCAGCGAGGCGCCTGGTGCCACCTCGCCCACGCATTTCGCCGTGGTGCGAAACGCCAAGTCCGGCTGCACCTCGGCCACGGCCACTTTCACCGGGCCATCGCCAAAAATCTGCAGCACCACCGCGCCATTGAACTTGATGTTGGCCTGCATCAGCACCGCCGCTGCGCTCATCTGGCCCAGCAGGTCACGCAGTTCGGGCGGGTATTCCTGGCCGGGCTCACGCCGTGCCAGCACCTCGCGCCAAGCGTCGGTCAGACGCACCAGCATGCCGCGCACGGGCAAACCATCGAACAGGAATTTATGGAGTTCGCTCATCGGATTCTTTTCAAGCCAGCGCCGTAGCGGCGGCCGTTGTTCACGTAATGGGAGGCGCTGGCTTTCAGGCCGGCAATCTGCGCTTCAGTCAGCTCGCGCACCACCTTGGCCGGTGCGCCGACGATCAGCGAGCCGTCGGGGAATTCCTTGCCCTCGGTCACCAGCGCGCCGGCGCCCACGATGCAGTTGCGGCCGATGCGGGCGCCATTCAAGACCACCGCCCCGATGCCGATCAGGCTTTCATCGCCGATCGTGCAGCCGTGCAGCATCACCTGGTGGCCCACGGTCACGCGCTCGCCGATGACGAGCGGGAACCCTGTGTCGGCATGCAGCACCGAGCTGTCTTGAATGTTGCTGCCGGCGCCGATGGTCAGCGAGTCACTGTCGCCGCGCAGCACGGCGTTGAACCAGACGCTGACGTCCTCGCCCAACGTCACGCGGCCAATCACCTCGGCGCTGTCTGCCACCCAGGCGCTGTCGGCCACGTCGGGGATGTGCTCGTCGAGCTGGTAAATCGCCATCGCGGGCCTCCCTGCAAAAACGCGAATTCTAAAATTGCGGGAATGTCCGAACTTCGTCTGGCCACGCTCGGCCCTTTGTTGACCGCCGACGCGCCCGCGAAAGCTGCCGCCACGCTGGCCCTGCCCACCACCCTGCCGGTCAACCCGACTGCACTCATCGACGCGCCGCCGGGCATTCCGGGCCGGCCGGCACGGCCACAGCTCGTGCCCCACATTCGCCTGAAGCCGCCTTCCATGCGCACGCCGGCTGGCGTTGCCGCGCTGGTGCACAGCATCGCGCACATCGAGCTCAACGCCATCGACCTGGCGCTCGACATCTGCTGGCGCTTCCCCGGCATGCCCGAGGCCTTCTACCGCGACTGGCTTCGCATCGCCCAGGAAGAAGCCACGCACTTCACGCTGCTGCGCAACCACCTGCTGACGCTGGGTTTTGACTACGGCGACTTCGACGCCCACAACGCGCTGTGGGACATGGCCGAGCGCACCCAGCACGACCTGCTGGCCCGCATCGCCCTGGTGCCCCGCACGCTGGAGGCCCGCGGCCTGGATGCCTCGCCCGCCGTGCGCGCCAAGCTCGTGGGTGCGGGCGACCACGCGGCGGGCGCGATCCTCGACGTGATCCTGCGTGACGAAATCGGCCACGTGGCGGCGGGCAACCGCTGGTACCGGTACGTGTGCGAGCAACGCGGGCTGGAGCCGGTCAGCACCTATGCCGAACTGGCCGCCCGCTACCAGGCGCCCCGCCTGCGCGCGCCCTTCAACCTCGAAGCCCGCCGTGCGGCCGGTTTCGACGAGGCGGAACTGACCGCCCTGCAACAAGGCCATTGATGTCCCGCTTTCAAGCCAACCTCCTGCTGACCCTCGTCGCCCTGATCTGGGGCTCGGCCTTCGTGGCCCAGGCCCACGGCATGGCCGATGTGGGCCCACTGCTGTTCACGGGCGTGCGCTTCCTGATCGGATCGGCCGTGGTGCTGCCGCTGGCCGTGTTGGAGTGGCGGCGCCTGGGTCGCGAGGGCCGGCCGCTGTCGCGGCTGGACGGCTGGCACATCGCCGGCCTCGGCGGCTTGATGACGCTGGGCGCGGTGATGCAGCAGGTGGGCATCCAGTTCACCAGCGTCACCAATGCCGGTTTCCTCACGGCCGTGTACGTGCCGCTGGTGCCGGTGCTGTCGTGGCTGCTGCTGCGGCAGGTGGCGCACTGGTCGGTGTGGCCTGCGGCTGCGGGCTGCTTGGTGGGCGCGTTCCTGCTGTCGGGCGCGCATGAATTGCGCATCGGCCTGGGCGACCTGTGGGTGCTGGGCTCGGCCGTGCCCTGGGCGGTGCACGTGCTGATGGTCGGCCGCTGGGCGGACCGCATGGGTGCGCCCTTTCTCGTGGCGAGTGGTCAATTCGCGGTGTGCGGGGTGTTGTCGCTCGTCGCAGCCTTCGTGATGGAGCCAGACGGGTGGACGGGAATCGAAGCCGCGGCCGGGCCCATCCTGTACACCGGCGTGCTGTCGGTGGGCGTGGCGTTCACGGCGCAGGTGGTGGCCCAGCGCTACGCGCATGCGGCCGACGCCGCCATCATCCTCTCGTCAGAGACGCTGTTTGCCGCCGCCTTTGGGTATGCGCTGTTGGGCGAACGGCTGAACGCCGCCGGCCTGCTCGGTTGCGGGTTGATGCTGGGCTGCATCTTGCTGGTGCAGCTGATGCCGCTGGTGGGAACCCTCAGGCGTCGGCAAATTCTGACCACTCCGTCAAATTAGCTTTTAGACTGCCCGCCGCAGATGCACAGGAGCCCCGCATGAGCGCTGATGTTTCCAAGCTGGATGCCTATTGGATGCCGTTCACTGCGAACCGGCAGTTCAAACAGGCCCCGCGCCTGTTGACCCAGGCCGATGGCATGTTCTTCCGCGACGACAAGGGTCGCGAGGTGCTGGACGGCATTGCCGGCCTGTGGTGCGTGAATGCCGGCCACAACCGGCCCAAGATCGTGCAGGCCATCCAGCAGCAAGCGGCCGAACTGGACTTCGCACCGCCTTTCCAGATGGGCCACCCCAAGGCCTTCGAGCTGGCCGAGCGCCTGGCGCAAATCGCACCGGCCGGCATGAACCGCGTGTTCTTCACCAACTCGGGCTCCGAGTCGGTGGACACGGCGCTCAAGATGGCCATCGCCTACCACCGCGTGCGCGGCGAAGGCGCCCGCACCCGACTGATCGGCCGGGAACGTGGCTACCACGGCGTGAACTTCGGCGGCATCTCGGTGGGCGGCATGGTGGCCAACCGCAAGATGTTCGGCAGCCTGCTCTCGGGTGTGGACCACATCCGCCACACGCACGACCCGGCGCGCAATGCGTTCTCGGTCGGCATTCCGCAGCATGGCGCCGAGTTCGCTGACGACCTGGAGCGGCTGGTGCAACTGCACGACGCGTCCACCATCGCGGCCGTCATCGTCGAGCCCGTGGCCGGCTCCACCGGCGTGCTGATCCCGCCGCAGGGCTACCTGCAGCGCCTGCGCGACATCTGCGACAAGCACGGCATCCTGCTGATCTTCGACGAGGTCATCACCGGTTTTGGCCGCACCGGCAACCCCTTCGGCGCGCAGACCTTCGGCGTCACGCCCGACCTGATGACGGTGGCCAAGGGCATCACCAACGGCTGCGTGCCGATGGGCGCGGTCTTCGCGCAGCAGAAGATCCACGACGCCTTCATGACCGGGCCCGAGCACCTGATCGAGTTCTTCCACGGCTACACCTACTCGGCCCACCCGCTGGCCTGCGCCGCGGGCCTGGCCACGCTGGACACCTACGCCGACGGCGACTTGCTGACCCGCGCCGCCCGCATGCAAGACGAGTTCGCCCAGGCCCTGCACTCGCTGCGCGACGAGCCCAACGTCATCGACGTGCGCAACATCGGCCTGGTGGGTGGCATCGAGCTCAAGCCCCTGGACGGCCAACCGGCCAAGCGCGCGTTCAACGTGTTCCTGGACTGCTGGGACCAGGGCCTGTTGATCCGCACGACGGGCGACACGATTGCGCTGTCGCCGCCGCTCATCATTGAAAGCAGCCACATCGAACGCATCATCGACACGCTGCGCAGTGCGCTGCGCCGGGCTGCCTGAAGCGGCCCAATCGGCAGGCACATCCACGGCCGCCGCGCGGGGCGCGAGCGGCACCAAGGAAAAGAATGAAGTCGTTGTTCCACCTGGCCGCTGTTGCGGCCTTTTCGTTGCTGGGCCTGGGCGCCCATGCGCAAACGCTGAGCTACCTCGGTCAACAGATCGTGCCCACGGGCACGCCGTTCCAGGGGGCGGCCGTGGGCGGTCTGTCCAGCCTGGACTACAACCCCGCAACTGGCCGCTACCTCGCCATCAGCGATGACCGCAGCGAGGTGGCACCGGCCCGCTTCTACGAACTGGCGCTGGACCTGAGCCAGTTCCGGCGCACCGCCACGCCGGGCAGCGACGGTGTGCGCTTCGTGGCCATGACCACGATTCAAGACCTCGATGGCCGCCCCTTCGGCCGCAACCGTGTCGACCCCGAAGGCCTGCGCCTGGACGCGCGCCGACAGCTCATCTACTGGTGCAACGAAGGCCAGCGCAAGAACGGCGATTTCCAGGCGCCGACGGTGCGGCGCATGAAGCCGGACGGCGCGCCGGCGGGTGCGTTCCCGGTGCCGAGCCATTACCTGCCGGCGGGCAGCGTGGGCGGCATTGCCGCCGGCGACATGGGCGTCTACAACAATCTCGCGTTCGAGAGCATTGCCCTCACGCCCGACGGCAAAACGCTCTGGACCATCACCGAAAACGCCTTGGCGCAAGACGACCTGCCCACGGCCGTGAACCGCCCCAGCCGCGCGCGCATGCTGTCATTTGACCTGGACACCGGCGCGGCCGGTGCCGAGTACGTTTACGAAGTGGGCCCGGTCGTGTTCGCCCCTGCCAAAGCCGGCGACTTCGCCACCAACGGCGTGGCCGACCTGCTGGCGCTGTCTGACCACCAGTTCATTGCCATCGAGCGCTCTTTCGCGGTGGGCGCGGCCACGCCCGGCCATGCCGCGCTGACGGGCAGGCCCACCAGCAACACCATCCGCCTGTTCCTGATCGACACCACCGGCGCCACCAACGTGGCGGGTTGGCCCACCCTCAAGGGGCGCGACGTGGTACTGGCCCGGCGCCAATTGCTGCTGGACCTGTCCACGCTGAAGAACGACGACGGCACGCCGCTGGCGGTGGACAACATCGAGGGCATCACCTTCGGGCCCACGGTGAATGGCAAGCGCACGCTGGTGCTGGTGTCGGACAACAACTTCAACCCCGAGCAGTTCACGCAGTTCGTCGCGCTGACCCTCGATTGATCCCTCGCGCGGCCACGCGAGGCTGAACGCGGGCGTCTCCCGCGCTCGGCCCGAAAATCTGTCCATGCATCCCATTCCCTGGCGGGCCTACGGCCTGCTCGCCGCGAGCACCAGCCTGGTTGGCAGCTACGTGGGTCTGTCCAAGCTGCTGGTGGCGGCATTCCCGGTGTTCTTGCTGGCCGGCCTGCGCTTCGGCATGGCCGCCCTGTTGATGCTGCCGTGGCTGAAGAAGCCCGCCCACGAGGCCCCGCTGGACGCCCGCTCGCGGCTGCTGTTGTTCCTGGAATCGTTCCTCGGCAACTTCCTGTTCTCCATCTGCATGCTGTTCGGCCTGCGGCAAAGCTCGGCCGTGGTGGCCGGGGTCATCATGGCCGGCATCCCGGCGGCCGTGGCGCTGCTCAGCTGGGCTGTGCTGCGTGAACGCCTGAGTGTGCGCACCCTGGCCGGCATCGCCTGTGCAGTGGGCGGCATTGCGCTGGTGGCCACCGGCAAGCACGGCGGGGCCGACACCACGCCGCTGGGCGCCCTGCTGCTGCTGGCCGCGGTGTTCTGCGAAGCCTGCTACGTGGTGATCGGCAAAAAACTCACCGCCGGGCTGGGCCCCAAGCGCATCAGCGCCCTCATCAACCTCTGGGGGCTGGTGCTGGTGACGCCGCTGGCCCTTTGGCAGGGCTTCAGCTTCGACTTCAGCGGGCCGCGTTGGCAAGACTGGGGCTTGTTGGGCTACTACGCCGCCACGGCCAGCGTCATCACCGTGTGGCTGTGGATGGCGGGCCTTCGGGGCCTGCCGGCGGCCCAGGCCGGCGTGTTCATGGTGTTCTTGCCGGTCAGCACGGCCTGCATCGGCTTGCTGCTGGGCGAAGGCCTGTCCGCGCTGCAAGCCATGGCGTACGGCCTGGCGTTGCTGGGCGTGCTGCTGGCCACCTGGCCCGCCCGTGCCGCCCAGCGCTGATGCCGCCCAAGCCGTGAACTAGGATGCCGGCATGCCGCTGGAAGCCGACCTCGCCCGCTGGGGCGAGCACCTGACCCAATTCGCCGCCCTGCTGGGCGCGCCGCCCGACCGCCACACCGCGCCGGCTCTTGAGGCCGCCCCCGGCCACTGCCTGGTGTTTGCGCCCCACCCTGACGACGAGTGCATCGTCGGCGCCCTGCCCCTGCGCCTGAAACAGGAAGCCGGCTGGCGCGTCACCAACGTGGCTGTGACGCTGGGCAGCAACCCCGACCGACGCGACGCCCGCTGGGCCGAACTGCAAGACGCCTGCAGCGTGCTCGGCTTTGACTGCGTCCGCGTCGGGACGGACGGCCTGAGCGATGTGCGCGCCGACACCGCCGAGCGAGACCCCACCTTGTGGACCGCCCACGTGCAGGCCCTGGTCGATGTGCTGGCGCAGCACCAGCCGCGCCTGGTGCTGGCCCCGCACGCGCTGGACGACAACCCCAGCCACCGCGGCGTGTGCCGTGCGGTGATGGAAGCGCTGGCCGCCCTCCGGGCGGACACCGTGCTGGCGCACACCGAGTTCTGGTCCACCCAGGCGCATCCGAACACGCTGGTGCAAACCAGCCTGGCCGACACCGCCCGCCTCATCACCGCGCTGGAGCGCCATACCGGCGAGATTGAGCGCAACCCTTACCACCTGCGGCTGCCCGCGTTTCTGGCCGACGCGGTGCGCCGCGGCGGCGAACTGCTGCTGGGTGCCGGCGAGGCGCCGCCGGATTACGCCTTTGCCACGCTGTACCGCCTGGTGGCCTACCGTGCCGGCCAGCCCGTGGCCGAACTGCCCCGCCGGCTGCTGCCCGCCGACCGCCCCCTCTCTTCTGCCCTGCTGACGCCATGACCACGCCCACCCGCCACCTTCGCATCCACCAGTACGCCGGCCTGCAACCGGGCCCGCGCCTGCTGGTGACCGCTGCCGTGCACGGCAACGAGGTTCATGGCACCCACGCCATGGCCGGCCTGATGCAAAAGCTCGACTCCGGCGAGCTGGTGCTGGAACGCGGCACGCTGACCTTCGTGCCCATCGTGAACCCGCTGGCCAACCAGCTGAACCGCCGCGAGGGCGACCGCAACCTGAACCGCAACCTGCGCCCGCCGGTCATTGCGCACGACTACGAAGACCGCATCGCCCGCGTGCTGTGCCCGCTGATTGCGCAGCACGACGGCATCCTGGACCTGCACAGCTTCCAGGGCAACGGCCCGGCGTTCGCCATGGTCGGCCCGCGCAACAACACGGGCGAGTTGGAGCCCTTCACGCAGGAAGCCACCGAATCGGCCCTGGCCGCCGCTCTGGGCGTGAGCCGCATCGTGGAAGGCTGGCTCTCCACCTACGCGCTGGGCCTGCAGCGCCGCCAGCTGCGCGACCACGACGGCTCGCGCCGCACCTCGCTCATCATCGACCCGCATTACGGCGTGGGCACCACCGAGTACATGCGCTCCACGGGCGGCTGGGCCATCACGCTGGAGTGCGGCCAGCACCTGGACCCGAACGGCCCCGAGGTGGCGCGCCTGGCCATCCTGCGCACGCTGGTGTTCCTGGGCATGGTGACGGCCGACGCGGTGGAGCCGCACCGCCCCGCACAGCCGCCTGAAGTGCTGCAGCTGTACGAAGTGATCGACCGCGAAGACATGGGCGACCAGTTCGCCCGCGAGTGGGCCAGCTTCGATGCGATTGCCAGCGGCCAGACCATTGGCACCCGCGCCAGTGGCGAAGCCGTGCTGGCGCCCAGCGAGGGGCGCATCGTGTTCCCCAACGTGAAGTCGCAGCCGGGCACGGAATGGTTCTACCTGGCGCGGCCGAGCGACCGCCTGCTGCCCCACAACGGCGCCTGAACACGCCGGGCAGCCCCGGCGAGGCCGGTCAGCCCATCGTGCCGCGCGCCTGCATGGCCTCTCGCCAACGCAGCAGGTGCGGGTGCTCCTCGCCGGGCTTCACCTTCACCACCCGCGCAAAGTCCACAGCCACCACGGCGGTGATGTCGGCGATGCTGAACTGACCGGCCGCGATGAACTCGCGCCCCTCCAGGTGGGCGTTCAAGCTGGCCATGAAGTGATGCAGCCGCGCCAAGCCGCGCTCGGCCAGGGCCGGAATCTGCGCGTAATCCACCGGCCCGGGCAAGGCGCGGTTCACCATGGCAGGGGTGCTGTTGCGCAGGGCTTCGGCAATCGCCATCAGCCCCTCGAACTCGACACGCCACTGCCAGCTGGCGATCTCGGCCTTGTCCAGCGCGGTGCGGCCCAGCAGCGGGGGCTCCGGAAAGCGCGCCTCCAGGTAGGCCGCGATGGCGGCGTTGTCGGTCAACACCGGGCCTTCGCCGGTCACCAGGGCCGGCACGGTGCATTGCGGGTTGATGCGGCGGAAAGCCTCGCCCAGTTGCTCACCGGCGCGCAGGTCCACCTGCACCGTGGTGTGCGGCACGCGCTTTTCCGCCAGCAGGATGCGGGCGCGGCGGGGGCTGGGCGCGGTGGCGCAGTCGTAGAGGGTGATCATGGCTGGGGCAGGAGCTTGTCTTGCGTGCGGGTGTCGAAGTCGCTGGCGTCGTGCCGCTCATGCAGCTGGCTGGCGGGGTCGCCAAAGGTGCGGTTGACCTTGCGGCCCCGCTGCACCGCCGGGCGCTGGGCGATCTGGTCCGCCCAGCGCAGCACGTGCGTGTATTCATGCACCGACAAGAACTCCCCTGCCCCGTACAGCTGGCCTTTGGCCAGCGCGCCGTACCAGGGCCACACCGCCATGTCAGCGATCGTGTAGGCGTCGCCCGCCAGGTACTCGCGCTCGGCGAGGTGGCGGTTCAGCACGTCCATCTGGCGCTTCACTTCCATCGCGTAGCGGTTGATGGGGTACTCCAGCTTCTCCGGCGCGTAGGCATAGAAGTGGCCGAAGCCGCCGCCCAGGAAGGGCGCGCTGCCCATCTGCCAGAACAGCCAGCTCAGCGTCTCTGCGCGGGCAACGCCGTCGCGGGGCAGGAAGGCGCTGCCGAACTTCTCGGCCAGGTACACCAGGATGGCGCCGGACTCGAACACCCGCACCGGCGCGACGCCGGGCCCACCACTGTGGTCCATCAACGCAGGGATCTTGGAGTTGGGGTTGGCCGCCACGAAGCCGCTGCCGAACTGCTGCCCCTCATGGATGCGGATCAGCCATGCGTCGTACTCGGCGCCGGTGTGGCCCAGGGCCAGCAGCTCTTCCAGCATCACCGTGACCTTCACGCCATTGGGCGTGCCCAATGAGTAGAGCTGCAGCGGATGCTGCCCCACGGGCAGGGCTCGCTCGTGGGTGGGGCCGGCGATGGGGCGGTTGATGCTGGCGAAGGCACCGCCGCTGGCGGTGTCCCAGGTCCAGACCTGGGGCGGGGTGTAAGCGGTCATGGGCGTTGACGGTGGATCAAGCCGTCAACGCTAGCGCAAAAGCCATTTTCCCGTTGCGCTTCACGTGATACAGCGCCTCGTCGGCGGCATCCACCAGCGCCTTCACGTCGCGGCCATGGCGCAGCAGGCAGGCCACCCCGATGCTCACGCCCACGCGCGCCACGCGGCCGGTGCTCAGGGTGATGGGCTGCGAGAGCCCGTCGATCAGTTCGCGCATCACGCGGCCCAGCACCTCGTCGCCCGGACCCACATCGCGCAGCGCCACCAAAAACTCATCGCCGCCCAAGCGTGCCACCAGGTCAGACGAGCGGCGCACCGCCACGCGCATGCGTTCGGCACAGGCCACCAGCACCTCGTCGCCGCTGGCGTGGCCCAGCGTGTCGTTGATTTGCTTGAAGCCGTCCAGGTCGATGCAGGCCACGCACAGCGGCGCCCCGCGGGCCTGCGCGTCCACCACCAGCCGCTCCAGCGTGGCTTGGCCAGCGGCGCGGTTCTTCAGTTGGGTCAGGCCATCGTGCTCGGCCTGGTGGCGCACCGCGTTTTCGTCGGTCTTGCGGTCGGTGATGTCGTAGATCACCCCTTCAACCGTTTGCGCTTGGGCGTGCTGAACCGAAATCAGGCAGTGCACCCAGCGCGACTCTTCGCCCTGCTGCACCAGCTCCAGGTCGGCCGACACGGTTTCGCCGTTGCGCACCGCGTCGTCGATCATCTGGCGCACCTGATCCGGCCGGTGGAACACGCGTTCGATGAAGTCCGACTCGCTCAGCCCCTTCAGCTCTTTCATCGACATGCCCACCACGCGCGACACCGTGGGGTTGCCGTTGATCAGCCGGCCGCCTTCGTTCAGCACAAAGATGCCGGCGCTGCTGGAGTCGAAGATCTGCCGGTACTGGGCCTCCATGGCCTCCACCTCGGCGCGCAAATGCCGCTCGGTCAGCAAGGCGCGCTCGTTCGATTCCAACAGCGCATTCGCGCCGGCAATCAGCACGCCAATCTCGTCCGCCGCGTGGCCAGCGGGCGTGTCGAGCCGCTCACCCGACCCGGGCGTCATGCGCCGCAGGGCACTGGCCAATCGCACGATGGGCCGAGACACCAAGCGCGCGGCCAACAGGTACAGCACCAAAGCGAGCAACGCGGCCTGCCCTGCCATGGCAGCCGCCAGCGTGTAGGCCTCGCGGTCGGCGTCGGCCTGCACCTGAGCGTCGTTCAAGTGCACCTGCAGTTGCCCCAACTGCTCGTGGGCGTCGAACGGCGACACCAGCGGCCGCAAGATGACGCTGGCATGGGCCGGCGGGTGCCGGGGCGCGCCGGCGCGCTGCGCTTGCACCAGGGCACGCCCATCCGCCGCCACCACGGCAACGGTGTCCACCAACTCGTTGCGCGCCAAGCCGTCGGCCACCTCCTGCAGCAGCACGGGGTCCTTGGCGTAGGCGCCGATGGCCAGGGTTTTCTCCACCGCGGTGGCCAATGCCTCCACGCTTTGGCGGCTGCTGTTCAGCGCGCGAGCCTGCCCCAAGTGGTAGGCCAGGGTGGCTGCGCCCAGCGCCAGCACGGCCGCAGCCAGGAACATCAGCGCCATGAAGCGCAGTTGCAGGCTGTGGGCCCCGCGCACTCGGAATGAAGGGCGGGCCGGCGTGGCCGCAGCGGCCTTCGGCGGATTCGTCGACAGCGGAGTCGTCACTTCGCAGGCTCTTTGATCACCAGCACCGTGCGCAGCCCGGCATCGCTGGGCTCCTTGCTCAGCCAGCCCAGGGCGCTGGGGTTGCGGCGCAGCAGGTTGGCCACGGCGGTTTCGTCGGGCAAGGCTTGCGGCGGCACGCTTTGGCCGGAGAACATCAGGCGCGACCAGTAGCTGTTGACCTGCGCCACGCTCATGCCGGTCAGCGCCTCGTAGAACGCGGCGCGGCGGGGGTTGTCGCGGGGCAGGTCAAAAATCAGCGCGAAGTCGCCGTTGGAGAACGCCCGGCTGCGTCCCATGAACAGGTCCACGGCTTCTTTTTGCGTGAGGTTGCGCTGCGGGTTGCTGGTGTGCACCACGACATAGAAGTCTGCGCGGGCCGGCAAGGCCCACAGACAGGCCAGCGCCACGGCCAGCAGCGCGCGCAGTGAGGGGCGGGTCAGGCGGCTCATGGCGTCAGAAGATGAAGTCCAACACGGCCGAGGCCACACGGCTGGTGGTGGCCGGCGCGCCGGCCGGTGCGCCGCTCCACAGGCCCGAGCCCTGCGCACCGGTGCGCACCTGGTCCCACTGCAGCTTCAGCGCGGCCTGGGGGTGCAGGTCCCAACGGGCGCCCAGCGTCCAGGTGGACTGCACCACGCGCGATGCGTTCATGCCGTTCACCACCGCCTGCGCCAGGCCTTGGGCGCCCGCCGCAGCGGCCGGCCCCACGATGGGCGTCAGCACGGGGGCCCAGCTGGGCGTGGCCAGCAGCGGCAGTTCGTCGCGCGACTGGCCGTAGCCCACGTAAGGCGTCCAGTCGCCCACGCGGCGGCCCGCAGTGGCGTAGGCCGAGGTGCGCCGGCTCAGCGGCATGGCGATGGTGCGCACCCACTCGGCGCTGTACTGCCAGTCGCCCTGCTCATAGCGCAGCCCCAGCTCCAGGAAGGTGCCGCGCAGGGGCGAGGCCCCGAGGCGCTGGCGCAGGTCACGGGCGCCGTCTGCAATGCTCGGAATCGGAATGGCGGCCAGCTGCGTCAGTGCGTCGATGGCGGGCTGCGAGTCTGTGGTGTCGGTGTGCAGCGTGGTGCGTGCGGCGCCGGCGCGCAGCAGCCAACCGCCCTCCTCGCGCGAGACCATGGCGGTCACCACACGGCGCAGCCAGCCCGGGCGTTGCAGGTCGCTGTCCCCGAAGTGCGAGGACCCGACGGCCACCTTGGCGCGCCACTGGGCGTCGCCCTGCATCCAGCTGCGCGCCACGTCGCCGCCGTCCAACGCCGTGGGCAACGGGGCGTACAGATCCACCGGCGGTCGCGCCGTGAGGTAGCCGTAACCGACGTTGCGATAGTCCGCCATCAAGAAGGCGTCCAGGTTCACGCGGCCCAGACGCAGGCTCCAGTCCGGCGTGGGCCGGTAGCTGAGGTAGGCCCACTCCACGGCGTCTTGGTCGCTGGCGTGCTGGCCGCGCTTGCGCGCCAAGACCTGCACCACGCCTTCCAACTGCGGGCTCCAGGCGTAGTTCAGCTGCAAACCCAGGCGCGAGTCGACATCGTGCCGCCAACGGCCGCTGTCAGCGGCCTCGGTCATCTCCCGCCGGTAGCCCCAGCCATCAGGCGCATCGACATGCACCAAGCCCAAGGTGCCGAAGCCCGACACGCGCAACGGCGACGCCGCCGCGCCGCCCTCCACCTGGGCGCAGGCCAGCGCAGGCAGGGCCACGGTCAGCATCGCCAGGCGCGCCGGCCAACGTTTGCACAAAGATCTCGCCATGACGGCGAGTTTGCAGGAAGGCGCCCCCTGCGCACCACCCGTGGCCCCACCACGCGGAGGCGGATGCGCAACCTCGTCACATTCTTGAAGGCCTTGCGGCCCGCCGGGTCGCGCGGCGGCGCCGGACAATTCCGCGCCATGCGCATTGACTTCATCTCCGACATCGTTTGCCCCTGGTGTGCGATTGGCCTGCTGTCGCTGGAGGCTGCCGCGGCACGCATCCCCGGCTTGACGCTGGACCTGCATTTCCACCCCTTCGAGCTCAACCCCGACATGGCGCCCGAGGGCGAAGACATCGACGAGCACTTGGGCCGCAAATACGGCGCCTCACCCGCACAGATGGCCGGCACCCGCCAGGCGATCCGCGACCGCGGGGCCGAGCTGGGCTTCACCTTCGCCATGCAGGCCCGCAGCCGCATCTACAACACCCGCGACGGCCACCGCCTGCTGCATTGGGCCGGCGAGCACCACGGCCCGGCCGCCCAGCGCCAGCTCAAGCTGGCCTTGCTGCAGGCCTACTTCACACACGGCCGCGATGTGTCTGACACCGCTGTGCTGTTGGACGTGGCCACCGCCGTGGGCCTGCCCACAGATGCAGCCCAAGCCGTGCTGGCCAGCCGCGAGTTCGACGCTGAAGTGGCCGCCGCCGAGCAGCAAATCCAGCGCCAGGGCATCTCGGGCGTGCCCGCCATCGTGCTGAACCAGCAGCACCTGATCCAGGGCGGCCAGTCCGTCGAGGTGTTCGAGAAGCTGCTGCGCCAGGTGATGGCCGGCGCCTGATTCCGCCGCCACCGCCGCAAGTCGGCCGGGCAGACCTGAGACAATCCCGTCCGATTCCCGACACCCCAAGCCCGCCGCTGGCGGGCTTCTTGTTTCTCAAGCGCCATGTTCAAGAACCTGATCACCTACCGCATTGGCGAAGGCTGGCAGACCGACGCCCAGCAGCTCGCCGAACAACTGGCCAAGGAGCCCTTCCTCGCCTGCGCCCCCACCCAGCCGCTCGCCGTAGGCTGGGCCCCGCCGCGCGGCATCGAGCACGCACCGCTGGTGGAAGTGGTGGACGGCCACTGGCTCATCAAGCTCAAGCGCGAACAGCGCCTGCTGCCCTCCTCCGTGGTGCAGGAGCGCGTGGACGAGTTGGCCGAGCACATCGAGGAAACCACCGGCCGCAAGCCCGGCAAGAAGGCCAAGAAGGACCTCAAGGAGCAGGCCACGCACGAGTTGCTGCCGCGCGCCTTCACCAAGACGTCGGCCACCCAGGTGTGGATCGCGCCGGCCCAGGGCCTGTTGTTCGTGGACGCGGGCTCCAGCAGCCGCGCCGACGAAGTGATCACCCTGCTCATCCAGGCCAGCCCCGGGCTGTCGCTGCACCTGGTGCAGACGGCCGAAAGCCCGGCCGCGTGCATGGCGGCCTGGCTGCTGGACGGCGTGACGCCCGAAGGCTTCCAGATCGAGCGCGAGTGCGAGCTCAAGGGCAGCGACGAAGAAAAGCCGGTGGTTCGCTATGCGCGCCACCCGCTGGACATCGACGAGGTGCGCGCCCACCTGACCAGCGGCAAGATGCCCACGCGCCTGGCGCTCAGCTACAAGGACCGCGTGGCCTTCACGCTGACCGAGGCGTTCGGCATCAAGAAGATCAGCTTCCTGGACCTCGCCTTCGAGGGCCGTGCCGAAGCCAGCGGCGACGAAGCCTTCGACGCCGACATGGCGCTGGCCACGGGCGAGCTCAGCGGCTTGATCCCGGCGCTGATCGAAGGCCTGGGCGGCGAACACGACTTTGCGGCCGCCGGGACGCCCGCCTCTGCGGCGGCGGCCCCGGGTGCCACGCCGGCGCAGGCCTTGTCTGCCGAACCGCTGGCCGAGGGCGAAGCGCCCTGGTGAACCGACGCTGAACGCCCGAGCCGGCGGTTCAGAGACGTCAGCGCACCCAGGTGCTGAACGGGTGCACCGCCAGGTTGGCGTTCACGTAACGGCCGTCTCCGGTGACCTCCTGGCCCACCCAGGCGGGTCGCTCAAAGGCCTGGTCTTCCGACTGCAATTCCAGCTCCGCCACCACCAAGCCGGCGTTGGCGCCGAGGAATTCATCCACCTCCCAGGTCATGCCCGCGTGCAGGCACAGGTGGCGCAGCTTCTCGACGACCGGGCCGTCGCACAGCGCCAGCAGCGCCTGGGCATCGGCCACCGGCACGGCGTACTCGAACTCCGCGCGGCTCGCGCCCTGCGTGCGGCCCTTGATGGTGAGAAAGGCGGCGTCCCCCGCCACACGCACCCGCACCGTGCGGGCCGGATCCCGGCTGAGATAGCCCTGGCTGAAGCGCGTGGACTGCGTCACCGCCTCCCGCCAGCCCGAGTCCGCCACCAGGAACTTGCGCTCGATCTCAATGCCCATCGGGTGTGCCTCCGGCGCGGGCGGCCGCCTCGCGCAGTTTGTCTTTCTTGCTCTTGCGGGTGGCGCTCTTGATGCCGCCGGTGGCCTGCGCCTCGGTGGCCACCGCCTGCGGCGCGAAGCCCTCCAGTTGCTCACGCGACACCCGCTGGCCCTGGCGCTTCTCGATCAGGCGGAAATGGCTTTCGGCGTTCTCCGGGCTGTCAGCGCAAATGAAGCTCACCGCGGTGCCCTCGGCGCCCGCGCGACCGGTGCGGCCGATGCGGTGGGTGTAGTCCGCCGCCGAGCGGGGCAGCTCGTAGTTGACGACCGCGTCCAGCCCATCGACATGCAAGCCGCGCGCCGCCACGTCCGTGGCCACCAGCACATCCACCGTGCCGGCTTTCAGCGCCGCCAGCACATCACGGCGCGCTCCCTGGCTCAGTTCTCCATGCAGCACGCCCGCCTTGAAACCGTGGGCGAACAGCTTGTCAGACACCAGGTCCGCCGTGTAGCGGCTGGCCACGAACACCAGCGTGCGGCGCCATCCGGCGGTCTTGAGCAACTGCCGCAGCGCCGGCAAACGCTGGGCGCGATCGAGTTGCAGGGCACGCTGCACGATCTGCGGCGGGGCTTCGTCCACCCGCACCTGCACCGGGTCGACCAGCAGGTCCGCCGCCATGGTTTGCACCGCCGGCGGGCAGGTGGCCGAAAACAGCAGGGTCTGGCGCCGTGCAGGCAGCTGCGCCAGCACGCGCTCGCGCTCTTCCGCAAAGCCCGCAGCCAGCAGGCGGTCGGCCTCGTCAAGGACCAGCAGTTCCACCTGCGACAGGCGCAGGCCGTTGTGGTCCAGCAAGTCCAGCAGTCGGCCCGGGGTGGCCACCATCACATCGCAGCCGCCTCTGAGTGCCATGAGCTGGGGGTTGATGGACACGCCGCCGAACGCCAACGCCACGCGGGGCCGATGCAGCAGCCGCGCCGCCAACTCGCGCAGCAGCGTCGCGGTTTGGATGGCCAACTCGCGCGTGGGCGCCAGCACCAAGGCCCGAGGCCCGGCACCCGGCGGCGCGCTGGCAAGGCGCTGCAGCAACGGCAAGGCGAAGGCGGCCGTTTTACCGGAGCCGGTGTGCGCCAAGGCCAGCACGTCGCGCCCAGCCAGGATGGGGGGCAAGCTCGCCACCTGAATGGGCGTGGGTGCGTGGTAGCCCTGCTCGCGCACCGCGCGCAGCAAGGCAGGGGTCAAGCCCAGGGAAGAAAAGGACATGCCCGATTGTCGGCGCTGCCGCCGCCCTCTGACATCGCCTGCCGCAGGCTCATGCAGCGGGGTGCAGGTTGCTGCCGTCCGCGTCAGAACAGTGCGGGTTGCTCGCCCGCCCATTGGCCCACGGCGCGGGCCTCCAGCACGAGCAGCCGCTGCTTGGTGACCACGCCGCCGGGCGCAGAGAAGCCAGTCAGCGCGCCACTGGCGCCCATCACGCGGTGGCAAGGCACGATGGGCGGAAACGGATTCTCCGCCTGCACCCGCCCCACGGCGCGCGCCGCGCCTGGCTGCCCCAACGCCACGGCCAACTCGCCATAGGTGCGGGTCTCGCCCTGGGGAATGGCCCGCGTCAGCGCATGCACCTGCCGATGAAACGCCGGCACGTCGCGCTCGTCCAGCACCACGTCGCTCAAGTCAGCCCGACGGCCGGCCAACAGGTCGCGAACACCGGCCACCACGCGCTGCATCGCGTCCGGGAGGTTCGCTTCCTGCACGGGTTGGGCTTGGGGGTACCGGCGCTCGAGGTCGGCCCAGCTGACCGGCGGCAAGCGGCTGGCCACCACGCCCAACTCGCTCCAGACCAACCCGCACGGGCCCAGATCGGTGTCAAACACGCAAGCGCCCAAGCCGCCAGCCAGGGCGGCCTCGGTCATTCCCTGAGGCGAACCGTCACTCGACACGGTGCGTCACGCGGCTCCGCGCACCGCGCTTTCGGCGGCAACGCCCGACAGCCGCGCCGCACGCGCCTGCGCCGCCACGTCGCGCGGCGGCAAGGCCTTGAGCCGATGGTCACTCCACACCTGGCGCCAACGGCGCGCGCCGGGTGTGCCGTTCCACAGGCCCAACGCGTGGCGCATCGCATGCGCCCAGGAGCGCCCGGACGCATGCACGCGGTCCAGGTAGTCCAGCCACGCGTCTTCCACGGCTTCGCGGTCGGGCGCGGGGTCGGGCTGGCCGAAGAAGCGCGAATCCCACTGCGACATGCTCCACGGCTCGTGATAAGCCTCGCGGCCGATCATCACGCCGTCCACCACGCGCAGTTGCTCGGCAATCTGGTCAGGCGTCTTGAGGCCGCCGTTGACGGCAATGGTGAGCCCCGGGAAGTCACACTTGAGCTGGGCCACGATCTCATAGCGCAGCGGCGGAATTTCGCGGTTTTCCTTCGGGCTGAGGCCCTGCAGCCAGGCGTTGCGCGCGTGGACGATGAACACCTCGCAGCCAGCCGCGGCCACGGTGCCCACGAAGTCGCGCACGAACTCGTAGCTCTCGATCTTGTCGATACCGATCCGGTGCTTGACCGTGACCGGCAGCGCGGTGGCATCCCGCATGGCCTTCACGCAATCGGCCACCAACTGCGGCTCGTTCATCAGGCAGGCACCAAAGGCCCCTTTCTGAACACGCTCGCTCGGGCAGCCGCAATTCAGGTTCACCTCGTCATAACCCCAGCGCTCGGCCAGTTTGGCGCACGCGGCCAGGTCGTCGGGCTCACTGCCGCCCAGCTGCAATGCCACCGGATGCTCCTCGGCGTTGAAGTCGAGATGCCGCCCCTGGTCGCCATGAATCAACGCGCCCGTGGTCACCATCTCGGTGTACAGCAAGGCGTGGCGGGTGATCAGACGATGGAGGTAACGGCAATGCCGATCCGTCCAGTCCATCATGGGCGCCACGGAGAGGCGCCAGGGGCTGGCAATGCCCAGGCCTTCGGACTGCATCGGGTTCATGGCGAAGGGTTGGGAGGAATGAGTTCAGATAGGATCGGCTTCAGCACTGGGGCAAGGTCGCTTGAGAAGGCTTCAGTCAAATGATTCCGATCCTTGAAGAACACCCGGCCCTCCGCCGAAGTGGGGCAAGCGCTGGACTGGCACAGGTGGGCGCTGAGGTCGATATAGCGCACGCCGTGCGGGCTCAGCGTGGCGAGTTCGGTCCTCACCCAGCCACCGATCCGGCGCTCTTCTTCCGCGGCCGCATAGGTGCAGGCCTCCCCCAACGACCAGCCGCGCCAAGCCGCCCGTGCATGGCACAGGGGCACATCAAAGCCCGGAAAGGGAATGTCACGCAGATAGCCGATGGCGGCACCGGTTCGTTTCAACCGGGTCACGGTGTCCGCCAAGCCAGATTTCCAGATGTCCAGGGACAACTCGTAGCCTGTCGAGTTGGCCAGCAAAATGACGTCTGGCTTCAGGGCTTCAACCCTTTCGAACATGCGCTCGCGCCAGACGTCGCACTCGCGATAGGGGGCGAACGTCGTGTACACCGCCACGTGCGCCGACACGGACGGGCACGCGGATTTGGTCAACACGTGCAAGCGAAACCCTTGCTCGTCGGCCAGCCGCCGCAGGGCGGGAAACCATTGGGCGGCATGCGAATCACCGAACAGCACCACGGTGCGCTGGGCATCCGCCGGACCGAACTCGCAAGGCGGCTGGTCCACAGCCGGAGCCAACACGAGGCAACCTGTCTTCTCGACCTGGTCCCAGCGCGCGGCCTGGATGAACGCTTGCTGCTCCGGCCCAACCGTGACCTGGCGCCGAATGCCTTGTGTGGCACCGACCAGCAGCACACACAGCGCCAGTCCTGCCGCGTTGATTTGCTTGGGTGACCAGCCCTGCAGCCGGACATGGATGAAGGGCTGCTCCACGCCACGGTAAGACAACCAGCCCAGACCAATCGACAACGCGATGGCGCCGCCCGTCCACCACGCGCCGGGCTGCGGCACCAGCATGGTCAACAAGATGAGCACGGGCCAGTGCCACAGGTAGATCGAGTAGGAACTGTCTCCCACCCAGCGCAGCCAACGCATCTGCAGCAAGCGGCCCACCGAGGTCGATTGCTGCTGCTGAGCGACGATCAGCAAACCAGCCGCGCACAGCACCGGAATGGCTGCCCAGGCCCCTGGGTATCGCATGCGCCCTTCAAACCCCCAGGACACAACCGCCAGCACAACCACGGCCACCGCACCGAGCGCCGACACGACCGCAGGCCGCCACGCAGTGACCTTGGGGGCGATCAGCATCACCGCCATGCCGACGGCGAATTCCCAGATGCGAAACGGCGTCAGGAAGAAGGCGTACTTGTAGTTGACCAGGGACATCCACACGCAAGCCGTGAAGCTGAGACTCCCCAGCCCCAACACCAGTGCCGTGGTCGCCGCCCGGGCGCCCAGCCGGGCGATTCGGGCGGTGGCGATCAGCAGCAACGGCCAGAACAGGTAGAACTGTTCTTCCACCGCCAGCGACCAGAGGTGCAGCAGCGGATTGGCTTCGGTATGGCCACCGAAGTAGTCAGTCGGGCGACTGGCGAACCAGAGGTTGATGGCGTACAGCGCCGCGGCACGCATCGAGGAAAAAAGCTCGTCTTGCTCCTGGGGGGCGTACAGCCAGCGCACCCCGACCAAGGTGACTGCCATCAACACCGCCACGGCTGGCAGCAACCGCCGCACGCGGCGGCCGTAGAAAGCCCACAGGTCGATGTGCTGGTTTCGATCCAGTTCGCGCAGCAGCAGGCCACCAATCAGGTAGCCAGAGATCACAAAGAACACGTCGACGCCGACGAAGCCGCCACCGAAGCCGGGCACTTCGGCGTGGTTCAGCAGCACCAACAGGATGGCCACCCCGCGCAGGCCCTGGATGCCCAGGTTCAAGCGGTGCGCCACGCCTGCGGGCTCCGCCAGGCGGGTCACTTCAGATCCTTCAGCGGATGTTCAGCCGCCGCCCACGGGCTCACGAAGAACCGCGCCACCTCGGCCGGGTCCACGTCGGCGACGTTGCCGGGGCGCCAGCGCGGCGCGTGGTCCTTGTCCACGGCAAGGGCGCGAATGCCTTCCACGGTTTCGCTCTCGGTGGCGCCGCCACGCAGATGGAAGCTGTGGTGCACCAGGTCGCGTTCCAGCCGCAGGTCCTCCGCCAGGCTGAGGTGACGGCCCCGGCGCACCAGTTCCAGCGCCACCGCCATCATGACGGGCGACCGCTTGCGCAGCGTCTGAGCGGTGTCGCGCGCCCAGTCATCACCGGCGGCGTCAAGTGAGGCCAGGATCTCGGCCACCGACGCGGCGCCGAAGTGGCGGTCGATGCGCTCGGCAGCCGCCTTGGGGTCGGACGCAGGCGCCAGGTCGGCCCGCTCCATCACGGTCGCGACCACGTGCTCGGCCGTGGGCTGCGGGCGAGTGGTGAGCGCGGCCACCAGGTCCGGCCATTGGGCAGCAGGCACGTAGACGTCACCCAGACCCCATTCGATGGCGTCTCCGGCGGCAATCGCATGGCCCGTGAGTGCCATCCATTCGCCCACATGGCCGGGGCACTGGGCGAGGAAGTAGCCGCCGCCGACGTCCGGGAACAGGCCGATGCCGGTCTCAGGCATCGCGAGCTTGGACCGGTCGCTCAGCACGCGGAGCTTGGCACCCTGGCTGATGCCCATGCCGCCGCCCATGACGATGCCGTCCATCAGCGCGATGTACGGCTTCGGGTAGGCATGGATGAGGTGATTGAGCCGGTATTCCTCGGTGAAAAAGTCTTCCAGTGAGGCGTCACCGGCATGGGCGGCCTGGTGGAAGAAGCGGATGTCGCCCCCCGCACAGAACGCCGGCGGCTTGCCCTCGCGCCCCGCGCCCAGCACGGCCACGGCCTGGATCTCGGGCCGACTCGCCCAGTGCTGCAGCAAGGTGGTGATGTCGCGCACCATGCCCAGCGACAGGGCATTCAGGGCTTGCGGCCGGTTCAGGGTGATCAGGCCCAGGCAGCCATTCACCGACGCCACGATCTGGCCGTCGGACACGAGGGGCGGAAGCAAGTCGTTCATGTGTTTTTCGATACCAAGGAATCCGAGGGCGGCGCGAGCCACGCGTTGGCCAGCAACGCCAGCAGGACAAGGCTACCGCCGATGAGTGCAGCGGTGCCAGGGTGTTCGCCCGCGAACACCCAAGCCCAGAGGACGCCCAAGAGCGTTTCCGCCTGGCCGAGCAGGGCCAACTCATGCCCGGGCAGTTCGCGCGTCAAACGCACCGCCAGCAGGCAAGGCACCGCCAGTTGGAACACGCCCAGAAAGCCCAGCAGCGCCAGGTCATGGGTCTGCGCCTGCAACGGCCAGGCCAAGGGCAGCGTGGCGCCGGCCGACAACACCGCCCCGAGCAGCACGGCCGGCAGCATGTCGGCGCCGTCCGTTTCGCCTGCCTTCTGAAGCAGGCACCAGTTGACGGCAGCCGCCAGAGGCACCGCCAAGGCCACGGCCACACCCGCGAGCCCGCCACGCGCATCGGCCTGCTGGCCGAACATCCACGCAATGCCAATGCTGGCCACCGCGATGGCGATCCAGGTGCGCAGCGCGATGGCCTGCTTCAGAAACACCCGCGCCAGCAACGCGGTGAGCAAGGGGCCGAGGGACATGGTGACCAGCACGTTGGCCACGGTCGTCAAGGACAGGGCGACCATGAAGGCCGTGTACATCACGCCCCAGCAGACGCCCGACGTCCAGACGGTCGTATCGCGCAAGCGGCTGAACAAGCCGCGTCCCCGCATCACGCCCAGGATCAGCACCAGCGCCAGCGCGTTGAATGCACTGCGCCAGAAGGTGATCTCGAAGCCGCGCGCTGCGTCGAGATGCCGCGTGACCACGCCCGCCGAACTCCACATCAGCGTGACCAGCAGCATCAGCAACACAGCGCGACGGTTACTCATCAAGAAGAGCGCCCCTGAAGAGGGGCGCGGGCAGTCATCTGACTAGTGCCCCCTCTTGGAGGAGGCCGGGGAGGTCAACTTTCCCGCGGAACGCGAGCCTGCTGGCCGCGCTTAAGCGCGCGCTGCACGCTTGCGCTCGTTCTCGCTCAAGTAGCGCTTGCGCAGGCGCACGCTCTTGGGCGTGATCTCGACGAGCTCGTCGTCGTCGATGAAGTCCACACCGTATTCCAGCGTCAGGTCGATGGGCGGCGTGATCTTGATCGCGTCTTCCTTGCCGGAGACGCGGAAGTTGGTCAGCTGCTTGGTGCGCGTGGCGTTCACGACCAGGTCGTTGTCGCGGTTGTGGATGCCGACGATCATGCCTTCGTAGACCGGGTCGTTGGGCTTCACGAACATACGGCCGCGGTCGTCCAGCTTGCCCAGGGCGTAGGTGAAGATTTCGCCGTCGTCCATGGAGATCAACACGCCGTTCTTGCGGCCGCCGATCTCACCCTTGTGGGCTTCGTAGCCGTCAAAGATGGACGAAATCAGGCCCGAACCGCGGGTCAGGTTCATGAACTCGTTGGCAAAACCAATCAGGCCACGCGCAGGGATGCGGTACTCCAGGCGCACACGACCGTTGCCGTCCGGCTCCATGTTGATCATCTCGCCCTTGCGCAGGCCCAGCGCCTGCATGACGCCGCCCTGGTGGGTCTCTTCGACGTCGGCGGTCACCATTTCCATGGGCTCGCTCTTCACACCGTCGATGTCCTTGAACATCACGCGCGGCTTGGAGACGGCCAGCTCGTAGCCTTCACGGCGCATGTTCTCCAGCAAGATGGTCAGGTGCAGTTCGCCCCGGCCGCAGACTTCGAAGATGCCGTCTTCGTCGGTTTCGGACACGCGCAGCGCCACGTTGTGTTGCAGTTCCTTCTGCAGGCGGTCCCAGATCTGGCGGCTGGTGACGAACTTGCCTTCACGACCGGCCAGCGGGCTGGTGTTGACGCAGAAGTTCATCGTCAGCGTCGGCTCGTCCACCTTCAGCATGGGCAGCGGGGCCGGGTTGGCCGGGTCGGTCACGGTCACGCCGATGCCGATCTCCTCGATGCCGTTGATCAGCACGATGTTGCCCGGGCCGGCTTCCGTCACTTGCACGCGGTCCAGACCGTGGAAAGTCAGCACCTGGTTGATGCGGCCATTGACGGCCTTGCCGCCGGGGCCCTCCATCACGGTGACCTGCATGCCCGGCTTGATGGTGCCCTGGCTGATGCGGCCCACGCCGATGCGGCCGACGAAGGTCGAGAAGTCCAGCGCCGAGATCTGCAGTTGCAGCGGCGCGCTGGCGTCACCGGACTGCGGCGGCACGTGCTTCAGGATGGTCTCGAACAGGGCGGACATGTCCGGGCCCCACTTCTCGCCGGGTGCGCCTTCGGTCAGCGAAGTCCAGCCGTTGATGCCCGAGGCGTAGACGACCGGGAAGTCAAGCTGTTCGTCCGTCGCGCCCAGGTTGGCGAACAGGTCGAAGGCAGCGTTGATGACGGCATCGCACTTGGCGCCCGGCTTGTCCACCTTGTTGACCACAACGATGGGCTTCAAGCCCAGAGCCAGCGCCTTCTTCGTGACGAAGCGGGTCTGCGGCATCGGGCCTTCCTGGGCGTCGATCAGCAGCACCACGCCGTCCACCATGGACAGCGCGCGCTCGACTTCACCGCCGAAGTCCGCGTGTCCGGGGGTGTCCACGATGTTGATGTGCGTGCCGCCCCAGCTGACCGCGCAGTTCTTGGCCAGGATGGTGATGCCGCGCTCGCGTTCGATGGCGTTGCTGTCCATCACGGTGTCGACGACCTTCTCGTGGTCGGCGAAGGTGCCGCTTTGGCGCAGAAGCTGGTCCACCATGGTGGTCTTGCCATGGTCAACGTGGGCAATGATGGCGATGTTGCGGATCGGGGTGGTCATGGTGGTGCTTCTCAGTAAAACCGGTTCAATGCTTCTCGAGCAGCGCCTGGACCTCCGGCGGGGTCAACAGACGATCGGCGATCAGCTCGCCGGCAGTGATGTGGGCGCTGCCGAGAAAGGCATGCGCTTCAGGGCCGTACACGCGCACGCGCTCGGCATCCGGCGCCTCGACACGGCGACGCAAGCCCGAGAGGAATCGCACGGCGTCTGGCATGGTCAAGCGCAATTCGGGAGCGTCTGCCAGCAGGCAGTCGGGTGAGGTGAGCAGGCCGGCTCGCTGGTCGTCCGGCAACGCTTCGATCTGGGCCAGCGTCACGCTGCCCTGCAGCGTCAAGCTGCCTGAGCCAGTGCGCCGCAGCGCCGCCAGCGAGGCGCCCACGCCCAACGCCGCGCCGATGTCCTCGGCCAGCGTCCGGATGTAGGTGCCCTTGGTGCAGCGAACGTCGAGTGTCACGGTGCCAGGGTGCATGGCCACGATGTCGATGGCGTGAATCGTGACCCGGCGGCTTTTGCGTTCGATTTCGATGCCCTGGCGCGCGTATTCGTACAGCGCCTTGCCTTCGTGTTTGAGGGCCGAGTACATCGGCGGCATCTGATCGATCTCACCCACGTACCCGGCGCACGCGGCGGCGATTTGCGCCTGCGTGATGCCGTCGACATCGCGTCGCTCCAGCACCTCACCTTCGGCGTCACCGGTGGTGGTGCGAACGCCCAAGGCCAGGGTGGCCAGGTAACGCTTGTCGGCATCCAGGCTCAGCTGGCTGAACTTGGTAGCGGCCCCAAAGCACAGCGGCAGCAGGCCGGTGGCCAGCGGGTCGAGCGTCCCCGTGTGACCCGCTTTTTCCGCACGCAGCAACCACTTGGCCTTCTGCAGCGCGTCGTTGCTCGACAGGCCCAACGGCTTGTCGAGCAACAACACGCCATGCAGCGGCCGGCGCTGCACGCGCACGCGTGCCGGGCGCTCCGCGGGCGCTGCGGCCAGCTCAGCGTTCACGCCCGACTCACTCATTCGGCTCCTCGCCCTCGTCGGCCGCACGCGTCGCGTTGGCCTTGCTGATGAGCGCGCTCATCTCGGCCGCACGTTCGGTCGTGCGGTCGAACTGGAAGTGCAGCGTCGGCACGGTGTGAATCTGCAGGCGCTTGAACAGGCCGTTGCGCAGGTAGCCCGCGGCCTCGTTCAGTGCCTCTTGGGTCTGAGCCGGGTCGCCGACCAGCACCGAGAAGAACACCTTGGCGTGGGCGTAGTCCGGCGTGACCTCGACCGCGCTGATGGTGGCCATGCCGATGCGCGGGTCCTTCAACTCGCGGATGAGCTCCGCCAGATCGCGCTGGATCTGGTCGGCAACGCGGAAGGAGCGGTTGGGTATGGCGCGTTTGTGTCGCATGGCGGTTTCCTGTTCAGACGGTTCGCGTTTCAGGCGCAGACCGTCGATAAAGAACAAACCCCGCCCCGAGGGGCGGGGTTAACCCTCGGGGTTGGCGTTCAGAGCGTGCGGGCCACTTCCTTGATCTCGAAGAACTCGAGTTGATCACCCTCGGCGATGTCGCTGTAGTTCTTGAGCTTGATACCGCACTCGAAGCCTTCCTTGACTTCGCGCACGTCGTCCTTCTCGCGGCGCACCGACTCGACCTCACCCGTGTAGATGACGGTGTTGTCGCGCAGCAGACGGAAGCGCGCGCCACGGCGCACCAAGCCGCTGGTGACCATCGAACCCGCCACCGTACCGATCTTGGAGGCCACGAACACCACGCGGATCTCGGCGGTACCGAGGGCTTCCTCGCGCTGCTCGGGGGCCAGCATGCCGGACATGGCCTTGGTCACGTCGTCCACAGCGTCGTAAATGATGCTGTAGTAGCGCAGGTCCACGGCATTGCCCTCGGCCAACTTGCGCGCACCGGCATCGGCACGCACGTTGAAGCCGATGATGACGGCCTTGGACGCGATGGCGAGGTTGATGTCGCTTTCGCTGATGCCGCCGACCGCCGCGTGAACGATCTGCACCTTGACCTCGGCGTTGCTGAGCTTGAGCAGCGAAGCGGCCAGCGCTTCCTGCGAGCCCTGCACGTCGGCCTTGATGATGAGCGGCAGCGTCTGCACGTCGCCCTGGCCCATCTCGTTGAACATGTTTTCGAGCTTGGCCGCCTGCTGCTTGGCCAGCTTGACGTCGCGGTACTTGCCTTGACGGAAGGTCGCCACCTCACGGGCACGGCGTTCATCGCCCAGCACCATGAATTCGTCACCAGCCTGCGGCACTTCGGTCAAACCTTGGATTTCCACGGGGATCGAAGGACCTGCCTCGGTCGCGGCCTTGCCGTCTTCGTCCAGCATGGCGCGCACGCGGCCATAGGTCGAGCCGGCCAACACCACATCGCCGCGCTTGAGCGTGCCGCTCTGCACCAGCACCGTGGCCACCGGACCGCGGCCCTTGTCCAGCTTGGCTTCGATCACCAGGCCCTTGGCCATGGATTCGACCGGGGCCTTGAGCTCCAGCACTTCAGCCTGCAGCAGCACCTGCTCCAGCAGTTCGTCGATGCCTTGACCGGTCTTGGACGACACGCCCACGAACGGGGAATCGCCACCGAAGTCTTCCGGCACCACTTCCTCACCCACGAGTTCGCTCTTCACGCGCTCGATGTTGGCGTCGGGCTTGTCCACCTTGGTCATGGCGACCACGATGGGCACGCCGGCCGCCTTGGCGTGGTGGATGGCTTCCTTGGTCTGGGGCATCACACCATCGTCCGCCGCGCAAACCAGGATGACGATGTCCGTCGCCTTGGCACCGCGAGCCCGCATGGCCGTGAAAGCCGCGTGACCCGGGGTGTCCAGGAAGGTGATCATGCCGCGCGGCGTTTCCACGTGGTACGCGCCGATGTGCTGCGTGATGCCGCCAGCTTCGCCTGCGGCCACGCGGCTACGGCGGATGTAGTCCAGCAGCGAGGTCTTGCCGTGGTCGACGTGACCCATGACCGTGACCACCGGTGCACGCGGCAGGGCTTCGTGCTGCTCCGAGCCGCTGCCCTCTTCTTCGAGGAAAGCATCCGGATCGTCCAGCTTGGCGGCGAACGCCTTGTGGCCCATTTCTTCGACCACGATCATGGCCGTTTCTTGGTCCAGCTGCTGGTTGATGGTGACCATCTGGCCGAGCTTCATCAACTGCTTGATGACCTCGGCAGCCTTGACCGACATCTTGTGCGCCAGATCGGCCACCGAGATGGTTTCCGGAACGTGCACCTCTTGCGCTTGCTGTTCCACCGGCGGCTGGAACGTCGACTGCCCGTTGGCGCCACGGTCACCACGACGGCCCGCCGCGCCACGCGCCGGCGCACGCCAGTTGCCACCACCGGGGCGGCCGGCACCCGCAGGGCCGGCGCCAATGGTCTTCAGACCCCGCTTTTTCGCGGCGTCATCCGCCCAGCTGGACGACAGCTTCTCGGACTTGACCGACTTCTTGTCACCCGGCTTGCCAGCACCCGCGCTCGGCGCAGCAGACGCCGGCGTCGGGGCGCCCGCCTTCTTGTGGATGGTGCCCTTGATGCCCGCAGCTTCCGCCGGCTTGGGCTCCTCGGGCTTCTTCGCGACGAGCACCTTCTTGGGTGCGTTCATCATCGCGCGGATCTTGGCGGCCTCTTCTTCAGCCGCCTTGCGCCGACGCGCCAGGTCGTCTTGCTTCTGCTTTTCTTCGGCGGCCGCATCCACGGCCTTCACCACACGCAGCGCGGGCTTGGGCGGTTCGGCTGCAGGGGCTGCCGCGGCCGGAACGGCTGCTTCAGCAACAGGCGCCGCAGGCGCGGGGGCTGCGGCAACCGGTGCCTCAACGGCCGGGACGGACTTGGCGGCGCGCTTGGCCGCGGCCGCCTTGTTGATGGCGGCAGCTTCCGCCGCCGCAGCAGCCGCGCTGCGAGCGCGCGCTTCGGCCGGGTCCTCAGCCTTTTCAGCAGCCTTCGCGGCGGCAGCCGCAGCGGCGGCCTCAGCCGCAGCCTTGGCAGCGGCTTCCGCAGCAGCGGCTTCAGCCGCAGCCTTGGCCGCAGCAGCGGCCTCGCGGGCAGCCCGCTCGGCGTCCTCGCGGGCCTTCACCTTGGCGGCCAACTCTTCTTCCTGGGCACGCAGCGCGGCGGCTTGAGCCTGGGCCTCTTCTTCGCGGCGCAGCAGTTCGGCGTCGTCCGGACCGGAAGCCCCCTCGTCACTGGCGTCATCGCGCTTGATGAACGTGCGGGTCTTCTTGACCTGGACTTGGATGGTGCGAGCCTTGCCCGAGGCATCGGCTTGCTTGATCTCCGTGGTCGACTTCTTGACCAGGGTGATCTTCTTGCGTTCGGTGCCTGCGGTGCCATGGGCGGTACGCAGGTGGTCGAGCAGGCGTTCCTTGTCGGACTCGCTGAGCGAGTCGTCAACGGAAGACTTCTTGACGCCCGCGGCTTGCAGCTGCTCCAGCAGCGTGCCCGCCGGCTTGCTCAGCTCGGCGGCAAATTGGGCGACGGTAGTCACGGCCATGTGGGGATCCTTCAGATTGCTTTCGGTGCGGCGCGGCGTGGGGTGGGTGATCAGGCGTTGAACCAGTGTTCGCGGGCCTTCATGATCAATGCACGCGCGGCCGCTTCGTCCAGGCCGGCCAATTCGACCAATTCGTCCACGGCCAGGTCGGCCAGGTCGTCGCGGGTGTGAATGCTGCCTTCGGCCAACTTGGCCAGCAGCTCAGGCGTCACGCCTTCCAGGTCGCGCAGATCCTGGGACACCTCTTCAACCTTCTCTTCCTTGGCGATTTCCATCGTCAGCAGCGCATCCTTGGCACGGGTGCGCAGCTCGGTGACGGTGTCTTCGTCGAAGGCTTCGATTTCGAGCATTTCCTGCATCGGCACGTAGGCGACTTCCTCCAGGCTGGTGAAGCCTTCGGCAATGAGGATGTCGGCGACTTCCGCGTCCACGTCGAGCTTCTCGACGAACAACTTGCGGACCGATTCAGTTTCCAGCTCGTGCTTGGCGGCCGATTCTTCGGCCGACATGATGTTGATGCGCCAGCCCGTCAGCTCAGACGCCAAGCGCACGTTCTGACCGCCACGGCCGATGGCGATGGCGAGGTTTTCCTCGTCCACCACCACGTCCATGGCGTGGCGCTCTTCATCCACCACGATGGACTGCACGTTGGCCGGAGCCAGCGCGCCGATGACGAACTGAGCCGGGTCTTCGCTCCACAGCACGATGTCCACGCGCTCACCCGCGAGTTCGGTCGTCACACCATTGACGCGCGAACCGCGCACGCCGACGCAGGTGCCGATCGGGTCGACGCGGCGGTCGTGGCTCACGACGGCGATCTTGGCGCGCGAGCCGCTGTCACGGGCGCAGCTCTTGATCTCCAACAGGCCTTGCTCGATCTCCGGCACTTCCTGCGCGAAGAGTTCCTTCATGAACTCGGGCGCCGAGCGGGACAGCATGATCTGAGGGCCGCGCTGGGTGGGATCCACGCCGAGGATGACCGCGCGCACGCGGTCACCGGTGCGCAGGTTCTCTTTCGAGATCATCTCGCTGCGCTTCAGGCGGCCTTCCACGCGGCCGCTCTCGACAATGATGTCGCCCTTGTCCAGACGCTTGACGGTGCCGACGAAGATCTTTTCGCCGCGCGACATGAAGTCGTTCAGCAGCTGCTCGCGCTCCGCGTCGCGGATCTTTTGCAGGATGACTTGCTTGGCGGCCTGCGCACCAATACGACCGATCGGCACGGACTCGACCGGCTCTTCAATGTGGTCGTCCACCTCGATGTCGGCGATTTGTTCCTGCGCCTCGAACAGCAGGATTTCGGCGTCCGGATTCTGGAGGCCGGCTTCGTTGGGCACCACGTGCCAACGGCGGAACGTCTCGTACTCGCCCGAATCGCGATCCACAGCGACGCGAATGTCGGCTTCACCGCCGTAAATCTTCTTGGTGGCCGAGGCCAGTGCGGCTTCAACCGCACCGAACACGACATCGCGCTCCACGCTCTTTTCGCGCGAGATCGCGTCCACCAGCATCAACATTTCGCGGTTCATTGCTTGAGACCTCCGTCAACCTTATTCGGGCCGGGCGCCGCCTCGCTGGGCTCGCCCGCTTGTTTCTTTGCTGCTGCGTCCTTGGGCAACTTCTTCGGCTTGATCACGCCCCGCTGACCGGGCTTGCGATCCGGCGCCGGCTCGCCACCTCGGCCCTTGAAGCTGAAGGCAGGCACCAGGCAAGCGTCGCGCACTTCATCCAGCGTGAAGTCGAGCGCCTGCTCAGCGGCACCGTCATCGAACACCAAGCGCCACGCCTGATCGCTTTCTGCACCCGGCTGCGCGCTCAGCACGCCGCGGTATTTCTTGCGCCCCTGGAACGGCAGCTTCAGCGTGATGTCGACTTCCTGGCCGGAAAAGCGCGCGTAGTGCGCGGCATTTTTGAGCGGGCGATCCAGCCCCGGCGAGGAGACCTCCAGCCGGGCGTACTCGAACGCCTCCACCTCCAGCACATACTGAAGCTGGCGCGTGACCTTCTCGCAGTCGTCCACCGTGATCAGCTCGCCCGCATCGGCTTGCGCCGGCAGCTTGTCAATCGTCACGCGCAGCAATCCGCCGGCACTGCGTTCGCAGTCCACGAGTTCGTAACCCAAGCCGGTCACGGTCGTCTCTACAGCGGTTTGCCAACTCATGCGTCTGATGGTTTCCTGATGCGGGAAGCAGCGAAATCGAAAAAGCAAAAAAAATGGGCAGGATGAATCCGCCCACTCGTTCACCTGAATCCTGCACCGGGGGATATCGTCCGGAGCTCGCAAACAGCAACGCCAGGCTCGCCAACGCTGCGGTTCATTTCAGGTGAAGCTCGGATTGTACGGTGCAAGTCCTGTGCCGGCAAGGCATCACCTCGGCTGCGTGCCAGAATCGCAGGCTGTTCCAGACCTCGAGGAGACATGAATGGGCTTTCTTGCCGGCAAGCGGCTGCTGATCACGGGCGTGCTGTCCAACCGCTCCATCGCCTACGGCATTGCCCGCGCCTGCCATCGCGAAGGCGCCGAGCTGGCGTTCAGCTACCAAGGTGAGCGCTTCAAGGACCGGATCACCGAGTTCGCAGCGGAATTCGGCTCGAACCTGGTGTACGACTGCGACGTCACCAGCGATGAGCAAATGGAGGCCCTGTTCCAGCAATTGGGCGAGGTTTGGCCTGAATTCGATGGTTTTGTGCATTCCATCGGTTTCGCACCTCGGGACGCAATTGCCGGAAATTTCCTCGACGGCATGACGCGCGAAAACTTCCGCATCGCCCATGACATCTCGGCTTACAGCTTCCCGGCCATGGCCAAGCTGGCCGCCCCGCGTCTGCGCGCCGGCGCCTCGTTGTTGACGCTCAGCTACCTGGGCGCCGAGCGATTCGTGCCCAACTACAACACCATGGGCCTTGCCAAAGCCGCGCTGGAAGCCAGCGTGCGCTACCTCGCCTACGACCTGGGCGCCAAGGGCGTTCGCGTGAACGGCATCTCGGCTGGCCCGATCAAAACCCTGGCCGCGTCGGGCATCAAGGATTTCGGCAAGCTGCTCAACCAATTCGCCGCAGCGGCGCCGATCCGCCGCAACGTCACCATCGACGACGTCGGCAACGCCGCAGCCTTTTTGCTGTCCGACCTCGCCGGCGGCGTGAGCGCGGAAATCATGTACGTCGACGGCGGCTTCAGCCACGTTGCGCTGGCGGGCGGCGAATAAACCTCACCGCACCAAACAAAAAGGGCCCCTCGGGGCCCTTTTCTTTTGCACCGCTCAAATGGGGCGGCAGCCGGGTCAATCACTGCTTCACGCAGTCGACGTAGTAGTGGCCACGCCCCGTCTCCTCGTCCACCTCGTGCACGAGGCCATGCACATCGGTCGCAAAGCCCGGGAACTTGGCGTTGAAGCTGCGCGTGAACTTGAGGTAGTCCACGATCTTCTTGTTGAAGCGCTCGCCAGGGATCAAGAGGGGGATGCCCGGCGGGTACGGCGTCAGCAGCGAGGTCGTGATCCGGCCTTCCAGTTCGTCGATGCCCACGCGCTCGGTCTTGCGCTGGGCGATGTGGGCATAGGCATCGGTCGGCGTCATGGCCGGCTGCAGGTTGGACAGGTACATGTCCGTCGTCAGTCGCGCAATGTCGCCCTCGGCGTAGGCTTGGTGGATGCTCTGGCAGAGGTCGCGCAAGCCCATGCGCTCGTACTTCGGGTTGGCTGCGCAGAACTCCGGCAGGATGCGCCACAGGGGCGCGTTCTTGTCGTAGTCGTCCTTGAACTGTTGCAGCGCCGTCAGCAGCGTGTTCCAGCGGCCCTTGGTGATGCCGATGGTGAACATGATGAAGAACGAGTACAGGCCCGTCTTCTCGACCACCACGCCGTGCTCCACCAGGAACTTGGTCACCACCGACGCCGGGATGCCGCTGGACGCGAAGCGGCCTTCCATGTCCAGGCCCGGGGTGATGATGGTGGACTTGATCGGGTCCAGCATGTTGAAGCCTTCGGCCAGGCCACCGAAGCCGTGCCAGTCTTCGTTGGCATGCAGCATCCAGTCGGCCGACACCGGCTCGCTGCCTTCTTCGGTGCGCAGGAAGTCAGGGCCCCAGACCTTGAACCACCAGTCGTCGCCGTAGTCGCCTTCCACCTTGCGCATCGCGCGGCGGAAGTCGAGCGACTCCTTGATGCTCTCTTCCACAAGCGCCGTGCCACCCGGAGGCTCCATCATGGCGGCCGCCACGTCGCAGCTGGCAATGATCGAGTACTGCGGCGAGGTCGACGTGTGCATCAGGTACGCCTCGTTGAAGAGGTGCTTGTCCAGCTTCACCGTTTGCGAGTCCTGCACCAGCACCTGCGAGGCCTGCGAGATGCCGGCCAGCAGCTTGTGCGTGGATTGGGTCGCGTACACCACGGCCTCCTTCGGGCGCGGGCGGTTCTTGCCCATCGCGTGGAATTGGCCGTAGAAGTCGTGGAACGCCGCGTGGGGCAACCAAGCCTCGTCGAAGTGCAGCGTCGGGATGTAGCCGTCGAGGTTCTTCTTGATGGTCTCGGTGTTGTAGAGCACGCCGTCGTAGGTGCTCTGCGTCAAGGTCAGGATCGCCGGCTTGACCTTGTCCGGGTCCACACCCGCCAGCAGCGGGTTGGCCGCGATCTTGGCGCGAATCGCCTCCGGGCTGAACTCGCTCTCCGGGATGGGGCCGATGATTCCGTAGTGGTTGCGAGTGGGCGGCAGGAACACCGGAATCGCACCGCACATGATGATCGCGTGCAGGTTGCTCTTGTGGCAGTTGCGGTCGATCACCACCACATCGCCGGGCGCCACCGTGTGGTGCCACACCATCTTGTTGGACGTGGAGGTGCCGTTGGTGACGAAGAAGCAGTGGTCCGCATTGAAGATGCGTGCCGCGTTCTTTTCCGATGCCGCCACCGGGCCGGTGTGGTCCAACAGCTGGCCGAGTTCTTCCACCGCGTTGCAGACGTCGGCGCGCAGCATGTTCTCGCCGAAGAACTGGTGGAACATCTGTCCCACCGGGCTCTTCAGAAACGCCACACCACCCGAGTGCCCCGGGCAGTGCCACGAGTAAGAACCGTCGGCAGCGTAGTCCATCAACGCCTTGAAGAACGGGGGCGCCAAGCCGTCCAGGTAGCTCTTGGCCTCGCGGATGATGTGGCGAGCCACGAACTCGGGCGTGTCCTCGAACATGTGGATGAAGCCGTGCAATTCGCGCAGCACATCGTTGGGCAAGTGCTGGCTGGTGCGCGTTTCACCGTACACGTAGATGGGGATGTCCGGGTTGCGGAAGCGGATCTCGCCGATGAACTTGCGCAGGTTCAGCACGGCCGGGTCCAGATCGGGGCCGGGGGTGAACTCTTCGTCGTCGATGGACAGGATGAAGGCCGAGGCGCGGCTTTGCTGCTGCGCGAACTGCGACAGGTCCCCGTAGCTCGTCACGCCGAGCACTTCCATGCCTTCTTTTTGAATGGCCTCGGCCAGTGCGCGAATGCCCAGACCCGAGGTGTTCTCGGAGCGGTAGTCCTCGTCAATGATGACGACGGGAAAGTGAAAACGGATCATTGCGGCCTCCAGCGGGCGGGCACCAAAAAACGAAGCCGCGAAGTGTAGGGCCGCGACATGACGAAACCTGCAGCCAGCACACCACGGCACCGCCAGCGCACCGCGGGTGAAGCGGCCGGACAATGCTGGCATGAATGCCGCCCAGATTGAACGATTCTTCGCCACGCTGCGCGCAGCCAACCCCCACCCGCAAACCGAACTGCAATACGCCAGCGTGTTCGAGTTGCTGGCCGCCGTCCTGCTGTCCGCCCAAGCCACAGACGTGGGCGTGAACAAGGCCACCCGCCGGCTGTTCGCCGTGGCCAACACCCCCGCGCAAATTCTGGCCCTGGGGTTGGATGGGCTGGAGCAGCACATCAAGACGATCGGGCTGTACCGCAGCAAGGCACGCCACCTGCTGCAAACCTGCCAAATTTTGCTGGAACAGCACGGCGGCGAGGTGCCGCGCTCGCGCGAGGCGCTGGAGGCCCTGCCCGGCGTGGGCCGCAAGACGGCCAACGTCGTGCTGAACGTGGCCTTTGCCGAGCCCACCATGGCGGTGGACACGCACATCTTCCGCGTCAGCAACCGCACCGGCCTGGCGCCGGGGAAAACGCCGCTTGCGGTGGAGATGGGCTTGCTCAAGCGCGTGCCGGCGGAATACCGGGTCGATGCGCACCACTGGCTCATCCTGCACGGCCGCTACGTCTGCCAAGCGCGCAAGCCGCTCTGCAGTGTTTGTGCCGTCACCGCCGAGTGCGACACCGGACGCCTCCTAAAATCCACGACCGCCTGACCTTCTGCCCACCCATGGCCAGCCTGACCGATTTGACCGACCGCGTGGAGCGCCTGCTGGTGCGCCACGACGAAATCCTGCGCACCAACCTGTTGCTGCAGGTGCAACTGACCGCCATCACGCAGGAGCGTGACAGCCTGCGCTCCCGCTTGAGCGCTGCGCGCGCCCGCGTGGATGCCCTGCTGGAACGCCTGCCGGCCGACACGCCGAAAGAGGAGTCGCAGCCATGAAGCAGATGGAAGTGACCATCATGGGCCAGAGCTACCTGCTGGGCTGCCCGGAAGGTGGCGAAGCCGCGCTGGCGGCGGCGGTGGCCCAAGTGGACCGCGAAATGAGCGCCATCCGCGATGCCGGCAAGGTCAAGGCCCGCGAGCGCATCGCCGTGCTGGCCGCGCTGAACCTCGCCTACCAATTGGCCGACGCCCCACGGGACGCCGTTCCCACGGCCCGCGTGTCCACGCCGGAATTGGATGCGCTGGTCAAGCGCCTGGACGACGCGCTGGAGCACGACGGTCAGCTGCTCTGACCCGGCTTCGGCGCACACGGCACACAAAGTCCGCACCGCCCGCGCCCCTCGTGCGGCGACTTAGAATCCACCCCGTCCATCGCAGTCCCCGGGGCTTTAATTTCCTTCATCCGATGCTCTTTGAGCAAGGGCTTGGAAAATTCCGGACGGGCGTGAGCGTCTCGCGTCAGATGAACCCGAAGTCCGGCTGACCTCGCCCACCTGTATACCCCAGGGTGTTCAGGATCTCGGCCCCCAGGATTCGCGGTGGACACCCCTCTCCTTCCCTTGCTTCACACGGCCGATGAACTACTGGCTGATGAAGTCCGAGCCTGACGAGGCCTCCATCCTCGATCTGCAGCGGGCCGGCACCCTGCCCTGGACGGGCGTGCGCAACTACCAAGCCCGCAACTTCATGCGCGACGCGATGCGGATTGGCGACGGCGTGTTGTTCTACCACTCGTCGTGCCCGCAGCCCGGCATCGCCGGCCTGGCCGAAGTGGCCAGCGCCGCCTACCCCGACGCCACACAGTTCGACCCGGCCAACCCCTACCACGACCCGAAGTCCGACCCCGCATCGCCCCGCTGGTTGCATGTGGACGTGCGGTGGCGCGAAACCACGCGCCTGCTGAGCCTGAAAGAACTGCGAGGCGCGCCCGAGTTGGCCACCTTGCGGGTGCTGGAAAAAGGCAGCCGCCTGTCCATCACGCCCGTCACCTCCGACGAATGGCGCGCCGTGCTGGCGCGCCTGCACGCGGCATCGGCTGCGGGTTGACCTGCAGACGGCAACATGCCGACGCCCGCAGCGCAGCCGCTAAGCTGCGCGCCATGCCACACCTTCGCTCTGTTTTGGCCGCGCTGCTGAGCGCCGGCCTCCTCACCACGGCGGCGGCTGCGCCGCGCAAAGCACCCGCAGCTGCGGCGCCACGCCCGTCGGCCCAGGACATCCTCGCCGCGTCTCCCGCCAGTGACTGGCGCGCGCTCGACCCCGAGCAGACCCTGCTCATGGACCTGGCGGGCGGCCAGGTCATCATCGAGTTGGCCCCGCGCTTTGCACCCGCGCACGCGGCCAACATCCGAGCCCTGGCCCGCGGCGGGTACTGGGACGGTTTGTTCGTCGTGCGCGTGCAGGACAACTTCGTGACGCAGTGGGGCGACCCCGACGCGGACGACCCCGCCAAGGCGCGCCCACTGCCGGCCGGTGCGAGCGCCCGGCTGCCCGCGGAGTTCTCGGTGCCCATCGACCAAATCGGCCGCGCGGCCGGCTTCACCCGGCTTCCGGATGTCGATGGTTGGGCCCCGCGCACTGGCTTTGCCGAAGGCTTCGCCGTCGCGGCCGACCCGAAGAGCGGCCGGGCCTGGCTGGCCCATTGCTACGGCACCGTGGGCGCCGGGCGCAGTGACGCGGTCGACTCCAGCAATGGCGCCGAGCTTTACGTCGTGATCGGCCAGGCCCCACGCGGCCTGGACCTGAACATCACGGTCGTCGGGCGGGTCATCAAGGGGATGGAGTTACTGTCCGCCCTGCCTCGCGGCACGGCCGCCATGGGCTTTTATGACAAACCGGAGCAGCGCACGGGCATTGAACGCATTCGCCTGATGGCCGAGGTGCCGGCGGCGGAACGGCCGGCCTTGCAGGTGCTGCGCACCGAGTCGGCCACCTGGACCCGGTTGCTGGATGCCCGGCGTTACCGCGGCGGCTGGTTCGTGCACAGCGCGGGCCACATCGACGTGTGCAGCGCCAGCGTTCCCACGCGCCCAGTGCCCCGTTGAGCCGACCCCATTGCGGCGCACCATGGCCGGGCGCACCCGGCCGGCGCTGCTGCAGCGTCAGCCGGCTCCCAGCGCCAGCGCCACGCGGTACGTGATGAACGCCGCCGCGTAGGCCAGCCCGAAGAGGTAGCCGGTCATGATCAGCGGCAGCTTGTAGCCGCCGGTTTCACGCTTCACCGCCGCGAGTGTGGCGATGCACTGCGGTGCAAACACATACCAAGCCAGCAGCGACAACGCGGTCGCCAGGCTCCATTGCTGGGCGATCAGCGGCGCCAGCGCTTGCGCCGCCTCGTCACCGGTGGCCGACAACGCGTACACCGTGCCCAGCGCTCCGATGGCCACCTCACGGGCGGCCAGCCCGGGCACCAAGGCCAGGCTGATCTGCCAGTTGAACCCGATGGGCTCGAACACATGAGCCAGGCCCGCGCCCAGCCAGCCCGCCACGCTGTACTGGATGGGGGCGCCGGTGGCACCCGCCGGTGGTGCCGGGAAGCTGGCCAGCAACCAAAGCGCCACCGTCAGCAACAAGATGATGCCGCCCACGCGTTTCACGAACACCACCGCACGCTGCCACAGCCCGATGGCGATGGAACGCGGATGGGGCCAGTGGTAGCTGGGCAGCTCCATCATCAGCGGGCGCACGAGCCGGCCCGTTTGCGTGAAGCGTTTGAGCACCCAGGCCACGGCCAGTGCCCCCAGGATGCCGGCCACGTACAAGCCGAACAACACCAGCCCCTGCAGCTCAAAACCCGCCACCTCGCGCTGCGGCACGAACGCACCGATCAGCAACGCATACACCGGCAACCGGGCCGAGCAGGTCATCAGCGGCGCGATCAGGATGGTGACGAGGCGATCCCGTGGGTTGGAGATGGAGCGCGTGGCCATGATGCCGGGAATGGCACAGGCAAAGCTGGACAGCAACGGAATGAAGCTGCGCCCGGACAGGCCCACGCTGCCCATCAGCCGGTCCAGCAACAAGGCGGCGCGCGGCAGGTAGCCTGACTCCTCCAGCACCAGGATGAAGAAGAACAGGATCAGGATCTGCGGCAGGAAGGCCAGCACGCTGCCGCAGCCGGCGATGACGCCATCCACGATCAAACTGCGGAACCAGCCCTCAGGCAAGGCCCCGCCCGCCTGCTGCCCCAACCAGGCCACGCCGGCTTCGATCAGATCCTTCGGCGGCTCAGCCCACGAGAACACCGCCTGGAACAATAGGAACAACAGCACCGCCAGGATGGCCGTGCCCCCCACGGGGTGTAGCAGCACCTGGTCCACGCGGTCGCTGGGCAGGGTGGGCAGGTCCTGGTCAAGCTTCAGGGCCTCCAACATGGTCTTGACCGTGCGGTGGTCATCCGCTGGCGCTTCCGTCGGCGCGGCCACCGGGCCGCCGTGCCACACCTCCGGCTGGTCCAGCAGCGCTCGCAGGGCGTCCAGCCCTTCCTTGTGAATGGCCACGGTGCGAATCACCGGCACCCCGAGCTGGGCGGACAACGCCTCGGCGTCCACGTGCAAGCCACGCCGCGCGGCCAGATCGGCCATGTTCAGCGCCACCACCACCGGCAAGCCCATGCGGCGTACCGCCAACAGCAGGCGCAGGTTGCGGCGCAGGTTGGTGGCGTCCAGCACGCAAATCACCAGGTCAGGCCGCTTTTCGCCCTTGGCCCGGCCGGCCAGCACGTCGCAGGTGACCCGCTCGTCCGGCGAGCGAGGGTGCAGGCTGTAGGTGCCAGGCAGGTCCAGCAGGCGCAGGGTCTTGCCGGCGGCCGTCAGCAGGCGGCCTTCCTTGCGTTCCACCGTCACGCCGGCGTAGTTCGCCACCTTCTGGTGGCTGCCGGTCAAGCCATTGAACAGCGCGGTCTTGCCGCAGTTGGGGTTGCCGACGAGCGCGACGAGCTTGCCGCCGCGGTGCACATGAACGACAGACTCAGCCATGGCGCGGCGACACGGCGATGCATTCAGCCTCGGCGTGGCGCAGTGCGAACGTGGACTGCCCGACCCGCACCACCAGGTTGCCGGTGCGCTGAGCACCCCGACGCAACACCCGAACCGCTTCGCCCGGCAGGAAGCCGAGATCCGCCAGCCAACCCGCCCACTCGGGCGAATGCTGGGGGGCGCGGACCTGTTCGACGGTCAGCGCCTGCCCGGCAGGGGCAGCCGCAAGGCTGGACGGCAACGACTCGAGCATGGCGGGGCGACGTCAGTCGGTTTGTTGAGAATGATTCTCATTGTAAGCGCCATTGCCTCGGGCCCAAAGGGTTCGGGGCAGAAACCGGCGGGCGCGCTCAACCAACGGCGGGCGGCTTCGAGGATGGCACGCTCGGCCGGTCGGCCAGCAGCTGCTCGCACAGCGCCAAGGCGCCCGCAAAGTCCAGCCGCGCCACGGCTTGCGCCATCGCCTGCGCCGAGGCGCCCGGCGCCGCTCCCTGCGCACGCAGCCAGGCTTCACACATCGCCACCGAACGCATGTTGCGGTCGGCCAGCAGCTGGCGCAGCACGGTCAGATCCGGCGCTCCGGCGGGCGCTTCTGTCGTGGGTGAGGCGGGTGGGCGGACCTCCGCGGCGGCCCCCACCGGCTGCAGGACCGCCAGGCTGCGGGCCATCAGCCCCTGCAGCACGGGCAAATCCACCGCGTGGGTCTGACCGGTGCGCAGCGCCTGTTCCTGCCGACCGGCCTCCTCCGCCAGGGCCGAGGCCCCCACCGCGCCAGCCAGCCCCCGCAGGGTGTGCAGGCCGCGTTGCGCGTCGTCGAGCCGCTGCTGCACCCAGGCGGCACTCAGCGCGTTCAACTCCGCCGGGCCATCCTGCCGGAACGAGGCGACCAGCCGCTCGTACAAGGCCT
Organism: Pelomonas baiyunensis; assembly: GCF_043555935.1. Taxonomy (NCBI): domain Bacteria; kingdom Pseudomonadati; phylum Pseudomonadota; class Betaproteobacteria; order Burkholderiales; family Sphaerotilaceae; genus Roseateles; species Pelomonas baiyunensis. The sequence continues at coordinate 513,649 of NZ_JBIGIB010000002.1, read as the reverse complement.
GGCGCCCGCCCAGGCGGCGCAGCGCCACTTCGGGCTCCAGCAGCGGGCGCGGCTGAGGCGCGCGGGCCGGTGCCGGCGCGGCCGGCCGCTGGTGCCGCCGCAGGCTGGCCACCAGTTGCTCCACATCGATGGGCTTGGCCACGTGGTCGCGCATGCCGGCGGCCAGGCAGGCTTGGCGGTCGGAATCCATCGCATTGGCGGTCATGGCGATCACGACCGCCTCGGGCCGCCCGGTCAGGATGCGCTGCGTGGCCTCGAAGCCGTCGATGTCGGGCATTTGCAAATCCATCAACACCGCATCGAACGCGGGCACGGCATTCAACGCCAAGTGCGCGCCTTCCACCCCGCCGCTGGCCAGCGTCACCTCCGCGCCTTCCGCGGCCAGCAGCTCCTGCGCCACCTGGCGGTTGAAGGCGTTGTCTTCCACCACCAACAGCCGCATGCCCGCCAAGCGGGCTTGCACCGGCGCAGGCGCCTGGCGCGGCGAGGGCTCGCCCCGGGTGGCTTCGGCCACCGCATCATGCAGCATGGATGCAGTCACGGGCTTCACGAGGTAGCCCCCCAGCACCGCCATGTCCTGCTCGCTGCGGTCGGCCAGCAGTTCACGGCCGTGAGCCGTGACCATGATGATGACCGGCGCGTCGGTCTCGTGGCTTTCGCGAATGCGGCGCGACGTCTCCCACCCGTCCAGGCCCGGCATGCGCCAGTCCATCAGGATGAGCTGGTAACCGGCCTTGGGCTGTTGCGCGCTTTCGTGCACCAGATCCAGCGCATGCTCGCCACTGGCGGCCACGTCGCACTCCCAGCCCAAACTCTGGCCGATGCCCAACAGCACATCGCGCGCCATGGGGTTGTCGTCCACGATCAGCACCTTCAAGCCGCGCTGCGTGGCATCGGCCTCGGCATCGGCAGGCGCCGCCACGTCCAGGGTCAGTTCGAAGTCGAAGCAACTGCCCTTGCCCAGGGTGCTGTGAACGCCCAACGTGCCGCCCATCAGCTCCACCAACCGGCGGCTGATGGCCAAGCCCAGGCCCGTGCCGCCGTAGCGGCGCGAGGTGCTCTGCTCGGCTTGGCTGAACCCGTCAAAGATGTGCCGGAGCTTCTCCGGCGCAATGCCGATGCCGGTATCCCTCACTTCAAAGCGCAGACGCGCGCGCCCGTCTTGCTCCGACAGCAAAGTCAGCACCAGCACCACCTCGCCGTGCTCGGTGAACTTCAGCGCGTTCCCCGCCAAGTTCAGCAGCACCTGGCGCAGCCGCACCGCATCGCCCACCAGGGCCTGCGGCAAGCGAGGGTCCAGGCGGAACAGCACCTCGATGTCCTTGCTGCCCACGTTGGCCGACAGGATGACCGCCAGCTCGCGCATGAACTCGCTGAGCTCGAACCGGTGCGGGTCCAGCTCCATCTTGCCGGCCTCGACCTTGGAGAAGTCCAGCACGTCGTTGATGACCGCCAGCAAGGCCTGGGCCGCGGTGCGGGCGTTGCTGGCGTAGTCCAGCTGGCGGGGCGACAGGTCGGTGCGCAGCAGCAGGTTCAGCATGCCCAGCGCGCCGTTCATGGGCGTGCGGATTTCGTGGCTCATGTTCGCCAGGAAGTCGCTCTTGGCCTGGCTGGCGGCCTCGGCGGCCAGGCGCGCCCGCTGCAACTCCACCTCCGCGCGGTGCCGCTCGGTCACGTCGATCAGCATCTGCACCACGCTGACGAGGTGGCCGTCCGGGTCACGAATGGCGCTGGCGCTGCCGTCGACGAACAGCTCGCCGCCGCCGGGCAGCGCAAAGCCTCGCTCGAAGCGCAGGTGGTCCGCCCGCGACGACGCCAGCCGGCCGATTTCGCCGCCCAGTACGCGGCCGCTGCGGAAGTCGGGCAAGTCGGCCAGCTTGGCGCCGCGCAACTCGCCCACGTCGCGGCAGAGCATGGCGGTGAGCGCCTGGTTGACCTCCTGGATCAAGCCTTGCGCGTCGCACACCGCGATGCCCACCTGCGCCCGCTCGAACACGCCACGGAAACGCCGCTCGCTCTCGTGCAAGGCGCGCGTGCGCTCCTCCACATGCGACTCGAGCAGGTGGCGCTCCACCACCAGCTGCTCAGTCATCGCGTTGAAATTGTTCGCCAGCTCGCGGAATTCGCTGAAGCCGCGCACCGGCGCGCGCTCCTCCAGCTGCCCCCCGGCGATGCGCGCGACCGCGGCGTTGAGCGTCTCCACAGGCTCCACCAGCCGGCGGCGCAGCAGGATGGCCAGCGTCGTGGCCGCCAGCAGGGCCACCAGCAAGGCCAGCAGCAGCCGGTCGCGCAGCGCCCGCGCCGGGGCGAAAGCGGCGTCCGCATCCAGGTTCACACCGATGCCCCAGTCCAGCGCCGGCAGGTGGCGCCACGCGGACACCACCTCGGTGTTCGAGTAATCGCGCGCCAGCCCGCTGCCGTTCTCGCCCCGCAGGCCGCGCACCGCGGGCGGCGCATCCTCGAGCGACAACGGCACATGCCGGCTCAAACCCTCGCGGAACGGGCGTCGCAGGTCGCTGAGGAAGTGCGCCTCGTTGCCCACGCGGCGCACCAGCACGGTCTCGCCGGCCAGCGCCAGGCCGGAGCGTTCGGAAGCCGCTTGCAGCAAGCGCGCCATGTCCAGCTGCAGCACCACCGTGCCCAGCACCCGGTCGCCCGCCACCACGGGGTGCACCATGAACAGTGCTGGCCCCGTCTGGCCGGGCAGCGACTCCAGCGGCGTGATCTGAGGATCCAGTTGCTGCAACGCGCGCCGGTGCGCGGCCATCAGACCGGTCGCGCCCAGTCGCCCCACATCCAGCCGATCGGCCCGCACGGCCGCCGGCACGTGCAGGTCGTACTTCACGGCGCCGTCGGGCGTGACGAGCATCAGGCTCACATATTTGCCCGAATCGAACAGGCGCTCGAAAAACGCTGCACCGCCCGCCCCGCCGCCCGTGAGGCGCGACACGGTGTCACCCGCATGCGCCACGAGCCGGCAGTCCACCTGCATCTCGGCCAGGTAGTCGTTGATCTCGTTGACCTTCTTGCGCGTGATGACGAGCAGGTTGTCCACCACGGTGGCTTGCAGTTGCTGCTGAAAGCTCGACAGCTGCCACCAGCCCACGGTCCCCAGCGGCACGAGGGCCAGCAACAACAAGCCCAGCAGCAAGGCCGGCCCCACGCGCCACACGGTTGTCCAGCGGGCCCAGGTCATGGCGCCCCCCGCTGCGGGCTGGCCAGCAGCGCGCGCCAGGCGTCCACCGACCGGAAGGACGGCCAGGGCTCCGGGCGGATGTAGCGCGGCCAATGGGCCACCTCGTCCAAGCCGCCGTCGGGCGCCACCTGGGCGATGCGCAGCGCCCGCCACAGGTGCCGGCTGCGCGCATCCAAGGCCGCCACGCCTTGCGGGCCCGGCACGGATTGCAGCAGCACATGCGCCGCAACCGCGTCCGTGCGCACGCTGCCGCCGTCTCGCACGGCGGCCGCCCACAGCTGAACGGCGAGCGCCGCGGACGCGGCCTCGTCATCGCTGCCGGTGCCCGGCGGCTCGCCCGCAGGGGCCGACAGGTAACTCCAGGCGGTGAATTGCTCGCGCATGCGGCCGCCGTCCTGACCGCGCAGGTCCGCCTCGCGGGCCCGCAGCGCCAGCAGCGGCACGCCGCCCAGTTGCATCGCCAGGCTTTGATCCACCCACTGCCGATGCGCGGTCCCGCGCAGCAGGCTCACCACCACATCCGGACGCGCGCGCTGCGCGGCGAGGATGGCGGGTTCAAAGTCCCGCTGGCCGGGCGCCACGACCACCGCACCGGTCCATTGCCCGCCGCGCAGCCGCACAAATTCCTGCAACACCTGACGCAGCCGCTCGCCTTCGACATCGCCGACCGCGGACACGAACACGCGGGGCCCAAACCGCTCCATCGCCCAGCTCAAGGCGGGCAGCACCTGCTGGTTGGGCAGCGCACCGGTGTAGACGATGTGGGGCGAGATGGACAGCCCTTCATGCGCCAGGGGGTAGAAGAGCAGGTGCCCCAAGCCCTCCACCACCGGCCGCACGGCATCCCGGCACTCGGCTGACCCGCAACCGAACAGCGCCACGGCGCCCTGCTCGCGAATGAGCCGCTGCGCCGCCGACGCGGCCCGCCGGGCATCGCCCTGGGTGTCTTCTTCCAGCAGCTGCACCGGCCGCCCCAGCAGGCCACCGCTGGCGTTGAGCTCGGCCACCACACGCCGGGTGGCCGCTGCCAGGGGCGCGTCCTGGGGCAAGGCCTGCCCGGAACGCGCCAGCAACAGCCCGATGACGATGGGCGCCCGCGTCGCACCGGGACGCAGCACCTGGACCGCGAGTGAGGCCAGCAACACCAACACCAGGAGCAAGCTGCCCCAGCGTGTCCAGCGTGCCAGCCCGGGCTTCATCGGCTATCCGGCCGCGCGCCGGGCCTCCGGAGAAATCAGTGGCACCGACAGCCGCACCGTCGTGCCCACGCCGGGTGTGGAATCCACCTGGATCTGCCCGCCCAGCGCAAACGTCACGAGATTGCGCACGATGTACAGCCCCGGCTCGTTGCGATTGACGCCAAAACGGGTGGAAAAGAACGGGTCGAACACGCGCCCCAGCAAGCCCGGCGGAATGCCCACGCCATGGTCTTGCACGGTGATCTGGAGTTGATCCGCGCCGGAGGGGCGCACCCGCAAGCGCACCACGCCGCCGGCTTCGCGGTAGGCATGCTTGATGGCGTTGTGGATCAGGGTGCCCAGCACCTTGGCGAGTGCGCCGCGGAAGCTGAGCAGGTGCACGTCCTCCCCCGCATCCAGCTCGCAACGCACCTGCTGCGCTTCCAGCGCCGGCGCCAGGCCCGCCACCACTTCGTGGATCAACTCCAGCAACGAGAAGCTGCGCCGCTGGTCACCGAAGTTGTCAGCCGTGGACTGCAGGAACGAGTCGACGATGGACAGGGTGCGCTGCAGGTTGGAGAGCACCAGGCCCACGCTTTCATCGCTGACGCGCAGGTGCTTGTCGAGGTCGCTGCGGCGCAACTGACCGCCTTGCATCGTGCTGCGCAGCTGCGCCAAGTCGTCTTGCAGCGTGCACGCGGCGATGAGCGCATTGCCCAGCGGCGAACTCAACTCCTGCGCAATGCCCGAAATCGTGCGCCCCACCGAGGCCAGCTTGTCGCGCTGGAACAACTCGATCTGCGAGCGCGCAAAGCTCTCGGACGCCAGCTTCAGGGCCAGTTGCGTGCGCACCCGGGCCTTGACCACCACATCCACAAAAGGCTTGGGGATGTAGTCCACCGCGCCATGGGCAAAGCCTTCGGCTTCGTCCTCGGCACCGCCTTGCACGGTCACGAAGATGATGGGCACGCCGCGCGTGCGGGGGTCGGCCTTCAGGCGGTCGCACACCTCGTAGCCGCTCATTTCCGGCATCAGCACGTCCAGCAAGATGAGGTCGGGCAGCTGCTGGGCACAAAACGCCAGGGCCTCGGCACCGCTGGTGGCCATCGAGACCTCGCACTCATCCACCAGCAGCTGGTACAGCGCGTGGATGTTGCTCGGCTGGTCGTCGACGACAAGGATGAGTGGCATGACATCTCAGGATAACCGCTGACTTCGGCGCCATCGTGACCGCCCGACCTGGGCTTTCCCCAGGGGCCATCGGCCCTGCGGAGGCGCTTGCCGGGTGCCGAGCGCTTTCATAATTCGGGCGTGCCCCCTGACAGCCCTTCGCACGCGCCCGTGCTCCCGCGCCGACTCGCCCTTGCGCTGCCCTGGGCGGCCACCGGGCTGCTCGGCGCCTGCCTGGTGCTGCTGTGGCCGATGCGCCACCAGGGCCCGGCTGCGCTGGCACTGCTGCTCAATGCGGTGCTGCTGCCCGCGCCGCTGCTGTTGCGCCAGCGCGCGCCCCACCGCAGCACGGAGGTCATGCCCGACGCCCCCGCGCTGGTGGCCGCCGCCCCAGCCTCTCCGGCCCCGAGTGAGGTTCGCAACCAACTGCTGACCCAGCTCAGCCATGCGGTGCGCACGCCACTGAACGCGGTCATGGGCATGACGCAGTTGGCACTTCAAACCCGGTTGACCGCCGAACAGCGCGACCTCCTCCAGCAGGCCGACGCCGCCTCGCAGGCGCTGCTGGGCTTGCTGCACGACGCCCTGGATGTGGCAGCCCTGGAATCAGGCCAGGCCACGATGGCCCGCCATCCGCTGCGGCTGGAAGACGTGGTGGCCCAGGCGCTGGAACAGGTGCGCCCCGCTCACGCACGGCCCGAGGTGGCGCTGATTTGCGACTGGGTCTCACCGGACCTGCTGCACCTCCCAGGCCAACTGCTGGGCGATGCGGCGCGCTTGCAGCGGGTGCTCGTCACGCTGCTGACCAATGCCCTGAAATTCACGCTCGCCGGCGAAGTGCGCTTGCGCGTGCAGGGCGAACTCGACCCAGACCGGGCCCACGTGCAGCTGACCCTGGCCGTGCAGGACTCGGGCATCGGCATGAGTGCGCAGCAGCTGCAGGCTGCGTTCCCGGTGGACGATGCCGCCAACCGGCCCACCGGCCCCGCACCCCGGCTCGGTTTGGCCCACACGCTCCGCCTCGTCGCCCTGATGGGGGGGCGGCTCCAGGCCCAGAGCGCCGTGAGCCGCGGCACCGAAGTCGCGCTTCAACTGTCCCTGCCCCTGGATGGGCACGGCCAAACGCCGCAGGCGCCGCGGCCGCAACGCTTGCTGCTGGCGCAGGGCGCCGGAGCGGCGGGTGACAGCCTCCAGGCGCTGATCGGCCACCTCGCAGGCGCCGACCGCGTCGCGCGCGGCCTCCACGCTTCCCAAACCCTGGAATTGCTGGCACAAGCGCACCAGGCGGGGCAGCCGTTCGACAGCGTGCTGCTCGACTGGCGGCTGCCCGGCCCGGGCGCGCAAGGCCTGGAACTGCTGGCGCTGCTCCGGCGCGACCACCCCACCCTGCGCGTGGCGGTGCTCAGCGGCCCGGGGCAAGATGACGACCTGCTCCAAGCCCGCAGCTTCGGGGCCCGCGCTGTGCTGCCGTCCCCCTTGACGCCCGGAGACCTGCGCGCCTGGTGCAACGAACCGGACGACCGCCCGACGGTGGCAGACCACCTCCCGCTGGCCGGCCTGCGGGTGCTGCTGGTGGAAGACCACCCCGTGAACCGCGACATCGCCCAGCGCCTGCTCACCAGCGTGGGGGCGGCGGTCACCCCCGCCATCCACGGCCAGGACGGCCTGGCTCAACTGCTGGGCCAGGCGCCCGACGCCTTCCACGTCGTGCTGATGGATTTGCAGATGCCGGTGCTGGACGGCTGGGCTGCCACACGCGAGTTGCGGCGTCAGCCCGGCTTTGAGGCCTTGCCCGTGCTGGCCATGACCGCCTTTGCCGGTGCCGAAGAGCGTGAGCAATGCCTGGCCGCCGGCATGCAAGGCCACATCACCAAACCCCTGGACATGACCCACTTGGTGCGCAGCTTGCAACCTTTCCTCCCCCAAGCCGCCCCCGCCGCGCCGGAACTGGTGCTGGACCACGCCCTGGGCCTGCGCCAATTCGACGGGCACGCCGCGCTGTACCAGCGCACGCTGCGAGCCTTCAGCGACCAATACGCCGACGGGCTGGGCGCCTGGTCCGGCTGGCTGGCCGACGGCCAATGGGCCGAGTTGCGCCGCGGCGCGCACACCCTGCAAGGGCTGGCGGCCACGCTGGGGGCGCGGCCGCTGCACCGGGCGGCCTTGGCGCTGGAGATGAGTGCCGCCGCTGCCGACGCGGGCCACGCCACCCCGCTACTGCAGGGCGTGTGCGCGGCGCTGGCGGCCCTGCAGGCAACCCTGGCATCGGCCGCCGACACGCTGGCGCCTGCGGCCCCGCCCTTGGCGCCCAGCGGCACCCCGGCAGACCTGCAAGCCCTGCGCGACCTGCTGGCGCAAAGCGACAGCCGGGCGCTGGACTGGTGGCAGGCCCACGGCCGTGCGGCTGCGCTGTCGCCCGAGGCCCGCCAGGGCGTGGATGCGGCGCTGGGGGTGATGGACTTCGACGCCGCTGCCGCCGCACTCGACCGCGAGCTCGACCGCGACCGCGCGCCGGCCGAGGCCCAGCCATGAAGCCCGTCGTGGTGGTGCTCGGCCCGCGCGGCACGCGCTGGCTGTTCCTGCTGGTCGTGGGTTCGGCCCTGCTGGCCTGGGCGGGCGAGGCCGCACTGGGCGTGCTGCAGGCGGCTGACGCGATTGGCTATCCGGTGCTGGCCGGTAGCTTTGCCGTGCTGGCCGCCCTGGTGTGGCAGCAACCGCAGTCGCTGCGGCTGTGGCAACGCCTGGCCACCTTGATCCTGGCGCTGTACTTCAGCCTCACGATGCTGAGCTTCACGCTGCAGCCCGACCCCGGGCCGGGCTTGTACACGCTGGGCACGCTCACGCCTTGGGCCATGGGGGCGTGCCTGCTGCTGTACACCAGCTGGCGCGCACGGCAGGCCTTGATCATTGCGCTGGGCCTGCTGCTGATGATGCTGGCGCCCCCGACGCTGCTGCGTTTTGCGGGCGAGCCCCCGCAGTGGCTGATCGAGAGCTGGCCGCTGATCGCCAACCTCGGCCTGTGCCAGCTGATGTTCAGCCTGGCGCTGTGGGGCCTGTCGCGGCAACTGGCCCAGCTCACGCGGCTGGCCCCAGTGCAAGGCCCGCACGCCACCGCCGACGAACTGGTGGCCGCTCGCCTGGCCGAGATGGAAGAGGCGCGCGCGGCTGCCGAGGGCGCCTCGCGTGCCAAGTCTGACTTCCTGGCCAACATCGGGCACGAGATCCGCACCCCGATGAACACCGTGCTGGGCCTGACACGGCTGATGCTGCAGGGCCGGCTGGCCGCTGAGCAACGCAGCCGCCTGCAAGAAGTGGCCAAGGCGGGCGAATCGCTGGTCAAGCTGATCGACGGCCTGCTGGATTACGCCGACCTCGACGCCGGCCGCATGCAGCTGGCCACCGACCCCTTGCATCTGGAACAGGTGCTGGCCCACGCGTTCGACGCCGTGCGCCCCGCCGCCCAGGCCAAGCATCTGGAGCTGATTTGCGACATCGCCTCGCCGGAGCTGCTGGGAGAGGCCGGCGCCCGGCGCGGTGACGCGGTGCGGCTGACACAGCTGGTGACCGAATTGCTGGTGAATGCCGTGAAGTTCACGGCCGCGGGCCAGGTCAAGCTCAGCGCCAGCCTGTCAGCCGACGGCGGCTGGGTGCTGAAAGTGCGCGACAGCGGCATGGGCATGCCCCCGGAGCAGCTGGCGCGGCTGTTCACCCCGTTTGCCCAGGCCGAAGCCGGGGCCACCCGGCGCTTTGGCGGCACCGGGCTGGGCCTGGCGGTGTGCCGGGCGCTGGCACTGCGCATGGGCGGCGACCTCAACGCGCGCAGCACCCCCGGCCGGGGCAGCGAGTTCGAGCTGGTGCTGCCGCCCTCACCCTGCCCCGAGTTCAAGCTGCAGCCCCTGCCCCCGGCCCGGCGCGTGCTGCTGGTGCAGGCCGCCCACAGCGGCGGGCACGATGACCTGCTGGCCCTGTTCAAAGCCCTGGCGCCCACCACGCGGGTGGACCTGCTCTCCCAGGGCCGCCAGGCGCTCGCCCGGTTGGCCGCCACACCGGCCAGCCAGCCCTACGACCTGCTCATCATCGACTGGGTGCTGCCCGACATGGAAGGCGGCGAGCTGCTGATGAAGCTCGCGCAAGACGGCCCGCCGCAGGCCCGCCGCACGGTGCTGCTGAGCGCGTTCGACACGCCGGTGCTGCGCGAACGCGCCCAGCGCCAGGGCGCCGAAGCGCTGTGCGGCAAGCCGCTGCTGCCCCACATGCTGCGCCGGCTGCTGGACCTGGACCGCCCGCTGCCGGTGGACCTGCCACTGCCCGAACCCGTGGACCCGACCATCCCCGGCACCGACGCCGCGGTATTGATCAGCGAACTCGACTCCCTGCTGGGCGACGCGGACAGCAACGCCCTGACGCTGTGGGAGCAGCATGAATCTGCCTTGATCGATGCACTGCCGGCCCGCCAGGCCAAGGCCCTGGTGGGTGCCATGCAGCGCTTTGATTTCGACGAAGCCCAGGCCGCCTTGCGCGGCGAGTTGCAGGACAAGCCATGACGCCCTCTGCCGTTTTGCCAACGCCGCAGGCCACCGTGCTCGTGGTGGACGACACGCCCGCCAACCTGACGCTGCTGGCCCAGGTGCTGAAGCCGGAATACCGCGTGCAGCTCGCCGTGAGTGGGGCCAAGGCGCTGGAGATCTGCCGCCGCCAGGCGCCGGACCTGATCGTGCTGGACGTGATGATGCCGGAGATGGACGGCTACGAAGTCTGCCGCCGCATCAAGGCCGACCCCGCCACACGCCGGGTGCCGGTCATCTTCCTGACCGCCCTCACCCGCCCGGAGGACGAAAGCGCGGGGTTCGACGCGGGCGGCGCCGATTTCATTCACAAGCCCTTCAACCCGGCCACCGTGCTGGCGCGGGTGCGCACGCACCTGCAACTCAAGCTCGCCGAAGACCACCTGCTGCGCCACAACGCCCAGCTCAGCGACGAACTGGAAGCCCGCCGCCGCGAGGTGGAACGCTTGCGCGACACGACGCTCTTCGTGATGGTGGGGCTGGCGGAGTTCCGCGACGCAGACACCGGCAACCACATCCAGCGCACGCAGGAGTACGTGCGCACGCTGGCCCGCTGGATCGCTGCCCAGCCCGACGGCCCGGCAGACCTGACCGAAGCCGCCATCGACGAGCTGGCCAAGGCCGCGCCGCTGCACGACATCGGCAAGGTGGCGATCCCCGACGGCATCCTGCTCAAGCCGGGCAAGCTGTCGCCCGATGAATGGCAGGTCATGAAGACCCACGCCGAGCACGGCGCCGACCTGCTGCAGCGCGCGGTGGACCGCCTGGGCGATGACGCCGGCCTGATGCTCACCTTCGGCCGCCAGATTGCCCGCCACCACCACGAAAAGTGGGACGGCAGTGGCTACCCGGACGGCCTGGCGGGCGAGGCCATTCCGCTGGCTGCGCGGCTGATGGCCGTGGCCGATGTGTACGACGCGCTCATCAGCGTGCGGCCCTACAAACGGGCCATGACGCACGAGGAGGCGCTGGCCTACATCCGCGACGGCGCCGGGAGTCATTTCGACCCACGCGTGGTGCAGGCCCTGCTGGCCTGTGTGGACGAAGTGCAGGCCATTGCCGCTCGCTGGGCCGACTGACGCCCCGGGGCCACGCCACGGTGCCGGATAATCCGGGGCCTCATGCAGCACGGCCCCATCCTCAACATTTCCTGTTACCTCTTCGTCTCGCTGGCCGACACGGCCGCCCTGCGAGACCGCCTGCACGCACGGGCCGAGGCGTTGGGCCTCAAAGGCACGGTGCTGCTGGCTGAAGAGGGCATCAACCTGTTCCTGGCCGGGCCGGCGGCCGACGTGAACACCTGGGTGGCCGAACTGCGGAGCGACCCGCGCTTCGCGGCCCTCACGCCCAAGGAAAGCTGGAGCGAGCACCAGCCCTTCCAGCGCCTGAAGGTGAAGGTCAAGGGCGAGATCATCCGCATGAACCGCCCGACCGTTCGCCCGGACCAAGCCCCCCGTGCCCCCGCGCTGCCGGCTGCAACCCTGGTGCGCTGGCTGGATCAAGGCCACGACGACGACGGCCGCGAGGTGGTGATGCTGGACACCCGCAACGGCTTCGAGGTGGACCACGGCGCCTTCGACAACGCCATCGATTGGCGCCTGCACAAGTTCAGCGACTTCCCCGACGCGCTGGCCGCCCACCGGGACGAGCTCGCCGGCAAGACGGTGGTGAGCTACTGCACCGGTGGCATCCGCTGCGAAAAGGCGGCCATGGTGCTGGAAGACCACGGCCTCATCGCCTGGCAGCTGGACGGCGGCATCCTGAAGTACTTTGAAGAAACCGGCGGCAAGCACTACCACGGTGGCTGCTTCGTGTTCGACGAGCGCGAATCCCTTGCGCCCGACCTGACCCCGGTTGCCTGACCGGGGTCCACGGCAGCACCGCATGAAACTCGGCGAGTGGGCGCTCAAGGCGCTCGGCATCGTGCTGATGCTGGCGGCGATGGCCTTTGCCGTCAGCAAGGCGCCGGACCGGCCGCTGGACAGCCTGACGCCCCGCTGGGCTCCGCCGCCGTCGGACTTCCTCGACGTGGACGGCCTGCAGGTGCACTACCGCGATCAAGGCCCCGCACGCGACCCGCTGCCGCTGCTGCTCATTCACGGCACCAGCGCCAGCCTGCACACCTGGGAAGGCTGGGTGGCCGACCTGGCCACGACGCGGCGTGTCATCAGCCTGGACTTGCCCGGCTTTGGCCTGACCGGCCCGAATCCCGACCGCGACTACTCCGACGCCCGCTACGTTGCGTTCATCCGGCAGTTCATGAGCCGCCTGGGGCTGGGGCGGGCGATTTTGGTGGGCAACTCGCTGGGCGGCGAGATCGCCTGGCAGGTGGCCCTGGCCGCGCCGGAACACGTGGCCGGGCTGGTGCTGATCGACGCCGCCGGCTTCAACTTCCAGCCCGAGCACATCCCGCTGGGCTTTCGGATTGCACGCATGCCCGTGCTGCGGGAAGGCATGCGCTGGGTGCTGCCGCGCCGCGCGGTCGAGCAAAGCGTGCAAGACGTCTACGGCGACCCGACCCGGGTCAGCGCCGCGTTGGTGGATCGCTATTACGAACTGACGTTGCGTGAAGGCAACCGCCGCGCGCTGCTGGACCGGGTGGATCAACTCGCGCCCGGCCCCGTGGAGCGGCTGCCCGAGTTGCACCTGCCCACGCTCATCCTCTGGGGCGAGCGCGATCGGCTGATTCCACTGCGATGGGGCCGCGAGTTCGAGCACGCGATTGCCGGCAGCCAGCTGGTGGTTTTCCCGGGGCTGGGTCACGTGCCTCATGAGGAAGACCCGGCTGCTACCCTTGCGGCCTTGCGCGCCTGGTTGCCCCAGGTGGCCCACTGAACACCCCTCACCCGGCTCTAGAAGAGGTTTGAGATGAAGAAATTCGCCCTCCTGTCCACCCTGGCCCTGGCGGCCACGCTGGCCCAGGCCCAGGCTCCGGAATGGAAGAAGCTGCGCATTGGCGTGGAAGGCGCTTACCCCCCGTTTTCCGAGATCGGCGCTGACGGCAAGCTCAAGGGCTTCGAGATTGAACTCGTCCAGGCCTACTGCGCCGAAATGAAGGCCCAGTGCACGCTCGTGCAGCAAGACTTCGACGGCCTGATTCCGGCGCTGCAGTCGCGCAAGGTCGATGCGATCTTTGCCAGCGTCTCCATCACCGAAGAGCGCCAGAAGGTCATCGCCTTCTCCAAGCCTTACTACAACACCCCGGCCCGCCTGATTGCCAAGGCCGGCGTGAAGCTGGAAGCCACCGCTGCGGGCCTGAAGGGCAAGAAGATCGGCGTGCAACGCGGCACCACGCATGAAACCTATGCGGCCAAGACCTTCACGCAGAGCGAAATCGTGCGCTACGCCTCGCAAGACCAGGTGTTCCTGGACCTCAAGAGCGGCCGCATCGACGCCACGCTGATGGACTCGCCGGCCGGCGACTTCGGCTTCCTCAAGAAGCCCGAAGGCAAGGGCTTCGCGTTCGCGGGCGCCGCCATCCTGGACGACAAAATCTTCGGCGCCGGCACCGGCGTGGGCATGCGCAAGGCCGACGAGGCCACGCTGGGCAAAAAGTTCAACGCCGCCATCGACGCCGTTCAGGCCAATGGCACGTTCAAGAAGCTGGCCGACAAGTATTTCGACTACGACATCGCGCCCCGCACCAAGCAGTGAGCGCACGGTGGCCCGGCACCTGAACGCCGGGCTGCACGCTGACCCCTGACGCCTGCGCCCTTCCCCGCCGCCGGCCCCCTGCCCCATGTTGCTTCACGGTTTTCTTCCCAGCCTGCTCGACGGCGCCACGGTCACCCTCGCCGTGGCCTTGTCGTCCTTGGGCATTGCTGCCCTGCTGGGCCTGGCCGGTGCGCTGGCCAAGCTGTCGCGCTCACGCGTGGCGCGCGCCGTGGCGGGCACCTACACCACGCTGATTCGCGGCGTGCCTGACCTGGTGTTGATGCTGCTGGTGTTCTACGGCGGCCAGCTGGGGGTGAACACCCTGGCGCCCATGCTGGGGCACGAGGACTACATCGACATCGACCCCTTCGTGGCGGGCGTGTTGACCATTGGCTTCATCTTCGGGGCTTACCTCACCGAAGCGTTCCGCGGCGCCTTCCTGGCCGTGCCGCCCGGCCAGCGCGAAGCCGGGCTGGCCTTTGGCATGAGTCCGCGCCAGGTGCTGTGGCGCATCACGCTGCCGCAGATGCTGCGCCACGCGCTGCCCGGCATTTCCAACAACTGGCTGGTGCTGATCAAGAGCACGGCTATCGTGTCGGTCATCGGCCTGTCAGACCTGATGACGCGCGGCCAGCAAGCAGCCGGCACCACGCGTGAGCCCTTCAGCTTCTACCTGGCCGTGGCCGTGATTTACCTGCTGTTCACCAGCGCTTCCGAGCTGACCTTCGCCTGGGCGCAAAAGCGCCTGGCCGTGGGCGTGAAGGAGGGCCGACTGTGAACTTCGAGACCATCGGCGAGAACCTTCCGCTGTACCTGACCGGGCTGGGCGTCACGCTGAAGCTGTTGCTGCTGTCGCTGGGCTGCGGCTTGGTGCTGGCGCTGCCGCTAGCCGTGGTGCGAACGGTCTTCCACGGCTGGTCGTCGCGGCTGGTGTGGGTCTACACCTACACCTTCCGCGGCACGCCCATGCTGGTGCAGCTGTTCCTGTGCTACTACGGGCTGGCGCAGTTCGAGGCGGTGCGCGACAGCTGGGCCTGGCCGTGGTTGTCGTCGGCCACCTTCTGCGCCTGGCTGACGTTTTCGCTGAACACGGCGGCCTACACGACCGAAATCATTGCGGGCGCCATCCGCGCCCTGCCGGCCGGCGAGATCGAAGCGGCCAAGTCCCTGGGCATGAGCCGCGGGCTGATGCTGCGGCGCATCGTGCTGCCCGCCGCCCTGCGCCGCGCGTTGCCGGCCTATGGCAATGAAGCCATCTTCATGCTCCACGGCACCTCGCTGGCCAGCGTCGTCACGCTGCTGGACCTGACCGGCGCGGCCCGCGAGGTGTACGCCAAGCACTACCTTCCCTTTGAAGCCTTCATCACGGCGGGCGCGTTCTACTTCGTGCTCACGCTGGCGCTGGTGGGCCTGTTCCGCTGGGCCGAAGCCCGCTGGCTCAAGCCCATGATGAACCGCTGAACGACCATGCACGCTGTCCATCACCCCCTGCTTTCTCCCGCCCCCGGCACGCAACGCGAGCTGGTGTCGCTGCACTACGGCCGCCCGGGCGGCGCCAAGGCCTACATCCAGGCGTCGCTGCATGCCGACGAACTGCCCGGCATGCTGACCGCGCACCACCTGCGCCTGCAGCTGGACGCCCTCGAAGCCGCCGGCCAGATCACCGGCGAAATCGTGCTGGTGCCGATGGCCAACCCCATCGGGCTGAGCCAATTCCTGCTGCACGCGCACCTGGGCCGCTTCGAGCTGATGTCGGGCGAGAACTTCAACCGCCATTACCCCGACCAAATCGCGGCCGTGGCCGCCGAGGTTGAAGGGCAGCTCGGCGCTGACGCTGCCAGCAACGTCGCCGTGCTGCGCCGCGCGCTCAAGGCGGCGGTGCTGGCCGCGCCGGTGGACACCGAGCTGCAATCGCTGCGCCGCACGCTGATGGGCTTGTCCTGCGATGCCGACATCGTGCTGGACCTGCACTGCGACGCGCAAGCCCTGCTGCACCTCTACACCGAAACGCCGTGCTGGCCCGAGTGCGAAGCGCTGGCGCGCTTTCTGCGCTCGCGGGTCACGCTGCTGGCGCAAGACTCGGGCGACAACCCGTTCGACGAGGCCTGTTCGCAGGTGTGGTGGAAGTGGAAGCAGCACTTCGGCGACCGTTTCCCCATCCCGCAGGCCTGCATGTCGGTCACGGTGGAGTTGCGCGGCGCCGCCGACGTGACCCACGAACTGGCCGCCGCCGATGCGGCGCACATCGTCGACTTCCTGCGTTGGCGCGGCCTGATCAGCGGCGACAAGCCGGCGCTGCCGGACGCGGTAGGCGACGCCCGCCCGCTGGCGGGCAGCATGCCGATCAAGTCGCCCGTGGCGGGCGTGCTGACCTTCGTGAAGGATGTGGGCGCCGAGGTGCTGGCGGGCGACGTGCTGGCCCACGTCATCGACCCGATCACGGCCCAGGTCACGGAACTGCGCAGCCCGTGCGATGGCTTGTTCTTCGCCCGCGACTTCCTGCGTTTCGCCAACGCCGGCATGCGCGTGGCCAAGGTGGCCGGCAAACACGCCGTGCGCACCGGCAAGCTGCTGGGAGCCTGACATGAGCGAGTTTCAACTGCAGGCCAATGGCATCCACAAGCGTTTTGGTGAGCGCGAGGTGCTCAAGGGGCTGTCGCTGTCGGCCCGCCGGGGCGATGTCGTCACGCTGATCGGTTCGTCCGGCTCGGGCAAGAGCACGTTTTTGCGCTGCCTCAACCTGCTGGAGCAGCCCAACGAAGGCACGCTGAGCCTGGGGGGCGAGGCCCTGAAGCTGGTGCGCGACCGCGATGGCAGCCTCAAGGCGGCCGAAGCGGTGCAACTGCAACGCTGGCGTGCCCGGCTGGCCATGGTGTTCCAGAACTTCAACCTCTGGGGCCACATGACGGTGCTGGAGAACGTCATCGAAGCCCCGGTGCACGTGCTGGGCAAGCCCAAAGCCGAAGCCATCGAACGCGCGCAAGCCCTGCTGGCCCGCGTGGGCGTGGGACACCGCGCGCAGGTGTACCCGGCGCAGTTGTCCGGTGGCGAGCAGCAGCGCGTGGCGATTGCCCGCGCCCTGGCCGTTGACCCCGAGGTGATGCTGTTCGACGAACCCACCTCCGCCCTGGACCCGGAACTGGTGGGCGAGGTGCTCAAGGTCATGCGCGACCTGGCCGCCGAAGGGCGCACGATGATCGTCGTCACCCACGAGATGGGCTTCGCCCGCGAGGTGTCCAACCACTGCCTGTTCCTGCACCAAGGCCGGGTCGAGGAAGAAGGCAACCCCAAGGAGATGCTGCTGCGCCCGCAAAGCGAGCGGCTGCAGCAATTCCTCAGCGGCGGGTTGAAGTAAGCCCCGGGCGCTGCGGCACGGCCTCGGGTCGGCCCGCCGCCGTGGAGCCTGCTACTGAGCAGCTCAGCGCAAGTCAGCCCAGTTCTTCAGCACGCTGGCCTCGAACACGCCGTCACCTTCGGCGTCCAGTTCCAGCCGCGCCTGCACCGCGTTCACCGCGGTGATGCGCAGCGTGGAGTTGCCCTTACCACGCACCAGCAACACGCCGCTGCTGGGGTAGTCATCCGAGCCCTGAATCACCAGCTCCTGGGGCGTGGACACCTGCACCTGCTTGTTGTCGAACACGCTGCTCAGCAAGGTACCACCGTAGGTGAAGCGGATGCGGGCACTGCCGTTGACGGTGTCTTCCTTGAGGCTCAGCTGCACATCGGTCAGCGTGGTTGAGAAGCTCTGACCGGCCACACGCCCGGTCAAGCTCAAGCGCGGCACCGTCAGGCCGAATTCGCTCGTGCCGGCCACCGTCTGGCTGAAGCTGGCCGTCAGGCTGCCGTCGCCCAGCAGGGAATTGCTGCCCTGGCTGACCCCGAAGGCCGTGAGCTTGAGCGTCAGGCCTGCGCTGAAGCTGCGGCTGCCATACACCCCGGTGAGGCTTTGCAGACTCAGGTCCACCCGGCCTTGGGTGACCGCGCCGTCGAGCTTGCAGGCGGCGGCATCGAGCGACAGGCTGTCTCCCACCTCGAACTCGCCGTTGTTGTTCAGGTCCGAGAACGTGACGGACAGGCTGCCACCCTGGTCGCACGGCACCGCGATCGGCCCCACCACGGCCAGGGCTTGGGGTCGGCCAGCCGCCTGGGCGTGGCGCAGCGCGCCGGCGCCCCCGACACGCCCACTGGCGCTGCCACTCACCAAGCCGCTGGCATTGCCCAGGTAGAAGGCACTGGACATGCTGGCCTGGCCGACCGCCAGGTAGTTGCTGGCGCTGAGGCCGAGCACGTTTTGGTCGGGGCTGTCCGGCGTGACCGGGCTGCTGGAACCGCCGCCACCGCAGGCGGCCACACCGAACGCGACCGCCGCCACGAGGCCGGCACGAGACAAGATCGTTGACATGGGCGTCTCCCTGAATGAAGCCGCCAGCGCGGGTGGCCGGCGACGGATCGATTCAACGTGACCCATGTGACACCGGATGACGTCGCGCGCCATCCCCCATCTTGCAAAGTGCAAGCTCTGCCTTGCGGCAGGTTGCAAATGCGTCAGTTGAGCAGCAGCCCGCGGTCCTTGAGCATGGGCTCCACCACCGGGTCGCGCCCACGGAACGCCCGGAACGCCTCTCCCGGCTCGCGGCTGTTGCCGGCCGACAGGATGCACGCCCGCAGGCGTGCGGCCACCTCGGGGTCGAACGCGTCGCCCGCCTCCACAAAGGCATCGAACGCGTCGCAATCCAGCACCTCGGCCCACAGGTACACGTAGTAGCCCGCCGCATACCCCGCACTGCTGAACAGGTGCTGGAAGTGCGTGAGCCGGTGGTTCATCCCCACTTCGGCCGGCAGGCCCCAGGTGGCCAGGGTGTCGCGCTCGAAGGCCACCACATCGGCCGGCGCCTCGGGCAACGCGTGCGCAGCCAAGTCCACCAGCGCACTGGCGGTGTAGCGCAGCGTTTCATAGCCCTGGCCGAACTGGCGTGCTGCCTGAAGCTTGGCCAGCAGCGCGTCCGGTAGGGGCTCGTCGGTCTGCCAGTGCCGCGCAAACTGCTTGAGCACCGAGGGCTCGGCCATCCAGTGCTCGTACAGCTGCGAGGGCAACTCCACGAAGTCGCGCAGCACCTGCGTGCCCGCCAGGCGCTCGTACGCCACATCGCTCAGCAGCCCGTGCAAGCCGTGACCGAACTCGTGGAACAGCGTGCGCACATCGTCAAAGCTCAGCAGCGTGGGCTCGCCCGCGGCACCGCGCGCAAAGTTGTTGTTGTTGAGGATGATGGGCGTGGCACCGAGGGCGCGGCTCTGGTTGCGCAAGGGGTTCATCCAGGCCCCGCTGCGCTTGGTGGGGCGGGCGAAGTTGTCTTGCATGAAGAGGCCGCGCAGCGAGCCGTCGGCATTCAGCACCTCGTAGGTGCGCACATCCGGGTGGTAGCCGGCAATGTCGGGCCGGGCCTTGAACTGCAGGCCGAAGAGTCGGCTGGCGCAGTCGAACATGGCGGCGACCATGCGCTCGAGCGCGAAGTAAGGCTTGACCTCGGCTTCATCCAGATCGAACCGGGCCCGGCGGGCCTGCTCGGCGTAGTAGCGCCAGTCCCACGCCTCCAGCGGGTGGTTGGCGCCGGCCGCCGCCATCGCGCCTTGCACGGCTTCGCGCTCGCGCGCTTGGGCGGCCAGCGCGGGGTGCCACACGCGCTCCAACAGGCCCAACACGGCTTGTTGGCTCCGGGCCATGGTGTCTTCCAGTGCGTAATCGGCATAACAGGCATGACCATGCAGGCGCGCTTGCTCGGCGCGCAGGGCCAGGATGTCGCGGCAGATGTCGCGGTTGTCGGTGGCGCCGGTGTCGTCGCCCCGGCCCACCCACGCACGCCAGGCTTGCTCGCGCAGGTCGCGCCGCGCGCTGAAGGTGAGGAAGGGCACGATCAGCGAGCGCGACAAGGTGATGACATGCACTCCGGCGTCCAGCCCGCGGTCCAACGCCGCCTGTCGCGCTGCGGCGCGCACGAAGTCGGGCAAGCCGGCCAGGTCGGCCTCGTCGGTCAGGCGCAGCTGGTAGTCGCTTTCAGCCGCCAGCACGTTCTGGGCAAAGCGGGTGTTCAGCTTGGCCAGCTGGGTCATCACCTCGGCATAGCGGGCGCGGGCCTGCGGCGCCAGTTGCGCGCCAGCGCGTTGAAAGTCCAGGTGCATGCGCTCGAGCAGTCGCACTTGCTCGGCGGTGAGCCCCAGGCCGGCGCGCTGCTGGTACAGGCTGTCGACCCGGCGGAACAGGCCCTGGTGCATGAACACCGCACTGCTGTGGGCGGCCAGCGGCCCGGCCAATTCGCGCTGTGCCGCCTGCAGCGCGGGCGACGTGGCGGAAGCTGCTAGGGTGTAGAACAGGTGCTCCAGCTGCGTCAGGGCACGGCCCGAGGCGTCCAGCGCAGCCACGGTGTTGTCAAAACTCGGCGGCTCGGCCTGGCTGGCGATGGCCTCGATCTCGGCCAGGTGCTGGGCCAGCGCGGCCTGGAACGCGGGTGCGAAGTGCTCCGCCTGCAGGGCGTCAAACGGCGGCAGGCCGTGTGCGCCCGTCCAGGGCTGCATCAAAGGATTGCTCATGGGAACTCCAGAAAGAATTCAGGGCCGCCCCCGGGATGGGGTGCGGCCCTGTGCGTGGTGTCAACAGCGCGGCGCGATCACTTGCCGGCGGCCGCCTTTTCCTTGCGGATGGCCTTTTCGTCGTTTTCGTCGTACGGCTTGTTCTGGCACTCGGCCTTCCACTTGTCGCTGGCGTCGAAGTGCTTCTCCGTGCGGTCTTCGATGGCCTTGAACTGCGCGTCCAGCGCGTCCACCTTCTCGGCAAACGCCTTGCGCTTCACGCCCTGCTCGGCGTCGGCCGCCTTGAGGGCGTCCACCATCGGGCCGAAGGCTGCAGCGCGGGCCTGATAGGCCTCGTTGCGGGCCTTGAGCTCGGCCTTGTCGAGCTTGGGGGCCTCGGCGGTCAGGGTTTCGTGGGCCTTCAGGATGCCGTCGCGCTCGGCCTTCACATCCGCCACTTGCTTGGCCAGCACACCTTCGGCGGCTTCCAAGGTGCCCTTTTCGGCCTTGAGCTTGTCCGCGTTGGCCTTGTAGGCCGCTTGGTCGGTCTTGATGGCTTCGGCTTCCTTGCTGTTGGCGTCTTGCTGGTCCAGGCAGGCGCGCAGTTCGTCGCGCGACATCAGCTTGACCTTGGGCTTTTCAACGACCGGGTTGCTGACCTTGTTGTTCTTCGGGTCGACCTTGGCCTTGGTGTTGTTCGTAATCTGGGCCTGGGCGGAGACGGCGACAACCAGGGCCAGCGGAAGGAGGATGCGTTTCATGGCGAGCGCGCAACGCGGGGTTGCGAAGGTTCAGAAGCTGAAGCCGGAATCATGCCACGAGGCTTCACCGCGATAATGGCGGGCTGCCCTCAGTCTCCCCAGCTTCATGGCGCTCAAAGCCACCATCTACAAAGCCCAACTGCAGATCGCCGACATGGATCGCCATGTCTACGGCGACCACAACCTCACCCTCGCCTGTCACCCCAGCGAAACCGAGGAGCGGTTGATGATTCGCGTGCTGGCGTTCGCGCTGAACGTGCCGGCCGACGACCTGCGCGGCCGGCTGGAGTTCACCAAAGGCCTGTCCGACGTGGACGAACCCGACCTCTGGCAGCTGGACCTCACCGGCGACGTGGTGCATTGGATCGACCTCGGCCAGCCTGACGACCGCCGCCTGATGAAGGCCCACGGCCGCAGCGAGCGCGTCAGCGTGTACAGCTTCGCATCCAGCACCGATGTCTGGTGGCGCAACCTGGAAAACAAGCTCACTCGCGCGCCCAAGCTGACCGTCTGGCAAATCCCGGCCGACCAGTCGCAAGCCCTGGCCCAACTGGCCGAGCGCAGCATGCAGCTGCAGATCAGCATCCAGGACGGCAGCGTCTACGTGTCCACCGCCACGGCCAACGTGGAGATCCACCCGGTCGCGTTGAAGGTCGCCAGCGCATGACCCCGCAGCACGAGCCGGATCGCCAGCGCTTCACGCTGCCCACCACCCCGGTCAGCGTGCTGGACTACCACCGTGGCGGTGACCGCATCACCTTCACCCAAACCGGCGTGCCCGATGCCTACCGCGGTCAAGGCCTGGCCGCGCAGCTGGTGCAGGCCGGCCTGGTCTGGGCCCGCGATCAGGGCCTGAAGGTCGTGCCCGCCTGCAGCTACGTTCACCTCTACATCCAGCGCCACCCCGAGTGGCAAACCCTCCTCGCCTGAAGAAGAGACTCTCCATGTCCACCATCCTGCAATCCGTTCCGGTCGGCCAAAAGGTCGGCATCGCCTTCTCCGGCGGCCTCGACACCTCGGCCGCGCTGCACTGGATGAAGAAGAAGGGCGCCCTGCCCTACGCCTACACGGCCAACCTGGGCCAGCCCGACGAGCCGGACTACGACGAGATCCCGCGCAAGGCCATGCTGTACGGCGCTGAAAAAGCCGTGCTGGTGGACTGCCGCGCCCAGCTGGTGCACGAAGGCATTGCCGCGCTGCAGGCCGGCGCCTTCCACATCAGCACGGCCGGCGTGACCTACTTCAACACCACGCCCATCGGCCGCGCCGTGACCGGCACCATGCTGGTGGCCGCCATGCAGGCCGACGGCGTGAACATCTGGGGCGACGGCTCGACCTTCAAGGGCAACGACATCGAGCGTTTCTACCGCTACGGTCTGCTGACCAACCCGTCGCTGAAGATCTACAAGCCCTGGCTGGACCAAACCTTCATCGACGAGTTGGGCGGCCGCGCCGAGATGTCGGCCTTCATGACCGCCAACGGCTTCGCCTACAAGATGAGCGCCGAGAAGGCCTACTCGACCGACTCCAACATGCTGGGCGCCACGCACGAGGCCAAGGACCTGGAGCACCTGAACAGCGGCATCAAGATCGTGAACCCCATCATGGGCGTGGCGTTCTGGCGTGAAGACGTCGCCATCCAGGCCGAAGAGGTGACGGTGCGCTTCGAAGAAGGCGTGCCGGTGGCGCTCAACGGCGTCGAGTACCGTGACCCGGTGGCCCTGCTGGCCGAAGCCAACAAGATTGGCGGCCGCCACGGCCTGGGCATGAGCGACCAGATCGAAAACCGCATCATCGAAGCCAAGAGCCGCGGCATCTACGAAGCCCCCGGCCTGGCACTGCTGCACATCGCCTACGAGCGCCTGGTCACCGGCATCCACAACGAAGACACCATCGAGCAGTACCGCATCAACGGCATGAAGCTCGGCCGTCTGCTGTACCAAGGCCGCTGGTTCGACCCGCAAGCCATCATGCTGCGCGAAGCCGCCCAGCGCTGGGTGGCCCGCGCCGTGACCGGCGAAGTGGCCCTGGAACTGCGACGTGGCAACGACTACTCGCTGCTGGACACCCGGAGCCCCAATCTGACCTACGCGCCCGAGCGCCTGTCCATGGAAAAGGTGGAAGACGCACCCTTCAGCCCGGCCGACCGCATCGGCCAGCTGACCATGCGCAACCTCGACATCACCGACACCCGCAGCAAGCTGGGCATCTACACCGGCACCGGCCTGCTGTCCGGCGGCGGCCTGCCGCGCCTGGAGTAAGGGTTCAACCGGCAAACAGGCACTTGGCAGACCAGAAGCAAATACTGTATAAATGCACAGTATTCGTTGAGGAGCCCTGCCATGCACAGCCAGTACCGCCAGAACTACATCCCCAACCCGCCGCTGCCCCGCTGGCTGGAACGCCTGCTGCGCTGGCTGTGAGTCAGGCGCCGCGCCCAGCGCGGCGTTCCGTCAGAAATCGTCGGCCACGCGCAGGAAACTCGCGAACCGCGGTTTGCCGGCCGGTGTGACGTCGCGGTAGCGGTAGGTGACCCGGCTGCCCACCGCCGGCGGGTTGCGGCGAAGCGCGTCGCTGAACCCGGTGCCCAGCCGGAACCGCACGCCTTCCGGCGTTTCCACCAGCAAAGCGCCCATGAGTCCGGCCAGGCGCCCCTGGCCCGGTTCCACCCCCACCACGGTCGCCTCAGCATCCGCCTGAGGTTTCAACTTGAGCAACCAATCGCTGCGGCCGGTGGCCAGCGGCGCGTCGGCGTGGTGCAGCATCAGGCCTTCTCCCCCCTGCGCCACCATGGCTTGCAGGTGCGCCTGCAAGGCGGCGGGTGAATCCAGCCTCAGGTGCTGAACCGGCTGGATCACGGCATTGGCGAACGTCTGCAACCGTGTGGCGCGCTCCTCGAACCGCCCTGCGCCCGCTGGCAGTTCAAATACGCAGTAGCGAATCTGCCGCCATTCCGCGTCCACTGGCTCCTGACGCCGCACGGCGGCCGACAGCGCATCGAAACTGCGGCGCCCCATCCACAACTCGCCGTCCAGCGCCTCCTGGGGGAGTGCGGCCAGGAACCACGCCGGCGCCGACACCGGGCGCCCGCTGCGGAACGTGAGCCGCTGCCCGTCCCACAGCGCCCGCACGCCGTCGAGCTTTTCGCTGACGAGGTAAGGCCGCGGGTCCAATCGGGCTGGCGCATTGCGGGCCAGCAAGGGCTCCAGCGCCCACGCCGGCGCCCCGGCTGCGCCCAACACGGCCAGCAGGGTTCGCCGGCGCAGCATCACAGCACCACCGGTTCCGGCTCCAAACGGATGCCGAACCGCCCGTAGACACTTTCCTGAATCGCCCGAGCCAACGTCACCACTTCTGCTCCTCGCGCATCGGCCTTGTTGACCAGCACCAGGGCCTGCTTGTCGTACACCGCAGCACCCCCCACCGTTTTGCCCTTCCAGCCACAGGCATCGATCATCCAGCCGGCCGCCAGCTTCACGCTGCCGTCCGGCATGGGGTAGTGCACGATGCCCGGGTCGCGGCCGATGATGTCCTTGCACTGCTCGGCCGACACCACCGGATTCTTGAAGAAGCTGCCCGCGTTGCCAATGACCTTGGGGTCCGGCAGCTTGGCCCGGCGCACGGCCACGATCCAGTCAAAAATCTGTCGCGCATCAGGCTGCGTGATGCCCGTTTCAGCCATCTTGCGCTCGATTTCCAGGTAGCCCAGCACCGGCTGCCACGGCCGCGGCAGGCGGAACCGCACGCGGGTGATGACGCTCTTGCCCGCCAGCCCGCCGAAATCGCTGTGCTTGAACACGCTGTCGCGGTAGCCGAACCGGCACACATCGGCCGGCAACAGCGCCGGCCGGCCAGTGATGAGGTCCATCACCTCCACCGCTTCCAGGCGGTCCTTCACTTCAATGCCGTAGGCGCCAATGTTTTGCACCGGCGCAGCACCCACCGTGCCGGGAATCAGCGCCATGTTCTCCAAGCCGGGGTAGCCATGGTCCAGCGTCCAGCACACCAGGTCGTGCCAGGCCACGCCGGCACCGGCCTCCACGATCCAGGCGTCCTCTCGGGTCTCCAGCAAGCGGATGCCCTGAATTTCCACTTTCAACACCACGGCGTCGACGTCCCGGGTCAGCACCAGGTTGCTGCCGCCCCCGAGCACGAACTTGGGCGCACGGCCCAGCTCGGGGTGGTCCACCACGCGCCGCACATCGGCGGCTTCGCGGATGCGCACCAGGCGTTGCGCCACGGCCGGCAGGCCGAAGGTGTTGTAGGGCTTGAGGTTCACGCCAGCCTCGATGACGAGGCCGGAGGTGTCGGGGGCTGAAGACTCAGCGGACAGCGGGGATGCGGGCATGGGAAAATTTTCGCTGATTCAACCTCTCCCAAGATTTGCCATGCCCAGCTTTGACGCCGTCCTCGAACCCGACCACGTGAAAATCCGCAATGGGGTGGACAACGCCATCAAAGAGATCGGCACCCGCTTCGACTTCAAAGGCACCGGTGCCAAGGTCGAACTGAAGGACAAGGAAATCCACGCCACAGGCGACAGCGAGTTCCAACTCGAACAGATCGAGACCGTGCTGTACGGCAAGCTCACCAAGCAAGACGTGCTGATCAGCTTCCTGGACAAGCAGGAAAAGATCGAAAAGCTCGGCGGCGACAAGGTGCGCCAGGTCTACAAGATCAAGGAAGGCATCGACGCGCCGCTGGCCAAGAAGATCGTGACGGCCATCAAGGAAAGCAAGCTCAAGGTGCAAGCCAGCATCCAAGGCGACGTGGTGCGCGTGACCGGCAAGAACCGCGACGATCTGCAGACCGGCATCAACCACCTGCGCAAGTCCTTCCCCGACACGCCGCTGAACTACACCAACTTCCGCGACTGATGCTGCGCCGCCCACTGGCTGCGTTGGCGCTGCTCGCCGCATGCGCGCCCTGGACCGGCGCGCTGGCGCAAGCGTCTGCCACCCGTGTGCAGTTGCAAGGCACGATGGGCGCGCGCAGCGCCCTGCTGCTGATCGACGGTGAGCCGCGTACGGTGCAGGTCGGCGGCTCCGCGCAAGGCGTGAAGCTGCTGGCGCTGGACGATGGCCGTGCCACGGTCGAGTTGGGCGGCCAGCGACTTGAATTGACGCTCGGCGCGGCCCCCGCCCGCCTGGCACCCAATGCAAGTACGGCTGGCCGGCAGATCGTGCTGCCCATGGGCTCAGGCGGCCACTTCACCAGCACGGGCGCGATCAACGGCCGGGCGACACAGTTCATGGTGGACACCGGCGCCACGTTCGTCGCGCTCAGCCAAGGCGAGGCCGATCGCCTGGGGCTCAAGTACCAGACCGGCCGCCGCGTGGCCACGCAAACGGCGAATGGCATCGCAGCGGCTTACGGCGTGCAACTGGCCACCGTCCGCATCGGCGACGTGGAACTTCGCAACGTGGAGGCCATCGTGGTGCCCGGTGCCATGCCGCAGGTGCTGCTGGGCAACAGCTTCTTGACGCGATTTCAGATGCGCCGCGAGAACGACGTCATGACCCTTGACCTGCGCTACTGAGGCCGGCGCCCACAGCGCGGGGCCATCTGCAAGAATCCGGCGCCCTTCGTTTGCCGCCGGCCCGCCTCAATGACCCCTCGCCCCGCCCTGCTCTCCGGCCTGCTGGCCGCCCTGTTGATGTCCGGCACGCCGGTGGCGCAGGCGCAAGACGCGGCCAAGGCGTCGCGGTTCTACGAAGACGCCTTGCAGCGCTACGAGAAGCGCGACATCAGCGGGGCCATCATCCAGCTCAAGAACGCCCTGCAGGCCGACAAAACCCAGCTGTCGGTTCACGTGCTGCTCGGCAAAGCGCTGCTGGCCAACAGCGAGCCGGGCGCTGCTGAAGTGGCGTTTGCCGAAGCCATCCGCCTGGGCGTGGACCGTGCCGAGGTGGCCCTGGGTCTGGCCGCCGCACTCATGGCGCAGGGCAAGCAACCCCAAATGCTCGAAGACCCGCGCCTGGCGCCCAACGGCCTGCCGGTGGGCATCAAGCAAGCGCTGCTGCTGGAGCGCGCCGTCGCGCAGTCCGACACCGGCGACGCCAAAACCGCGCTGGCCACCGTCGCCGAGGCGCGCACGCTCAACCCCAAAGATGCCAGCAGCTGGGTGGCCGAGGTGCCGCTGCGCGTGCGCGCCCGCCAGTTCCCCGAAGCCATGGCCGCGGCCGACCAGGCCCTGAAGCTGGACGCGCAAAACGTGGAGGCCCTGTACCAAAAGGCCTCGGTCTACCACGCGATGAACGACATCGCCCAGGCGCTGGCACAGTACGACAAAGCCGTCAAAGTGCAGCCCCAGCATGCCGAGACGCGCCTGGCCCGCGCGGGCCTGCTGATCGACCTGGGCCGCGACACCGACGCCGCGGCCGAACTCGACGAACTGCAAAAGCTCAAGCCCAACGACCCGCGCGGCACCTACCTGCGCGCCGTGCTGGCCGAGCGAGCCGGAAATGCCGTCGCCATGAAGGCGGCGCTCAAGAAGATCACCGACCTGCTGGACCCGGTGCCGGTGGCCAACATCCGCTTCCGCCCGCAGTTCCTGATGCTCAACGGCCTGGCGCACTTCACGCTGGGCGAGCTGGAAAAGGCCAAGCCCTACCTGGAACTGGCCGTGAAGCAACAGGCCGGCAACCCGCTCAACAAGTTGCTCGCGCAGATTGCCTTGGCCGAGCCCAACGTCGGCCGCGCGGCCGACTTGCTGGAAGGCTACGTCAAGGCCCGCCCGGGCGACGGCCAGGCCCTGCTGATGCTCGCTTCGGCCTACATGGGGCAGGGCAAGCACGCCAAAGCCGCCGCGCTGATGCAAGACGCCCTCAAAGCCGCAGACTCGCCGCAGTACCGCACGGTGCTGGGTCTTTCGCTGCTTCAGAGTGGCAACGCGCCCACCGGCGCCGACGAGCTGGCCCGCGCCTACAAGGCCGACCCCCGCCAAACCGCGGCGGGCCTGGCCCTGGTCACCGTGCACCTGCGCAACAACCAGCTGGACAAGGCCCTGGCCACGGCCGACACCTTGGCCAAAGCGCAACCCAGCAACCCCACCGTGCTGATGGTGCAGGCCTTTGCCAAGACGCAGGCCAAAGACTACGTCGGCGCCCGCGCCGCCTATGAACAGGTCGCCAAGCTGGACCCGAAGCTGGTGGACGCCCAATTGGGCCTGGCCCGGCTGGATGCCCTCGCCGGCCGCCACGCCGAGGCCGACCGCCGCCTGCGCACGCTGCTGCGCACCGAGCCGCGCAACGTGAACCTCTTGTTCGAGTTGGCGCTGGTCAACGAGCTCTGGGGCAAGAACGACGACGCGCTGAAATGGCTGGAGGAAAGCGCCGCCGCCAGCGGCCCGCGAGACACGCGCCCCAACTTCGCCCTCGTGGCCTGGCTGCTTCGCCAAGGCCAGCCGGCACGCGCGGTGGAAGCGGCCAAGACCCTGCTGGCCAAAACGCCGGACGACGTTGAAGCCTTGCAGGCCTACGCCGCCGCCCAGGCCGCCAACAGCGACCCGGCCGGCGCCCGCGCCACGCTCACGAATGCATCGCGCCGCGCCGCCTTTGACACGCCGAAGCTCATCGACGTGGCGCGTCAGCAGATCTTGGTCAGCGACCTCGCCGGCGCCGCCTACAGCCTGGACAAGGCCCTCAGCGGCACGCCCGAGTCGCTGCCCGCCCAAGGCTTGCTTGCCAGCGTGGAGCTCTCGCAGGGAGATCCGGCCAAGGCCGAAAAGCGCGTGCGGCAGATCATTCAGAACGCACCCAAGAATCCCCTGGGCTACACGCTGCTGGGCGACGTGGCGCTGGCACGGGGCCAGGGCATGGCCGCGGTCGACGCCTTCAAACAAGCGCACGACCTCGAGAAATCCGGCGCCAGCCTGCTCAAGTGGATCAAGACCCTGGCCAGCCAGGGCCAGCTCAAGCCGGCGCTTGACGCGGGCGACGCCTGGCTCAAGCGCTCGCCAGGCGACGCCATCGTGTTGAGTGGCCTGGCTGAAATGAATGTGCGCGCCAAAGACTTCGGCGCCGCGCGCCGCCATTACGAAGCCCTGATCAAGCTGCAACCCAACCGGGCCGACGCGCTTAACAACCTCGCCAACGTGCTGATCGCCCTGAAAGACCCGGCGGCCGTAGCCACGGCAGAGCGCGCACTGAAGCTTGACAGTCGCAACGCCACCTACCTCGACACGGCTGGCTGGGCCCACCTCGTTCAGGGCAACAACGTCGACCGCGCGCTGCAGTTTTTGCGCGATGCCCGCCTGCGGGCACCTAATGACGGTGAAATCCGATATCACCTCGGCGCGGCACTCGCCCGCGCACAGCGGCCGGCCGAAGCCCGCGTGGAGTTGGAGGCGGCATTGCAGTCGCCGCGCAGCCTGAGCAGCGTTGACGACGCAAAAAAACTGCTAGCCTCACTCAAGTGAGGGGGCCCGAGGCATCGCCGCGGGTGTCGGCGCTCCTTACAATTTTTCAACGATTTAGGGGGATGCCAGGGCAAGTCACTGATTTGCAAGCGCATCCACACCATGGCACGAAAAGTGCTTCAGATCGTCCAGTCAAATTCTGATCCCCGCAACACCATGACCGTCAAGACCTTCCGCGCAACGCCCTGGGCCACCCTGATCGCAGGTCTGTGCCTGTCCGGTGCAGCTTCGGCCAATTGGACGTTCGAGAACCAGACGATCACGCCGATCGGCACGGCCGGGACGACCACGATCACCAGCAAGGATGCCGTCGCCAGCACGGCCACCGTGCAACTGGCTGCGTTCTACGCCACAAACGCCAACTTCGGCGCGGCCTCTGGCGCTTCCACCTGGGCAGCAGCCACGCTGACCAACCAAAACGGTTCCGGTCAGGGTGTGTGCTCGACGAACGACAACGGCGCGGGTGGCTGCGGCACCCCGAATCACGCCATCGACAACGTGGTGAACACCGAAGGCGTGCTGCTGCAGTTCAGCAGCAGCGTCATCCTGAGCAGCATTGGCCTGGGCTGGACCAACAGCAGCTCTTCGGTGGACGTGTCGCTGTTCCGCTGGACCGGCGCTGGCAACCCGACGGGCCTGGAAGGCAAGACCGCCAAGTCCATGACGGGCTGGGAACTGGTGGGTAACTACGGTGACATGGCCGTCGACACCACGCCGATTTACAACGTGGTGAACACCAGCCAAGCCAACGGATCGGGCGCGGGCGGCAGCTCCAACAAGGGCTCCAGCTGGTGGCTGATCAGCGCCTACAACTCGGCCTTCACCAGCACGGCCTCGCAAACGCGCGATGCTGGAACGCTGACGAATGGCGACGACTACTTCAAGCTGTTCGGCGTAACAGGCACGACCTGCTCGTCCGTCAAGGGCGCGGACTGCGGCGGCAAGCGTCTGCCGGAGCCGGCATCGCTGGCCCTGGTGGGTGGCGCGCTGCTGGGCATGTTCGGCCTGCGCCGCCGCAAGTCGTCGGCAGTCTAAAGACACGCTGCATAGCGAAAAGGGCACTCGAAAGAGTGCCCTTTTTCTTTGCCCCCACCACTTGCACGAGGCGAGATTCGTCCAGGGGCCGCGCCGTCATCGCCGGCAAAACCCCGAGCAAGAACCCGCGTTGCCCTGCAGCGCCATGCGCCGCAGGGCCACCCGCGGCGCAGGCCGCTGCGCGGGGTCAGTACGCTTGGCCCAGTTGCTCCAGGATCGCCGGGTTTTCCAGCGTCGAGGTATCTTGCGTGACGCTCTCACCCTTGGCGACCGAACGCAGCAAGCGCCGCATGATCTTGCCGGAGCGGGTCTTGGGCAGGTTGTCGCCGAAGCGGATGTCCTTGGGCTTGGCGATGGGACCGATTTCCTTGGCCACGTGGTCGCGCAGTTGCTTGGCGATGGCCTTGGCTTCATCACCGCTGGGGCGAGGACGCTTCAGCACGACAAACGCGCAAATCGCTTCGCCCGTGGTGTCGTCCGGACGACCGACCACCGCCGCCTCGGCCACCAGCTCGGTGCAACTCACCAGCGCCGACTCGATTTCCATCGTGCCCATGCGGTGGCCGGACACGTTCAGCACATCATCAATGCGGCCGGTGATGGTGAAGTAACCCGTTTCCGCGTCGCGAATGGCGCCGTCACCCGCCAGGTAGTAGCCCTTGAGCTCCGCCGGGTAGTAGCTCTTCTTGAAGCGCTCCGGGTCACCCCAGATCGTGCGGATCATGCTGGGCCACGGCTTCTTGACGACCAGGATGCCGCCCTGCCCGTTGGGGACGTCGTTGCCCGTTTCGTCCACGATGGCCGCCGTGATGCCCGGGAAGGGCAGCGTGCAAGAACCCGGCACGAGATTGGTCACGCCGGGCAGCGGCGTGATCATGTGGCCGCCGGTTTCGGTCTGCCAGAAGGTGTCGACGATGGGGCAGCGGCGTCCGCCCACGTGCTCGTGGTACCACTCCCAGGCGGCGGGGTTGATGGGCTCGCCCACCGACCCGAGCAGCCGCAGCGAGGACAGGTCGTAGCTCTTCGGGTGCACTGCGTCGTCCGATTCCGCCGCCTTGATGAGCGAACGGATGGCGGTGGGCGCCGTGTAGAAGATCGTGACCTTGTGCTTCTGGATCATCTGCCAGAAGCGGCCAGCGTCCGGGTAGGTCGGCACGCCTTCGAACACGATCTCGGTGCCGCCCAACGCCAACGGGCCGTAGGTGATGTAGCTGTGGCCCGTGACCCAGCCGATGTCGGCCGTGCACCAGAACACATCGTTGTCCTTCAGGTCGAAGGTCCACTTGGTGGTGAGCGCCGCGTGCAGCAGGTACCCGCCGCTGCTGTGCTGCACGCCTTTGGGCTTGCCGGTGGAGCCGGAGGTATACAGCAGGAACAGCGGGTGCTCCGCCTCCACCCACTCGGGCTCGCAAGTCGCGGGCTGGCTGGCGGTCAGCTCGTGCAGCCACAGGTCGCGGCCAGCCACCCAGCCGATGTTGCCGCCGGTGCGCTTGTAGACGATGACGTCCTTCAGCGTGGGGCAGCTGTTGTCGGCCAATGCCTCGTCCACGATGGCCTTGAGGGGCAACGCCTTGCCGCCGCGGCATTGCTCGTCCGCGCAGATCAGCGCCACGGCACCGGCGTCTTGCACGCGGTCGCGCAGGCTCTGCGCGGAGAAGCCGCCGAACACGACCGAATGCGTGGCGCCGATGCGCGCGCAGGCCTGCATGGCCACCACACCCTCGACCGACATCGGCATGTAGATGACGACGCGGTCGCCCTTCTGAATGCCGCGGGCCTTCAGCGCGTTGGCCAGCTGGCTCACCTTGGCGAGCAGCTCGGCGTAGGTGACGGGGGTGACGGTGCCGTCGTCCGCTTCAAAGATCAGCGCCGTCTTGCTGCCCTTGCCGGCCTCCACATGGCGGTCCAGGCAGTTGTAGGACACGTTGAGCTTGCCGTCTTCGAACCACTTGAAGAACGGCGCCTCGCTGTCGTTCAGCGTTTTGGTGAAAGGCGTCTGCCAGGTGATCAGTTCACGGGCCAGACGAGCCCAGTAACCGGCGTAGTCCTTCTCGGCCTCCGCCACCAGCGCCTGGTAGCCGGCCTCGCCCTTGACGTGGGCCTGGGCCACCCATTCCGGGCTGGGTGCGTAGGTGTTCAGCGTGCTCATGAAACAGTCTCCTGAAAGTGCTTGCGGCGGACTGTGCGGGGGTCGACTGACGATGCCCTGACGACTTTGTCACGAACGGCGCCCCTAGAATTTCAGCTGCTTTCACCTTGAAGTTGCCCATGCGCCCTGATCCCCAACTGCGTCCCCTGCCCCGCCTGATCTTCGCCAGCCGCTGGCTGCAGTTGCCGCTGTACCTGGGGTTGATCCTGGCGCAGGCGGTGTACGTGTTTCAGTTCTGGACGGAGCTGGTGCACCTGATCGAAGCCGCCCTGGGCGACCAGCATGCGCTGGAACTGCTCGTGAAGAGCATTGGCTACAAGAGTGCGGCGATCAAGGACGCCGCCGGCGTGAACGTGATCGGCTATGAGCCCATCGCCAAGCTCAACGAGACCATCCTGATGCTGGTGGTGCTGGGCCTGATCGACGTCGTCATGATCTCCAACCTGTTGATCATGGTGATCGTGGGCGGATACGAGACCTTTGTGTCCCGCATGGACCTGGACGGCCACCCCGACCAGCCCGAGTGGCTGAGCCACGTGAACGCGTCGGTGCTGAAGGTCAAGCTCGCCACGGCCATCATCGGCATCAGCTCCATCCACCTGCTCAAGACCTTCATCAACGCCGACAACTACACCGAGAAGACCCTGATGTGGCAGACCCTGATCCACGTCGCCTTCCTGCTGTCGGCCATGGCCATCGCCTACACCGACCGACTGCTGCCCGCGCCCGACAAGCACGACGCGCACTGAACCCCGAACCCTGGAGCCCCCATGTCCACCACCATCCGCTACCAAGATCTGGTCGACAGCGTCGCCGCGGCGCTGCAATACATCAGCTACTACCACCCGGCCGACTACATCGCCCACCTCGCCCGAGCGTATGAAAGCGAGCAAAGCCCGGCGGCCAAGGACGCCATCGCGCAGATCCTGACCAACAGCCGCATGTGCGCTGAAGGCAAGCGCCCCATCTGCCAGGACACCGGCATCGTCAACGTCTTCCTGAAGATCGGCATGGATGTGCGCTGGGAAGGCTTTGCCGGCAGCATCGAAGACGCCATCAACGAAGGCGTGCGCCAGGGTTACCTGAACCCCGACAACAAGCTGCGCGCGTCGGTGTTGGACGACCCCATCTTTGCCCGCAAGAACACCAAGGACAACACGCCCGCCGTCGTGCAGATGGAGGTGGTGCCCGGCAACACGGTGGACGTCATCGTCGCGGCCAAGGGCGGTGGCTCCGAGAACAAGAGCAAGGTCTACATGCTCAACCCCAGCGATGACATCGTCGACTGGGTGCTGAAGACCGTGCCCACCATGGGCGCTGGCTGGTGCCCGCCGGGCATGCTGGGCATCGGCGTCGGCGGCACGGCCGAGAAGGCCGCCTTGCTGGCCAAGCAGGCGCTGATGGAAGACATCGACATGTACGAGCTGCTGCAGCGCGGCCCGCAGAACAAGCTCGAAGAGCTGCGCATCGAGCTGTACGAGAAGGTCAACGCCCTGGGCATTGGCGCGCAAGGCCTGGGCGGCCTGACCACGGTGCTGGACGTGAAGATCAAGACCTTCCCCACGCACGCGGCCAGCAAGCCCATCGCGATGATCCCGAACTGCGCGGCCACGCGCCACGCGCACTTCGTGCTGGACGGCAGCGGCCCCAGCTACATCGAGCCGCCGAGCCTGGACCTGTGGCCCGACGTGAACTGGGCGCCCGACTACAACAAGAGCAAGCGCGTCGACCTGAACACGCTCACGCCGGCTGAAGTCGCCAACTGGAAGCCCGGCGACACCCTGCTGCTGAACGGCAAGATGCTGACCGGCCGCGACGCTGCGCACAAGCGCATCCAGGACATGCTGGCCAAGGGCGAACCACTGCCCGTGGACTTCACCAACCGCGTCATCTACTACGTCGGCCCGGTGGACCCGGTGCGCGATGAAGTCGTGGGCCCGGCCGGCCCGACCACGGCCACGCGCATGGACAAGTTCACCGACATGATGCTGGCAAAGACCGGCCTCATCGCCATGGTGGGCAAGGCCGAGCGCGGCCCGGTGGCCATCGAGTCGATCAAGAACCACAAGAGCGCCTACCTGATGGCCGTGGGCGGCGCCGCCTACCTGGTCAGCAAGGCGATCAAGGGCGCCAAGGTCGTGGGCTTTGCCGACCTGGGCATGGAAGCCATCTACGAGTTCGACGTGGTGGACATGCCGGTGACGGTGGCGGTGGACGCCAGCGGCACCAGCGCCCACATCACCGGCCCGGCAGACTGGAAGGCCCGCATCGCCTCCGGCAAGGCCGTGTCCATTCCCGTCACGGCGGGCTGACGCGCCGAACCGGCCCGGCGGCCGTCGGGCGGCGGTCAGGCCGCCTCAGCGCGGCGGCGGTGGTGCCGAAGCACCGGCCGGCGGGGGCGGCGGCGCATCCTTGGGCCGGCAGGCCAGCGGGCGCCCCTCCGGCGCCCAGCAACTGCCTTTCACCGTGCGGCTCTCGTGAGAGAAGCTGCAATCGGCTCCGGACTTGGCCGTCTTGCACGCGGCCAGCGCCTCCGGCGGCGGGCCTCGGCGCTCGCCCTTCGCGCCACCGCCTTCTCCTCCGCCCCCGGGCGGCGGGCCTCCCGGCGGTTGGGCGCTGGCGGCCAGGGTCGCCAGCAACAAACTGCACATCCACAGGGGTGTCTTCATTCAGGGCTCCGGTTCAACACACACCGGCCCATCGTGCCCGCTGAACATGAGCGAAGTGTGGAGAAGCGTGCAGACTTGTGACGCGCCGCGTGCGCCTCGGCATCGGAAACAATGCGGCGAACTTTTCACGGAGACGCCCGACCCATGATCCACGTCCGAGCCGTACTGCCGGCCGACCGCGCCGCTTGGCAACCCCTTTGGGACGGCTACAACGCCTTCTACGGCCGCGCGGGCGACACCGCCCTGCCCGCCGCCGTCACGGAAACCACGTGGGGCCGCTTCTTCGACCCGGCCGAGCCCGTCTACGCCTTGGTGGCTGAAGGCGCAAACGGCGCCCTGCTGGGCCTGGTTCACTACCTGTTCCACCGCAGCACCACGCGCATCGAACCCACCTGCTACTTGCAGGACTTGTTCACCACGCCCGAGGCCCGTGGCCGCGGCGTGGGCCGAGCGCTGATCGAAGCGGTGGACGCCGCCGCTCGCGCGGCCGGCGTGAAGCGCGTGTACTGGCAAACCCACACCACCAACATCACCGCCCGAGCCCTGTACGACCGCGTCGCCCAGCACCAAGGCTTTCTCATCTACGCCCAGGATGTTTGACCGCACCATGCTCACCGCCCTGCGCCTGTGGGTGCTGAACCTGCTGCTGATCACCCTCGCCCCGCTGGCCGAAGCCCAGGCCCCAGCGCAGACCCAGGAGGCCCCACAAGCCTCGGCCTGCACGCTCACGCCCGTCAACGGCGAGCTGCGTGAGTTGGTGTCCGGCGGGCGCAAGCGGGTCTACCGCCTGTTCGTTCCAGCCATTACTCCAGCCATTACTCCAGCCATTACGCAAGGCCAAGCCGCGCTGCCCGTGGTGTTCGACCTGCACGGCACCGGCGGCAACACCACCGGTCGCGCCCGCGAAACCGGCTTTGAAACCCTGGCAGCCCGCGAAGGGTTCGTGGTGGCCACGCTGCAGGGCGAAGACTCGCGCTGGAACGTGCCGGTGGCCACCTGGCGAGGCGACGATGTGCAGTACGTGGCCGACGTCATCGAGCACCTCGCCGCCCGCGTGTGCATCCAGCGCAGCCGCGTCTACGCCACGGGCTTCTCGGGCGGCGGGCGCATGTCGTCGCTGCTGGGCTGCCGGCTGAACGACCGCATCGCGGCCATTGGGCCGGTGGGCGGCCTGCGCTGGTTCGGCCCCTGCCCGGGTCGCGCCGTGCCGGTGCTCACCATCCACGGGCTGGCCGACCTGACCAACCCCTACGAGGGCCACGGCGACCGCGGTGCCGAGTGGGTGGAGAGCGTGGCCGAGGCCCTGGCCGGCTGGGCCGCGCACAACCGCTGCCAGCCAAAGCTGGTGCAAGACCCACCGGCGGGCGGCGTGCACACCATTCGCTACGGGGCGTGCGCGGCCGGATCGGATGTGCGCCTGCTGCGCGTCAACGGCCTGGGCCACATCTGGCCGCACCATGAACTCGACGCCACCGCCACCATCTGGCAGTTTTTCAAGGCGCACTCGCTACAGTAAGTCCACACCTCAAGGACCGCCCATGACCCACTTCCGCGCCTACGCCGCCCACACCGCCGGTGGCCCGCTGCAAGCCTTCGAGTTCGACGCCGGCCCGCTGGGCGATGAAGACGTCGAGATCACGGTCGAGCACTGCGGCATCTGCCACTCGGACCTCGCCATGATCGACAGCGAGTGGTTCCCTGCCAGCTACCCGGTCGTGCCGGGGCATGAGGTGGTGGGCCGCATCACCGCGCTGGGCCCCCGGGCCAAGGGCCGCCAGTTGGGCCAGCGCGTGGGTGTGGGTTGGCACAGCAGCAGCTGCACGCACTGCAACTTCTGCCTGGGCGGCGAGCAGCACCTGTGCGGCAAGCGCCAGCCCACGCTGATCGGCCGCCACGGCGGCTTTGCCGACCGGCTGCGCGCGCACTGGAGTTGGGCCGTGCCCATTCCCGACGCGCTGGACCCGGCCGCCGCCGGCCCGCTGATGTGCGGCGGCGGCACCGTGTTCCTGCCCTTTGTGCTGCACGCCATCCAACCGACCGACCGCGTGGGCGTGGTGGGCATTGGCGGCCTGGGCCACATGGCCGTCAAGTTCGCGCGGGCCTGGGGCTGTGAAGTCACGGCCTTCACCTCGTCGGCCAGCAAGCGCGACGAGGCGCTGGCGCTGGGCGCGCACAAAACCGTGTCCAGCGTGGACAAGGCCGAGCTGAAAGCCGCCGCCGGCAGCCTGGATTTCCTGCTCATCACCGTGGGCGCCGCTTTGAACTGGGACGCCCTGATCGCCACCCTGGCCCCCAAGGGCCGCATGCACCTGGTGGGCGTGGTGACCGAGGCCATGGCGCTCAAGAGCGGTGGGCTGCTGAGCTGGCAAAAAGGCCTGTCGGCCTCGCCCACGCCGCCGCCATCGGTGCTGGCCACGATGCTGGAGTTCAGCGCGCGGCACCAGATCCTGCCGCAGGTGGAGCGTTTCCCGATGAGCCGCGTCAACGACGCGATCGACCACCTGCGCAGTGGCAAGGCGCGCTACCGCGTGGTGCTGGACGCCGACTTCTGAACCGCAAGGCCCCGCCGCCTGACACGCGGGGCCTGCCGCTCAAGTCGTTGCAGGCGGTGTGCCCTTGGGCTGGCGCTGCACCTGCTGCGGGTACGGAATGTCCACGCCCAGGCCCTGCAGCGTGCGCAGCACGGCGAGGTTCACATCCGACCGCACGCCCCCACTGCCGTTCTCGGGGTCGCCGATCCAGAAGTACACGGTCAACTCCAGGCCACTGTCCGCGAACCGGCTCAGCTGGGCTGAGGGCCCGGGGTCGGGCAGCACACGCGGCACCTCGCCCACGGCGGCCACCAGCGCGGCCATCACGGCCTGCACATCGCAGTCGTACTCCACCTGCACGACGGTGGACAGCAACACCCGCGGGTCGGCCAGAGACGAGTTCTCGACCCGTTGCGTGATCAGGATCTCGTTGGGCACGATGGCCTCTTTGCCGCCGAGCGAGCGGATCACGGTGTAGCGGGTTTTGATGTCGGACACCCGGCCCTCGAAGCCGTCCACCTTCACCATGTCACCGATGCGCAGGCTGCGCTCGGCCAGGATCACGAAGCCGCTGACGTAGTTGGCGGCGAGCTTCTGCAAGCCAAAGCCCAGCCCCACGCCCAAGGCGCCACCCAGCACGCCCAGCGCGGTGAGGTCGATGCCCGCGGCCGACAGGGCAATCAGCACCCCCACCAGCAACAGCAGCGAGCGGATCACGCTGGCTGCGATCTTGCGGCTGGACAGGTCCATCGTCTCGCGCCGCATCAGCCGCGCCTCGATGGCTGCTGAAATCCACAAGGCCACCACCAGCACGAAGGCCGCGGTCAGCCCGCCTTCGATCAGGTTGCGCAGCGTGAGCTTGACTGCGCCGAACTTCCAGCCGATGTCGTCGAGCTCGTCCATGATGACCGGCAGCAAGCCCGTCACCCACAGCACCGCCCCGATCCACGCCAGCCAGGAGCCGATGCGCTCCACCAACCGGATGGGGGCCGAATCGGGCCACGCCGCCGCCAGCACCCGCGCAATCACGCGAATGGCCGCCAGCGACACTAGCACCGGCAGCGCCAGCTTGAAGAGCGCCGGCTGCAGCCCCCACAGCGGCAGCAGGCGCCGCGCGCCCACCGCCAGGGCCAGCGCCAGCAGGGGGAACAAGGCGCCGTCCACGACGCCGTTGCCGAACAGCACGCTGTTGTCGCGCCGTGTGGCGGCGCGCGACATCGCCCAGCTGAACGCGCCCGCCAGCAGCAGGCAGGTCAGCAGCAGCAGCCACTCCGCCAGGGCGTCGGGGCTGAACACGCGGGTCAGCAAGGCCTGCAGTTCATTCAGGCTCAAAGGTTGGTGCATGGCGTTCATCGACAGGCCCGCCCGGGTTGTCC
Source organism: Pelomonas baiyunensis (assembly GCF_043555935.1). NCBI lineage: Bacteria > Pseudomonadati > Pseudomonadota > Betaproteobacteria > Burkholderiales > Sphaerotilaceae > Roseateles > Pelomonas baiyunensis. The sequence goes on along the minus strand of NZ_JBIGIB010000002.1, from coordinate 474,382 downwards.
GGCGGGCAAAAACAGCAGTTCAAGAAAAAACGAGGGCAGCGATGGCGCGGGGGCCGGCCCGTTCAGAGGTCCGCCAACGCGCGCAGGTGCGCCGCCACGCTGCGCGCCAGTGCCTGGGTGTTGTAGCCCCCCTCCAGCACCGACACGATGCGCCCCTTGGCATGGCGGGCCGCCACATCCTTGAGCTTGAGCGTGATCCACTCGTAGTCGGCCTCCACCAGCCCCAGTTGGCCGAGGTCGTCATCGCGGTGGGCATCGAACCCGGCCGAGATGAAGATCATCTGCGGCTTGAATCGCTCGAGAGCCGGCAGCCACATGGCTTCCACGATCTCCCGCACCTCGCCGCCCTGCGTGTACGGCGGAATCGGCACGTTCACCATGTTCGTGCCCTTGGGCACGGCGCCGCTGTAGGGGTAGAGCGGGTCCTGGAACAGGCTCACCATCAGCACGCGGTCGTCGCCCGCAATGATGTCTTCCGTGCCGTTGCCATGGTGCACGTCAAAGTCGACGATGGCCACGCGGTCGATGCCGCGCCGATCCAGTGCATGCCGCGCCGCAATCGCCACGTTGTTGAAGAAGCAAAAGCCCATGCTCTGGTCGCGCGTGGCGTGGTGGCCCGGCGGGCGCACCGAGCAAAAGGCGTTGTCCGCGCCGCCGTCGATCACCAGGTCCGTCGCCCGCACCGCAGCGCCTGCCGCATGCAGCGCGGCGGCCCAGGTGTGCGGGTTGGCCGAGGTGTCTGGGTCCACCGCGCAGCGCTCGCCTTGCTCGGCACAGCGGCGCAGCACGGCACCAATCTCGGCCACATAGCCGTGGGTGTGGGCCAACTCCACGTCCTTCAGGTCGGCCGGCTGGGCGTCTTCGTGCTGCAGGGCGGTGTTCAGCCCGGTGGTGATGAGCCAGTCATCGATCGCCGACAGGCGCTCGGGGCATTCGGGATGCCCGGCGCCCATGTCATGGCGTCGGCATTCGGGGGGATTGAAGTACGCGGTCGGCATGGATTGCTTGTCTCTTGCTATGGTGCAGCCCATGACGCAAGCCCCATCACGAACCTTGGCCACGCAGCTCGCGGCGCTGCAAAACCAGATTAGCACGGTCATCAAGGGCAAACCCGCGCAGATCGCGGACTCCCTGGCCTGCCTGATCGCGGGCGGCCACCTGCTGATCGAGGATCTGCCGGGCGTCGGCAAGACGACGCTGGCGCATGCGCTGGCCATTTCGCTCGGCCTGAAGTTCTCGCGCCTGCAGTTCACCGCCGACCTGCTGCCCAGCGACCTGCTCGGCGTCAGCGTCTACGAACGCGACAAGAACGGCTTCGTGTTCCACCCCGGCCCCGTGTTCGCCCAGGTGCTGCTGGCGGACGAGATCAACCGCGCCGGCCCCAAGACGCAGAGCGCCCTGCTGGAGGCGATGGAAGAGCACCAGGTGAGCGTGGAAGGCGTGACGCACCCGCTGCCCGCGCCCTTCTTCGTCATTGCCACGCAAAACCCCAGCGAGCAGCTCGGCACCTTCCCGCTGCCGGAGTCGCAGCTGGACCGCTTCCTGATGTGCATTTCTCTGGGCTACCCCGACGCGGCAGCGGAACGCGAACTGTTGATGGGCGGCGACAGCCGCGAGCAGCTCAAGGCGCTGCAGCCGGTGATGACGCCGGCCGATCTGATCGAGGTGCAGGCCGCCGTGAAGGCCATCCACGCCGCGCCGCCGCTGCTGGACTACCTGCAGGCGCTGATCGCGGCCACCCGTTCGGGCCAATGGTTCGTGGAAGGCTTATCGCCCCGCGCGGGCCTCGCGGTGCTGCGCGCGGCGCGGGCCCGGGCGCTGCTGCAGGGGCGCGACTACGTCTCGCCGGACGACCTGCAAGCCATCCTGCCCCAGACCATTGCCCACCGCTTGCAACCCCGCGCTGGCGCCGGCCGCGGCGCGCGCGAGCAGGTGCGCGCCATGATCGAGGCCACCCCGCTGCCGTGATGCTGCAGGCCCTGCGCGCCCGTTGGCAGGCCTGGTGGCAGGCCCGCCAGCCCGTGGCCGACACGCACCACACCACGCAGCGCAACGTCTACATCGTGCCCACCTGGGCCGGCGTGGCGTTTTGCGGCACGCTGGCGGTGCTGCTGCTGGCCAGCATCAACGAGCAGATCAGCCTGGGCTACGCCCTCACCTTTGCACTGACGGGCGCGGGCCTGGCCTCCATGCACACCACGCACGCCAACCTGCGCGGCCTGCAGCTGGACCTGAAGCCGCCCGAGCCCGTGCACGCGGGCGACGACTACGCGCTGGAGCTGCGCCTGCACAACCCGTCGGGTGCCCGATTCGGCATCGCCATCAGCGCGCAGCTCGACACGGGCGCCACCGAGCCCGCCTGGGTCGACGTGCCCGCGCTGGGCCACGCCACCGTGCACCTGCGGCTGCCTGCCGCGCGGCGCGGCCGCCACGCCCTGCCCCGGCTCATCATCACCACGCGCTTTCCGCTGGGGTTCTTCCGCGCGTGGAGCTACTGGCGCCCGGCCAGCCCGGTCTGGGTCTACCCCCGGGCGGAAAGCCCGGCGGTGGCTTTCCCGGCCCAGGCAGAAGCCGGCGCGGGTGAGGCCATGTCCACCCGTTTGGCAGCCTCCGGCAGCGACTTCGCTGGCGTGCGCACTTACCGGCGCGGCGACTCGATGAAGCAAATTCTTTGGCGCAAGTCCGCGCTGGCGCTGGACCACGGCCTGCCGCTGTGGGTGCGCGACACCGAAAGCCCGCTGGCGCGGGACCTGTGGCTGGACTGGCGCGACACCACCGGCCGCGACCCGGAGGCGCGCCTCTCCCGCCTGACCGCCTGGGTGCTGGCCGCCGAGCGTGCCGGGCAGCCCTTCGGCCTGCGGCTGGGGGGCCAGGAATGGCCGCCCGCGCTCGGCCCCGCCCACCGCCAAGCCTGCCTGCAGGCCCTCGCCGCCCACCCCGCATGAACCGCTTGCGCGACCTCTGGGCCCGCCTGCCGCGTGATGCACGCGACAGCTTCTTCCTGCTGGCCGTCATCACCGCCGTGATTGCGCCGCACGCTGAGCACCTGCCGTGGTGGAGCACGGCGATCACGTCCGGCGTGCTCCTTTGGCGCGCCGTGCTGGCTGCGCGGCAAAGCCCCCTGCCCTCCCGCTGGTGGTTGGTGGCCATCGTGGTGCTGTACTGCGGCCTGACCTGGCTCAGTTTTCGCACGCTGATCGGCCGGGAGGCCGGCGTGACGCTGCTTGTCATGCTGATGGCGCTCAAGACCATGGAGCTGCGCGCACGGCGCGACGCCTTCGTGGTGTTCTTCCTGGGCTTCTTCCTGGTGCTCACGCAGTTCCTGTACTCGCAGGCGCTGCTGATGGCGGTGTGGAGCCTGGTGGCCCTGTGGGGCCTGCTGGCGGCGGTGGTGCTGGCGCAGATGCCGTCCACCGAGCTGCAAGGGCTGCCCAGCATCGGCGTGGCGGCGCGTCGGGCGGCCAGCACCACGGCGCTGGGCCTGCCGGTGATGGTGCTGCTGTTCGTGCTGTTTCCGCGCATCGCGCCGCTGTGGGGCGTGCCCACGGAATCGATTGGCAAGACGGGGCTGTCCAACCAGCTCGAGTTCGGCGCCATGAACGAGATCGCCAATGACGACAGCATCGCACTGCGCCTGAAGTTCAACGGCCCCGTGCCCACGCCCGACCAGCGCTACCTGCGCGGCCCGGTGCTGACCCGCTTCGACGGCAAAACCTGGCGCGCCCCCGACGCCCGCAACGCCGTGAACTGGCTGCGCGGGCGCGACGATCTCACCACCCGCGGCCCGGCCCTGCGCTACGAAATGACGCTGGAGCCGCTGCGCATTCCGGTGTTGCCCGTGCTGGAAATGGCCCCTGGCACGGTGGGCACCGAGTGGGCCGTGTCCGAGCTCACTTTCACCCGCGGGCCCGAGCTGCAATGGCTGGCGCCCCGCCCCATCACCGAGCGGCTGCGCTTCGAGGCCGTGGCCCACACCGACTGGCAGGCCGGCGCCCGCCGCACCCGGCTGCAACTGGCGCCCGACGCCGACCTGCCCCCGGCCTCCAACCCGCGCAGCCTGACCTGGGCGACGCAGCTGGCCGCGCAGCCGCAGTTCCGCAACTTGGAGCCCGGCCCGCGTGCCCAGGCGCTGGCCGCGGCCTTGTTGGCGCACATCCAGCAGGCGGACTTCACCTACACCCTCACCCCCGGCCGCTACGGCGTGAACTCGCCGCACCTCATCGACGAGTTCTGGTTCGACCGGCGCCTGGGCTTTTGCGAGCACTTCGCCTCGGCGTTTGTGGTGTTGATGCGGGCGATGGACGTGCCCGCCCGCATCGTGACCGGCTTTCAAGGATGGGACGCCGAGCCCCAAGACGGCTACTACGTCGTGCGCAACGCCAACGCCCACGCATGGGCCGAGTACTGGGTGGAGGGCACCGGCTGGGTGCGCAGCGACCCCACCGCCGCCGTGGCGCCCAACCGGGTCGTGCAAGGGCTGGCGCTGCGGCCCGAGCCCGGCGTGCTGGGCCAGCTCAACCCCACACTCTGGCGCGCGCTGCGCCAGGGTTGGGAAACCGTGAACAACCGCTGGCAACAGCTGGTGCTGAATTACTCGCGCCAGAACCAGTTCGACCTGCTCAAGCAACTGGGCTTCAGCCAGCCCGACTGGACGGCTCTGGGCCAGGCCCTGGCCGGCGTCATCCTGGCGGGCGCGCTGGCCGGTGCGGGGTGGATTCGCTGGAGCAGCCAGCCGCACGACGCCTGGAGCCGCCAGCGCGCCCGCATCCAACGCCTGCTGCTGCGCGCCGGCGTGACCGTGGCCGCACACGAAGGCCCGGCCGCCTGGGCCCGCGCGCTGCGCCAGCAACACGGGCAAAAAGCGGAGCCCGCCGCCCAGTGGCTGGAGCAGCTGGAACGCGCGCGCTACGCCCGAGACACCCAGCCACCGCGCTGGGCCGCGTTCCGGCAGGCTGCCCGTATGCTGCGCGCGTGAAGTTCCGAACCCTGCCCCTGATGGCCACGCTTGCGATGGCCTGGACGCTGGCCGCCCACGCAGCCCCCCACCCCAAACACCGCCGCGCCACCGCCCCCGCGCCGGCCGCCCCTCAGGCCCTCGGCCCCCGCCCCGCGGTGCTGGCCTTTGCCGATGAGCTCGCCACCGCGCAAGGCTGGGACGCCGCCGCGCTGCGCGAGCAGCTCAGCCAGGCGCTGGACCTGCCGCGCGTGAAGCAACTCATCCTGCCCGCCAAGGCCGGAACGGCCAAAGACTGGACGGCCTACCGTGACCGCTTCATCGAGCCCAAGCGCCTGGACGCCGGCGTGGCCTTCTGGGCGGAGCATGAAGCGGCGCTGGCGCGCGCCGAGAGCCGCTACGGCGTGCCGGCCGAGGTCATCGTCGGCATCATCGGCGTGGAGACGTTTTACGGCCGCATCACCGGCGGCTTCAAGGTGCTGGACGCGCTGGCCACGCTGGCGTTCGACTTCCCCGCCGAGCACCCCCGTGCAGCCGAGCGGCAAGCGTTCTTCCGCAACGAACTGGCGGAGTTCCTGAAGCTGTGCCGCGAGAACGGCCTGGACGCCGCCGAGGTGCGTGGCAGCTACGCCGGGGCCTTGGGCTGGCCGCAGTTCATGCCCGGCAGCTGGCGTCAGCACGCGGTGGACTTCGACGGCGACGGCCGCATCGACCTCATGGCCAGCCCGGTGGACGCGATCGGCAGCGTGGCGCATTACCTGGCCGAGTACGGCTGGAAGGCCGGCGACACCACGCACTACAGCGTTCGCCTGCCGGCCGACCCGATCACGCGCCGGCGCCTGCTGGCGCCGGACATCAAACCCAGCTTCACGGCGGCCGAGTTGCTCGAGGCCGGGGCCCAGCCCTCCGACGCCGCGCGTGACCATGCCGGGCCGCTCGCCGTCATCGAGCTGCAGAACGGCCCCAAGAAGCCCCCCACGGTGCTGCTGGGCACGCAGAACTTCTGGGTGGTGACGCGCTACAACTGGTCGGCCTACTACGCGCTGGCGGTGATCGAACTGGGCCATGCGGTGAAGGCCCGCCGCGGCAGCGCCCCCGCCACGCCGTGAGCCCCCTGCGCCCGCGCAAGCGCCCCACGCAACTGCGCGCGGTGGAAACCGTGGCCTGCATCCTGGAGGCCGCGGCGCAGATCCTGGAAGCCCAAGGCCGCGCGGGCTTCAACACCAATGCCGTGGCTGAGCGGGCGGGCGTGAGCATCGGGTCGCTTTACCAGTACTTTCCGGGCAAGGAGGCCTTGCTGATCGCGCTGATGCAGCGCGAGAAAGCCCGGTTTGCAGACGATGCCGGCACCGCCTTGCAGGCCCCCAGCGGGCGCGAGGCCTTGGAGCACCTGCTGGCCGCCGCGGTGCGGCAGCAGTTGGAGCGGCCCGAACTGGCCCGGCTGCTGGACGTGGAAGAAGAGCGGCCCGACACCCGGCAAGCCCTGGCCGGCAAGAGCAGCTTTACGGCCTTGATTCAAGCCATCCTGACCCGCCCGGACCTGCCCCGCGTGCCTGACCTCGCCGCAGCGGCAGATGACGTTGGCCACCTGATCCGCGCACTCACCGACGCCGCCGGCCACCGCGGCGAACGCGGCGAAGCCGCCGCGGCCGACCTGCAACAGCGCCTGAGCCGCGCCGTGCTGGGCTACCTCGGCCTGCCACGAATGTGAGCCCGCGGGCGCCCTGCCCACAGCCCGCTCCTGTGCAGCGGGGTGCTGCCGCATGCGAGTAGCCGGCCCGGCGCCGGCGGCCGACCATGGAGCCCTTGATTCCACGGAGCTTTTCATGCATTCGACACCCACGCACACACCCGCTCACACCCCCACCCCGATGAAGCTCAACCACCTGAGCTTTCCCTCCCAGGCCCCGGCCGACACCGCCGCCTTCTTTGCGAAGTACCTGGGCTTTCGCATCGCGCTGAACGACGACTACTGCATCCTGAAGCGGCCCGGCTTCGATGTCGTCATCGAGAACGGCAGCGGCGTGGCCCCGCAGTGGCCGCAGACCTTCCACGTCGGCTTCGAGCTGCCCACGCGGGCTGATGTGGAGGCGCTGCACGCCACCATGCAGGCCGACGGCGTGGCGATGGAAACCGGCGTCATTTCACACGAGCGCGGCTCGCGCTTTTTCTGCCGGGCGCCCGGCGGTGTGATGTTCGAGCTCAACACGCGGGCCGACGCCGCACCGGCCTACCAAGGCAGCTTCGACTGACCGACGCGGGCTTGGGCCAACCGCCCGCGCGGGCCCGTCGCCTCAGGGCCAGAACTCCTGCGCCGGGGCGGCGTCTTCCACGCGGTCCGCGGGCAGCAGCGCGTCTGGCGGCAGCCCCGGTGCGTCCGGGCCGGCCAGCCCTGCGGCGGGCGGCGGGCGGTCGTGCCAGTAGCGGCGCAGGCGGTCGCGTTCGCACAGCGCCATGCTCAGCGCTTGGTCGCTGCGCCAGCGCCAGGCGCCGCAAGCGGGTGACACCTGCACGGCGATGCCGGCCGCCTGGTAGCGCGCCAGCACCGGCGGCGCGGGGTGCCCGAAGCGGCTGCGGTAGCCCGCCTGCACCAAGGCCACCTGGGGCTGCACCGCCGCCAACAGTTCGGCGGAGGACGAGGTTTTGCTGCCGTGGTGCGGCACGAGCAGCACGTCGGCACGCAGGTCGCGCCCCGCCTGTGCCTCCCGCTTCACCAACTGGCGCTCCTGCTCCGCCTCCAGGTCGCCTGCCAGCAGCACTCGGTGACCGGATGCGGCCGTAATGCGCAACACGCACGACAGGTCGTTGGGCCGCAGGCCCGCCCCATAGTGCGCCGGCGTCGGGTGCAGAACCTCCAGCCGCACGCCGTCCCACATCCAGGTCTGCCCCGCCTCGCAGCGCGAAGCCGGCACGCCCGCGGCATTCAGCGGGTGGCTGGGTTCCAGCGAACTGCGCAACTGCGTCACCCGCAGCCCGCGCATCAGCGCCGCCGCGCCGCCCACGTGGTCACCGTCGCGGTGGCTGAGCATCAACATATCGAGCGTGCCCACGCCCATCGACCGCAGCAGCGGCAGCAGCACCCGCTCGCCGGCATCCTGACCCGGCGCATAGCTGGGGCCGGCGTCGAACAGCAGCACATGCCCGGCCGTGCGCACCAGCACCGCATTGCCCTGGCCGATGTCGGGCGCCAGCAGCTCGAATTCGCCTTCGGCCGGCCGGGGCACCGCAGGAAACAGCAGCGGCACCATCATGGCCACGCCCACCGCCCGCAGCCGCCACGGCAGCCGCAGGATCAAAAGCGCCGCGCCCAGCAGCGCCAACGCCTGCGCCCACAGCGGCGCAGCGGGCAACCACCACACCACGCCGGGCAGCGCCGTCAGCAGGTGCAGCCAGGCCAGCAGGGCCTGCGTCACCCAGGCGGCCAGCGTCCACAAGGGCGGCAACACGCCGCCCAGCAACGCCAGCGGCGTGACCACGAAGCTGATGACCGGAATGGCCACCAGATTGGCCAGCAAGCCCACGGCCGACAGCTGGGCAAAGCAAATCAGGCTCAACGGCGCCAGGCCCACCGTGGCCACCGCCTGCGTGCGCAGGGCCGCCATCAGATGCGCCCGCCAGCCCTGCGCCGGGGCGTCGCCTGCGGCCATCAGCAACCCGACGGCGCCGAAGGACAGCCAGAAGCCCGGCTGCATCAGCGCCCACGGGTCCACCGCCGTCACCACCACTGCGGCCGCCAGCAGCACGAGCGGCCAGGGCCAACGCAGGCCCAGGCCGCGCAGGGCCGCCACCGCCGCCAGCATCACCACCGTGCGCTGCGCCGGCACACCCCAGCCAGAAAACACCGCATACCCGAACGCGGCCAGCACCCCGGCCCAGCGCGCCGCCATCGGGGTCGGCACGCGCAGGCACAGGCGCCCGCTGCGCCGCCACGCTGCCCCCACGCCGGCGGCGGCCAGCCACGCGAACATGGTCACGTGCAGCCCGCTGATGCTGAAGGCATGGGCCACGCCGGTGTCCCGCAGCAGAGCCCAGTCCGCATGGGCGATCGCGTTCTGGTCACCCAGGCTCAAGGCTGCGAGCACGCCCGCCATGCCGGGGTCGGCCACCCGCTCCCGAATCGCACGCCGCAGCCGCTGGCGAGCCGCGTCGATTTCCCACCAGGGCGCGGCCTCCAGCCGGGTGGCGCTGCGCACCACGCCTGTGGCCCTCAGCCCCTGTTCAAACAGCCACAGCTCGGCGTCGAACCCACCGGGGTTCGCCAGCCCGTGCGCGCGCTTGAGCCGCGCCGTGAAGCGCCAGACCTCGCCGGCCGTGATGGGCGGGGCGTCGTAGGCCAGCAGCATCACGCGCGGGGGCACCTCGGGCGGCAGCGCCGTGCCGCTGGGGCCCACGGCCTGCACCGCGAACTCGAACCGCCAGCCGGGCACGCCGCCCTGCCCCACCACCGCCAGCGGCAGCGAGTCGATTCGGCCGGTGAGCAGCAGGTCGCGCCCCTCCCACGCCGGGTGCAGCTCGGGGTGCAAACGCGCTTCAGCGCGCCACGCCGCTTGCGAGAACGCCAGCAGCCCGGCGCACAGCGCCCAGGCCCAGGTCTGGCGGGGCTGCCACAGGGCCCAGGCGCCCGAGGCCAGCGCCAGCGCCGCCACACCCAGCTGCGCCACGGGCGTGGGCAGGCTGGCGCAGCTGTGCAGGGCCGCGAGCCCGGCCAACCAGGCCAGGCCCACCGCCACCAGCGTCCACGCCCCGACTTGCCGCCGCACCGCACACCCCTTCGCACCCCGCCCAATGGGGGGCGGGGTGTAGCATGCCGCCGTTTTTTCCTCGCGCCACCGCGCTTCCCCGCATGAGCTCCTCTGCCATCCAAGCCAAGCTCGCCGAACTCGGCATCACCCTGCCCCCGCTGGCTGTGCCGGCGGCCGCCTACCTGCCGTTCACCCGCACCGGCAACCTGTTGTTCGTCTCCGGCCACATCGCCAAGAAAGACGGCAAGCCCTGGGTCGGCCAACTGGGCAAGGACGTGGACACCGCCACCGGCCAGGCTGCAGCGCGCGCCGTGGCCATTGACCTGCTGGGCACGCTGCAAGCCGCCACGGGTGACCTGGGCAAGGTGCGCATCGTGAAGGTGATGAGCCTGGTCAACAGCACGCCCGACTTCACCGAACAGCACCTCGTCACCAACGGCTGCTCCGAGCTGCTGGCCACCGTGCTGGGCGACGCGGGCAAGCACGCCCGCAGCGCCTTCGGCGTGGCGCAGATCCCCATGGGCGCCTGCGTGGAAATCGAACTCATCGCCGAGATCACCGGCTGATGTTCATCCAACCTTCCAAACTGCCGGCCCGCGTGCTGGCCGGCATGGCCGCTGCCAGCTTTGCGGCCGTGGGTGTGGCGCTCATTGCCCAGCATCAGTTCGGTGTGAAGCCCTGCCCCTGGTGCGTGCTGCAGCGGGGCGTCTTCCTGTTGATCGGCACGTTCTCGTTGCTGGGCTGGCTGGTGCAGGCGCGCCGCACGCTGCGCCAGGCGGCGCTGGTGCTGGTGCTGCTGCTGTGCGCCGCGGGCGTGACGGCGGCGGTGTTCCAGCACGAGGTGGCGTCGCAAACCGCCAGCTGCGCCATGGGTCTGGCTGACAACATCGTGACCGCCCTGAACCTCGAAGAGCTGTGGCCTTCGGTGTTCATGATCACGGCGAACTGCGCCGAGGCTGCCGCCTACCGGCTGCTGGGCCTGCCTTACGAGGTGTGGAGCGGCTTGCTATTTGGCGGCCTGGCAGCGGCTGGCCTGCTGGTGCTCAGCAAGCGCTGAGCGGCCGCTTCAGCCGAAAGATGCGCGGGGGCTCACTCCCCGCGCACCACCCCTTCGCGGCGCGGATCGGCGCCGCCCACCCACCCCGCCGGCGTGCGCTGCAGCACTTGCAGGCCGCTGGTGAGGTCGGTTTCCACCACGGTGTGCCCACGGCCGCGCAAGTCGGCCAGTTGCTCGGGCGTCAGCGCGCCACGCTCGATGATGAGCGAGCCGCTGTTGAAGTGGCCGAAATTGGGCAGGTCCACCGCCTGTTGGGCTGGCAAGCCCCAGGCCAAGGCCCCGGTCAGCACCTTGGCCACGTAATGGATGATGACCGGCCCGCCGGGCGAGCCGGCGGCCATCAGCAGGCGGCCTTGCGCGTCGAACACCAGCGTGGGCGCCATGCTGGAGCGCGGCCGCTTGCCGGCTTCCACCCGGTTGGCCACGGGCTGGCCGTCGGCGCCCACGGGGTTCAACGAAAAATCGGTGAGCTGGTTGTTCAGGATGAAGCCGCCGGCCAGGCCCGTGCCGCCATCGCTCATGACGCGGCTGCCGAACGCCGATTCCACGCTGGTGGTCATGGCCACCGCATGGCCTTGGGCGTCCACCACGCTGATGTGGCTGGTGCCCGACTCCAGCTGCTCGGCCTGCGGGGCCAGGGCCTGCTTCACTGCGCCCGGCTGGCCGGCCCGGGCCGGTGCCATCGCTGTAGCGCCGATGAGCTGGGCGCGCTGCTTCAGGTAGGCCGGGTCCAGCAGCGACAGCCAATCGCCCCCCGGCGCCGTGACGAAGGCCGGGTCGCCGATGAACTGCGCGCGGTCGGCAAAGGCGAGCTTGGCGGATTCGGCGTAGGCGTGCATCCAATCGGCGTTCAAGCCGGTGGCGGCGCGCGCGGCCGGTTGCGTGTCCAGCAGGCCCAGGATCTGCATCAGCGTGAGGTGGCCGGACGTGGGCGGGCCGAAGCCGCAGACACGGTAGCTCCGCCAGTCGTTGCACAGCGGTGCGCGCACCACGGCGCGGTAGCCGGCGAGGTCGTCCGCCGTGAGTCGCCCCGGGCGGGCATGGGCCTGCACCCGGCGCACGATGTCGGCGGCCACCGGGCCTTCATAAAAGGCCTTGGCGCCCTGCTTTGCCACGGCACGCAACACGGCGGCATAAGCCGGGTTCTTCAGCACCGTGCCCACGGGCTTGGGCGCGCCGGAGGCGTCGAAGAAGTAGCTGCCCGCTTGGGCGTCCGCCCTCAGCGCGGCCTCGCTGCCCAAGAGTTCGAACAGGCGCGGGCTGATGGCAAAGCCCTGCTCGGCCCGGCGGATGGCGGGCTCGAACAAGCGCCCCCACGGCAGGCGGCCGTGGGTGGCGTGCCCTTGGGCCAGCATGGCCAGCACGCCGGGCGTGCCGGTGGACAGGCCACTCAGGATGGCCTCGCGCATGGGCAGGGGCTTGCCGTCGGGCTTGAGGAAGAGGTCGGGCGCGGCCGCGGCGGGGGCGGTCTCCCGCCCGTCCAGGGCCTGCACCTCGCGGCCGTCCCAATGCAGCAAGAAGGCGCCGCCGGCGATGCCGCTGGACTGCGGCTCCACCAGGCCCAGCATGGCCTGCACCGCCACGGCGGCATCGAAGGCCGAGCCGCCGGCCTTCAGGATTTCCACGCCCGCCTCCACCGCCAAGGGGTTGGCGGCCGTGACGGCAAAACGCTGCGCGGGCGCCGAGAGGCCCGCGGGCTTCTCGGTGCGACGGGTGGCAGCCTCGGGTTGATCCAGGGCCTGGGCCAGCGGCAGGCTGCCAGCCAGAACCAGGGCAAGAGGCAGGGCAAGCGGCAGGGCAAGAACGGTGCGTTGCATGCCCGGCATCTTAGGCAGCCCGGCCCTCACGCCGCCCCGAAGTAGCCCATGTCGCGCTGCGTGTAGTTGGTGATCTGCGGCAGCACGCGCGGCAGGTCGGTGGGCGCAATGCCCATCCAGGTGGCCAGCGTGGCGGCGAGCTGGTCCACCCCCGTGGTGGGCAGCAGGCGGCCCTGGCCCACGTCGTCCGGCCCGTTCACGCTGACAGACGGCAGCGCGCCCCAGAAGCGCCCGCCCTGCACCGCCCCGCCCATCACGAAATGGTGGCTGCCCCAGCCGTGGTCCGAGCCGTCGCCATTGCTGGTGAGCGTGCGGCCGAAGTCGCTGGCGGTGAAGGTGGTGACCTGGCGGGACACGCCCAACTCCACCGTGGCGGCATAGAAGCTGGCCAGCGCGTCGTTCACCGCGGTGAGCAGGCCGGGGTGCTGGTCCACCAGGAAGTCGTGCAGGTCAAAGCCGCCGATGGACACGAAGAACACCTGCCGCGAAGCCCCGAGGCTGGCGCGGGCGCCAATGAGCTTGGCCACCATCTGCAACTGCGCCGACAGGCTGCTGGCAGTGTTGAACGGGGTTTGCAGCGCCGGCTGAGCCGCCAGCCCCGCACTCACCACCGCCTGCGCACTGATGGAGCGTGCCGTGACGCGGTTGAGCTCGGCCTCCATCCAGTGGCTGCGGTCGGCGGTGATGAGCGTGCGCAGCGCATCGGCACAGGCTTGCGAGCCATACACCGGCTTGAGCACCCCATTCACCGGGACCGCGCCGGTGGTGGACACCTGGTACTGCACCGCCTGTTTGCCCGACATGAACACCGCGTTGCCCGACGCGTTGATGCAGGTGAAGGTGGCCGTGCCGTTGCTGCCCAGGAACAAGTCGCCCAGCCGGCCGCCCCAGCCCGAGGTGGCGCCTTCGGGCGAGCTGCTTTGCCAGACGCTCTGCTGGTCGTTGTGCGAGAACAGCTTGGGCGGCAGCGGCACGCTCTGCGCCTTGTACTGCGCCAGCGTGGTGGGCTGGATCAGCGTGCCCACGTTGAGCTGCACGCCCAGTTGGCCGCTGTCCCACAGGCCCTTGAGCTTGCCGAGCTGTGGTGCCAGCGCCATCTGCCGCCCACCGGCCACCGGGGTGAGCGCGGTGGCGGCGAGTTGGTCGCGCGGGGTGGCCAGGGTTTGGCGGATGGTGGCGTAAGCGTTGTAGCTGGCGGTGTCGTACGGCACCAGGGTGTTGCCGTAGTCGTTGCCGCCGTACAGGAACACGCACACCAAGGCCTTGTAGTCGCCCGGCGCGGCGGCGGCGGCGGCCTCGCCCAGGGCAGCCAGGTTCAGGGCCCAGGGCGCGGCACTGCCGGCCAATCCCAGGGCGCCGGCGCGACGCAGGAACTCGCGGCGCTGGAGTTCGGGGAGTCGGTTGAGCTTCATGGCATGCACCCCTTATTTTTGGACCTGGTACTCGGGGCAGGCCATCAGCAAGAAGATGGCCGCCTGCACACGGTTGAGCTTGCCGGCGTCGGTGGCCGCCGAGATGGTGGCCACGGCCGTGGCGATGGTGGTTTGCGTGGCGGCCGAAATACCGCCGCCACCCAGCCGCGTGGCCAGGTTGGCCACCAGGCCTGCGGCGTCGCCGGCCAGGGCCAGCTCGGCGGTGTAGCTGGGCTTCACATCGCCCACGCCCGCGGAGATCGAGGTTTGCAGGAAGTTGAGATAACCCGCCACCGCGCTTTCATTGCACAGCTGGAACTCAGGCGCCGTGACGCCACCGGTGCCCAACTGCGAGTTCGGCGGCACGTAGCCCGGGCGGAAGAAGTTGAACACCGACGGGCTGCGCAGCGGGCTCTGCCCCAGCCGCGTGGCGGGGTTGGAGGTATCGCCGATGTTCCACAGGCCGTTGGGCGAATCGGCGTTGAACGTGCGCGCCCATTGGATGAAGCGCTGCAGCGGCTCACGCAGCTTGCCGCTGCCCGGAGCGGCGGAGGCGGTGCGGGCTTCGGTGTCGAGCAGGATGGCGCGAATCACCGCCTTCAAGTCGCCCCGCACGCCGGCGCGGTTGTCAGCCCACACGGCCGAGATGCGGGCCACGTAGGCCGGGCTCGGGTTGCTGGACACCAGGCGCTGGATGAGTTGCCGGCCGATGAAGGGGCCGACGTTGGGGTGGTTGGCCAGCGTGTCCAGCGCGGTCTTGAGCGCGGTCGGGCCATCGGCGGACGCCGGGATGTCCACGTTCAGCACCTTCTTGGCGCCGGTGGAGAACCGCGCCGGGAGGTTGATCATGGGCTTCTTCATGAAGGCCGGGTCGCCCGCGGTGTAGCCGTCCACATCCCAGCCAGTGAACACCCGCGCCAGGTCGGTGATATTGGCTTGGCTGTAGGTCTCCAGCGGCTTGCCGGCGGCATCCACCTTGGCGCTGCCATCAGCGTTGAGCTGGACCAGCCCGATGCTGAACAGCTGCATCACCTCCCGGGCGTAGTTCTCGTCCGGCACCCGGCCCGTGACCGGGTCTTCCTTCTGGTTGCCGCGCATGTTGAGGTACACGCCCATGCCGTTGGACAGCGACACGGCGCCCAGCAGGTCACGGTAGGTGCCGAAGGCGCGCTGCTCCAGCATGTCCACGTAGGCCGCCACGGCAAAGCCGCGCCACGGCACCGGCAAGCCGGCCATGGAGATGACAAAGATCTCGCTGAGCGCCAGCACCACGCGTTGGCGGAGTTGGTCCGGCGCGGTGATGAGCTTGCGCCACAGGGTGTTGTCCACCCCGCCGAAGTCGTTGCGGTGGTCGACCACCGCGTAGCCGTTGGCGGCCATCCAGTCGAAATGACCGTTGGCCACGGGCATGGCGAATTGCGCATCCAGCCAGGCGGCATAACCGTTGGCCTTGACGGTGGCGATGTCGGCCGCCGAGGCCGAGAAGCCGGCTTGCGCCAGGAACCGGGCCGCGTCCGCATCGGTGATGGTGGGGGGCGGCGGGGGGGGCGGCGGAGGCGGCGGTGGGGGCGGAGGAGACGGCGTGGGGGTGGGCGTGGGCGCACTCGCTGAACCACCGCCACCACAGGCAGCCAGCAAGGCGGAGGCCGCCACGGCGGCCACAGTGCCCGGTGCGGCGGCTGCGCGCAGCCGGGCTTCAGGCAGCGTGGAAGGCGCCGTGGGCGGATCTGCGTCCACCGTCAGGGTCGCGGCCGGCGCCGGCGGCGCGTGCAAGGGGTCTTCGAGCATGGGGCTTGTCTCCTCGGGGGCTGGATCGTCCCCCAAACGCAAACGGGTCGACGTGCGTCGACCCGTTCATGTCCCTGAAAAAGGGACAAGCCTGCGGCTTTACTTCACAGCAACGGAACGCCTGTCTTGCTTTGCGCAAATTCACGCGTCACGCCGTCCGCCAGCTCCACGAGCTTCAGGCCCTCGGGCACCACGTCGAACACGCCCAGGTCCGTGATGATGCGGTCCACCACGCGCACGCCGGTCAGCGGCAGCGTGCACTGCGGAATGATCTTCAGGTCCTCGGTGCCGTCCTTCTTGCGGGCCACATGCTCCATCAGCACGATGACGCGCTTCACGCCGGCCACCAGGTCCATGGCGCCGCCCATGCCCTTGACCATCTTGCCCGGGATCATCCAGTTGGCCAGGTCGCCCTGCCCGCTGACCTGCATGGCCCCCAGGATGCTGAGGTTGATCTTGCCGGCGCGGATCATGGCAAAGCTGTCGTGGCTGCCGAAGATGCTGCTGCCCGGCAGCGTGGTGACGGTTTGCTTGCCGGCGTTGATGAGGTCGGCGTCCACCTCGTCTTCGGTCGGGAAGGGGCCGATGCCCAGCATGCCGTTCTCGCTTTGCAGCCAGACTTCCTTGTGCGCGGGCACATGGTTGGCCACCAGCGTCGGGATGCCGATGCCGAGGTTCACGTAGAAGCCGTCTTCCAGCTCCTGGGCCGCGCGGGCGGCCATCTGGTCTTGGGTCCAGGGCATGGTCAGGCCTCCTTCTTCTCGCTGAGCGTGCGCTTCTCGATGCGCTTCTCGGGGTTGGCGTTCAGCACGATGCGGTGCACGTAGATGCCCGGCAGGTGCACGGCATCGGGGTCGATCTCGCCCGTCTCCACGATCTGCTCGACTTCCACGATGGTCAGCTTGCCCGCCATGGCGGCGGCCGGGTTGAAGTTGCGCGCGGTGCGCCGGAACACGAGGTTGCCGCTCTTGTCGGCCTTCCAGGCCTTGACCAGCGCCACATCCGGCACGAGTGCCTTTTCCAGGATGTAGGTCTCGCCGTCGAACTCGCGCACTTCTTTACCTTCGGCAATCATGGTGCCGACGCCGGTGCGCACGAAAAACGCCGGAATGCCCGCGCCGCCCGCGCGCAGCTTTTCAGCCAGCGTGCCTTGGGGCGTGAACTCCAGCTCCAGTTCGCCGGCGAGGTACTGGCGCTCGAACTCCTTGTTCTCGCCCACGTAGCTCGAAATCATCTTCTTGATCTGGCGGGTTTCCAGCAACTGGCCCAGGCCGAAGCCATCAACGCCCGCGTTGTTGGAAATGACGGTGAGGTTCTTCACCGCGCTGTCACGCAGCGCCGCGATCAGGGCCTCAGGAATGCCGCACAGACCGAAGCCGCCGACGGCGAGCAACTGCCCGTCCTGCACGACGCCTCGCAGCGCCTCGTCAGCGCTCGGGTACACCTTGTTCATGCCGAAGTTCTCCTGCGATTGGCAACGGGCGCAAGGGTACTATCGCGCCCCTCGCGCCGTCGATTACGCAAGATCGCCTAAGTGGAACCCGCCGCCCTCGACTACCGCAGCGCCTTCCTGCACGCGCCCATCGGCTTGGTGCTGTCGGCGCAGCGCCAGATCGTGGACTGCAACGACCGGGTGCTGCAAATGTTCGGTACCACGCGCGAGGCACTCATCGGCCAAAGCTTCGCGGTGATGTACCCCAGCGCGGCGGAGTTCCAGCGCACGGGCGAGCGCATCGTGGCGAGCCTCGACGCGCAAGGCCATTACGCCGACGACCGGGTGATGCGCCGGTTGGGCAACGGCGAACTGTTCTGGTGCCACGTGACGGGCCGCGCGCTCGACCCGGCCGACCCGCATGCCCGCGGCATCTGGAGCTTTGAAGACCTCTCGGCCAAACGCCAGATCACGGCGGAGTTGACGCCGCGCGAGCGCGAGATCGCCGCGCTGCTGGTGGAGGGGCAAACCAGCAAGCTGATCGGCCGACACCTGGGCGTGAGCCCCCGCACCGTGGACATTTACCGCGGCCGGCTGATGAAGAAGTACCAAGCCAGCAGCACGCCGGAGCTCATCCACAAGCTGCTGTCGGCCTGAATCACGGGCCGCGGCCGTCAGTTCAAACGGCCGGCTGCGCGTTCACCAGGTTCAGGTGAACACGCCTTGGCGCAGCCACTTGGTGGCAACCCACTTCTCGCCTTCGATGACCGGCGCGCCGCCGTGCAGCGTTTGCGTGGAGGGGTGCGGCCGGTCGTAGCTGAAGAACACGGCGTTGCCCTTGACCGGGGCCACATCCAAACCGATGTCCGGGAAGATGGTGGAGCCGCCTGCGGTCGGCGTGTTCAGGTAGATGACCAGCGTGCCCACGCGCTGCCCGCCCCGCTTGAGGATGTTGGGCGTGCTGACATGCGAGGGCTCGAAATAGTCGTAGTGCGGCTGGTATTCAGCGCCCGGGCGATAACGCAGCACCTGCAGGCCTTCGCCGTGATCCAGTGGCCAGCGCAGCAGCGTGGCGATGCGGGTCTCGACGCGGCGGATCAGCTCCGTCTCGCAGCGCTCGAAAAACATGCCGTCGCTGGTGCGGGCGGCGTTCACCTCACTGCCGTCCCCACCGGTGGCGACGGTTTCAGACCGGGCCAGGCGCTTGCCGGCCAGGGCCATGACCTCGTCGCATTCCTCGTTCGACAGCACATCGCCGAACAGCACCACGCGGGGCTGGCGCAGGGCCATCAGCACCTTGACTTGGCGGTCGCCGGCATCCACCACCGGCGCGAAGCGGGTGAGCTCCGGCTCGGGCAGCCCGGGCGTGGCGCCGGGCGGGGGCGTCAGCGTGGCCGATTGGCCCAGCGTGCGGGCCAGCGCCAGGCGGGCGATGGACTCGTCCCAGCCACTGCCCAGCATGGCGCCCAGGATGCTTTCGGCCGAGTGGCCCGCAGCGGTCTGCTCGGTGATCCACTCACACAGTTCGGGGGTGATGACTTGTTGGCTCATGGCTTGCGACGGAACACGAATCGGTCGGAACTCGACACTTCAGGGGCCAGACGATAACCGTCCAGATCGAACTGCTTCAGGGCTTCAGGCGTTTCGAGGCGGTGTTGGATGGCGTAGCGCGCCATCAGGCCCCGCGCCCGTTTGGCGAAGAAGCTGATGATTTTGTAGTCGCCGTTCTTCCAGTCCTCGAACTGGCACTCCACCACCCGGGGCTTGAGCACCTTGCGGTCGGCCGCGCGGAAATACTCCTGCGACGCGAGGTTCACGATCACCGGTGCCTTCTCGGCCTTGGCCAGCCGGTTGAGGTGGTCGGCCAGCCGGTCGCCCCAGAACTCGTAGAGCGACGCACCGGCCGAGGTGGCCAGCCGGGTGCCCATTTCCAGGCGGTAGGGCTGCATGCGGTCCAGCGGCCGCAGGATGCCGTACAGCCCCGAGAGCATGCGCACATGCGCCTGGGCCCAGGCGAGGTCATCCGCGCTCAGGGTTTTGGCGTCCAGGCCGTCGTAGACATCGCCATTGAAGGCCAGCACGGCGGGCTTGCTGTTGCGGTCGGTGAAGCGCGGGCGCCAGGCGGCGTAGCGGTCCACGTTGAGCTGTGCCAGCGGCTCGGAAAGGTCCATCAGCGCCTGCACGTCCGTCACCGATTGGGTGCGCAGCACCTCGATGAGCTGCCCGGTCTCGCCCAGGAACTGCGGACGGGTCAGCGCGTCCGCCAGTTCGGGCGGTGTGGGGGTGTCGTAATCGAGCGATTTGGCAGGCGAAAGCAGGAACAGCATGGCCGCGGATTCTGGCTCAGCCGCGCCGTGCCTCCAGCCACTCGAACACGCCCATGCCGGCCAGCATCGCCCCCACGAACACCAGCGCCTTGGGCGCACCCACACCGGCCACCACCAGGGCCGGCCCCGGGCACAGGCCGGCCAGGCCCCAGCCCACGCCAAACATCACACTGCCCAGCACCAGCCGGCGGTCCAGCAACTGCGACGTGGGCAGCTGCATCTGCAAGCCCAGAAAGGTTTCCCGGCGGCGGCGCGCCAGCGTGAACGCCGGCAAGCCCACCGCAATCGCCCCGGCCATGACGAAGGCCAGAGACGGGTCCCAAGCCCCACCCAGGTCCAGGAAGCCCAGCACCTTGGCCGGGTCCACCATGCCGGCCACGATCAGCCCCAGCCCAAACATCAGCCCACTGAGCAGGCCCACGATGACGCTCATGCTCGACTCCTCAGAACAGATGGCGCACCACCGCCACGGTCACAAAGCCTGCGACCATGAAGGCAGCCGTGGCCACCGCCGACCGCACCGACAGCCGGGACAGCCCGCATACCCCATGCCCGCTGGTGCAGCCCGCGCCGTAACGCGTGCCGATGCCCACCAGCAGCCCGGCCGCGATGAGCGTGCCCCAGTCCGCATCGATCTGCACCGCCAGCGGCCCGCGCCACATGCCGTACAGCCACGGCGCCGCCACCAGCCCCAGCACGAACGCCAAGCGCCAGGCCCGCTCGCCCGGCACGCGGCGCATCAGGCCGCCCACGATGCCACTGATGCCGGCAATGCGCCCGCCCAGCAGCACCAGCATCGAGGCCGCCAGGCCAATCACCACACCGCCGGCCAACGCGGTGCCGGGCGTGAATGCAGTCCAATTCAGGTTCATGCGCCCTCCTTCGGGCAGTACAAGCTGTAGAGCGTCTGCAACAGGGTCAACAAGCGCGGGTCGGCCACGCGGTAGATGACCTTCTTGCCGTCGCGCCGGGTCTCCACCATGCCTTCGCGCCGCAGCACGCCCAGCTGTTGCGACAAGGTGGGCTGGTGGATGTCCAGCGCCGCTTCCAGCTCGCTGACGCATAACTCACCTTGTGAGAGCTGGCACAGCAGCAGCAAACGCTCGGGGTTGCCCAGCGCCTTCAGCGTGGCCACAGCCTGCGCCGCGGCATCGCGCAAACGCGCAGGGTCCAAAGCGGTGGAATTCGGCATGGCAAACATTATATCAATCAATATAATGAAACACCTCCAACGAAGGACACCCGCCATGACGGTCGCCATCCAAGCCTTTCACGATCCCGCCACCGGCACGGTCAGCTACGTGGTGCACGACCCCGACACCCGCGACGCCGCCATCGTGGACCCGGTGCTGGATTACGACGCCGCCTCCGGCCGCACCAGCACCCGCTCGGCCGACGCGCTGCTGACCCACCTGCGCACGCACAACCTGCGCCTGCAGTGGATTCTGGAAACCCACGCCCATGCCGATCACCTGTCGTCCGCGCCCTACCTTCGCACCCAGGCGGGCGGCCAGATCGTGATCGGCGAGCTGATCCGCACCGTGCAAGCCACGTTTGGCCGCTTCTTCAACCAGCCCGTGACGGACGACGGCTTCGACCGCCTGCTGGGCGACGGCGACACCCTGCCCTTGGGCGGCCACACCATCACCGCGCTGCTGGTGCCGGGCCACACGCCGGCGGACCTGGCCTACCAGATCGACGACGCGGTGTTCGTGGGCGACACGCTGTTCATGCCGGACCTGGGCAGCGCCCGCGCCGACTTCCCCGGCGGTGATGCGGCCCAGCTGTACCGCTCGGCACAGCGCCTGCTGGCCCTGCCGCCGCAGACGCGGCTGTTCGTGTGCCACGACTACCCGCAAGGCCGCGAGGCCCAGTGGCAAACCACGGTGGAGGAGCAACGCGCCGCCAACATCCACCTGCACGACGGCACGACTGAAGCATCCTTCGTGGCGATGCGCCGCGCCCGCGACGCGACGCTGAGCGCTCCGGCGCTGATCCTGCCCTCGCTGCAGGTGAACATCCGCGCCGGCCAGTTGCCGGAGCCGGAATCCAACGGCGTGCGCTACCTGCGCATCCCGCTCAACGCCCTGCCGAACGCGCGCGGGCAGTGAGCAGCAGCACCACGCCCACCAACACCACGCCGGCGGCCTGCCACTCGCCGGCCGTGATGGTCTCGCCCGCCAGGCCCACGCCCAGCAGCAGCGCGATCACGGGGTTCACGAACGAATAGCTGGAGGCCAGGCCCGCCGGGGCTTCGGCCAGCAGCACCATGTAGGCGTTGAAGCCCAGCAGCGAGCCGAACACCACGAGATACAGCCAGGCCCACGCAGCTTGCGGCGCCACCGCCTGCGGCCAGGTCTCGCCGGTGGCCAGGCTCAACGCCATCAGCACCGCGCCGCCCGCCAACATCTCGCTGGCAAAACCCATGGCGCCTGGCGCCAGGGGCCACACGCGCTGCGACAGCACGCTGCCCAGCGCCCAGCAAGCGCAGGCCACGCTGATGGCCACGAGCCCCGCCGGCGAGGCCTCGAAGCCCTGCCCCTGCGTGAGCAGAAGCACGCCGGCCAGACCGCAGGCCATGCCCAGGCATTCCAGCCGAGCGGGCCGCTCGCCCCACAACAGTTGCAGCCCGGCAATCAGCAAGGGCATGACCGCGATGAAGGCCACCACCAGC
The DNA here is from genome assembly GCF_043555935.1 of Pelomonas baiyunensis. Taxonomy (NCBI): domain Bacteria; kingdom Pseudomonadati; phylum Pseudomonadota; class Betaproteobacteria; order Burkholderiales; family Sphaerotilaceae; genus Roseateles; species Pelomonas baiyunensis. Next base: position 452,179 of record NZ_JBIGIB010000002.1, on the reverse strand, counting down.
CCCGAGCCCACCGTTTGCTCGGCGGTGGCCGTGCCCCCCATGCCGCCGCCCAGCATCAACGCCCCCACCACGGCCGCGTGGCCCCATTCACGGCGGTTGGGCCAGGGCACGCCGCGCCACCGCATCCAACCGGCCAGGGCCGCACCGGCCACCAGAAAGCGGCTGCCCATCTGCAGGAAGGGCGGCAGGCTCACCAACGCCCACTTGATGGCCAGGTAGGTGGAGCCCCAGATCAACCAGGTGGCGGCCAGGCACAGCCACAGGCGGGGGCTCAGGCCCGTGCGGGCGGGGTGGGTCAGCGAAGACGTGTTCATGGCCGGGCATCGTAGAAATTTCGACGCGCCCGATACAGCCATGTCTCAAGGCCAAGCCGCGCACAAAAACTAAGATTGAAGGTATTGAGCCACTTCCACCAAGCATTTCATGGCAATTGAACTGGATGCCCATGACCACCGCATCCTGGCCGAATTGCAGGCCGACGCGCGGCTGCCGATGGCCGAACTCGGCCGCCGCGTGCACCTGAGCCAGCCCGCGGTGACCGAGCGGGTGCGCAAGCTGGAAGACGCTGGCGTCATCCTGGGCTACCGCGCGGTGCTGGATGCCGGCAAGCTGGGCTATGGCATTCGCGCCGTCATCCGCATCGGCAACACCGATGAAGCCAGCCTGCTGCAGGCGCTGGAGCGCAGCCCCGAAGTGCTGACCGCCCATGGCGTGACGGGCGAGGACAGCTGGATCTTCGAGATCGCCGTGCGCGACGTCGCGCACCTGCGCGAGGTGCTCTCGCGGTTGTGCCAGCAAACGCCCACCTCCACCGCCATCATCCTGCGCACGGTGCGCGAACACGCACCGCTGCAACCCCTGCCCACCACGCCCGCCGCACCCACCCTGGCGGCGGAACAGCGGCCGGGCATGAAAAAGCCCCGCCGAGGCGGGGCTTCGCGGGGCTGAGGCGCGCGGCGGTCAGCGCACCAGCAGGGAGTTCACGGCGCTGAGGTCTTCCGGGCGCAGTTGGCCCGAGGCCTGACGCAGCTTGAGGCCGTTGACGACCACGTCGTAACGGGCCTTGGCCAGATCGCGCTGCGTGGAGAACAGCTGCGTCTGGGCATTGAGCACATCCAGATTCACGCGCACACCCACCTTGTAGCCCAGCTGCGTGGCCTCCAGCGCCAGCTTGGTGGACGACTCGGCTGCCTCGTACGCGGCCACCTGGGCCTTGAGCGACTGCACGCCGAAGAACGCACGGCGCGTGGCCTCGGACACGCTGCGGCGAGCGAAGTCCAGGTCGTTGCGGGCCTTGTCTTCCAGCACCAGGGTTTCCTTGATGCGGTTTTGCGTCAGGCCGCCGGTGTAGAGCGGGTACGTCAGCGTCAGGCCAATGCTGGCGTTTTTCGTGGTGCCCACGCCGGAAGCGGTGGCAGCGGCACCGTTCAGGCTGTTGTGCAGGTTCTGGCCGCCGAGTGTGGCGCTGGCGTCCAGCGTGGGCCGCTCGCCGGCACGGGCGATTTGCGTGTCCAGCTGCGCCACCTCCAAGCCGAGGCGGGCTTTGCGGATGGCGGGATGTTGGTCGTCGCCGGTGGCGACCCAGGTGTCCACGTTGTCGCTCGGCAGTGCCGGCAGCGCCACGGGCTGCGCCAGGCCCTTGGGCTCCACCCCCACACGGCCCACGAACTGGTCCAGCGTCACGCGCTTGACCCGCAAGTCGTTGTCCGCGGCCAGCTCCTGCGCCACGGCCAGGTCGTACTTGGCTTGCGCTTCACGCGTGTCGGTGATGGTGGCGGTGCCCACCTCAAAGTTGCGCTTGGCCGATGCGAGCTGCTCGGCAATCGCTTTCTTGTTGGCTTGCGTGGTGGAGAGTGCGTCTTTCGCGGCCAGCACATCGAAGTACGCCGTGGCCAGGCGCACCATCAGGTCTTGCTCGGCGGCTTCCAGGTCCGCTTGCGCCACGGCTTGGGCACGCCGTGCCTTGTCGATGGTGGGCGGGTTGGCCGCGTTGTAGACCGAGTACTTGCCCTGCAGGCCCGCAGTGACGGTGGTGCTGCTGACCGAGTTGCCCGACGGTGGGTCCACCCGCGCATGCGTGCCAGCCGCCTGCAGACCCAGCGTGGGGCGCAGCAGGGCCTCAGCCTGGGCGGCACGGGCCGACGCGGCCTCGGCCGTGGCGCGGGTGGCCAGGTACGAGGCGTCGTAACCCCGTGCCGCGTCGTACAGCTCTTGCAGGCTCTGCGCCTGGGCCGCACCGGCCAGCAAAAGTCCGGCCGCCAGGGCCAACGGTTGCAGGGTCAGGCGGGAGGCAGTGACAAAGGGCATGGGAATCCTTGGCTGAGGCAATGAGTGAGACGCGGCCGGGTTTATAGGCTCAAAGCCCGGCGGTGACTGAAGCCATGCGACGACCTGCGCCACTGGGGGCGGCAACGGTCGAAAACCGACGACGGGCTGCAACCCGCCGCAGGCGAGGAGCGCTGGAGCCCGGCTTGCACCACGCGATCAGAAGCTGAAGGCCGGCGCTTCGGCAAAGCCCGGCAGGCGCCCGGCCACGGTGTCGAACATCTCCACCGTGCGGAAGTCGCCTTCCGACACGCGGGTGATCATCACGGCGCGCATCACCGGCTCGCCGCCGACGATGGCCGCCAGGCGGCCGCCCACCTTGAGTTGCTGCAACAGGCCTTGCGGCACCGAAGCGACCGAACCGGCGAGCAGGATGGCATCGAACGGGGCCTCGGCCGCCACGCCTTCGGCGCCGGTTTGCGTCAGGACGGTGGCGTTGAGCACACCGGCACGCTTGAGGTTGGCCCGCGCCTGCGTGGCCAGGGTTTCGTCGGCCTCCACGGCCACCACGCGTTGGGCGAAGCGGCTCATCAGCGCGGTCAGGTGACCCGTGGCGGCGCCGATCTCCAGCACCTTGTCCTGGCCTTGGAGCTTAAGTTCTTGCAGCAGCCGCGCTTCCACCTTGGGCGCCAGCATGCGGCGGGTGGCCGTCAGCGGCAGCTCCACATCGACAAAGGCCTGGGCCTTGTGCACCTCGGGCACGAAGTCTTCACGGCGCACCACGCGCAACAGGTCCAACACCCGGGTGTCGAGCACATCCCAGGGGCGGATTTGCTGCTCGATCATGTTGAAGCGGGCTTGTTCGACGTTCATCTGGTTCTCCGAAGGGCGCGGTACGGCAAGAAAAGCAAAATTCTAGGTGCGCGGCGGCTGCGCCAGCAGGCCGTGCAGCAACAGCGCCATCTGGGCGTCCAGCAAGTCCTCGGCGCTCATGGCCTCGTGGCAGCTGTCATGGGCGCCAAACGAGTGCTCGTGCAGCAGCATGTGCAGCATGGGCGCGATCAGCATGTGCACCGTGGGCTCCACCGGCACGGGCCGGAATTCGCCCCGGGCAATGCCCCGCTGCACCAGCCCGCCGATCAGCGCCTTGGACGGCGTGATGACCTCGTCCACATAAAAACGGGCGAGCTCCGGGAAGTGGCGGGCCTCCACCATCATGATCTTGCAGACCCCGCCGGCGTTGCCGTGGCCCACTTTGGCCCACCAGGCTTGCATCATCTGCGCCAGCAGGTTCGCAATCGGGCCCTCGTACTGCGCCGCCTGCGCGGCCGACTCGGCGATGTGCACCGACAGGTTGTCGCGCACCATGGCCTTGAAGAGCTCGTCCTTGCTGGGGTAGTAGCGGTACAGCGTGCCCTTGGCCACCCCGGCCCGCGCCGCAATTTCTTCGCTGCGCGTGGCCGCAAAGCCTTTTTCCACGAACAGCGCCAGCGCCGCGTCCAGCAATTCCTGGGGGCGCGCGTCCTTGCGGCGTTGGCGGGGCGAAGGGGCTGACAAAAGCGGGCTTTGCGTTAATGACCGATCAGTCAGTAATGTAGCGGCGGCGGCCAGTTCGCGGCAAGGTGCGGTCACAGGGCGTGGCTACACTGCGCGGCTTTGTTCGCCGCCCTGGAGAGCCGTTACGTGGATGCCATCCTGCTGATCAAAGCCGCCGTCATGGGCATCGTCGAGGGGCTGACAGAGTTCCTGCCGATCTCCTCCACTGGCCACCTCATCCTGACCGGCAGTCTGCTGGGCATGACCGACGCCAAGAGCAAGGTCTTCGACATCGCCATCCAAAGCGGCGCCATCCTGGCGGTGTTCATCGTCTACTGGGCCCGCATCCGCGAGGCACTCAGCGGCCTTGCCAGCAGCCCCGCCCAGCGCCGCTTCGTGGCCAACATCGCCATCGGCTTCATTCCGGCCGGCGTGGTGGGCTTGACGGTCTACAAAGCGATCAAGGCCCACCTCTTCAACGCTCCGGTGGTGGCGGGCGCCTTCATCGTTGGCGCGCTCATCATTTTGTGGGTCGAAAAAGGCGCCCAGCCCGTGGCCCGCGTGCAGTCGGTGGATGACATGACACCCCTGGACGCGCTCAAGGTGGGCCTCGTGCAATGCCTGGGCATGATTCCGGGCACCAGTCGCTCCGGCGCCACCATCATCGGCGGCATGCTGCTGGGCCTGTCCCGCAAGGCCGCCACCGACTTTTCCTTCTTCCTCGCCATCCCGACGCTGATCTCCGCCGGCGGGTACAGTTTGTGGAAAGAGCGCCATGCGCTGTCGATGGCTGACTTCCCGATGTTTGCGGTCGGTTTCGTCGTCAGCTTCCTGGCTGCCTGGGCCTGCGTGCGCTGGCTGCTGCGCTACGTGTCCAGCCACACCTTCGTGCCCTTCGCTTGGTACCGCATCGCCTTCGGCCTGGTCGTGCTGGCCACCTGGGCCACGGGCACGGTGGTGTGGGCCGACTGAGATAATTCGGGCATGCCCATCACGATCAAGACCGCAGCCGACATCGACGGCATGCGCATCGCCGGACGCCTGGCGTCCGAAGTCCTGGACATGCTCACGGCCCACGTGAAGCCGGGCGTCACCACCAACGAACTCGACCGCCTGGCGCACGACCACATCGTGCACGTGCAGCAGGCCATTCCCGCGCCGCTGAACTACTGCCCGCCGGGCTACATCCCGTACCCGAAGTCGATCTGCACCTCGGTCAACAACCAGGTCTGCCATGGCATCCCGAACGACAAGGCGCTGAAGGCCGGCGACATCGTCAACATCGACGTCACCGTCATCAAAGACGGCTGGCACGGCGACACCAGCCGCATGTTCGTCGTCGGCGACGGCTCCATCGCCGCCAAGCGCCTGTGCAGCTTCACCTACGAAGCCATGTGGAAGGGCATCGCCAAGGTGAAACCCGGCGCGCGCCTGGGCGACATCGGCCACGCCATCCAGACCTTTGCTGAGAACGCCGGCTTCTCCATCGTGCGCGAGTTCTGCGGCCACGGCATCGGCCAGGTGTTCCATGAAGAGCCGCAGGTGCTGCACTACGGCCGCCCCGGCACGCTGGACGAACTGGTGCCCGGCATGGTGTTCACCATCGAGCCCATGATCAACGCCGGTCGGCGCGAGATCAAGGAACTCGGCGACGGCTGGACCATCGTCACCAAGGACCGGTCGCTGTCTGCCCAGTGGGAGCACACCATCGCCGTGACGGACACCGGCTACGAGGTGCTCACGGTGTCGGCCGGCAGCCCGCCGCCGCCCGCCTTCATCACGGCAGGCGTCACCGCCGCCTGAACGCCGCCGGACCGCCGTGACCACCATCGCCGAGCGCCGTCAGCAGTTCAAGGCCGGCAAGCAGGCCTTGATCGAAGGTTTTCTGGCCGCCAGGCCCACGCAGGCCAGCGCGCAAACCTTGCTGCGCTGCCTGGCCCGGCATGTGGACGACACGCTGCGCGGCTTGTGGGACGCCGCCGGCATGCCCGGTGGCAGCACCTTGGCCGCCGTCGGCGGCTATGGCCGCGGCGAACTGTTCCCGCACTCCGACGTGGACGTGCTCGTGCTGCTGCCCAACGGCACCGAGGCCCATGTGCCGGGGCCCGTCAAGCAAGCCATCGAGAGCTTCATCACCGCGTGCTGGGACATCGGGCTGGAAATCGGCTCATCGGTGCGCACGCTGGACGAGTGCCTGAGCGAGTCGCAGGCCGACGTCACCATCCAGACCGCCCTGCTCGAAGCACGGGCGCTGGCCGGTGACAGCAAGCTGTTCAAGGCCCTGACCCGGCGCTTCATGCAGGCCATGGACGTGCATGCCTTCTTCCGCGCCAAGACGTTGGAATCGGTGCAGCGCCACACCAAGTTCGACGACACGCCCTACGCGCTGGAGCCCAACTGCAAGGAAAGCCCGGGCGGTCTGCGCGACTTGCAAATGCTGATGTGGCTGGCCCGTGCGGCCGGCCTGGGCAAGACCTGGAAGGCGCTCAGCGCCCGCGGCCTGATCACGCCGTTCGAGAGCCGGCAGTTGCAGCGCAACGAAGGCCAACTCAAGCTGATTCGCGCGCGGCTGCATGCCGTGGCCGGGCGGCGTGAAGACCGGCTGGTGTTCGACCTCCAAACCGCCGTGGCCCAGAGCTTCGGCTTCGAGGGCACCGGCGCGCAGCGGGCCTCGGAAGTGCTGATGCGGCGCTACTACTGGGCGGCCAAGGCCGTCACGCAGTTGCACCAGATCCTGCTGCTGAACCTGGAAGAACAGATCAACGGCCTGCAGCAAGGCGGATTGCGCCCCATCGACGGCCACGCTGACTTCCTAGACCGCGGCCGCATGCTGGAAGTGGCGAGCGATGACCTCTACCAGCGTGACCCGCACGCCATCCTGCGCACCTTCCTCGTCTACCAGCAAACGCCGGGCATCAAGGGGCTGTCAGCCCGCACGCTGCGGGCGCTGTACAACGCCCGTGGCCTGATGGACGCGGCCTGGCGGCGCGACCCGATCAACCGCGCCACCTTCATGGCCATGCTGCGCCAGCCGGAAGGGCAAACGCATGCCTTCCGGTTGATGAACCAGACCTCGGTGCTGGGCCGCTACCTGTGGGTGTTCCGCGCCATCGTGGGGCAGATGCAGCACGACCTGTTCCACGTCTACACCGTGGACCAGCACATCCTGATGGTGCTGCGCAACGTGCGGCGCTTCTTCATTCCGGAGCACGCGCACGAATACCCCTTCTGCTCGCAACTGGCCGCCCAGTTCGACGCACCCGAGCAGCTCTACATCGCCGCCCTATTCCACGATGTGGCCAAGGGCCGTGGGGGCGACCACTCCGAGCTGGGCGCTGTCGAGGTCAAGCGCTTCTGCCGCGCGCATGGCCTGAGCGCGCAAGCCACGTCGATGTGCGTGTTCCTGGTGGAGCACCACCTGACCATGTCCCGCGTGGCGCAGAAGGAAGACCTGTCGGACCCCGACGTCATTGCCGCCTTCGCGGCCAAGGTGGGCGATGTGCGGCACCTGACCGCGCTGTACCTGCTGACGGTGGCCGACATCCGCGGCACCAGCCCCAAGGTCTGGAACGCCTGGAAGGGCAAGCTGCTGGAAGACCTGTACCGCATCACGCTGCGGGCCCTGGGCGGCGCCAAGATCAACCTGGACGCCGAGATCGAGGCCCGCAAGGCCGAGGCCCGGCAAGACCTGGCCCTGCACGCCCAGCTGCCCGGCACCGAAGAGCCGCTGTGGAAGCGGCTGGCCGTCAGCTACTTTGCGCGGCATGACGGCGCTGAACTGGCCTGGCACGCCCGCTCGCTCTGGCGGCATGTGGACACGCAGGTGCCGGTGGTACGCGCCCGCCCCTCGCCCATCGGCGAAGGCCTGCAGGTGCTGGTGTACTCGCCCGACCAGCCCGACCTGTTCGCCCGCATCTGCGGCTACTTCGACACCGCCGGCTTCAGCATCCTGGATGCCAAGGTGCACACCACACAAAACGGCTATGCGCTGGACACCTTCCAGGTGATCCGCCCCGAGGCCGACGTGCACCACCGCGACCTCGTGCCCATGGTCGAGCAAAAGCTCAGCTCGGTGCTGCAGGCCGGTGGCCCGCTGCCCGAGCCGCGCCGCGGGCGGCTGTCGCGCCGGGTCAAGAGCTTTCCGTACACGCCGCGCATCTCGCTGCGGCCGGACGAGCGCGCCACCGCCTGGCTGCTCACCATCTCCACCAGCGACCGCGCCGGCCTGCTGTACGCCATTGCCCGTGTGCTGGCCCGCCACGGCATCAACCTGCAACTGGCCAAGGTGTCCACGCTGGGCGAGCGCGTGGAAGACACCTTCTTGCTGGACGGCCCCGCGCTGCAGCAGAACAAGGCGCAGTTGCAAATCGAGAGCGAACTGCTGGACGCGGTGTCGCTGCCCTCGTGAGCTACACCATCTCCATCGGCGACGCGCTGGCCGAACTCGACCGGTTCGACGCCATCCTCGACGTGCGCTCGCCGGGCGAGTTCGCGCAAGACCACCTGCCCGGCGCCGAGAACTGGCCGGTGCTGGACGACGAGGAGCGCCGCATCGTCGGCACCCTGTACAAGCAAGACCCGCTGGAGGCCCGCCGCTTGGGCGCCACCCTGGTGGCCCGCAACGTGGCCCGCCTGCTGGACGAGCGCACCGGCGGCCGGCCCAAAACCTGGCGTCCGCTGGTGTACTGCTGGCGCGGGGGGCAGCGGTCGCTGTCGCTGCACTGGTTTCTGGGGCAAATCGGGTTTCGCTCGCGCCAGCTGGTGGGCGGCTACAAGGCCTACCGCGAGCAGGTGCGCGGCGACCTGGACCTGCTGCCCGCCCGCTTCCGCTACCGCGTGCTGTGCGGCCTGACCGGCTGCGGCAAGACCCGCCTGCTGCACGCGCTGGCTGCTGAGGGTGCCCAGGTGCTGGACCTGGAAGCCCTGGCTGCACACCGCGGCTCGGTGCTGGGCAGCCTGCCGCAACGCCCGCAGCCCTCGCAAAAGCTGTTCGATTCCGCCCTGTGGACGACGTTGCGCGGGCTGGACCCGAGCCGCCCCGTGTTCGTGGAAAGCGAGAGCCGCAAGATCGGCCGCATCACCCTGCCGGCCCCGCTGCTGGCCGCCATGCACGGCCAAGGCGAGCCGATGTGGCTGGACATGCCCGAGCCGGGCCGCGTGGAATTGCTGCTGCAGGACTACGCCCACTTCGCCGCCGACGTGGACGGCTTTTGCGCGCTGCTGCAAAGCCTGGTGCCGCTGCGCGGGCATGCCCGGGTGGAGGCCTGGCAAGCCCAGGCCCGCGCAGGCGACTGGCCCGGCGTGTTCGCCAACCTGATGCGCGAGCACTACGACCCCGGCTACGCCAGCTCGCTGCGCCGGCACTTCCCTGCCCTGGCCCAGGTGCAACCGGTGCTGGTGCCCGACGGCGCCCCCGACACGCTGCGCCAGGTGGCGCGCACGCTGCTGGGCTGACCGGCACCGCACGCAGACTCACGCCGGCTTGCGCCGGATCAAGGCAAGGCCCGGTTCGCGAAGCGACACTGCCCGCTGCCATGCCCAACCGCTACAGCGAACAGGCCCTGCGCGAGTCGCAGGCCTTCGGAGTCCGACCCATCCCCGCCCTGCGCCCGCTGGGCTGGTTGGCGCGTGGCTGGCAAGACCTGTGGCACACGCCCGGCGCGTCGCTGGCCCACGGGCTGGTCATGGCGGCGTTCGGGGCCGTGCTGTTCGCGCTGGCGCGCGACCGGTTCTGGTTGTTGGCCGGCGCGTTCACGGGCTTCCTGATCGTGGCGCCCATCCTGGCCACGGGCTTGTACGCACTCAGCCGCGAGCGTGACCGGGGTGGTCGCCCCGGCTGGCGCACCGTGCGCGAGGCCTGGCGGCCGCGCGACGGGCGGCTGATCATCTTCGGCATCCTGCTGGGCTTTGCCGGCACCGGCTGGGTGCTGTGCTCGGCCGCGTTCGTGACGAGCTTCGCCACCGACCCCATTCACCACCCGCGCGACTTTCTGATCAAGGTGGTGCTCAACGACGCGTCCAACCTCTTCGAGACCTGGCTGATGCTGGGCGCCGTGCTGGCCGCACCGGTGTTCGCGTCCACCGTGGTGGCGATTCCTGCGCTGGTGGACCTCCCGGCGCAAAAGTTGGGCGTGCTGGGCGCCGTGTTCACGAGTTGGAAGGTAGTGCTGGAGCATCCGGCGCCGCTCGCCCTCTGGGCCGCCCTCATCCTGGCGCTCACGCTGGTCGGCATGGCCACGGCCCTGGTCGGCCTGGTCGTCATCGCCCCGTGGCTGGGCCATGCCAGCTGGCATGCCTACCGTGACCTCGTCGTCCGCCGCCCCGACTGAAGGCACGCACGATGTGGGGCTACACAGAAGCGGAGATTGCGCAGTTCGGGCTGACCTTCGGGGTCTCGGCCTTCATGCTGTACATGGTGTTCATCATCTTGCAGCTGGCGCGCGAGTCCAAGGCCGGGCGCTTCGGCACTTTCGTGCTGCTGCTGGGCCTGGGCTTCGGGCTGGTGGGCTTTGCCGCCAAGGGCGTGATCAAGTTCTTCCTGTCCGGAATGATCGGATGAGCGCCGCCCCCATCAACAGCCGCACGCTGCGGCACAGCCTGTTCGAAGACGCCCAGGCACTGCTCACCGGCACCCTGTTCGCGGCCCTGGGCGTGGCCCTGTTCAAGCAGGCCGGCCTGCTCAGCGGCGGCACGGTGGGCCTGGCGTTTGTGCTGCATTACGCCTGGGGCTGGCCGTTCGGGCTGATGTTTTTCGCCATCAATCTGCCCTGCTACGCGCTGGCGTGGCGGCGCCTCGGGCCGGCGTTCACGGTCAAGAGCCTGGTGGCGGTGGCCCTGCTGTCGGCCCTGGCCGAGGCCCTGCCCGGTTGGCTGCGCATCAGCGCCATCCACCCCGTGTTCGCCGCCGTGGGGGGCGGCTTGCTGGTAGGGGCGGGCCTGATCATGCTGTTCCGCCACCGGGCTTCTCTCGGCGGGCTGAACGTGCTGGTGCTGTGGCTGCAAGACCGCCGTGGCTGGCGTGCCGGTTACGTGCAAGCCGGGCTGGACGCCGCCATCCTGCTGGCCGCCCTGCCCTGGGTGCCGGCCGAGCGGGTGGGCATGTCGCTGCTGGGCATGGCGGCCATGAATGCCGCGCTGGCCATCAACCACCGGCCCGGGCGCTACGTGGCCACCTGAGCCTGCCCGCCGAGCCGCCCGCGGGCTCTTGCACCGGGCGTCGTACGGGACTCCGTACGGGGTTTCGTGCGGGGCTGGCGAGCGCCGGTCAGCCCAAGTCAGCCACCAAGCTGGCCGCGGTGCCGGCCGTCAGGCGCAGCTCGGCCACCAGGTGCGCGTGGTCGCACCCCACGCGCAACTCGGCGCCCTGCCGGGCCGCAGCGCACTGCGCATCGCTCAATTCGAACCGCAGGAAATGCACGGCCGAGGTCTTCTCGGCGGTTTCACGGTCCAGGTCTTCGTCAGCAATGGCATACACGCGCGGCGTGGCACCCACCTGCACGTACATGCGGTCTTCCACGCCGATCAACTGGCGCAGCGCCTCGCGGCGCTGGGTGGCGTCGGGGTAGGTCAGCAGCATCGTGGCCGTCCAGTTGCGGCCGGTCGGCACGAGCGACTGGTAGGCGTCGATCTCCTGCTGGATGCCCTCGGGCTCGAAGATCTTCTCGATGCGCAGCATCTCCTGGATTTGGTGGCGCACGGTGCGCTCGTCCTCGAACTGCACCAGCAGGTGCTCGGTCAGCTGCACACTGCGCAAGCGGCGGTGGGCGGCGATGGCCGGCCGTTCGGCCGCCCGGCAGCGGGCGTAGGCCTCCAGCGTCAAGAGGCTCTCGGGGGTGATGGCCACGGCAGGTCAGTCCGTGAAGCCGTCCAGGGCCTTGAGGTAGCGGTTCGCATGCGACCGCTCCGCCTTGGCCAGGATCTCGAACCAGTCGGCAATTTCGTCAAAGCCCTCGTCGCGGGCGGTTTTGGCCATGCCCGGGTACATCTCGCTGTACTCGTAGGTTTCGCCGGCGATGGCCGCCTGCAGGTTGGCGCGCGTGTTGCCGATCGGCAGGCCGGTCACCGGGTCGCCCACGGCCTCCAGGAACTCCAGGTGCCCGTGGGCATGGCCGGTTTCGCCGTCCGCCGTGGAGCGAAACAGCGCGGCGATGTCGCTGTGGCCCTCGATGTCGGCCCGGGCTGCGAAGTACAGGTAGCGGCGGTTGGCCTGGGACTCGCCCGCAAACGCGGCCTTCAGGTTGTCCTCGGTCCGCGATCCTTTCAACTCCATCTCACTCTCCGTGCCTGACTTCAGCCTGGGAGTTTCGCCCAGAAGCCCCAACAACCGCGCGCGCAGAGCTGCTTCAGAGCAGCCCGCTGTACCAGCGCAAGCCCAGCAGTTGCCGCACCCACTGGTGCGTGCGACCCTGCGGGTCGGCCAGGTCGTACAGCACAGAAAAGTGATCGCAGCCGGGCATCACCTCGCACACGGGCACCGCCCGCGGCCCCCAGGCCTGCTGCAAGGCGCGGGCCTGTTGCTGGCGGGCCTCGGGCTCCAACGCGCCCACCACGGTCAGCACCGTTTGAGGCGCCGTGGGCGCCGGGAAGTTCACCGGGCTCAGCCGCCGCACCGCCTGGGCATCCAGGCCCAGATCAGACGGTCCGCCCCGATGCAGGGCAAGCGGTGACAAATCATGCAGGCCCGACACCGACATCGCCCCCTTCACCATGCGCCGAGGCAGGTCGCGGCCCACGAGCTTCCAATCGCAGGCACTCAGCATCGCGGCCAGGTGCCCGCCCGAGTCATGCCCCACCACAACGATGCGCGTGGGGTCGCCACCATGGTCAGCCGCATGCCGCCAAACCCAGGCCAGGGCTTCGGTCAGCTGCATGGCCATGCGGTCCAGGCTGACCTGCGGACACAGTCCATGGTTGGGCACCACCACCAGCGCCCCTTCATCGGCAAAGCTGGCGGCCAGGAAGCTGTAGTGCGATTTGTCCAGCGCCCGCCAGCCACCGCCATGCAACACCACCAGCACGGGCGCGCGCCCGGCGGAGAACAACGGGTCGGGGGCGAAGACGTCCAAGGTCTGCAGGGGCGCGCTGCCGTAGGGCACATCCAACTGGCACGCCGCCCGTTCGCGCACCAGCGCCGAGGCTGCGGCCCAACGCGCCAAGGCGGCATCGTCATGCGGGGTGAGCCAGCCGGCGCAGCCGTCGCCGCTCACGCTCGACCGCATGTGGCTGGACCGACGCGTCATGCCCGGCAAGCCCCGCGCACGTGGCTATACTTCGCAGCGCGTGTGGGGGGGTAGCTCAGCTGGGAGAGCGCGTCGTTCGCAATGACGAGGTCGGGAGTTCGATCCTCCTCCTCTCCACCACCAAACTTCAAAAGGGCGCTCTTCGGAGCGCCCTTTTCGTTGGCGCAGCCGGCGCGACGCCGGGCGACACGCACCGGTTGCCCGCTCAGTTGCCCCATTTGGCGATGTACTTGTTGTACGTCTCGACCCAGCCGTTGGCGCTGTAGCCACCTTCGCTCTGGTGGGTCAGCGCGATGGGCCAGGTGCCCAGCCGAAGGCCCGCAGCGCGGGCGGTGCGGCAGAAGTCCATGTCGTAGAAGTGGAAGTCGAACCGCTCGTCGAAGCCCACGTGCGCCGCGCGCAAGGTGTCGCGCTTCGCGGCCAGCAACACACCGTCCAGCAGCTCGCACTCCGCCGGCACCGGCCCGAACACCGACAGCGTGCCGAACGGCCCCGGCCCGTGCGACACCGTGCCGCTCAGGTTTGCCCGGTCATCCCACTGGAACTGCAGCGTCGGGAACGCCCACGACGGCTGCATGGGCGCGCGCCGCTTGTTGCCGGCCACGCCCACCACGTCGAACGCATGGACCGCAGCCATGGTGTGCTCGAAAAAGAAAAAGTCGTCCAACCAAACGTCGTCATGGATGAACGCCAGCACCGGCGCTGCGTCCTCGGCCGCAAGGCGCTCGTTGTACAGCGACGGCAGACCCCGGCGGTTCTCGAAGTAGATGCGCGGCCGCAGCCGGGTTTCATGCGTCAGCCGGCGCAGCGACAGGCCCAGCGCCGCCTTGTTCCAGAACTGTTCAGGCGTGGCGCGCGTGGCGCAGACGAGGTCGATCATGGTCAGCGCAGGTAAAGGGCCAGGGTGTCGCACGGTGGGTGGCGCACAGGCGGGCAGGCTGCGGTGCGGCGTGCGTTGGACAGGGCGTACGCCAGCTCGCGCGGGTGGTGCCACTGTTCATAGAAACGACGTGCAGCGGCGGCCTGCGCCTGCAACGCCGCCGGCGTCAGTTCTCGAAGCACCTGCATGAAGCGCTCCGGCGTGTCCCACCACAGGGCGTCTTCGTAGATCAACTCCCGCGTGGAGTGGTGCTTGGACATGCCACTCTCGTGCATCAGGACCGGGATGCCGGCACCTTCCGTCTCCACCAGACCCTTGGCGCCCTGAATGGGAAAGGACGAGATGCAGAGGTCCACATCACTTTGCTGCAGGAAAGCCCAGAGCCCAGGCACGGGCGGCTGGTGCCGGAAGCGTGATGCCTCCAACCCGGCCGCCGTCAGCCGCTGGCGAACGGCTCCCAACACCTCGTCGGGCAGTTGACCGATGTGAAGGTGGTCCCCCGGCAGTTCGGCCAGCCGCTGGTGGATCAGCTCGAAATACCCATAACGCCCTGGCGCCGTGAACTTGCCGGCTGAGCCGTGCGAACAGGTGCGCAGCGCCCCGCCCGCCATGAAGGTGTGCCCCTGGCGCGCGCCAAGGTCAGGCGCCACCAAAGGCCAGTACACGGGGTTGTGCACACCGAGGTAATGCTGGCACTTGTGATGCGACAGGTTGGTGCAGTCCACATGCAGCGCGTGCGGCAGGAACACGCCCAAGGCCATGTCATGGTCCGCGTGGTGAAAGTAGGCCATCTCGCCAGCCACACCGGGCTGCGCGGCCGCCACGGCCACTACGTCGTAGTGGTGGTGGAACAGGGTCAACAGGCCCGGGCGCAAGGCTGCCAGTTGAGTTTGCAGCCACTGCAGCTTGTGAGGCAGAGGCACCGCCGGCGCTTGCGCCACTTGCACCGAGGGGCCCAGGTCGTGCGCGAAGCGGGCCAGCGGCAGCTCACGGTCATGCAGGTTGGTAACCAGTACCACGTGGTGGAGGTCTGGTCGGGCGCGAATCACGTCCTTGAGCGCGAGCGAATGGCCGCCCTGCCCGTCGTACAGCTCCGTCGCCACGTGCACCGCCAACCCGGCCTGCATCTGGCCTGCCGGCTGGATTTGAAATTGCTGCGCAGCCAGCGCGCCGGCGGCCAGGCAGAAACGGTCCATCTCTGCGGACCCGAACACCAGCCCCTTGGCCCGCGGGTCACTCAGCAAGCCGATGACGGTGTTGCTGATCTCGATCAACACCGCCGGCCATTGCCCCTGCGCCTGGAGCGCCTCCAGGCGGTTCACCAGCTCCAGGAAAGAGGTCATCGTCGGGTCGGCAGCGTGCAACGGCTGGCCAGTCTAGTGGGCGCGCACACCCGCATAAGCCGGGAATTACCGGACATCTCCGGTGCTCAAGTCAGGCACCCCGCCTCCACAATGGCCCGATGAGCAACCGCCCTGCCACCTTTCTCATCACAGCCGCGGGCACGGGCACGGCATGGGGTTATGCGCTGGCGCTGGCGCAGCAGTTCCCGCACGTTCGCCTGATCACCGCTGACACGAACGAGCAGCCCTGGTGCACGGCGGCGCAACTGGCCTCGACCCACGTGCGTTGGCCCCTGTTCCAGGCCGGCCCCGCCTACCTGCAGCAATTGCAGGCCCTCGTCGAGGCCGAGGGCGTGACGCACTATCTGCCCATCATCGACCCGGAGATTCATTTCGCGGCCGAGCACCGGCACCAGATCAACGCAACGGTGCTGGCCCCCCATGCCGGTTTCACGGCATTGGCGCTGGCGAAAGACCGTTATGCCGACGCGCTCGCCGCATGGGAGATCGACAGCCCGCGAACCCTGACCGTCGATGCTGCCGCCGCACGACTGGCCCGCGGCCAGCGCGTGTTTGCGAAGCAACCTGGCAGCTTTGGCGGCCGAGGCACCTGGGAAGTGGCGGAGCCCAGCATGCTTTGCACCTTGCCGGCTGGCGCATTTTTGCAAGAGGGCCTGGCCGGCCCCGAATTCACCGCCGACTGCTTTCCGCTTGGCGGCGGCAATGTGTTCGTGTCAGTGCGCGAGCGCATGGAAACCAAGAGCGGCGTGTGCACCAAAGCCCGCATCGCGCCTCATGCCGGCATGGAGGCGCTGGCCCAGGCGCTGGTGCGCGCCACCGGTGTGGAGACACCGTTTTGCTTCCAAGCCATGGCCGACGGCGACCGCCTGGCGGTGACGGACATCAACCCCCGACTGGGCGCTGGCACAGCCATGAGCGCAGCCAACGGCAGCGATTTTCACGGCGCACATCTCGCGCAGCAGTTGGGTGATGCGCAATGGCAGCAGCGGCTGCAGCGGCACCATGCGCGCTGCGCGGTAACGCGGCAGTACTTTGAGATGCTGAGCCCGTTGTGAAGCCTGTGATCGCGCTCGACCTGGACGGCACGCTTGTGTCCTGCGCGCCGCGCCATCAGAGACTGATGCGCCACGTGTGCGGTGGCGATGCGCTGGACGAAGACTTCATCCCCCGCTACTGGGCCGCCAAACGCGAAGGGGCCTCCAACGTGAGCGCCCTCCGAGCCTTGGGCCACCCATCGCCGCATGCCCGCGCCGAAGCCTGGGCCCGCGACATCGAAACCTGGCCCTGGCTGGGCTACGACCGCCTGCTGCCCACCGTGGCAGAGAGCCTGACCGCACGGCGCGTACGGGCCGTCGTGCTGACCGCCCGCCGCTGCCGCGCGATGGTGCACCAACAAGTGCAACGCCTGGGGCTGCTGCACCTGGTGGATGACCTGATCGTGGTATCGCCACACGACGCTGCACGCTGCAAGGCCACCGAGTTGGGGCGCTTGCGAGCACAGGGCTTCATTGGCGATGCCGAAACCGACGCCGATGCAGCAGCTGCCGCGGGCGTACCCTTCGCGGCGCTGGCCGGCGGTATGCGTTCGGCCGCCTTCTGGCAGCGCCGCGGCCAGCCCTCCTACCCTGACTTCGCCGCCGCGCTGGCGGCCCTGCCCTCATGAGCCAGACCGACACGCTCGACGCCATCGCACGGGACTCCATTTACGCCTTGGGCTGCAATGGCAGCATGATCCGGCATAGCTGGTCCATCGCGCGGCGGTACCTGCCCGCCGGTGCGCTGCTGGAGATGGGACCTGCCGAGGGCGTCATGACGGAACTCATCGCCGCCGAACGCAGCGAGCTGCATCTGCTGGAGGGCTCGGACGTGTACTGCGACGGCCTGCGCCAACGCTTTCCGCATGCCAAGGTCCACCACTCGCTGTTCGAGGATTTCGATCCTGGCCGTCAGTTCCAGGCCATCGTGTTGGGCCACGTGCTCGAGCACGTGACGGACCCCGTGGCCGTGCTCAAGCTGGTGCGCACCTGGCTGGCTCCAGGGGGCAAGGTCTTCGCGGCGGTGCCCAACGCCCGGTCCTTGCACCGCCAGGCCGCTGTACTGATGGGGCTGCTGCCGCAGGAAGACGCCATGAGTGAGCTCGACCACCGCCACGGCCACCAACGGGTGTTCAACCCCGAGTCCTTTCGCGCCTGCTTCACCCAAGCCGGCATGCAACTTCAGGTGTTCGGCGGCTACTGGTTGAAGCCCGTGTCCAACGCGCAAATCGACCGCGACTGGACGCCCGCCATGCTCGACGCCTTCATGCACCTGGGTGAACGCTATCCCGACATCGCGGCCGAAATCTACGTTGTCGCGGCCTGAGGCCGAGCACGCACCGCCCGCCCCCCCCCGAAAAACCGCGACAACGCGCTCTGGCCCGGGAACAATCCCGGCTGCACCTGGGTTTTCATGCCTTCAGCACGGCCGCACAAGCGTCCAATCAAGCAGCTTCAATCAGGCGAGGACTGTTCATGAACGTTGCCACCGTCCCTCTCGTGCAGATGCCCCGGCCGGTGCCAATGCAGGCCATGCCGTCGGTGACCGACCCGGCACTGCTGCAGGCGCGGCCGCAAGGGTTGATGGTGGAGTACACGTCGCGCTGCAATCTGCGGTGCAAGTACTGCAGCAAGTCCAACCCTGGGGACGACCAGATCCCCGGCCGCGACATGGACATGCCAGCCAACACCTTGGAACAGACCTTGGCGTTGATTGCACGCGAGCGCTTCAGCGAACTGCTGCTGGCCGGCACCGGGGAGTCCACCTTCCACAAAGACTGGGTGCAAGACCTCCCGCGACTGATTGCGGCCGGCAAAGCCGCCAACCCGAACAGCTTCATCCACATCAACAGCAATTTCGCCCTGAAATACGGCGAGGCGGAGCTCGCGGTGCTGGCCCAGCTGGACGGCATCATGATTTCCATCGACACGGCAGACCGCGACCTGACGCGCACCGTGCGCAGCAAATCAGACCTGTCGCTGATCGTCTACAACATCCTGCGACTCAAGACTTGGTGCACGACCCACGGCGTGCGCATGCCGCGCCTCACCGTGAACGCCACCGTCTACGCCGAAGCGGCCGAGGGCGTGTACGACCTCGCCGTGATGCTGGCAGAGCTGCCGATCCAGCACCTGTCGCTATCGGATTTGTACGAGTTCGAAGCAGTGACGGTCAACAACATCCGCCCCATCGGCCTGCACGACCCAGCCCGGTTCGTCCGCTCGGTCGAGACGCTGCAAAAGGCCATCAATTTCGCGCAAACGGCCAAGCGCTACACGCTGTCGGTGCAACCGCACCTGATCGAGCGCATCAACCAGTTGGTGGCCCAGCTGAACACGGGTGAATCGACCACGCCGGCCGCAGCCACCGCAGCCCCAGCGGGACGCCGCACCAAGATGTGCACCCAACCCTGGACCCGATTCACCGTGGCTGCCAACGGGTCGATCTTCCCGTGCTGCGTGACGGACATGCCGCCGGTGGGCAACCTGCATCGCCCCGGCGAAGGACTGGATGGGCCGGACATCCGCGCGTTCCGGCAAGCCCTGCTCGAGGGCCGCGTGCCCCCCGCCTGCCAGGCGTGCTCCAACGCGGCGGACTGCTCGACGGACGAGCTCGAAGCGCAGGTGCGGGGCATCGTTGCGCACAGCTGAGCGGCGCTCGAGCGGCACCGCTCAAGGTGCCGCGCAACGTGCCGCGCCAGCTGCCGCACGTCGGCAAGTCGTGAGGCCCCGGCCGGGGCCTGCCCTGACACAGCGAGAGCGGGCGGTTGTCGCCCAGCCGTCAGCCCAGCACCGCTCGAAGAACGCCCGCCACCTGTTCCACATCCCCGCGGCTCAGGTAAGGCGCCATCGGCAAGCTCAGCACCTCGTGCTGGAAGGCCTCGGCAATCGGCAATGCCGGCCACACGGTGCCGTCTGACCGGGCGTAAGCCGGTTGCTGGTGGCACGCGGTGGGGTAGTGCACGAGGTGACCGATACCCGCAGCGGTCAGCGCCGCCTGCACCTCGGCACGGCGCGGCGTGCGCACCACGTACAAGTGCCAAACGGGGTCGGCGCCCGGCGCCACCGCGGGGCGAACCAAGTCGGCGCCGCCTAACAGTTCGTCGTACCAGGCCGCCACCTGGGCACGGGCCGCGTTGTCGGCATCGAGCGCCGGCAGCTTGGCGCGCAGCACAGCTGCCTGCATCTCATCCAGGCGTGAATTGACGCCCTGCACCTCGTGCCGGTATTTCACGGTCGAGCCGTAGTTGCGCAGCAGGCGCAGCCGCTCGGCGAGTTCGTCGTCGTCGGTGGTGATGGCACCGCCGTCGCCCAGGGCTCCGAGGTTCTTGCCAGGGTAGAAGCTGAAGCCCGCGGCATCGCCCAACGCCCCGGCACGCCGACCACGCCAACGCGCCCCATGCGCCTGGGCGGCGTCCTCAATCACTTTCAAGCCATGGGCTTGCGCCACGGCTTGAATGGCGTCCATCTCGCAAGGCTGGCCGTACAGGTGCACCGGCATCACGGCCCGGGTGCGGGGCGTGATGGCCGCCTGCAAGCGGTCCGGGTCCAGGTTGTGGGTGGCCGCCCGCGGCTCCACCGGCACGGGCGTGGCGCCTACGGCCGACACCGCCAGCCAGGTGGCGATGAAGGTGTTGGACGGCACCAATACCTCGTCGCCCGGCCCGATGCCGTATGCGCGCAGGATGAGCGTCAATGCATCCAGCCCGTCAGCCACGCCGATGCAATGACGGGTGCCGCAGTAGGCGGCGAACTCCTGCTCGAACGCAGCGACTTCTTGACCCAACACATACCAGCCCGACTGCAGCACGCGCTCGATGCCGGCGCGAATGCCGGCGTCGTGTGCGGCATTGAGCCGCTTCAGGTCCAGGAAGGGGACACGCACCGCAGGCGTCACTTGGCACCCCAGCGGTCGCGCATGAACTCCGCGTAGTCGCGGTGGTAGTCCGACTCGTCGTATTTCGTCGACGCCAGCACCATGCACACCGAGGCCGACGAGAAGTTATCCAACTCCCGCCAGATCATGGGGCACACGTACAGCCCCTGGTAGCTGCGGTTCAGGTGAACCCGCTTCTTGTCTTTGCCGTCGTCCAGCACCACGTCAAAGCTGCCCGACATCGCGATGATGAATTGGTGCAACTTCTTGTGCGCGTGCCCGCCGCGTTCGCTGCCGCCGGGCACGTCGTAGAGGTAGTACACGCGCTGGATGTCGAAGGGCACGTGCACGCCGCCTTCGATGAAGGTCAGGTTGCCCCGCGGGTCGTGGATCTTGGGCAGATCAAAAATCTGGCAGCGGTCAATGGACATCGGTTCAGCCTCTTGCGGGAGTCGGCATCAAGTATGGCCTCAGCGCAGCGGCGTCACCACGCCACGGCCCATGCTCCAGATCAGGGCGACCACTTGTTGGGCGTCGAACATGGCGTTCACATGCGCCACGCGCATGGAGTAGTAGTCGCTCTCAGCGGCCATGACGTCGAACAGCGAACGCCGACCCAGCTGCTGCCACTGCTGCAGGGTGGAGGCGCGCACGCGGTCGCTGTTGCGCAGGATCTCGACGATGCGCCGCGCGCGGTCCAGCGTGGAGGTGCCCAGTTCGTGCATCTCCAAGAGGCGGTAGCGCTTGGCTTCCACCGCATCGTCTTTCTGCAGCACAGTGGCGCGGTAGCGCTGCATGGCCGCGCTGGCCTGGGCCTGAGCGCCCGGCTGCAGGATGGGAATGGTGATGCTGACCCCCGCGCCGATGTCAGTGGTGCGGACATCGCCTGAGGCGGTGGGCCGCAATGCTGCCGCCATGCTGCCGGTGAGGTTGACGCTGGGCCGCTGCCCCGCGATCACGGCTTCGGCCAAGCTGCGTTGGGAGCGAGCCTGCGCCTCCACCTGCGCAATGTCAGGCCCCATCAGGATGTCCGACTGCATCTGCTCCAGGTCCGGCATCAAGGACAGCGCCGGTGTCATGCCAATGCTCGGCGGCAGGGGCTCGCCCACCAGGCGCTTCAAGCGCACCTCGGTTTGCCGCAGGGCGGAGAGCGTCTGCTCCAGCGACATGTCGGCTTGCTGCAAGCTCTTCTGTGCCTGCACCAGTTCACTCGCGCGGCCGCGGTCCGCCTTGGTGATGATTTCCAGCGCATCCACCAGGCACGCCATCTTGCGCACGTACTGGGTGTACACCTGCCCTTGCAGCACGTAGCGGCTGCGGTCCAGCGCCAGGGACACGACCGTCAGCGCCAATTGCTCTTCGGAGCTGCGCTGGCCTTGCTCAGCCACCGTGGCGAGCTCCTTGCGCCATTCGCTGAGCTTGGCCACGCGGCCAGCGTCCCACAAGGGCATACCGGCGCTCAGGGTGGCGGCGTATTGCCCCCCGGTGGCGGTGTACGACGAGCCGGTGCTCAGCCGAACGCCGGTGGTGGAGATGTTCAACGAAGCACTCGGCCCCGACTGCGCCTGGGCGTCCAGCAAATCCTGCCGGGCGGCCTCTGAATAGGCGCGCAACGCCCCCACGCCCTTGCTGCGGGACAGCGTCTTGCCCACCAAGGCCTGCAGTTCCGATCGCGGGTCGCCACTCCCCGTTTCCAGCGTGTTCATGTCGCGCCCCATGCGCGACAGGCCGGCATCGTCCTCGTTGCAGCGACTGGACGGCGGCGCCTCCACCGGCACGGCCGCGGCCGGCGCAGCGGGTTTCTTGGGCGGACGGGTCTGTGCCGGAGCCCAGGAACCGGACGCCGCCAAGGCCAGCACCAACAGGGAGCGGAGGAGGTACGACATGGTCCCGTCACTAGACCACCCTCCCCGCGCGGGCAAAGCCCGAAAAAGCGGGCCACCGGCCCGGCTTTACCGCTCGCGCAGCGCTTCCTGCGACTTGAGCATGGGCCGCAGCAGGTAGCTCAGCACCGAGCGCTCGCCCGTCTTGATTTCCACCGTGGCCGTCATGCCCGGAATGACCGGCAGCGCCTCTCCCTTGTACTTGAGGTTGTTGCGCTCGGCGGTCACGATGGCCCGGTAGTGGCCCTCGCCGGTTTTGTCGCCTTCGGTCACGGCGTCGGGGCTGATGTAGGTGACCTTGCCTTCCAGGCCGCCGTAGGTGTTGAAGTCGTAGCCGGCCAGCTTCACCTCGGCCGTTTGCCCCAGCCGCACGAAGCCGATGTCGCGCGGCTTGATGCGTGCCTCCACCAGCACCTGCGGCCCGATGGGCGAAATCTCCAGCATGGGCGCACCCATGCCGATCACGCCGCCGATGGTGCCGGCCTTGATGCTTTTCACCACACCGTGCACGGGCGACTTCAGCACGGTGCGCGTCAGCGCGTCCTGCCGCACCACCATCTGCTCGTCCATCTGTGCCATGTCGCTTTGCACCTTGGCCAGTTCCTGGCTGGCCTCCTGGCGGTAGCGAGACACGCGCTCGGCGCGCTGCTGCTCGATCTCATTGACCTGGCGCGACAGCCGCATCACCTCCACATCGCTCATCAAGCCGCTGCGCGCCATGTCCTGCGCCAGCTTGAGCTCTTTGGAGATCATGCCCAGGCTGCGGTTGATGGAGCCCACGGCCTCGTCCAGCACACGCCTGCGGGCGTCGAACGCCTCGGACTCAACCTGGGCGTAGCGGCCCTTGGGGTCGATGTCGGCTGGCCAGCGCACGGTGGTGCGGCCGTTGGCCTCGGCCTCCAGGCGCGCCGCGGCGGCCTTCAGCGACAGCAATCGGGCCTGGCTTTCGTTTTGCTGGGCTTCCACACGGGTCGGGTCCAGCAGCGCCAGCTCCTGACCGGCCTGCACCTCTTGACCCTCGCGCACTTTCAGCTCGCGCAGGATGCCGGCGTCCAGGCTGGCAATCACCTGCTCGCGGCCGTCGGGCACCACGCGGCCGTCGCTGCGGGTGATTTCGTCCACATGGGTGAGGGCCGACCACGCAATCGCGGCCACCACCACCACGCACAGCAAATACAGCGCCCAGGTCGCCCGGGGCAGCGGCTCGTCAATGTGCGCGGCGTGGATGGCGCTGACGAAGGCGCCCTCTTCCTTGCTCAGGCTGTTCATACGCTGGCGGATCGCTGCACCGGCTGCGCCGACGGATGCATGTGCACGCCCTCACTGGGCGCCGTGGGGCGCACACCCGACAAGGCGGCCAGCACCTGGTCGCGCGGGCCGTCCATCACCACCCGGCCGCCATCCACCACCACGATGCGCTGCACCAACTCCAGCACCGCCGGGCGGTGCGTCACCACCACCAAGGTGGCGTTGCCGGCCGCGTCGCGCAACTGGCGCAGGAAGGCCATTTCGCTTTGCGCGTCCATGGAGCTGGTGGGCTCATCCATCAACAAAATTTGCGGGCGCGTCACCAACGCCCGGGCCAGCGCCACCAACTGGCGTTGGCCGCCGGAAAGCAACTGCCCCATCTCGCCCACCGGCAAGTCCCAGCCCAGCGGATGGCTGGCCACCACGCGATCCAGCCCGGTCAACTTGGCCACTTCCACCAGGCGGGCGGCGTCCAGGTGGCCGCGGCCCATCAGCACGTTGTCACGCAGCGTGCCCAAGAAGAGGCGGGGCTCCTGGCTCACAAAGCCCACCCGCGCGCGGTACTCGGCCGGGTCGATCTGGCGCAGGTCGATGCCATCCACCTCCACCATGCCTTCCGCCGGCTGGTACAGCCCGCCCAACAGCCGCAAGATGGTGGACTTGCCGCTGCCGATGCGCCCGAGGATGGCCACGCGCTCGCCGGCCTCCAGCCGCAGCGTCACGTTGCGCAGCACCTTGGGCGAGGCCGTGCCCCCGGTGGTTTGGCCATGGGATGTCGGCGCAGCAGGGTAGGCAAAGCCCACATCGTGCAGGCCCACCTTGCCCGTCACCTGGGCCAGCGGCACGTAGTTGCGGGCACCGTCCCGTTCGGCCGGCGCGTTCATCAATTGGTTGAGCGACAACATCGCCGCGCGCGCACCCTGGTAGCGGGTGGCCAGGCTCACCAGGCTGCCCAGCGGCGCAATCGCGCGGCTGGCAAACATGACGGAGCCGATCAACGCCCCCGCGGTGATGACGCCGTCATGGATGAGGTACACGCCCCACACCAGGATCACGAGGTTGATCACCTGCTGCAGCGTGGTGGAGAGGTTCATGCTCCAGCTGGACAGCGCGCGCGACGTGAGCGCCGTGTCTGCCACGATGGCCGTGGTGCGCTCGTAGCGGCGCAGGAAGCGGCCTTCCGCGCCCGAGGTTTTCAGGTCTTCCAGGCCTTCGAGCGACTCCACCAACGTGCCGTGCAGGTCCGCCGCCTCTTGCATGTTGGTGCGCATGGCATTGCGCAACGCCCCCTGGATCGCCCACGACAGGCCCAAGATGAGCGGCACCGCCAGCACCAGCACCCAGCCCAGGGGCCCGCCGATGACAAACGTCATGCCGATGAAGATCACCAGGAACGGCAGGTCCGACAGCGCCGACAGCGTGGCGCCGGTGAAGAACTCCCGCACCATCTCCACCTGGGCCAGGTAGGCCGCGTAAGCCCCGGCCGAGGCGGGCTTGTGCTCCATGCGCACGCCCAGCGTTTGGCGGTACAGCTTGGCGCTGATGACGAGGTCCGCCTTGCGGCCAGCCAGGTCGATCAGGTGCGAGCGCAGCTGCCGCGCGAACAGGTCGAACAGCAGCGCCACGGCAGCCCCGACGGCGAGCGTCCAGAGCGTCACCATGGCCTGGTGCGGAATGACCTTGTCGTACACCACCGAGGTCACCAACCCCGACACCAGCATCAGCACGTTGGACAGCAGGGCCGCCAGCATGGACGCCCGGTAGTACGGCGTGAACCGCTTGATCGTGCCCCAGAACCAGTGCGCATCCAGCCCCCGGTCACCCAGGTGCAGCAGCGAAGCCTCGGGCGCACCACGGTGCGCCTCGTCCTGCGGCGACACCGCCAGCATGAACCCGCTGTACTCGGGCTCCAGCTCGGCCGTGGTGGCCGGCACCGCCGCCGCCTCCGGCCCCGGGAACACCACCTCGTAACGGCAACTGCCGGGCGCCACGGCGGCCGGGTCATCCAGTCGGCGCACCAGCACGCAGGCGTCACCGCCGCCCAGCAGCAGCACTGCCGGCAGTAGGAGGCCGTTGATGTCGTCGATGGACTTGCGCAGCAGGCCGGCGTTGTAGCCCGCCTCCCGCATGACGCGGATGGCGGAATCCGGCGTCAGCAGCCCTTCCACCGGTGCACCCGCGCGCAGCGACTCGGGCGAGCGGGCCTTGCCGTGGTGGCGCGTCAGCCACGACAGGGCTTGCAGCAGTGGGTCGCCCTCGGGCTGGCTGGCCAGGTTCTCCAGCGGGTCCGGCGCGGGCGGCGGCTCGCCGTTGGCGGCCAGCCGCAAGCCGGCCGCCTGGGGCTGGCCGTCGAAGAAGGGGTCGTGACGTTGCGGCATTTAGGCCTTCTGGCGCGCGTCGAGCGCCAGGCGCTCGAACTCGTTTTCCATGTCGCGCACGATGCCCGGCACATCGAACAGCGGCGAACTCCGCCCGTGCTCGCGCAGGTAGCGCTTGTACGAAGCCGCCCGCGCCGGCTGGTTGCCGATCTGCACCGCGCGCTGCTCGTACTCGTCCAGGCTGGTGGTGATCAGGTCCGGCAGGCCCACGGCCGTGAGCAGGCTGCCAGCCATGCGCGAGATGTAGGTCTTGCCCGACCGGGTGAGGATGGGCGTGCCCATCCAGAGGCAATCGCTGGCCGTGGTGCCGGCGTTGTACGGGAAGGTGTCCAGGAACAGGTCGGCCACCGCAAACCGCGCCAGGTAGTCGGCCGGCAGCGCGCGGGGCGCAAACACCAGCCGTTCGGGGGCGATGCCTTCTTCCGCGGCCACGCGGGTCAGGTTGGCCTGGGCAAAGGGGTTGTCCGCCAGCAGCCACAGCACGCTGCCGGGCACCTGCCGCAGCACGCGCATCCAGCAGCGCCACACCGGCTCGCTCATCTTGTGGTTGTTGTTGAACGCACAGAACACGAAGCCTTCTTCCGGCAGCCCGGCTTGCGCCCGCGTGGGCGGCACGCTGGCCTCGCGCTGCCGGTCGCTCACCTGGTAGCAATGGGGCAGGTAGATGGGCTTTTCGGTGTAGTACGGCAGCGACTCGGGCGGCATCACGAAGCGGTCCGCCAAGATCCAGTCCACGCCCGGAATCGCCGAGGTGCCCGGCAAGCCCAGGTAGCTCACCTGGATGGGCGCCGGCCGGTGCGTGAGGATGGCCGCGCGGGCGCCGTTCGTCAGCCCCTGCAGGTCCACCAGCACATCAATGCCGGCCTCGGCAATCATTTCGGCCGCCTGGCGGTCGGGCACGCCGTGCAAGGGGTGGTAGTGGTCGATGCTGCCCTTGATGCGGGCCCGCAGCGGCGAGCCGTCGTCGCGGCTCCAGCTGAAGGCATGCACCTCGAAGCGGCTGCGGTCGTGCAGGCCGTACAACTCGGCCGTCAGCAAGCCCACGGCGTGCATGTGCAGATCGCCCGACAGGTAGCCGATGCGGATGCGCCCTTCCCGCTTGCGGCCCTTGTGCAAGGGCGCCGCGGTCACCTTGGGCAGGCGTTCCAGCACGTAGCGCTGCGCCGTCAGCAACTGCAGCACCGGGTCGTCGCTCTCGTCGAGCATGCCCAGCAGCGAGGTGCTCATCAGCAGGAAGTTGTGCGTGACCTCGCCGAAGGTGTCGTACACCGGCCAGGCGCACTGCTTTTGCCGGATGTGCACGTAGTGCTGGGCCACATCGCTCTGGCGCGGCTCCAGCGTCAGCGAGCGGCGCATCAGCGCTTCTGACTCCACGTAGCGCTTTTGCTGCTCCAGCAGCCGCGCGGCGTTGTTCATGCCGTGCAGGCGCAGCGTCAGGGGCTCGGCACCCAGGCTGACCGGGTTTTCGTCCTCGTACACCGTGGCCCATTCGGCCAGGGCCTCGGCCTCGCGTCCCTGGTGTTCCAGCTGATGGCCCAGGTTCAGGCGCGCTTGGGCGAAGTTGGGCGCCACGGCCAGCGCCATGCGGTACACGGCTTCAGCGTCTTTCGGGCGGCGCAGCTCGCCCAACACCGCCCCCCAGTTGAACAAGGCCACGTGCCGCACCGGCGACTCGGTGCTGGACACCCAGGTTTGGTACAGCAGCGCCGCCGCTTCCAGCGCGCCTGCGGCTTGCAGGCGACTGGCGCAGTCCAGCAACTGGGCAATCGGCCACTGGCCGCTGCGGGCCTGCGCCAGCCAATGCTCAACCATGGCAGGGCCTTGCGGCTGAGCGGCGGGGGGCGTCGACATGTCCATGCGGCGAGCGGCTTGATGGGAGATTCCCCTGATTCTCAGCCCGCCACCCCGCCGCAGGCCAGGGGAATTGGCTGCGTTTTGCGCAGCAATTCCCGGCTGGCAGGCGCTCAGGCGCCGAGGAAGTCCGTCTTGCCCAGCGGCACGCCGGCGTGACGCAGCAGCGCGTAGGTGGTGGTGGCGTGGAAGTAGAAGTTGGGCAGCGCGAAGTGGCGCAGGTAGGTGCTGCCGTCGAACTTCAGCGGGTCGCCCACGCGGCGGGGGATGGTGATTTCGCGGGTTTCGCTGCCGGCAAAGCTGTCCGCCGGCACCGACTGCACGAACGCCAGCGTCTTGCGGATGCGCTCGGCCAGTTCGTCCAGCGTGGCCTCGTTGTCGTCGAACTTCGGAATGTCCACGCCGCCCAAGCGGGCCACGGCACCCTTGGCGGCGTCGCTGGCGATCTGGATCTGCTTGGTGAACGGCAGCATGTCCGGCGCCAGGCGCAGGGTCAGGTACACGTCGGTCGAGAAGTTCTTGGCCGCGGCGTGGGCCTTGGCGGCTTCCAGCCACGAGAGCATGTTGCCCAGCATCTTGGCGAAAACCGGCGCGCTGGCGTCATGCATGGAAAGGGTCGTCATTGGTGAAGTCTCCATTGAGGGAAACCCATATTGCCACCTCGAGCCGAGCCCTGCAGACCGCAGGGCAAAATCGACGTCCGTATGAACGTGATCATTCTTGACGACTACCAGGATGCAGTCCGGAAACTGCGTTGTGCAGCCAAGCTGGAGCCCCTGAACGCCAAGGTGTTCACCAACACCGTCAAAGGCATCGGCCAGTTGTCGGTGCGGCTGCGCGACGCCGAGGTGCTGGTGCTGATCCGCGAGCGCACCGCCTTCCCCCGCCAGCTGCTGGAGAAGCTGCCCAAGCTCAAGCTCATCTCCCAAACCGGCCGCGTGGGCAGCCACATCGACGTGGACGCCTGCACCCGCCTGGGCATTGCCGTGGCCGAAGGCGGCGGCAACCCGGTGGCGCCGGCCGAGTTGACCTGGGCGCTCATCATGGCCTCCATGCGCCGGTTGCCGCAGTACATCGGCAACCTCAAGCACGGCGCCTGGCAGCAAGCCGGCCTGAAGGCCGCCTCCATGCCCGCCAACTTCGGCGTGGGCATGGTGCTGCGGGGCAAGACGCTGGGCGTGTGGGGCTACGGCAAGATCGGCCAGCTGGTGGCCGGCTACGGCCGGGCCTTCGGCATGCAGGTGATGGTGTGGGGCAGCGAGGCCTCGCGCCTGCGCGCCGAGGCCGACGGCTACCGCGCCGCCGACAGCCGCCAGGCCTTCTTTGCCGAAGCCGATGTGGTCTCGGTGCACCTGCGCCTGTGCGACACCACCCGGGGCATCGTCACCCCCGAAGACCTGGCGGGCATGAAACCCACGGCGCTCTTCGTCAACACCTCGCGGGCCGAGCTGGTGACCGAAGGCGCGCTGGTGTCGGCCCTGAACCGCGGCCGCCCCGGCATGGCCGCCATCGACGTGTTCGAGACCGAGCCCATCCTGCAAGGCCACCCGCTGCTGCGCCTGGAAAACGCCGTCTGCACGCCGCACGTGGGCTACGTCGAGCAGGACAGCTACGAGATGTACTTCGACGCCGCGTTCGACAACGTGCTGAACTTCATTGGCGGCCAGCCCAGCAACATCGTCAACCCCGAGGCGCTGAAGGTTCACCGGTGAACCGCCCGGCCTCGGCCACCCAGCTCTACCTGGCCTTCACGCGCCTGGCGCTGCAGGGCTTTGGCGGCGTGCTGGCCGTGGCCCAGCGTGAGCTGGTGGAACGCCTGCAGTGGATGACGCGTGAGGAGTTCGTCGAGACCCTCGCCATCGCCCAGGTGCTGCCCGGCCCCAACGTGGTGAACCTGTCCATGATGGTGGGCGACCGCTTCTTCGGCACCCGGGGCGCCATGGCGGCGCTGGCCGGCATGCTGTCCATGCCCGCGGTCATCGTGCTGGGCCTGGCCGCCGCCTACGGCCAGTTGCGCGATGTGCCGCTGGCCGTGAACGCCCTGCGCGGCATGGGCGCCGTGGCCGCCGGCCTGGTGCTGGCCACGGGCTTCAAGCTGCTGACGGCGCTGAACCAAAGCCCGCTGGGCCGCCATGCCGCCCTGGGCCTCGCCCTGGCGGCCTTTGTGCTGATCGGCCTGCTGCGCTGGCCGCTGATTGGCGTGCTGGCGCTGGTGGGTGGCGCGGGCATGGCCCTGGCGTGGTGGAGGCTCAAATGAGCTGGGACGACTACCTGCGCCTGTTCCTGCACTTCCTGGCCCTGTCGCCCATGTCCATCGGCGGGGCCATCACCACCGTGCCCGAGATGCACCGCTTTCTGGTGGACCGCACCGGCTGGCTGACCGAAACCGAGTTCACCACCTCCATCGCCCTGGCCCAGGCCGCGCCCGGGCCCAACATCCTGTTCGTGGCGGTGCTGGGCTGGCACGTGGCCGGCCTGCCCGGCGCGCTCACCACCATGGCCGGCATCATGCTGCCGTCCACGCTGCTCACGCTCTCGGCCACCCGCTGGGCGCGCGCCAACCGCCAGCACCTCGCGCTGCGGTCGTTCTCCGCCGGCATGATGCCGCTCACGCTCGGCCTCATCATCGCCACCGGCTGGCTGCTGGCCCTGCCCTTCCTGCGCGTGGACGACCACCGCCTGGGCACCCTCGCCCTCATCGCCGTCACCGTGCTGCTGACCGTGAAGTCCCGTCTGAGCCTGGTGTGGATGGTGCTGGGCGGCGGGGTGCTGGGGGCGCTGGGGTTGGTCTGATTTCACGGCTTGAAGGCCGTCGGCGGCCGGCCGGTCAGCCGCACGAACGCGCGGCGCATGCGTTCGGGCTGTCCGAAGCCGCAGGTTTGCGCCACGCGCAGCACCGAGGTGGCGCCCGCCTCCAGCGCGGCGCGAGCGGCTTCCACCCGCAGGCGCTCCACGGCGTGGGCTGGCGTGGTGCCGGTTTCGGCCCGGAAGCAGCGGGCGAAGTGCCGTGGGCTCATGCAGGCGCGGGCGGCCAGGGCTTCCACGCTGTGGTCTGCCGCCAGGTCGTTGCGCACCGCGTCCAGCAGAGGGGCGAAGCGGCCGTCCGGCGGCTGCAGGTCTTGCAGCGGTGAGAACTGCGACTGCCCGCCCGGGCGGCGGCGTTCCACCACCAGTTGGCGGGCGGCCTCGCGGGCCACGTCTTCGCCCAGGTCGTGCGCCAGCAAGGCCAGGCACAGGTCGATGCCAGCCGTCATGCCCGCGCTCGTCCACACCTCGGGCAAGCCGGTGCCGCGCTGGGCGGGCTCGCGCACGTAAATGCGGTCGGGCTCCAGTTGCACCCGGGGGTAGTCCTGCGCGAACTGCCGGCCGCGGGACCAGTGCGTGGTGGCCGAGCGCCCATCCAGCAGGCCGGCGGCCGCCAGCACCAGGCTGCCACTGCAGATGCTGGCCATGCGGGCGCCGGAACGCGCCGCTCGCCGCAGCCAGGCCATGAGCGTGGCGTCTTGGCAGGCGGCGTCCACCCCGTCGCCGCCAATCACCATCACCAAGTCCAGTTCCCCCAGCGACCGCGGCAGGCCCTGCACCGGCCACTCCACGCCCGCCGAGCTGCGCGCCGTGGGCGGCGTGCTGGCCACCAACCGCCACTGGTAGCTGCCCGGTCGCTCCAACCGCGCCACCTCAAACACAGCCATGGGGCCGGCCAGGTCCAGCTGCTGAAAGCCCGGAAACAGCACGAAGGCGATGCGACAGGTCATGCGGCCAGTGTGGCAGAAAAGGTGGGAACTGCGTCCTGGCGGCCACAACCCGTGCGCCGCACACTGCCGGCCATGAACAACCCCATCGCGGCAGGAGGCCGCAACCCCATGCACATCGGCATTCTGGTTTTTGACGAGGTGGAGCTGCTGGACATGGCCGGCCCCTACGAGGTGTTCACCACCGCCGCGCGCGTGCGTGCCCGCAGCCAGGCGGCCGGGGCTGACCCGCTGTTCGCGGTGACCACGCTGGCCCGCAACCGCACACCGGTGCGCGCACGCGCCGGCCTCGCGCTGACGCCCGACGCCACGCTGGCCGATCACCCGCCGCTGACCTGCGCCATCGTGCCCGGCGGCGTGGTGAGCGCCGAACTGCGGCAGCAAGAGACGCTGGCGTGGATCGCTGCGCAGCGTGGCAGCACGCGCCTGCTCGCCTCCGTCTGCACCGGCGCCCTGCTGCTGGCCCAAGCCGGCGTGCTGGACGGCCTGGCGGCCACCACCCACTGGGAAGACCTGGACGACCTGCGCGCGCTGCGCCCGGCGGTTTCGGTGCGCGAGGGCGTGCGCTGGGTGGACGAAGGCCCCGTGGTGACGTCGGCCGGCATTTCCGCCGGCATCGACATGAGCCTGCACCTCGTCGAGCGACTGCACAGCCGAGACCTGGCCCTGCGCACCGCCCGGCAGATGGACTACGACTGGAAGGACGCCGCATGAGCCTCCTCGGACACGACCTCATCACCATCACGCAACGGCCGGAGACGGTGTTCGTGGAAGGCCACGGCGCGTGGCTCATGGACGAACAGGGCAAGCGCCACCTGGACCTGATTCAGGGCTGGGCGGTCAACAGCCTGGGCCACAGCCCGGCGCTCATCACCGAGGCGCTGCTGGCCCAGTCGCGTCGCCTGCTGAACCCCAGCCCGGCTTACTTCAACCGGCCGATGCTGGACCTGGCGGCGGCGCTGGTGCGGGTGAGCGGCTTCGACCGCGTGTTCCTCGCGAACTCCGGTGCGGAAGCCAATGAAGGCGCGGTCAAGCTGGCCCGCCGCTGGGGCAGCCGCCACCGCGGCGGCGCGCACGAGGTGATCAGCTTCGAGCAGGGCTTCCACGGCCGCACGCTGGCCATGATGAGCGCGTCCGGGAAGCCGGGCTGGGACCGCATCTACGCCCCCATGCCCACAGGCTTTGCCAAGGCGCGGTTGAACGACATCGAGTCGGTCGCCCAGGCGATCACGCCGCAGACCGTGGCCGTGATGATCGAGTTCGTGCAGGGCGAGGCCGGCGTGGTGCTGGCCGACCCAGGCTTTGTGCGCGAGCTGCGCGCGCTGACCCGCGAGCGCAGCGTGCTGCTGATCGCGGACGAGGTGCAGACCGGCGTGGGACGCTGCGGCCAGGCATTTGCGTTCCAGCACTACGACGTCGAGCCCGACATCCTGACCCTGGCCAAGGGCCTGGGCGGCGGCGTGCCGCTGTCGGCCCTGCTTTGCCGGGAAGGGCTGAACTGCTTCGAGCCGGGCGACCAGGGCGGCACCTTCTGCGGCGCTCCGCTGATGGCGGCCGTGGGGCTGGCCATCGTGAACGAGGTGTGCCGGCCGGCATTCCTGGCCGAGGTGCGCGCCCGCGCCGAGCAACTCAGCGCCGGGCTGCAGGCCATCGTGCGGGACCACGGCCTGGTCGGCGAACGCGGGCTTGGCTTGCTGCGTGCGGTGGAACTGCCGTCCAACGACGCACCCGCCGTGGTGGCGGCCGCTCAGGCCTTGTCACCGGTCGGCCTGCTGCTCAACGCGCCGCGCCCGCATCTGCTGCGGCTGATGCCGGCGCTGAACATCAGCGCGGACGAAGTGGACGAAGGGCTGGCGCTGCTGCGCGAGGCGCTGAGGCAGGTGTTGGCCTGAGTTTGGGGCCGAGCGCCGGGCCGCCCCAAGCCGACTCGGTGCACCAAGCGAGGGGTCAACCCTCCTTCGTGCCGAAGATCTTGTCGCCGGCGTCACCCAGGCCCGGGATGATGTAGCCCACCTCGTTGAGGTGGCTGTCGATGGCGGCCGTCCAGCAGCGCACATCGGGGTGGGCGTCGTTCAGGGCCTTCACGCCCTCGGGCGCGGCCACCAGCACCAGGGCGCGGATGTCCTTGCAGCCGCGCGCCTTCAGCAGGTCCACCGTCGCGATCATGCTGCCGGCGGTGGCGAGCATCGGGTCGATGATCAGCGCGGTGCGGGCTTCGAGGTTGCCGACGAACTTGTCGAAGTAGTTCACCGGCTTGAGGGTTTCATGGTCACGCGCCAGGCCGACGACGGAGACCTTGGCGTTGGGCAGGATATCCAGCACGCCGTCCAGCATGCCCAGGCCTGCGCGCAGGATGGGCACCACCGTGACCTTGCGGCCGGCGATCTGGTCGATCTCGGCCGGGCCGCTCCAGCAGTTGATGGTGACCTTCTCCAGCGGGAAGTCGGCCGTGGCCTCGTAGGTCAGCAGGCGCGCCACTTCACCGGTCAGTTCGCGGAACTTCTTGGTCGAGATGTCCGCCTCCCGCATCAGGCCGATCTTGTGCTTGACGAGGGGGTGCTTGACTTCGATGACGGCCATGACGCGTTCCTTATTTCTACTGAATAGTCGGAATTATCGACGGGCCGCAGCCGTGCGCTGGCGCAGCACCTCGTACAGGCACACGCCCGAGGCCACCGACACGTTCAGGCTTTCCACCGCGCCGGCCATGGGAATGCGCACCAGTTCGTCGCAGGTCTTGGCGGTGAGCTGCCGCATGCCCTCGCCCTCGGCGCCCAGCACGAAGGCGATGGGGCGGGTGAAGTCCAGGTCGTAGATGGAGCGCTCGGCCTGGTCGGAGGTGCCCACCACCCAGATGTCGCGCTCCTTCAGTTCGTTCAGCGTGCGCGCCAGGTTGGTGACCATCAGGTAGGGCACGGTCTCGGCCGCGCCGCTGGCCACCTTGGCCACCGTGGCGTTCAGGCCCACGGCCCGGTCCTTGGGGGCGACCACGGCGTGCGCGCCGGCGCCGTCGGCCACGCGCAGGCAGGCGCCCAAGTTGTGCGGGTCGGTCACGCCGTCCAGCACCAGCACCAGCGGCGGGCCTTCCACGGCGTCCAGCACGTCGTCCAGCGAATGCGGCTGGGCGATGGTGGCCACGCGGGCCACCACGCCTTGGTGGCGCGGGCTGCCGGCCAGTTGGCTCAGGCGCTCGTCGGTGCTTTCCACCAGCTTGGCGCCGGCGTCCTTGGCCCGTTCGATGAAGGCCCGCATGCGCTGGTCACGCCGGGCCGGGTCGAAATGCACCTCGGCCACCGAGTCGGGGTGGGTCTTGAGGCGGACGGTGACGGCATGAAAGCCGAACAGGACGGACTTGGGAGAGCTCATGGGCGCATTGTCGGCGGTTCGCCTCAGCGGCTGGCCTGCCGGCGCGCGTTCTGGCTGATGTTGACCATGGTGTCCGTCCAGAAGCGCGCGCGGTGCTGGGCCAGGTGGTCCAGCAACTGGTCGTGCGCCTCGCGGGTCACGCTCAGGTGCTCGGCGCCCACACCGTGGAACAGCAGCGACACCATCGCCCCTTGCGCCGCGGCCTTTTCCACCAGCGCAATCAGCTGCTCGCCCGAGTAGCCCTCCACGAAGTACACCGGCATGGCGTACGGGTCCAACTGCGTGGTGTCGGTCAACAGGCCCGGGCCGGCCGCGCGAAACGCCACGAAATGGGGCTTCAGCGCTGCCACAAAGTCTTGGCCGCCGGCCTTCATGTCCAGGCACGGCGGCGTGAAGGTGCGGCGCGTTTGCCCGTCCAGCGCCTGCAGCCAGGTGTTGGCGGCCAGCACCTGTTCTTGCACGGCGGCGGCCAGTTGGCGGTCCAGGTTGCGGTGCGGCTGCACCCACTCGCGCCCCGGCCCGGTGGCGGAGCAGCTGTGGAACAGGCTGTGGTTGCCCAGTTCATGGCCCGCGGCCGCGGCGGCCTTCCATTCGTTCTGACGGCCGGGCAGCGTGGGGCCGTTGATGGGCACGTAAAAGCTCGCTCGCAGGCCGCGCTTGTTCAGCTGGGGAATGACGTGATCCAGCTGGCTGTCCAGCCCGTCGTCATAGCCCAGGCTCACGGCCGCCTTCGCGCCGTTCGGCCACACAAACGGCGCGGCCACTGCGGCACCGGCCGCCCACACCCCCCAGGCTGCCAGCAGCAGCCAGACCTTGGTTTTCATCACGCTCCCCTGAAGAACTGCGCCGCCGTCAGCGCGCCGATCAGCACCGGCTGGTGCACCATGTAAAAGCTCAGCGACCACCGCCCCAGCACGGCCAGCGGGCGCGGCGCCGGGCCATGCCACACGGCCGGCCGGGCGCGGGTCACGACGAAGCCCAGCAGCATCACGCCCAACCAGGGCAGCACGGGCACGTAGTCTTCGGTGATGGGTTTGTGCGTCACCAAGCCCACCCAGTTCGTCCAGCGGGTGTCGAACAGCGCGCTCGCCACCCCCTGCGGCGCCGCCACCGCCAACGCGGCCAGCACCAGCAGCACGATGTTGGGCAGGCGGCTCAAGCCCAGGCGCAACAGCAGCAGCATCACCGCCATGCCGTGCAGCACGCCGAAGCTGATCCAGCTGTTCGGGAACATCACCCACGACCCGGCCGACACCAACAGCGCGCAGCCGGCCACCTGTGCCCAGCGCCGCCAAAACCGCCGCGCGCCCTGCCCGGCCTGCATCGCCAGCGCCTGCCCGCCCCCCGCGCAGAACAGGAACAGGCTCACGATGGCCGTGCGCTGCCAAGTCCAGAACGGGTCGCGGTAGAAGTTCTGCTGAATCCAGCCGAAGTGGTTCAGGTCGAACGAAAAATGGAACACCGCCATCCAGACGATGGCGAAGCCACGCAAGGCATCAAGGCGGTCGCTGCGTTCGGAACCAGTCTGGGGCAAGGGCATCAACAACTCAGGGGCGGGGCGCGGACGCCGGATTCTGGCCCCGCTGCTGCAGCTCCTGGTTACGCCGCTGCGTCTTCTCTTCTTCCAGCCGCCGCTGGGCGATGCGGTCGCCCTCCACCGCGTGCGCCGCACTGTGCCGTGCCTCGGCCCGGGCCCGGGCCTCCTGCCGTGCGCGCTCGCTCAACTGGCTTTGCGCGGCCTGGGCCTCGCGGCTGACGGCCCAGTCTGCCTCGGTGTAGCGGCCCTGCCCAGCGCGGCACTGCAAGGCGCGCCGGGCCTCGTCTTGCATGAACTGCCGCTCAGGCGCGCCCAGCGAGTTGGAGGAGGCTCGCGTTTCCATGTTGCGGATCTCGCCCTCGCTGGGGCACACATTGGCCGGCGGCCCGCCCGCGCCGTCGGCCGGCGCCAAGGGCGGGCGCCCCATCGCAGCGTGCACCACTTCGGGCTTCAGGGCTTCCACCACATTCGCCTGCAGCTTGCGCTCGGCCAGCGGCTGACCCGTGCCCGGGCACGGCTTGTCGCTGAAGCGCACCTGGCCGTCCACCTCGCACTTCCACACCTGCTGCGCCTGGGCCTGCGGGGCCCACAAGGCCAACGTTGCAACCGCAGCCCAAGTGGCCATGCACGCCTCACGCCAACGCCGGGCCGCGGCCCCCACCAAAATACGTCGCATCACCATCGCTCCCTGGCTCGGTTCATGACCCAGCACTTGTTGACCCTTGCTTGCATCCTCGGCCTGGCGGCCGGCACCGTCAATGCCGAAGCCAAGACACCGGCGCAGCCCCGCGCCGTCGCCGCGCGCGGCGCGCTCGACGCCGAGGAACTGAACAACATCAGCGTGTTCAAACGCATCAGCCCGTCGGTGGTGCACATCACCACGCTGTCCGTGCAAAGAGATTTCTTCTCGCTGCGCACCAGCGAGCAGCCCAGCGGCACGGGCACCGGCTTTGTGTGGGACGACACGGGCCACATCGTCACCAACTTCCACGTCATCCAGGGCGGTGACCGCGCCACCGTCACGCTGGCCGACCAAAGCAGCTTCCCCGCCAAGCTCGTCGGCGCTTTCCCCGACCGTGACCTCGCCGTGCTGCGCATCGAAGCCCCGGCGACCAAGCTGCCCGCCATTCCCGTGGGCACCAGCCGCGAACTGCAGGTGGGCCAAAAGGTCTACGCCATCGGCAACCCCTTCGGGCTCGACC
Source organism: Pelomonas baiyunensis (assembly GCF_043555935.1). NCBI lineage: Bacteria > Pseudomonadati > Pseudomonadota > Betaproteobacteria > Burkholderiales > Sphaerotilaceae > Roseateles > Pelomonas baiyunensis. The sequence continues at coordinate 414,767 of NZ_JBIGIB010000002.1, read as the reverse complement.
AGACCCTCACCACCGGCATCGTTTCGGCATTGAACCGCGAGATCGAGTCCGTCACCCGCCGCACCATCAAGGGCGCCATCCAGACCGACGCAGCCATCAACCCCGGCAACTCGGGCGGCCCGTTGCTGGACTCCGCCGGGCGGCTGATTGGCGTCAACACCGCCATCTACAGCCCCAGCGGGGCGAGCGCTGGCATCGGCTTTGCCATCCCTGTGGACGAGGTCAACCGCATCGTGCCGCGGCTGATCCGCGACGGCCGCTTCATCCGCCCCGTGCTGGGCGTGACCTCCGGCCCCGACAACCTGGGCAAAGCCCTGGGCGCGCCCAAGGGCGTGCTGCTGGTCAACGTGGCCGACGGCAGCCCGGCCGCCGCCGCCGGCCTGAAACCCTTCGGCCGCGACCGCAGCGGGCGCATCGTGCAGGGGGACGTCATCACCGCCGTCGACGGGCAGGCGGTGGCGGACCTGGATGACATGCTGTCGGTGCTGGAGACGCGGCAGATTGGGGAGAAGGTGACGCTCACCGTGTGGCGGGCTGGGCAAACGAGGAAAGTGGCCGCCACACTGGGCAGTTCGGACTAGCCTGACCGTGGGAGGAAGCGACATGAACACCACCGACCAAGATCGAAAGAAGGCCTGGAAGATTCAACAAAAGCAGCTAGCACGGGACGCCTTTCCCATCGCCGACGGATTGCTTGAATCGCTGTTTGATGCGGTTGACGCCGGCGTCGAGCAGTCTGGCTGCGACCACAGCCTGCGATTCACGACATCCTGGCTTTTGGAGCGGCGGCAGCCGAAAGACAAGGTTCTCTCCTGGCTTCGCGAACACGGCGGCTTTTGCGACTGCGAAGTCCTGGCCAATGCTGCAGATCATTGGGAGCAGAGCCGGTGAAGCTGCGCCGATGAACTACCCCGTACAGTAGCGCCCCGCCTTACTCGGCCACGCCGCGACGGGCTCAACCCAACCAGCGACAGGACACCCCATGGGCGCCCAATGGAAAGCCAAGCACAAAGACATCGCCGCCAACGCCAAGGGCAAGCTGTTTGGCAAGCTGGCCAAGGACATCATGATTGCGGCGCGCAACGGCGCCGACCCCAAAGACAACGCCAAGCTGCGCATGGCGGTCGAGGCGGCGCGCAAAGTGTCCATGCCCAAGGACACGCTGGACCGGGCCATCAAGAAGGGCGCCGGGCTGACCGGTGAGACCGTGCACTTCGAGCAGGTCATTTACGAGGGCTTTGCGCCGCACCGCGTGCCGGTGATGGTGGAGGTGCTGACCGACAACACCAACCGCGCCGCGTCGGACATGCGCGTGCTGTTCCGCAAGGGCCAGCAGGGCACGCCGGGCTCGGTGAGCTGGGACTTTGACCACCTCGGCCTCATCGAAGCCGAACCGGCGACGCCGGGTGCCGATGCCGACATGGCCGCCATCGAGGCCGGCGCGCAGGACCTGCTGCCGGCGGACGAAGACGGCGTGACCGTCTTTCTGACCGACCCGACCGACCTCGACCTCGTCAGCCGCGCCCTGCCCGCCCACGGCTTCACGGTGCTGAGCGCCAAGCTGGGCTACCGGCCCAAGAACCCCATCGCGGCCGATACCCTGACGGCCGAGCAGCTGGAAGAGGTGGAAAGCTTCCTGGCCGCGATGGACGACAACGACGACGTGCAGAACGTCTACGCCGGGCTGGCGGGCTGAGCCTCTGCCGCGCCGCACTCCTTCAACAGCCACTGCTCGAAGGCCTTCACCGCCGGCCTTGAACGCGCAGCCGGGTCCACGATGAGGCGATAGGCCCGCGCCGAGGCGATGCCGGCGTCAAACGGCGTGACGAGCTGGCCGCTGGCCAGCAGCGCGTCCACCAGCGGCCGCCGCCCCAGGGCCACGCCCTGCCCCGCCACGGCGGCGGCAATGGCCTCGGAATAGCTGGAAAAACTCAGCCGCGCCGCCGGCCGCAGGTCGGCCAGGCCCCAGGCGTTGAGCCACGGCTCCCACTCGGCGGGCATGCCGGCGCTGTCACCGTCCATGGCCAGGTGCAGCAGCGTGTGACGGGCCAAATCCGCCGGCTTGCGCAGCGGCAGGCCCAGCTCGCCCACCAGGCGCGGGCTGCAGACGGGCAGCATGGCCTCGGCAAACAAGGCCTGGCCCTGCGGCGCGGTCACGGGGCTGTAGCGAATGGCCAGATCGAAGCCCTCGCTGGCCAGGTTGCGGTTGCCCAAGCCGGCATCCAGCCGCACATCAATGCCCGGATGCGCACGGGTGAAGGCCGTGAGGCGCGGGATCAGCCACAGCGACGCGAAGCCCGGCGTCGTCGTCAACGCCAACACCTGGCGCTGGTGCGGCTCGCGCACGGTGCGCACGGCCACGCGCAGGGTGTTCAGCGCCGTGGCGCAGGCGGCGTGCAAGCGCTGGCCGTCTTCGGTCAGCGCGAGCGCGCGGTGGCGGCGCTCGAACAGCGGCACGCCCAAGGCTTCTTCCAGCACGCGGATTTGCCGGCTCATGGCCGACTGCGTGACGAAGCGCTCCTGCGCCGCCTGCGTGAAGCTCAGGTGGCGCGCGGCGGCCTCAAAAGCGGCCAGCAGTTGCAGCGGCGGCAGGTGATCGAGCGGTTTGTTTTGCATGCACTGAAGGAATGCGAAGCCTTCCGAATCATCGTTTGTCGGGTGCGGCGCTGGCAGCCACTATCCATGCCACGCGGTCGCACCGCAAGCATGACTTCACCGCATGCAGTGCGGCCGGATGAGGAGCCCACGATGCTGATCGACACCCCACCCAAGACCCGGCTGCTGCTGCAACGTGGCCAAACCTCGCGCCTGCCCGATGCGCGCGCCACCCACCTGTGCAGCGCGGCCGGCACGCTGTGGATCACCGTGGACCACGACAGGCGCGACTTTGTGCTGGAACCTGGCCAGTGCTTTGTGGTGCCCAACGGCGAGGGCGTGACCATCAGCGCGCTGAGCGGCCCGGCGGTGCTGGACCTGCGGCTGGCGACCGAGGCCCGGCCGTGACCACTGAAGCGCAGAGCCCCGCGGCGCTCGCTGGCGCGCAGGCGCCGCAGACCTGGCAACTGCCCGGCGGCGAGCGAGCCACCGTGCGCCATTTCCGGCACGACGACGCCGCGGCCGAAGAGCGCTTTTTCAACGGCTTGTCGCTGGACTCGCGCCACCAGCGCTTCCACATCGGGCTGCACCGACTGAGCCCTGCGCTGCTGAAGCTGTTGACCGAAGTGGATCAACATCTGCACCGGGCCTGGGTGGTGGAACTGCCGTTGGCCGAAGGGTCGGTGGTCATTGCCGATGCGCGCTTCATGCGCGACCCGGCACGCCCGGCGGTGGCCGAGTTCGCAATCGCCGTGGCTGACGACTTGCAAGGGCGCGGCCTGGGACGGCGCCTGCTGGCCCACCTCATCACCGACGCCCGCCGCCAAGGCGTGCACACACTGTTCGGCGACGTGCTGGCCGAGAACCGGCGCATGCTGGCGCTGGCGCGGGAGTTCGGCATGCGGCTGCGCGCGCATCCCGACGCCCCGCAACTCGTTCGGGCGGTTCATGCTCTCTGAAGGCGCGGGCGCCCAGGCTGGGCCTGGGCCTCTGGTGGCATGAGAAGCTTCGCCCCATGCTCCTGATTGCCTTCGAAACCGCCAACCAGCCCGAGGTCATTGCCCTCATCGCGGAGCTGGACGCCTACCAAGACAGCCTCTACCCCGCCGAGGCGCGCTACGCGCTGGACTTGAGCTCGCTGTGCCAGCCTCACGTGCTGTTCGCCGTGGCGCGAGATGAAGCAGGCACGGCGGTGGGATGCGCGGCCGTGGTGCTCAGCGATGCGTACGGCGAGATCAAGCGCATGTTCGTGCGCCCGGCGGCGCGCGGCCAGTGCGTGGCGCAAGCGCTGATTCGCACGCTGGAGCGGGCGGCCTGTGAGCGCGGCTGCCGGCAGTTGATGCTGGAGACCGGGCCATATCAGCCCGAGGCGCTGGCGTTCTACGTCCGCGAGGGATACGAGCGGCGCGGCCCGTTTGGCGACTACCCGGACCACCCGCTGAGCGTGTTCATGGGCAAAGCCCTGGCGCCAGAGGCCCCGCGCTGACAAGGCCACGCCAGCCTCGGCAAGATGCCGCCATGTCTATTCTGCCCCCGCTTTCCATCCTGGACCTCGCCCCCGTCGTGGACGGCGACACCACCCGCCAGGCCCTGCTCAACAGCCTGGACCTCGTGAAGCTGGCCGATGGCCTGCGTTACCAGCGCTATTGGGTGGCCGAGCACCACAACATGGAGGGCGTGGCCAGCTCGGCCACGGCAGTGCTGATCGGGCAGCTGGCGGCGGCGTCGACGCGCATCCGCGTGGGGGCCGGCGGCATCATGCTGCCCAACCACGCGCCGCTCACGATTGCCGAGCAGTTCGGCACGCTGGCCGAGTTGTTTCCGGGTCGCATCGACCTGGGCCTGGGCCGTGCGCCGGGCACGGACCGGCCCACCATGCGCGCCCTGCGCCGCAGCCTGGAAAGCACCGGGGAAGACGGCTTCCCGAACGACGTGCTGGAGTTGCAAAGCTACCTGGGCCCCGCAGCGGCGGACGCCCCGGTGCGTGCCGTGCCGGGCCAGGGCACGGCGGTGCCAATCTGGCTGCTGGGGTCGAGCCTCTATGGCGCGCAGTTGGCGGCCTACCTGGGCTTGCCGTTCGCGTTCGCATCGCACTTTGCGCCGGAGATGCTGATGCAGGCCCTGCAGATTTATCGCAGCACCTACCGCCCCAGCGAGCGCCACCCACGGCCCCACGCCGCGGTGGGCTTGAACGTGATCGTGGCGCCCACCGACGAGGAAGCCCGGCACCTGTTCACCTCGGTGCAGCAGCGGTTTCTGGGCATGGTGCGCGGCTGGCGCGGCAAGCTGCCGCCGCCGGTGGCGAGCATGGATGCGCTGTGGACGCCGGCCGAACAGATGCAGGTGGAGCGCATGCTGAGCGAGTCCCTCGTGGGCTCGCCCGACACGGTGCGGGCCGGCCTGCGCGCCACGGCCGAGCGCACCGGGGCCGACGAGTTCATCGTGGCTTGCGCCGTGCACAGTCATGCGCTGCGGCGGCGCAGTTATGTGTTGCTGGACGAACTGATCGGCTGAGCGGCATTCGGCAACCCGAGGGGGCTCAGGCCGTGCGCGCTGGCCGACAGCCGTCGCGGCGTGCCGGGCTTACTTGATGCGCTGCTTTTCCAGCTTGCGCGCCAGCGTGCGGCGGTGCATGCCCAGGCGGCGGGCGGTTTCGCTGATGTTGAAGTCGGTCTCGGCCAACACCTCGTGGATGCGTTCCCACTCCAGGGTCTTGATGGACGCGGTTTGGCGCTCGGTCACTTCCACCTCCGCGTCGCCCTGCTTGCGGGCGAAAGCGGCCTCGATGTCATCGGTGTTGGCCGGTTTGGCGAGGTAGTGGCAGGCGCCCAGCTTGATGGCTTCCACGGCGGTGGCGATGCTGGCGTAGCCGGTGAGCACGACGATCAGAACCTCCGGGTCCCAGACGTGCAAATGCTGCACGCAGGCCAGGCCCGACGCGCCCCCGGCGAGCTTGAGGTCCACCACCGCGTGGCCGAGTTCTTCGTCCTCGGGCAAGGCGTCCAGCAGGGTTTTGAGGTCGTCCAGCCCGGTGGCGCGCCGCACCCGCCAGCCGCGGCGCTCGAACGAGCGCGCCAGCGTGCGGGCAAAGCTGTCGTCGTCTTCGACGATGAGCAGCAGGCGGTCGTGTTCAGCGGCTTGGGGCATGGGGCGCGGATTGTCGGGGGAGCAAGGACGCCAAGGGCAGCGTGAGCACCACTTCGGCGCCGCCTTCCGGCCGGTTGCGGGCTTGCAGCCGCCCGCCCAGCGTGCGGGCCACGTTCACGCTGAGGAACAGCCCCATGCCCCGACCCGGCTGGCCCTTGCTGCTTTGGTAGGGGTCCCCGAAGTGGGCCAGCATGTCGGCGCTGAAGCCGGGGCCGGCGTCGAGCACGCTCAGGCTCAAGCTGCCGTCGTCGGGGCAGGTGGCGCGCAACGTCAGAGGGCAGCCGGGGGCGGCTTCGGACGCGTTGTCCAGCAGGTTGCCCACGACCTGCTGCAGTGCGGTGTCGGAAATGATGTCCCGCGCGGGCAAGGCGTCAGCTTGCAGGCTGAGTTCGGCCTGCGGGTGGGCGTGGCGCCAGTCGGCCGCGAGTTTGGCGACGAAGTCCGGCAAGCGGGTCAAGGCCGGGGCCTCGCCGCGCATCTCGCCGGCGGACATCAGGATGCCGCTGACGATGGCTTTGCAGCGCAGGATCTGGCGCTGCATTTCCTCGATTTCTTCCCGCAGCTCGGGCTCGGCCGCGAACGGCGCCATGTGGGCCCAGTCCCCCAGGATGACGCTGAGCGTGGCCAGGGGCGTGCCGAGTTCATGCGCCGCTCCGCTGGCCAGCAGGCCCATGCGCACGATGTGCACCTCTTCGGCCGCACGCTGCTGCAAGGCCGCCAGTTCGGCATCACGCTGCCGCAGGTTGCGGTTGATGCGCACGATGAACACGCTGACCAGGCCCACGTTCAGCAAGAAGCACAGCAACAGCCCACCCAGGTAGTTGGGCGACAGCAGCGTGGGGAAGTTGGGGTCCAGCGCCAGCGGGCGGTGCCACTGCATCAGCATCACAAAGCCCGACACCGCGCTGCTGATGACCGCCAGCAAATACACCGGCCGCAGCAGCACCGAGGCCACGGCCACTTGCAGCAGGTAGAGGTAGATGAAGGGGTTGTCGCTGCCGCCGGCCAGGTAGAGCTGGCCGGTGAGCACGCCCACATCGACCAACAACGCCACACACAGCTCGATCTGCGACACCGGCTGCGTGAGCCGCGCCCGCCACAGGCTGAACAGGTTGAACGCCACCAGGATGCCCAGCAGGCTGAGCATCTCGGCCCACGGCAGCGCGATGCTCAAGCCCGCGTGCACCACCAGCACCGTGGCGAGTTGCCCGCCCACGGCGAGCCAGCGCAGTTCGATCAGCTGGCGCAGGTTGGCCTGTCCGGCGCGCCGCTCGGGCGCCACGGCCACGGCTTCGGCGGTGGGGGCTGGGGTGGACATCAGGCGGGCACGCGCCGGCGTTCTTCGCGCCACAGGTACACCGCCGCAGCGGCGGACATGGCCGCGAGCGCCAGCCAGGTGATGGCATAGACCGCGTGATTGTTGGCGAAGTGCAGCACCGTGAGGCCCGGGCGCGGCCAGCGGCCGGGCTGGGCGGCATCGGCCACCTCGTCCACAAAGTACGGCGCCACGGGCCCGGCCACGCCCAGTTGGGCAGCAATGCCGGCCACGTCCCGCGAGTACCAGCGCCCTTCTGCGGGAACGTTGGCGCGCAGCGGGCCGCCGGTGATTTCGGTCAAGCGCAGCAGCCCGACGAGTTCCACTGGGCCGACCGGCGCAAGCCGGCGCGCGGGGTCGCGCTGTTCCGGCGGCACGAAGCCGCGGTTCACCAACACGGCGCGGCCGTCCTCCAGCCGCAGCGGGGTGAGCACCCAATGACCGCCGCCCAGCGCAGTGGTGGCTTGCACCAAGGCCTCGGTGGGTTCAAAACGCCCGACCAGGCGCACGCGGCGGTACTCGTCGGCGCGGCTCACGGCGGCATCCGCGGCCGGGGGCGGCACAGGCGCCGCCTGGGACTGGCGCTCGACTTGAGCGATGAGCGACTGCTTCCAGCCCAGGCGTTGGAACTGCCAGGCCGCCAAGGCCACGAAGCCCAGGCTGGCCAGCGCTGCGGCAACGATCAGGGCGATGCGCGCGAGACGACTCATCGGGCCTGCTCCACGCGCGCGGCGGGTTGCGCGGGTCGCGCGCGGGGCCGCTCCCAAGCCGGCCCGCCCTGGCGATGTGCTTGCGGCTCGAAGCCGCAGGCATCGCCGCCCCCTGAGGGGGCCGGCTGGGCACGCCCACGTTCCGTGAGGCGGGGCCGGACGAGGGGCTTCACGTTCAGGGCATGTTGCGCATGGCCGCCGGGTCCGGCGTGGGCATCATGTTGGCGTTCATGTGGTACATGACCCAGACCGAGCCGGCCAGCATGATGACCACCAGCGCCACCGTGAACAGCAAGGCCAGCATGGACCAGCCGCCCTCGACCTTGGCGTTCATGTGCAGGAAGTACACCATGTGCACCACCATCTGCACCGCCGCAAAGGCCAGGATGACCAGGCCGGTGACCTTGGGGCCGGGCAGCACCTTGGCCATGACCAGCCAGAAGGGAATCGCCGTCAGGATGACCGACAGGATGAAGCCCGTGGCGTAACCCTTGTAGCTGACGTGGAAGTCCTGCTCGCCGTCGAAGTGGTCGTCGTCGTGATGACCGGTGTGGTGTTGGGCAGCCATTACATCGACCCCATCAGGTACACGAAGGTGAAGACGCCGATCCAGACGACGTCCAGGAAGTGCCAGAACATCGACAGGCACATGAGGCGGCGGCGGTTGGGTGCCGTCAGGCCGTGCTTGTTCACCTGGAACATCAGCGTGACCAGCCAGATGCAGCCAAAGGTGACGTGCAGGCCGTGCGTACCCACCAGCGTGAAGAAGCTGGACAGGAAGGCACTGCGCCCCGGGCCCGCGCCTTCATGGATCAGGTGCTGGAACTCATAGATTTCGATGAACAGGAACCCCAGCCCCAGCAGCCCGGTCACGGCCAACCAGCCCAGCACCTGCGCCTTGCGGCGGGCCTGCATGCCGATCATGGCGAAGCCGTAGGTGATGGACGAGAACAGCAGCAAAGCCGTGTTCAGCGCCACCAGCGGCAGGTCGAACAGGTCCGCCCCCGAGGGGCCGGCGGCGTACGAGCGGCCCAGCACGGCGTACACCGCGAAGAGCACTGCAAAGATGAGGCAGTCGCTCATCAGGTACAGCCAGAAGCCCAGCATGGTGCTGTTGGGCGGGTGGTGGGCGCCCGCGTGGTCGTAATAGACCGGCGCGCCGTTCACGTGCGTGGCAACAGATGCAGTCATGTCAGCTTGTCTCCAGGTCAGGCTGCGTGGGCGGCCGCGGCCAGCGCGCGGGTGCGCTCGGCTTCCGTGCGGGCCACCGCATCGGCCTGGATGTGATAGTCGCGGTGGTAGTTGAAGGTGTGCACGATGCTGGCCACCACGGTGGCCAACAGGCCCAGCGCCGCCAGGATGTACATGTGCCAGATCAGCGCAAAGCCCATGGCCGTGGCCAGCATGGCGATCACCACACCGGCTCCCGTGTTCTTGGGCATGTGGATGGCGACGAAGCCTTGCGTCGGGCGCGCCACGCCGCGTTGCTTCATGTCGTGCCAGGCGTCCATTTCATGGGCGATGGGCGTGAAGGCGAAGTTGTAGTCCGGCGGCGGCGAGGAGGTCGACCACTCCAGCGTGCGGCCACCCCAGATGTCGCCGGTCACGTCGGCCAGTTCCTTGCGGCGCCAGATGCTGACGGCGATCTGCACCAGGAAGGCGCCGATGCCCGCGGCCACGATGGCGCCACCGATGGCGGCCACAACGAAGTACGGCTGCAGCGACATGTCGTCGAAGTGGCTGACGCGACGGGTCACGCCCATCAGGCCCAGCGCATACAGCGGCGTGAAGGCCACCCAAAAGCCGATGAACCAGCACCAGAACGACACCTTGCCCCAGAAGGCGTCCAGGCGGAAGCCGAAGGCCTTGGGGAACCAATAGTTGATGCCGGCGAACACGCCGAACACCACGCCGCCGATGATGACGTTGTGGAAGTGGGCGATCAGGAACAGGCTGTTGTGCAGCACGAAGTCGGCTGCGGGCACCGCCAGCAGCACGCCGGTCATGCCGCCGATGACGAAGGTCACCATGAAGCCGATGGTCCACAGCATGGGCACTTCAAACTTGATGCGCCCGCGGTACATGGTGAACAGCCAGTTGAAGATCTTGGCGCCCGTCGGGATCGAAATGATCATCGTCGTGATGCCGAAGAAGCTGTTCACGCTGGCGCCCGAGCCCATGGTGAAGAAGTGGTGCAGCCACACCAGGTAGCTCAGGATGGTGATCACCACCGTGGCGTAGACCATGGACGCGTAGCCGAACAGCTTCTTGCGGCTGAACGTGGACACAACTTCCGAGAAGATGCCAAACACCGGCAGCACCAGGATGTAGACCTCGGGGTGGCCCCAGATCCAGATCAGGTTCACGTACAGCATGGCGTTGCCGCCGAGGTCGTTCGTGAAGAAGTTGGTGCCGAGGTAGCGGTCTGCCGTCAGCAGGGCCAGCGTGGCCGCCAGCACCGGGAAGGTGGCGACGATCAGCACGTTGGTGCACAGGGACGTCCAGGTGAAGACGGGCATCTTCATCATGGTCATGCCCGGCGCGCGCATCTTGATGATGGTGGCGATCAGGTTGATGCCCGACAGCGTGGTACCCACGCCCGCGATCTGCAGTGACCAGAGGTAGTAGTCCACCCCAACGTCCGGACTCGCCATCAAACCCGACAGCGGCGGATAGGCCAGCCAGCCGGTCTTGGCGAATTCACCCACGAACAGCGAGATCATCACCAACACGGCGCCGCCGGCGGTCATCCAGAAGCTGAAGTTGTTCAGGAACGGGAAGGCCACGTCGCGCGCGCCGATCTGCAGCGGCACGACGTAGTTCATGAATCCGGTCACGAAGGGCATCGCGACGAAGAAGATCATGATCACGCCGTGGGCCGTGAAGACCTGGTCGTAGTGGTGCGGCGGCAGGAAGCCGGCGTTGTCGCCGAAGGCCATGGCCTGGTGGGCGCGCATCATGATGGCGTCGGCAAAGCCGCGCAGCAGCATCACCACGCCCAGCACGATGTACATGATGCCGATCTTCTTGTGGTCGATGCTGGTGATCCAGTCACGCCACAGCGGGCCCCACAGGCGGAACTTGGTCAGCAGCGCCAGCACGGCCAGGCCGCCCAGGGCCACGGCAAGGAAGGTGCCGATGAGGATGGGCTCGTGCAGCGGAATCGCATCCCAGCCCAGGCGGCCGAGGATGGGGTGCAGCGTGTCGAGCGCCTGATGTTGTGCAGCAGGATTGGACATGGCTCAGTTCTTCTTCACGGCCGCCGAGGCGTCCGCGGTGTCGAGAGGGAGGCCCAGCGGGTTGGTGGGCGTGCACAGGGCAGCCACGACCGTGCGGTCGCGCTGCAGGCCGTCGGCGTCACGCCACGGGCTGCGCATCGTGCTGGCCACGCCGCCCTTGCCGGCGCCGCCGGCCGCGTCGATGGCCATCATCTGGCTGGAACACATCTTCTTGCCGTCCACGCAGCGGTCGACGATGGCGCTCCACAGGCCCGGCTCCACGCTGGCAAAGCGGCGGATGGGTTCCTTGGTGCTCGGCTGTTCCAGTTGCAGGTAGTCCGCCCGCGTCAGCGTGTTGCCGCCAGCCTTGTTGGACTGCACCCACTGCGCGAACGCGTCGTCCGACAGGCCATGGAACTTGAAGCGCATGTCCGAGAAGCCAGCGCCGCTGTAGTGGGCCGAGAGGCCGTCGTACACGCCGGGCTTGTTGATGACGGCGTGGAGTTGCGTCTCCATGCCGGGCATCGTGTAGATCATGCCGGCCAGCGCGGGCACGTAGAAGGTGTTCATCACCGTCGTGGAGGTGAACCGGAAGTGAATCGGGCGATCCACCGGCGCGGCCAGCTCGTTCACGGTGGCAATGCCTTGCTCCGGGTAGATGAACAGCCACTTCCAGTCCATGGACACGGCGTACACCTCCAGCGGCTTCACGTCAGCGGCCAGGGGTTTCTCTTCCGAAATGCGGTCCAGCGGGCGGAAGGGGTCGAGCTTGTGGGTGCTGATCCAGGTGATCGCGCCCAGCGCAATGATGATCAGCAGCGGCGCACCCCAAATGACCAGCTCCAGCCGGGTGGAATGGTCCCAATCCGGCGTGTAGGTCGCCTCCGTGTTGGATTGCCTGTATCGGTAGGCAAAGTACAGCGTCAGCACGATCACCGGCACGATGATCAGCAGCATCAGCAGCGTGGAAGTGACGATGAGGTTGGCTTGCTGCTGGGCGATGTCGCCGTGGGGCTTCATCACCACACCGTTGCAGCCCGCGAGAAGAAGTCCCAGCATGGGGACCGACGCGCGGCGAAGGAGAGTGTGATTGGGGTACATCCTGAGAGGCACGCGAGGGTTAACGATCTTGCGGGCAGCGACGGAATGTAAGTTGATTGAGCTAAATCAACGATTGGACATTTTGTCCTAGGCACAAACGGAGACACGCCATCATGGGCATCGCGAGCAGTACCTTCCAAGCCCCCAATTCCCGGCCGGTTCTGGGCCGTTCCGACGCGGATCTGGCCCCGGGTGACATCGCCGTTGGCGTCATCATTGGCCGAGCGTCCGAGTACTTCGACTTCTTCGTCTTCGGCATCGCCTCGGTGCTGGTGTTCCCCCAACTCTTCTTCCCGTTTGCAGACGGGCTGACCGGCACGCTGTACGCCTTCCTGGTGTTCGCGCTGGCCTTCGTGGTGCGCCCGGTGGGCACGCTGATCGGCATGGAAATCCAGCGCCGCTTCGGCCGCTCGGCCAAGTTGACGGCCGCCCTCTTCCTGCTGGGCTGCTCCACGGTGGCCATGGGTCTGCTGCCGTCCTACCGCGAGGCTGGCGAAACCGCCATCGCCCTGCTGGCCCTGTGCCGCGTGGGTCAAGGTCTGGCGCTGGGTGGATCGTGGGACGGCCTGCCCTCCCTGCTGGCCTTGAACGCCCCGGCCCACCGCCGGGGCTGGTACGCCATGCTGGGCCAACTGGGGGCGCCGCTGGGCTTCTTCGTGGCCTCGGGCGTGTTCCTGTACGTGTACGGCAGCCTGGACACCAAGGACTTCTTGTCCTGGGGCTGGCGCTTCCCGTTCTTCACGGCCTTCGCCATCAACGTCGTGGCGCTCTTCGCCCGACTGCGCCTGGTGGTGACGCATGAATACGAACAGCGCATGGAAGAGCATGAGCTGGACCCGGCCCGCCTGGGCGAGTTGCTGCCGGCCCAAGGCCACCACATCGTGATCGGCGCCTTCGCGGCACTGGCCAGCTACGCCCTCTTCCACCTCGTCACGGTGTTCCCGCTGTCGTGGGTTCACCTGTTCGAAGGCACGGGCGGCGCGGCCGACTTCATGAAGATGGAGCTGCTGGGTGCCGCGTTTGCTGCCGCGGCCATGCCGATGTCAGGCCTGATCGCCGACAAGATCGGGCGCCGCAGCTTCCTCGGTTCCCTGGCGCTGGCCATCGGCGTGTTCGCGCTGTTCGCGCCCTTCATGCTGGGCGGCGGCAAGCCCGGCCAGGCGGCCTTCATCCTGATCGGCTTTGTGCTGCTGGGCTTGTCGTACGGCCAATCGGCGGGCTCGGTGACGTCCAACTTCCTTCCGCACTTCCGTTACACCGGTGCAGCCCTGACCGCCGACATGGCCTGGCTGCTGGGCGCGGCCTTTGCGCCGGCGGCCGTGCTGTACCTGTCGTCGCGCTTCGGCCTAGGGGCCGTCAGCGTGTATCTGCTGTCGGGCGTGGCCTGCACGTTGGTGGCCCTGCGCGTGAACAAGCGCCTGCGCAGCGCCGCGGTTGTGCAAGACTGAACCGACACTGAACCCACAAAAAAGCGGGCCCTCGGGCCCGCTTTGTTTTGGTGAGTGCTGGTGGGCGCCGCCCACCGGCGGCCCCGCCGCCGATCAGCCCAGCGCCTTTCGTGCGTTCTGGAACATGCGCAGCCACGGGCTGTGCTGGGCACGGTCACCCGAGGTCCAGCTCATCTGCACGTTGCGGAACACGCGCTCCGGGTGCGGCATCAGCGCCGTGAAGCGGCCGTCGGCCGTGGTCACCGAGGTCAAGCCGCCCGGGCTGCCGTTCGGGTTGAACGGGTAGGTCTCAGTGGCGGCACCCTGGTTGTCGACGAAGCGCATGGCCGCGATGGCCTTGGCCGCATCCCCTTGGCGGGCGAAGTTTGCAAAGCCCTCACCGTGCGCCACCGCGATGGGCAAGCGGCTGCCGGCCATGCCCTGGAAGAACACGCTGGGAGACTCCAGCACCTCCACCATCGACAGGCGCGCCTCGAACTGCTCGCTCTGGTTGCGCGTGAAGCGCGGCCAGGCGTCGGCTCCCGGAATGATGGGCGCAAGCGCGGCCAGCATCTGGCAGCCGTTGCACACGCCCAGGGCCAGCGTGTCGGGCCGCGCGAAGAAGGTGCGGAACTGCTCGGCCAACACCGGGTTGAACATGATGCTGCGCGCCCAGCCTTCACCCGCGCCCAGCGTGTCGCCATAGCTGAAGCCGCCGCAGGCCACGAAGGCCGCAAAGCCGTCCAGCTTCACTGCGCCTGACTGCAGATCGCTCATGTGCACGTCGAAGCTCTCGAAGCCGCCCAGCGCCATCGCATACGCCATCTCGACGTGCGAGTTCACGCCCTGCTCGCGCAGGATGGCCACCTTGGGCCGCGCGCCGGTGATAACGGCAGGCGCTTCGGGCGTGAACGTGAGGTGCACGTGCATGCCGGGGTCGCTGGCCTGGCCCGCCGCAGCGTGCTCGGCGTCGGCGCAGGCCGGGTTGTCGCGCAGCTGGGCGATGCGCCAGCTCACCTCGTCCCAGGTCTGCTGCAGCGCGCCCAGGTCGGCGCCGAACACCTTCTTGGCATCGCGCCAGACTTCCATCTGACGCGCCGCGTTCGGCTTGGCCACCACGTGCGAATGCTTGGACAGGCCGTGTGCGCGCAGCACCTGCAGCGCCGCGTCGCGGTCGGCCGCACGCACCTGAATCAGCGCACCCAGTTCCTCAGCGAACAGTGCCTTGAGCGTCAGCTCGTCCCGGCGTGCACCCACCTGGGTGGCCCAGTTCTTGGAGTCACCCGTGTCCGCACGGCTGTCGGTGATGCCGTCGCCTTCCGTCACCAGCAGGTCCACGTTCAGGCTCAGGCCGGTCTGGCTGGCAAAAGCCATTTCGCAGGCCGCCGCCCACAAGCCGCCGTCCGAGCGGTCGTGGTAGGCCAGCAGCTTGCCTTGGCCGCGCAGTTCGTTGACGGCGTGGACCAGCGCCACCAGCTGTTGCGGATCGTCCAGGTCAGGCACGTCGTTGCCGAACTGGTTCAGCGTCTGCGCCAGGATGGAGCCGCCCAGGCGGTGCTTGCCGTTGCCCAAGTCCACCAGGATCAGGCAGGAGTCTTCACGCTGCCACTCCGGCGTGAGCGTGCCCCGCACATCACCGATGCTGGCAAAGGCCGACACGATCAGCGACACCGGCGCGGTGACTTGGTTGGCGTCCCACTTGGTACGCATGGACAGCGAATCCTTGCCCACCGGGATGGACACGCCCAGCGCCGGGCACAGCTCCATGCCCACCGCCTTCACGGTGTCGAACAGTGCTGCGTCTTCACCGGCTTCGCCGCAGGCGGCCATCCAGTTGGCGCTGAGCTTCACACGCGGCAGCTCGATGGGCGCGGCCAACAGGTTGGTGATGGCCTCGGCCACGGCCATGCGGCCCGAGGCGGGCGCGTTCACCGACGCCAGCGGCGTGCGCTCCCCCATGCTCATGGCTTCGCCGGCAAAGCCGTTGAAGTCCGCCAGCGTGACGGCGCAGTCCGCCACCGGCACCTGCCACGGGCCCACCATCTGGTCGCGGTGGTTGAGGCCGCCCACGGTGCGGTCGCCAATGGTCACCAGAAAGCGCTTGTTGGCCACGGTCGGGTGGCGCAGCACGTCGAACGCGGCCTTTTCGAGGCTCACGCCCGTCAGGTCCAGCGCGCCGCCATCGCGGGCCACGCGGGTCACGTTGCGGTGGGTCTTGGGCGGCTTGCCGAGCAGCACGTCCATGGGCATGTCGATGGGATGGTCGTCGCCGGCCAGGTCATCCACCAGCTGCAACTGACGCTCTTCGGTCGCCACACCAATCACCGCGAACGGGCAGCGCTCGCGCTCGCAGAAGGCCTGGAACTGCGGCAGGCTTTCCGGCGCGATGGCCAGCACGTAGCGCTCCTGGCTCTCGTTGCACCAGATTTCCTTCGGGGCCAAGCCCGACTCTTCCAGCGGCACGTTGCGCAGATCGAATCGCGCGCCGCGGCCGGCGTCATTCACCAGCTCAGGGAAGGCATTGGAGATGCCACCCGCGCCTACGTCGTGGATGGCCAGCACCGGGTTCTCGGCGCCCAGGCCCCAGCAGTGGTTGATGACTTCCTGCGCCCGGCGCTCGATCTCCGGGTTGCCGCGCTGCACCGAGTCGAAGTCCAGATCGGCCGTGTTCGTGCCCGCCGCCATCGACGACGCGGCGCCGCCGCCCATGCCGATGCGCATGCCCGGGCCACCGAGCTGAATCAGCAGCGTGCCGGCCGGGAACTCAATCTTCTTGGTCAGGTCCGAGCGGATCGTGCCCAGACCGCCCGCGATCATGATGGGCTTGTGGTAGCCGCGGCGCACGCCGGCGACGGTCTGCTCAAACACGCGGAAGTAGCCGGCCAGGTTGGGCCGGCCGAACTCGTTGTTGAAAGCCGCGCCGCCCAGCGGGCCTTCGATCATGATGTCCAGCGCGCTGGCGATGTGGGCCGGCTTGCCGACCGGGTTCTGCTCCCACGGTTCGCTCAGCCCCGGCAGGTGCAGGTTGGACACCGAGAAGCCCGTCAGGCCCGCCTTGGGCTTGGAGCCGCGGCCGGTGGCGCCTTCGTCGCGGATTTCACCGCCCGCGCCAGTGGACGCGCCCGGGTGGGGCGAAATGGCGGTCGGGTGGTTGTGCGTTTCCACCTTCATCAGCACTTGCGCCTGCTCCGCCCGCGCCGCGTAGGGCGCGCCCGCCGTGGGCGCCGGCATCCAGCGCTGGATGGCATGGCCTTCCATCACGGCGGCGTTGTCGGAGTAAGCAATGACCGTGTGCTGCGGGTTCAGCTTCTCGGTGTTGCGGATCATGCCGAACAACGACAGCGGCTGAGCCTCACCATCCACCGTGAAACTCGCGTTGAAGATCTTGTGCCGGCAGTGCTCGCTGTTGGCCTGCGCGAACATCATCAGTTCCACGTCGCTGGGGTTGCGGCCCAGCTTCTTGAAGTTGGTTTCCAGGTAGTCGATCTCGTCGCCCGACAACGCCAGGCCGAACTCAACGTTCGCCTTTTCCAGCGCTGCGCGACCGGCGCCCAGCACGTCCACATGGGCCAGCGGTTCGGCGGTGCGCTCGTCGAACAGGTGTTGCGTCTCGTCGCGGCTGAAGCAGGCCGACTCGGTCATCCGGTCGTGCAGCAGTGCGGCGCAGGCGTTCAGTTCGTCAGCCGTCAGCGGCTTGGCGCCGCCCAGGCCCAGCAAGCTGTTCTTGGTGGCGATGCGGTACTCCACCACACGCTCCACGCGCTTGAGCACCAGACCGCAGTTGCGGGCGATGTCGGTGGCCTTGGACGCCCAGGGGCTGACCGTGCCGAAGCGCGGGGTCACCACCACCAAGTCGCCGGTGGCGTCGGCCACGGCTGGCTCGCCGTAGGTCAGCAGCGCGGCGAAGCGCTCACGGTCGGCGTCTTGCAGGGGCGCGTCGGTCCAGACCCAATGCACCGCACGGGCCGTGATGCCGGTGATGCGGGCACTGACCTCTTGCAGCCGGGCCAACAGGGCCTGAGCGCGGAAGTCGGAAAGGGCGTTGCCGCCCTCGAAGTGGGTCAGATGCGAGGTCAGGGCCATGGAGTCCGGAAGCAGGCTGGGCGCGAGTCGGGGCTCGCGGTTCTCGGGGGCGCCGGCCCGGAGGCTCGGAACGGCGTGCGGCGGGCGGGATTCTACTGAGGCGCTCACCGCCCGCACCGCCGAGCACCGGGTTGACGCGCATCGCCACCTCAGAAATGCGCTTTAGGATAGCGCTATCCAATGCCTACAACGGCCTCCACGATCAGCCGCTCAACCCTCACGTCGCCCATGTCTGCCCCCACCTCCCTCGTGCTCATGGGCGTCGCCGGCTGCGGCAAGTCCAGCCTGGCCGCGCCGCTGGCGCAGGCCCTGAACCTGCCCTGGACCGAAGGCGACGCCTTCCACAGCGCGCACAGTCGCCAGAAGATGGCGCAGGGTGACCCGCTGTCAGACGACGACCGGGCCGATTGGCTGGCGGCGCTGGCCCAGTGCCTGCGCGGCGCGCCGCCGCAGGTGCTCACCTGCTCCGCCCTGAAGCGCCGCTACCGCGAGCAACTGCGTGCGGCGAGCCCGGGCCTGCGCTTCGTGTTCCTGAGCCTGCCCCGCGAGGACGCCGAGCGGCGGGTGGCCGAACGGCCCGGGCACTTCTTCGACCCCCGCCTCGTGGCCAGCCAGTTCCAAACGCTGGAGCCCCCCATCGATGAAGCCGGTGTGCTGCAGTTGGACGCCACGCGCCCCATCGAAGCCCTGGTGGCCGACATCCAGCAGTGGCTGACGGCAAGCGCTGCCGGGCCGGCGTGGCTCACGCACCCCGATGACGGCGCACGCTGCGAACTGCACAGCCCCACCGCCCTGCCCCTGGCCGGCGGCTTCCTGTGGAACCGCCGCATGATGATTCACGCCACCTGCCGCGGCTACGCCACCGCGCAGTTCATGCAGCCCGAGCCGGCCAAGTACGCCCACGCGCCCAACCTCGAGGCCAAGACCTTCATGCAGCCCGAGCAGGCGTACTACGCGCACCACCCGGGCCGCTTCGTGTACGTGAAGGACGAGGAGACCGGCACCCTCTTCTCCGCCCCCTACGAGCCCGTTCGAGCGCCCGTCGCGCAGTTCCGCTTCACCGTGGGCCGACACGCGCTGGGCTGGACCGTGGAACACGGGGGCGTGCGCGTGGAAATGACGCTGGGCCTGCCCGCGGAAGACGTGGTCGAGCTGTGGGAGCTGCGCATCACCAACCTGAGAGACCGCCCCCGCCGGCTCAGCGTGGTGCCGTATTTCCCGATCGGCAACATGTCGTGGATGAACCAGTCCGCCGAGTGGCGGGCCGACCTGGGCGGCGTTGTCGCCCGCAGCGTGACGCCCTACCAAAAGGTGGCCGACCACTTCAAGAACCTGCACCTCAAGGACCAGACCTACTTCCTGTGCGAAAGCACGCCCGACGCCTGGGAAGCCTGCCAAGCCGCGTTCGAGGGCGAAGGCGGGCTGCATGCGCCGAGCGCCCTGCAAGGCGAGCAGCTGGCCTGCGGCGACGCCCGCTACGAAACACCCGCCGCCTGCGTGCAGTACCGGCTGCCGCTGGAGCCGGGCGACCAGCAAACCTACCGTTTCCTGTTCGGCCCGGCGCTGGACGACGCCGAGATCGCCCGGGTGCGCGACACCTACCTCAGCGCCAACGGCTTCGCCCGGGCGCGCGAGGCCTACGCCGCCTACATCGACCGCGGCCGCGGCGGCCTGCGCATCCAGTCGCCCGACCCCGACTTCGACCGCTTCGTGAACCACTGGCTGCCTCGCCAGGTCTTCTATCACGGCGATGTGAACCGCCTCAGCACCGACCCGCAGACGCGCAACTACCTGCAAGACCACCTCGGCATGGCCTACCTGGCCCCGGCCGTCACGCGCGGCGCGCTGCTGCACGCGCTGAGCCAGCAGCGCGACAACGGCGCCATGCCCGACGGCATCCTGCTGGTGGAAGGCGCCGAGCTGAAGTACATCAACCAGGTGCCGCACACCGACCACTGCGTGTGGCTGCCCGTGTGCCTGCAGGCCTACGTGGGCGAGACGGGCGACCTCGCCCTGCTGGACGCGCTGGTGAACGGCCGCACCGTGGCCGAGCGGCTGGACGCGGCCATGGCCTGGCTGCACCAAGACCGCGATGCGCGCGGCCTGAGCTTCATTGCGCAGGGCGACTGGTGCGACCCGATGAACATGGTGGGCTACCAGGGCCGTGGCGTGTCCGGCTGGCTGACGGTGGCTGCGGCGTATGCCATGAAGCTCTGGGCCGGCGTGTGCGCCGACGCGGGCCGCACCGAGGCCGCCACGCGCTGGCAAAGCGCCGCGCAGGAGCTGAACGACGCGGCCAACCGCCACCTGTGGGACGGCGACTGGTTCGCCCGCGGCATCACCGACGACGGGGTGCGCTTCGGCATCCAAGCCGACGCCGAAGGGCGCATCTACCTGAACCCGCAGTCCTGGGCGCTGCTCAGCGGCGCGGCCAACGACGACCAGCGCCGCCGGATGCTCGCCGCCATCGACGCGCAACTGGACACGCCGCACGGCATGGCGATGTTCAACCCGCCCTACTCCCGCATGCGCAGCGATGTGGGCCGGGTGACGCAGAAGCATCCCGGCTCCGCCGAGAACGGCGCCGTCTACAACCACGCGGCGAGCTTCTACGTGCATGCGATGTACGACATCGGCGAGGCCGACCGCGCCTTCAGTGCACTGCGCCGCATGATCCCGGGGCCTGACGAAGCCGACCTGCGCCAGCGCGGCCAGATGCCGGTGTTCATTCCGAACTACTACCGCGGTGCGCACGCCCAGTACCCACGCACCGCGGGCCGCTCCAGCCAGCTGTTCAACACCGGCACGGCGGCCTGGGCCTACCGCAGCGTGATCGAGGGCCTGTGCGGGTTGAGCGGCTGCGCCGAGGGCTTGCGGGTGCAGCCGCAGTTGCCCTCATGCTGGGACCGGCTGGACGCGACACGTGAATTCCGCGGCGCGCATTTCACGCTGCGGGTGCGCCGCACCGGTGTGCACCGCGTGCTGCTGAATGGTGAGCCGCTGGCGGACGGCGTGGTGCGGCACATCGAAGCGGGCCGCGACTACCGGCTGGACGTGGAAATCGCCTGACGGGTCACGCCTCAAGCATCAGCTCGGGGCCCTGACGCAAAGCGCTCAGGTGCTGGCGCGACGCACGACCTCGAAGCCGAGGTCCAGGTGCGGCGGGTCCACGGGTTGGCCACGCATCAGCGCCGTCAGCATCTGGGCCGCCTGCGTGCCAATCTCCCGGCGCGGCGTGGCCACGGTGGTCAACGGAGGCACCATCTGGTCGCTGCCCGGCAGGTCGTTGAAGCCTGCCATCGCCAGCCGGCCCGGCACCGCCATGCCCAGCCGCAACGCGGCCAGCAAGGCGCCCTGGGCCAGGTCGTCGTTGCAGAAGAAGATGGCGTCCGTCTCCGGCGCCTCGCGCAGCACGCGCGCCAGCAGCGCGCCGCCCAGCGCCATCGAGGAGGGCTCGGGGCTCGACACCTGCACCACGCGGTCGGCCAGCCCCGCCTGCGCCAGCGCGGCCCGGTAGCCCTCGCCCCGCTCCAGCGTGCGCGGGTCCAGCTGCGCGGCCACGTAGGCAATGCGGCGCCGGCCGCTGTCCAGCAAGTGCTGCGTCAACGCCCGGCCGGCCTCGCGCTGCGAGAAGCCCACGCTGTGGCCGCCTTCGTCGGCGCCCAGGTCCATCACCCGCACGCACGGCAGGCCGCTGCCGCGGATCAAGGCGTGGGCTGCCGCGCTGCGGTCGCTGCCGGTGACGATGAGCCCCGCAGGCCGGTGGGCCAGGACGCTGCGCAACACCGCTTCTTCCGTGGCCGCGTCGTAGTGCGTCACGCCGATCAGCGTCTGGTAACCCGCCGGCACCAACGTGTGCTGCACCGCGTCCAACAAGTCCACGAACACCGTGTTGCTGAGCTTGGGGATCAGCACCGCCACGTTGGCGCTGCGGGCCGAAGCCAGCGCGCGTGCGGCCGGGTCGGGCACATAGCCCAGCGCGGTGGCCGCGGCTTGCACACGCGCCACCAACTCCGGGGCCACCGCCCGCTCACCACGCAAGGCGCGCGACACCGTGATGGGGCTGACGCCCGCCTCACGCGCCACGTCCGCCAGCGTGACGCGGCCCGTGGCGCGGGTGCGCCGCCCGGAGCTTCCGGCCATCGCCGGTCAGCCGGCCTTCATGCGGCCGACCACATCGCGCACCTCGGCCAGCAGGCTGGGCACATCGATGGTGGTGGGCTGACGATCCTTGAGCAGTTGGCGGCCGCCGACCCACACGTTGCTGACGTGCTCGCGGCCGGCCACGTAGACCAGCTGCGCCGCGGCGTTGTAGACCGGCTGGCACTCCAGGCTGTCCAGCGACACGGCCACGACGTCGGCCAGCTTGCCGACCTCCAGCGAGCCGAGGTCGTCCGCCCGGCCCATGGCCTTGGCGGCGCGGATGGTCGCCATCTCCAGCGCCGTACGGGCCGAGGCCACCGTCGGGTCGCCGGTGATGCCCTTGGCCAGCAGCGCGGCCGAGCGGATCTCGCCAAACATGTCCAGGCGGTTGTTGGACGCGGCGCCGTCCGTGCCAAGGATCGTGTTGACGCCCGCAGCTTCCAGCGCCTTCAACGGCATCACGCCGGAGGCCAGCTTCAGGTTGGAATTCGGGTTGTGCACCAGGTGCACGCCCTTCTTGGCCATCAGTTCGATCTCGGCTTCGTCCAAGTGCACCATGTGCACAGCGATCATGCGCTCGTTGAACAGGCCCAGCTTGTCCAGCCGCGCGATCGGGCGCACGCCGTGGGCCTTCAGGCCGTCGCTCACCTCGCCCGCCGTCTCGTGGATGTGGCAGTGCATCTGGATGTCGAGCTTCTCGGCCAGATCACGCAGCTTGACGAAGGTCTCGTCCGACACGGTGTACGGCGCGTGCGGGGCGCTGGTCCAGTCCAGCAGCTTCTCGCCCTTGTACTGCTCGTACGCGGCCACGCCCTTGGCGATGTAGTCGTCCGGGCCCGAGGCATAGCCCGTGGGGAAGTCGATCACGTTCATCGACACGGCGGCACGCACGCCCGAGTCCACGGCGGCACGGGCCATCGCGGTCGGGAAGAAGTACATGTCGTTGATGTACGTCGTGCCGCTGCGCAGGCCTTCGGCGGCCGCCAGCTTGCTGCCCAGATAGGTCCAGGCCTCGCTGACCCACTTCTTCTCGAGCGGCCAGATGTGGTTTTGCAGCCAGTCCATCAGCGGCACGTCGTCCGCCACGCCGCGCAGCAGCGTCATGGCCGAGTGCGCATGGCCGTTGATGAGGCCGGGGATCAGGATCTGCTCGGGCAGGTCCACGCGCGTGGCGTTCGGGTATTGGGCCAGCAAGTCGGCATGGGGGCCGATCGCAGCGATGCGCTCGCCATCGATCAGCAGGCCGTGGTTCTCCAGCGTGTCTTCGCCGGACTTCATGGTCAGGATCCAATGGGGCAGCAGCAGGGTCTGGGACATCTCTTGTTCTCCTTGTGGGATTCAGTGATCTTGCGCGAGCAGCTGCTCGACTTCTTCGCGACGCGGCATCGCGTCCTGCACGCCTGGGCGGGACACGGCCAGCGCTGCGGCAGCTTGGGCGAATGCGAGCGCCGTCCCGATGGGCTGGCCTTCGGCCAGGGCCGTGACAAGCGCACCCACGAGGGTATCGCCAGCGCCGACCGTGTCGACAGCCTTCACGGGCCGGGCCGGCACGCGCCGCGCGCCCTGCGCGTCAACCCAGCACAGGCCGTCAGAACCCAACGACACCAGCACGGCCGATGGCCCCTGGGCCCGCAGCGTGCGCGCCAACGCCTCGGGCTCGGCCGTGCCACCACCCAGCGTCGTCACCAGCGCCTGGGCTTCCAGGGCGTTGACAACCAGCACGTCCACCAACGGCAGCAGCGATTCGCAGCCTGGGCGGTAAGGCGCAGCGTTCAGCAGCGCTTTCACGCCGGCTGCACGGGCCCGCTCAAACGCGCGGGCCACGCTTTGCAGCGGCAATTCCTGCTGCGCCACCAACCAGCGCAGGCCATCCAAAGCCAGCGCTTCAACCTGCGCCAGCGGCAAGGTGCCGTTGGAGCCGGCGACGGTGACGATCTGGTTCTCGGCATCGTCAGCGCCCACCACGATCAGGGCCACGCCGGGCACTTCGTCGGCCGGCTGCGCCACGGCACGCGTGTCCACACCTTCCGCCTGGAGTTGCGCCACCATGGCGGCGCCGTTTTCCTGCAGGCCCACCCGTGCCGCCAGCGCGACGCGCGCGCCCAAACGGGCTGCGGCCACAGCCTGGTTCGCCCCTTTGCCGCCCAGGCACGACCCAAAACGCTGGCCGCGCAAGGTTTCCCCCGGCAGGGGCAGCCGCGGCGCGTGCACGATCAGGTCACGGTTGACGCTGCCAAGCACCAGGATCTCGGGAACGGACATCAGGACTCCAAATGAAAAACCCCTCGGGGGCACCGAGGGGTTCGCTTGAGGCGAGAAGCGATCAGCGCTGACCGATGGGCTTCACGTCGCGCTGTGCGGCGCCGACGAACAGCTGGCGCGGACGGCCGATCTTGTACTCGGGGTCGCCGATCATCTCATTGAGCTGGGCGATCCAGCCGACCGTGCGAGCCAGCGCGAAGATGGCGGTGAACAGCGGCACCGGGATTCCGATGGCGCGCTGCACGATGCCCGAGTAGAAGTCCACGTTCGGGTACAGCTTGCGGGCGACGAAGTACTCGTCTTCCAGCGCAATCTTTTCCAGCTTCATGGCCAGTTCGAACAACGGGTCGTTCTGCAGGCCCAGCTCGTTCAGCACTTCGTGGCAGGTCTCGCGCATCAGCTTGGCGCGCGGGTCGTAGTTCTTGTAGACACGGTGACCGAAACCCATCAGCTTGACGCCGGAGTTCTTGTCCTTGACCTTGCTGATGAAGTCGCCAATGCGCGCCACGCCGCCGTTCTTCTGGATGTCGCCCAGCATGTTCAGGCAGGCCTCGTTGGCGCCGCCGTGAGCCGGGCCCCACAGGCAAGCCACGCCAGCGGCGATGGCCGCAAACGGGTTGGTGCCCGACGAGCCGCACAGGCGCACGGTCGAGGTCGACGCGTTTTGCTCGTGGTCGGCGTGCAGCGTGAAGATACGATCCATCGCGCGCACCAGCACGTCGTTGGGCTTGTACTCCTCGCACGGCGTGGCAAACATCATGCGCATGAAGTTGCCGGCGTACGAGAGGTCGTTCTTCGGGTAGATGTACGGCTGGCCGATCGTGTACTTGTAGGCCATGGCCACGAGCGTGGGCATCTTGGCGATCAGGCGGATCGCCGCGATCTCACGGTGCTCGGGGTTATTGATGTCGGTGCTGTCGTGATAGAAGGCCGACATCGCACCCACCAGGCCCGTCATGACGGCCATCGGGTGGGCGTCACGGCGGAAGCCACGCAGGAAGAACTGCATCTGCTCATTCACCATCGTGTGGTGCATGACCTTGTATTCGAAGTCAGCCTTCTGGCTTTCGTTCGGCAGCTCTCCGTACAGCAGCAGGTAGCAGGTCTCGAGGTAGTCGCAGTTCACTGCGAGTTGCTCGATCGGGTAGCCGCGGTACAGCAGCTCGCCCTTGTCGCCGTCGATGTAGGTGATCGTGGAATTGCACGAGGCCGTGGACAGGAAGCCCGGGTCGTACGTGAACTTGCCAGTCTGGCCGTACAGCTTGCGGATGTCGATGACATCCGGGCCGATGCTGCCCTTGTACAGGGGCAGATCCATCGAGGGGCTGCCGTCGGAGAACGACAGGGTGGCTTTGACGTCGGACGGGGTCATAGGTCAGTCCTTAGGGTTTTGAAAACTTCAGGTGCGCAGGTCGGCGAGCACTTCGCGAACGGACTCGACGTCCAGGTCACCACTGGGTTCCTTGCGGCACAGCAGGAGATCGAGAAGGTCGTTGTCGGCCAAATCCATCAACATCGTCAAGCCGTCAGCTTGCGTGACGCTGATACCGGTGTCGGCATGACGCGTAAAGAATCGTTCAATGAACAAATCGTTCTCGAGCAAGCCCCGACGGCAGCGCCAGCGCAGCTTGGACAGCGCGCGCTCGTCAATCATCGGGGTTGCAATCTCGCTCATGGCTGTCAGACCGCGCGGCGAACCATCAGTTCCTTGATCTTGCCGATGGCCTTCGTGGGGTTCAGACCCTTCGGGCACACATCCACGCAGTTCATGATGGTGTGGCAACGGAACAGGCGGTACGGATCTTCCAGGTTGTCCAGGCGCTCGTTGGTGGCTTGGTCGCGGCTGTCCGCGATGAAGCGGTAGGCCTGCAGCAAACCAGCCGGGCCCACGAACTTGTCGGGGTTCCACCAGAAGCTCGGGCAGCTCGTGGAGCAGCTCGCGCACAGGATGCACTCATACAGGCCATTGAGCTCGTCACGCTCTTCCGGCGACTGCAGACGCTCGGTCTCCGGCGGAATGTTCTCGTTGACGAGGTAGGGCTTGATCGAGTGGTACTGCTTGAAGAACTGCGTCATGTCCACGATCAGGTCGCGGACCACGGGCAGACCCGGCAGCGGCTTGAGCACCACGGTTTGCGGCAGCGTGCGCATGTTGGTCAGACACGCCAGGCCGTTTTTGCCGTTGATGTTCATGGCGTCCGAGCCGCACACGCCTTCGCGGCAGCTGCGGCGGAAGCTCAGCGTCGGGTCCAGTGCCTTGAGCTTCATCAAGGCGTCCAGCAACATGCGCTCGGAACCGTCGAGCTCGACCTCCAGGGTCTGCATGTACGGCTTGGCGTCCTTGTCCGGGTCGTAACGGTAAATCTGAAAGGTGCGCTTGGTCATGATGTTTGCTTTCGTCAGGCCAGCCGGGATCAGAACGTCCGGACCTTGGGCGGAATGGATTCGGCCGTCAGGGGCTTGAGGTTGACGGGCTTGTAATCCAGACGATTGCCTTCGGAGTACCACAGCGTGTGCTTCATCCATTCGGCGTCGTTACGGCCGTTCGGATACTCGGGGGAGTCGCCGTAGTCGTTCACCGTATGCGCACCGCGGCTTTCCTTGCGGGCGGCCGCCGACACCATGGTGGCTTGCGCGCACTCAATGAGGTTTTCCACTTCCAGCGCTTCGATGCGCGCAGTGTTGAACACCTTGGACTTGTCCTTCAGCGTGATCGCCTTCACGCGCTCCGCGAGTGCTGCAATCTTGACAACGCCTTCGTCCATGGAGGCCTGCGTGCGGAACACGCCCGCGTGCTTTTGCATCGCCGAGCGGATGTCGTTCGCCACGTCCTGGGCGTATTCGCCCGAGTTGCTGTTGTCCAGACGCGCCACGCGAGACAGCGACTGGCCTGCGGCATCAGCCGGCAGCGGCTTGTGCGACTTGGTGCGCGAGGCGAAGTCCACGATGTGGTTGCCGGCGGCACGACCGAACACCAACAGGTCCAGCAGCGAGTTCGTGCCCAGACGGTTGGCGCCGTGCACGCTGACGCAGGAGCATTCGCCCACGGCGTACAGGCCGTTGATGACCTCGTTGGGGTTGCCGTTCTTCGGCACCACCACCTGACCGTGGATGTTGGTCGGGATGCCACCCATCTGGTAGTGGATGGTCGGCACAACCGGGATCGGCTCCTTCGTGATGTCGACGTTGGCAAAGTTGTGGCCAATTTCGAACACTGACGGCAGGCGCTTCATGATCGTCTCGCCGCCCAGGTGGGTCATGTCCAGCACGACGTAGTCCTTGTTGGGACCACAGCCACGGCCTTCCTTGATTTCCTGGTCCATGCAGCGGGACACGAAGTCACGCGGTGCCAGATCCTTCAGCGTCGGGGCATAACGCTCCATGAAGCGTTCGCCGTTGGCGTTGCGCAGGATCGCTCCTTCACCACGGCAGCCTTCGGTCAGCAACACGCCGGCACCGGCCACGCCGGTCGGGTGGAACTGCCAGAACTCCATGTCTTCCAGCGGGATGCCAGCGCGCGCCGCCATGCCCAGGCCATCACCGGTGTTGATGAAGGCGTTGGTGGAGGCCGCAAAGATGCGACCTGCGCCACCGGTGGCCAGCAGCACCGTCTTGGCGTGCAGGATGTGGATCTCGCCGGTTTCCATTTCCAGCGCGGTCACGCCAACCACGTCGCCTTCGGCGTCGCGGATCAGGTCCAGCGCCATCCATTCGACGAAGAACTGCGTGCGGGCCTTGACGTTCTGCTGGTACAACGTGTGCAGCATGGCGTGACCGGTGCGGTCCGCCGCCGCGCAAGCGCGCTGCACCGGCTTTTCGCCGTAGTTGGCGGTGTGGCCGCCGAACGGGCGCTGGTAGATGGTGCCGTCCGCATTGCGGTCGAACGGCATGCCGAAGTGCTCAAGTTCGTACACGACCTTGGGCGCCTCACGGCACATGAATTCGATGGCGTCCTGGTCACCCAGCCAGTCCGAGCCCTTGACGGTATCGAAAAAGTGGTAATGCCAGTTGTCCTCAGACATGTTGCCCAACGACGCGCCGATACCGCCTTGGGCGGCCACCGTGTGCGAACGGGTCGGAAAAACCTTGGACAGCACGGCCACGTTCAGGCCAGCGCGCGCCAATTGCAGCGAGGCGCGCATGCCGGAGCCACCGGCCCCGACGATGACCACGTCGAACTTGCGGGTCGAAATCTTTGCCGTCATCACAGTCTCCACAGCACCTGGATTGCCCAGCCGGCACAGCCAAGCAGCCACACGATCGAAAACACTTGCAGGGCCAGTCGAATGCCAACCGGCTTGATGTAGTCCATCCAGATGTCCCGCACGCCCACCCAGGCGTGATAGGCCAGAGCCAGGATGGTCACGAAACTCAGAACCTTCATCCACTGCTGGGAGAAGATCGCTGCCCAACGGTCGTAGCCGAGAGCGCCGGGCATCAGCACCTGCACGAGCAGGGCGACCGTGAACAGGGCCATCAGAACGGCCGTGACGCGCTGGGCCAGCCAGTCACGCAGTCCGTAGTGCGCGCCCACGACCAGGCGCTTGGAGCCGAATGTGCTCATTGTTGTTGTCCTTGTGCGATGGGATCAGTACAGGCCGAACAGCTTGGCGCCCAGCGCCACCGTCAGCAGCACGCTCAGCACCAGCGTCACCACGGCCGAGCTGTGGCCTTGAGCCTTGCTCACGCTGTGGGTGGCATCCATCCAGAGGTGGCGCACGCCGGCAATGAAGTGGTGGAGGTAAGCCCAGATCAAACCCAAGGCCACCAGTTTCACAAACCAGCCAGGGATACCCGCCACACCCGCCACGAAAACGTTGGTGAACGCTTCGAACGAGATTTCCGAACTGAGGCTGTTGTCCAGCATCCAGACCACGAAGGGCAGCAGCAAAAACATCAGCAGGCCGCTGATGCGATGCAGGATGGAAACAATGCCAGCAGGCGGAAGGCGGTAACTGACGATTTGCGTGACGTGGATATTGGTGAAGACCGGGCGGGTCTTGGCGCTGTCCGTCATGGTCGAGCCTGCGTAATCAATGTGAAACCGAAAGATTCTAGGGCCAACACGGAGGCCG
Source organism: Pelomonas baiyunensis (assembly GCF_043555935.1). Lineage (NCBI taxonomy): Bacteria > Pseudomonadati > Pseudomonadota > Betaproteobacteria > Burkholderiales > Sphaerotilaceae > Roseateles > Pelomonas baiyunensis. The sequence continues at coordinate 385,691 of NZ_JBIGIB010000002.1, read as the reverse complement.
AGCTTCGCGGTTGCTGCAGTGCGGCATTGTCAGATTCAGTTCAAGTCGTTGCGGTAATGGTCGGATTCCGTGTGGTAGAGACCGCGCCGCAGCTCCACCGGCCGACCGCCGTAGGTGTAGGCCACTCGGTCCACGCTGAGCAGCGGATGCCCAGGCGCCACGGCCAGCAATCCGGCCGCCTCTTCACTCGCCGAGACGGCGCGCAGCTTTTCTTCCGCACGCACCATGTGCACCTGGTAGCGCTCTTCGAACAGCGCGTACAGCGTGCCGGCGTAGCCGTTGATCACGTCGCTCGTCAGGCCCTTGAAGTGGCGCTCAGGCAACCACAGGTCATCCAGCACGGCCGGTCGGTCCCCGCGCAGCAACAGCCGCCGTACTTCGATCACGGGCTCGGCCGTGCGCAGTTGCAGCATGCGCGCGGTTTCTGCCGACGCGCGCGCCCGGCGACAGTGCACCAGCCGGCGGGTGAAACCCTTTTTTCCTTCGTCCGACACCAGCCGCAAGAACCGGTAGGCGTCGCGCGGCGCCGTGTGGGTGGCCACGAACGTGCCGGCACCCTGGCGGCGCTCCACCACGTGCGCTGCGGCCAGCTCGTCCAGCGCCCGCCGCACCGTGCCCGGGCTGGCCTGGAAGCGGGCGGCCAACGCAGCCTCGCTGGGCAGCGCGTCGCCGGGGCGCCATTCGCCGCCGGCCAAAGCGGCCACGATCAATTCACGGATCTGCTCGTAAAGCGGGGCGGCGGACTTGGGCATGCCCGCATTGCAGCACAGGGTATGCCCGTACACTTGACCGGTTTAGCCCAGCTTTTCGCTTTTCAACTGCCCCTTCGGAGACTTTCATGAGCAAGAAACCCGTTCGCGTCGCCGTTACCGGCGCTGCCGGCCAGATTGGCTACGCCCTGCTGTTCCGCATTGCATCCGGCGAAATGCTGGGCAAAGACCAGCCCGTGATCCTGCAGCTGTTGGAGATTCCCGACGAAAAGGCTCAGAACGCGCTGAAGGGCGTGATCATGGAATTGGAAGACTGCGCCTTCCCGCTGCTGGCCGGCATTGAAGCCCACAGCGACCCGATGACCGCATTCAAGGACACCGACTACGCCCTGCTGGTGGGCGCCCGTCCGCGCGGCCCCGGCATGGAGCGCGCTGACCTGCTCGCCGCCAACGCCCAGATCTTCACGGTGCAAGGCAAGGCCCTGAACGCCGTTGCATCGCGCAACGTGCGCGTGCTGGTGGTCGGCAACCCCGCCAACACCAATGCCTACATCGCGATGAAGTCGGCCCCGGACCTGCCGGCCAAGAACTTCACCGCCATGCTGCGCCTGGACCACAACCGCGCCGCTTCGCAGATCGCTGCCAAGACCGGCAAGGCCGTGGGTTCCATCGAGAAGCTGGCCGTGTGGGGCAACCACTCGCCCACGATGTACGCCGACTACCGCAACGCCACGATCGACGGCCAGTCGGTCAAGGACCTGATCAACGACGAGCAGTGGAACCGTGAAGTGTTCCTGCCCACCGTTGGCAAGCGCGGCGCGGCCATCATTGCCGCTCGTGGCCTGTCGTCGGCCGCCTCGGCCGCCAACGCTGCCATCGACCACATGCGCGACTGGGCCCTGGGCACCAACGGCAAGTGGGTCACGATGGGCATCCCGTCGGGTGGCGAATACGGCATCCCCAAGGAAGTCATGTTCGGCTACCCCGTCACCTGCGAAGGCGGCGAGTACAAGATCGTCCAGGGCATCGAGATCGACGCCTTCTCGCAAGAGTGCATCAACAAGACGCTGAAGGAACTGACGGACGAGCAGGACGGCGTCAAGCACCTGCTGTAATCCGGGGCTTGAGCCTCTCGTTGCAAAGGGCCGGCTTGCCGGCCCTTTTTCATTGCCGATGACCGATTCCACTGCACCGCTGCACCCCCGTCTGGCCTTGTTCGGCCACGAGCCCGCCCGCCCCACCCTGCCGGTGGTGGACCACTACTGCGGCGTGGAGGCGCGGATGCGCAAGAGCCTGACGCTGCAGGCTGAACTCGGCCCGGTGTTCGACATCACGCTGGACGCTGAAGACGGCGCCCCGGTGGGCGGCGAGGCCGAACACGCGCTGCTGATCGCGGAGATTGCCAACAGCGCCGACAACCGCTTCGGCCGCGTGGGCGCCCGCGTGCACCCCTGGGGCCACGCGGCGTTCGAGGCCGATGTCGACACCCTGATCGGCCGCGCGGGCCACCGCCTGGCCTACCTGATGGTGCCCAAGCCCGACAGCGCCGAGGACGTGGAGCGCGCTGTGGCGGCCATCGACGCCGCCTGCGAACACCACGGCCGACCCAAGCTGCCGCTGCAGGTGCTGATCGAAACCCACGGTGCGCTGCGTGATGTGTTTCGCATCGCTGCGCACCCGCGCATCGAGTCGCTCTCGTTCGGGCTGATGGACTTCGTCTCGGCCCATGGCGGCGCCATCCCGAAATCGGCCATGGAGTTGCCCGGGCAGTTCGAGCACCCGCTGGTGGTGCGGGCCAAGCTGGAAGTGGCGGCCGCGGCACACGCCGCCAGCAAGACGCCGTCGCATTGCGTGGTGACAGAGTTCCGCGACACGCAGCGCTTGGCTGCTGCCGCTCAGCGCGCCGCACGCGAGATGGGCTACACGCGGATGTGGAGCATCCACCCGGACCAGATCCGCCCCATCCTTTCGGCGTTTGCGCCGGCCGACGACGAAATCACGGAAGCAACCGACTTGCTGCTGCAAGCCCAAGCCGCGCACTGGGCCCCCATTTCCTTCCGCGACCGCCTGCACGACCGCGCCAGCTTCCGCTATTTCTGGACCGTGCTGGAGCGCGCACAGCGCACCGGCCGCCCGCTGCCTGACGCCGCGCAACACGCGTTCTTTTCAAGCGCCCTGGGGTAAAGCAGCAGCCGTGCAGCCCCGCGCGGCGCAGACAATCGACACATCTGTTCACCGCCGGCCGCGGGTGCAAGCCCCAAGATGCCGGCCGCCCTGTTCACTCTCTTTTCCGCATCGCCATGTCGTACCCCGTGCTCCGCAGCGCCGCTGCTGCCCTCGTTCTCGCTGCCGCCCTGCCCGCCCTGGCGCAAACCACCCCGGCCAAGCCGGCTGCCAAACCAGCGGCCAAGGCGCCTGCGGTCAAGAAGCCCGTGGCGCCGCCGCCGGAGCCCGTGCTGACCGACGCCGACGAGCCGCAACTGGCTGCCGCCGAGCGCGCCTACCTGGGCGAGTACGCCTGCGAGTTCAAGGAATCGGTGCACATCGACAAGCACCCCAAGGTGGCGGGCTACATCAACGTCGCTTGGAAGAAGCAGGTCATCACGATGAAGCCCGTGCTGTCCTCCACCGGCGCGTTGCGCCTGGAAGACGTGACCGGCCGCACGCTGATGATCCAGATCGCCAACAAGTCGATGTTGCTGGACACCAAGATCGGTCAGCGCCTGCTCGACGACTGCGTGCACCCGGAGCAGGAAAAGCTCATCGCTGCCGCCAAGGCTGCCAAGCTGGCCGACCCGGAGGCCGACGCCGCCGAAGCCGCCCGCAGCGGCCTGGGCATCACGCCCACGGCCCCGGAAACGGCGGCTGCGCCCGCCCCGGCCGCCAAGCCGGCGAAGCCCGCCAACGGCGCCAAGCCCACCAAACTGAGCAAGTGAGCTGTCTCAGTTGAAACCCGAAGTTCGGGTATGTAGAATGAATACATACTTTCTGATGCATACCTGAGCGACGTGCCTTCAGCGCCACTCAGCCGCTGGAGGCCCCATGGAAGCCACCGTTGCCGAACGCGGGCAGATCACGCTGCCCAAAGCCGTCCGAGACGCACTCGGGCTGACCAAAGGCACCACGCTCAAGGTGGAGCTGGACGGCGGGCGCATCATCCTTCGCAAGAACGTCGACGACGCGCTCGCCAAGCTGCGCGGGCGTTTCAAGCTGCCTGACGGCGTCACCACCGACGACGTGATGCGCGACCTCCGCGGTCGCGCCCCAGGCGATCCGGTCGAGCCGTGATCGCCATCGACTCCTCCGTACTGATCGACCTCCTCGGCGGTGACGCCGGTGCCGAGGCGGCGGAGGACTGCCTGCGCCAGGCATTGGCGCGCGGCCCGGTCGTGGCGTGCGATGTCGTGCTGAGCGAAGTGGTGTCGGGCCTGGGGTTCGGGGCCGAGTTGCTCGACGCGCTGGAAGGCGTGGGCATCGTCTACTCCCCCATCGAATCCCGCGCGGCCGTGCGTGCAGGCGAGATGCAACGGCGTTACAAAGAGCGCCAGCGCACCACCGGCCAACTGGCCGCCGGCCCGCGCACCGTTCCGGATTTCCTCATCGGCGCCCACGCCCTGCTGCAGTGCCAGGCGCTCATCACTCGCGACCAAGGCTTTTTTCGCGACTATTTCAAAGGGCTCAGGGTCATCGTGCCCGGCGCCTGATTTCGGCTTGATTTCAACTGGAGAACACCATGCTCACCGCCTACCGTCAACACGTTGCTGAACGCGCCGCGCTCGGCATTCCCCCCCTGGCCCTGGACGCCAAGCAGGTGGCCGAGCTGATCGAGCTGATCAAGAACCCGCCGGCTGGTGAAGATGCCTTCCTGCTGGACCTGCTGACCCACCGCGTGCCCCCGGGCGTGGACGACGCCGCCAAGGTCAAGGCCTCGTTCCTGGCCGCCGTCGCGCACGGCGACATCGCCGTCGGCCTGATCTCCAAGGCCAAGGCCACCGAGCTGCTGGGCACCATGGTGGGCGGCTACAACGTGCATCCGCTGATCGAACTGCTGGACGACGCCGAAGTCGCCGGCGTCGCGGCCGAAGGTCTGAAGAAGACCCTGCTGATGTTCGACTACTTCAACGACGTCGCCACCAAGGCCAAGGCCGGCAACGCCAAGGCCCAGGAAGTGATGAAGAGCTGGGCCGATGCCGAGTGGTTCACCTCCCGCCCCGAGGTCGAGAAGAAGATCACCGTCACCGTCTTCAAGGTGCCCGGCGAAACCAACACCGACGATCTGTCGCCGGCTCCTGACGCCTGGAGCCGCCCGGACATTCCGCTGCACTACCTGGCGATGCTGAAGAACACCCGCCCGGATGCGGCCTTCAAGCCCGAGGAAGACGGCAAGCGCGGCCCGATGCAGTTCATCGAGGACCTGAAGAAGAAGGGCAACCTCGTGGCCTACGTGGGCGACGTGGTCGGCACCGGCTCCTCGCGCAAGTCCGCCACCAACTCGGTGATCTGGGCCACGGGCCAAGACATCCCCTTTGTGCCGAACAAGCGCTTCGGCGGCGTGACGCTGGGCGGCAAGATCGCGCCGATCTTCTTCAACACCCAGGAAGACTCCGGCTCGCTGCCCATCGAAGTGGACGTCAGCAAGCTGGAGATGGGCGACGTCATCGACGTGCTGCCCTATGACGGCAAGCTGGTGAAGAACGGCGAAACCGTCGCCGAGTTCAAGCTCAAGAGCGACGTGCTGTTCGACGAGGTGCGCGCCGGCGGCCGCATCAACCTCATCATCGGCCGCTCGCTGACCGCCAAGGCGCGCGAGTTCCTGGGCCTGCCCGCCTCGACGCTGTTCCGCCTGCCGCAAGCGCCTGCCGCATCCAACGCCGGCTTCACGCTGGCGCAAAAGATGGTCGGCCGCGCGGTTGGCCTGCCGGAAGGCCAGGGCGTGCGCCCGGGCACCTACTGCGAGCCCAAGATGACCACCGTCGGTTCGCAAGACACGACCGGCCCGATGACCCGCGACGAGCTGAAGGACCTGGCCTGCCTGGGCTTCTCGGCCGACCTGGTCATGCAGTCCTTCTGCCACACCGCCGCTTACCCGAAGCCGGTGGACGTCAAGACCCACCGCGAGCTGCCGGCCTTCATCAGCAACCGCGGCGGCGTGGCACTGCGCCCGGGCGACGGCGTCATCCACAGCTGGCTGAACCGCCTGCTGCTGCCCGACACGGTCGGCACCGGTGGCGACTCCCACACCCGCTTCCCCATCGGCATCTCCTTCCCCGCCGGCTCGGGCCTGGTGGCCTTCGGTGCTGCCACGGGCGTGATGCCGCTGGACATGCCGGAATCGGTGCTGGTGCGCTTCAAGGGCGAGATGCAGCCGGGCGTGACGCTGCGCGACCTGGTGCACGCCATCCCGCTGTACGCCATCAAGGCCGGTCTGCTGACCGTCGCCAAGGCCGGCAAGAAGAACGTGTTCTCGGGCCGCATCCTGGAAATCGAAGGCCTGCCGGACCTGAAGGTCGAGCAAGCGTTCGAGCTGTCCGACGCGTCGGCTGAACGCTCGGCCGCCGGCTGCACGATCAAGCTCAACCCGGCCCCGATCAAGGAGTACCTGACCTCCAACGTCGTGCTGATGAAGAACATGATCGCCGACGGTTACGCTGACGCGAAGACGCTGCAGCGCCGCATCGAGAAGGTCGAAGCCTGGCTGGCCAACCCCAACCTGCTGGAAGCCGACAAGGACGCCGAGTACGCCGCCGTGATCGAGATCGATCTGGCCGACATCAAGGAGCCCATCGTCTGCTGCCCGAATGACCCGGACGACGCCAAGTTCCTGTCCGAAGTCGCCGGCACCAAGATCGACGAAGCCTTCATCGGTTCGTGCATGACCAACATCGGCCACTTCCGCGCCGCGGCCAAGCTGCTGGGCGGCCAGCGCGACATCCCGGTCAAGCTGTGGGTCGCCCCGCCGACCAAGATGGACCAGAGCGAGCTGATCAAGGAAGGCCACTACGCCGCCTTCGGCACCGCTGGAGCGCGCACCGAAATGCCGGGCTGCTCGCTGTGCATGGGCAACCAGGCGCAAGTGCGTGAAGGCGCGACCGTCATCTCCACCTCCACCCGCAACTTCCCGAACCGCCTGGGCAAGAACACCAACGTGTTCCTGGGCTCGGCGGAGCTGTCGGCCATCGCATCCCGCCTGGGCCGCCTGCCGACCAAGGAGGAGTACCTGAAGGAGATGGGCGTGATCGACGCCGACAAGGCCAGCGTCTACCGCTACATGAATTTCGACCAGATCGAGGAATACGCCGACGCCGCCAAGGCCACGGCCCCGACCTGCTGAGCCTGAACGGTCTCACCGCACCGCCCGCCGCGCGCAAGCCCGGCGGGCTTTTTGTTGCTCGGCGCGCGCGCGAAGCTCAGCGGGCGGCCGCGCGCCAGGCCCGGTAGCGGCGCGTGAGCCGACGGGTGCGCCACTGGTCGGTGATCAACGCCCACAGCGGCGAACCGCTGCCCTGCGGCGCCCGCCCCACCGCCATGCGCTGCAACTGACGTCGCACCAGGGCCATGGTGGCGAGGCTGGCCAGGGCCTTGTCTTTCCAGGCCACGTCAGGCCGTGGCGCCACCGCAGGCTCGCCGGCCTGCCAACGGCGCGGCAGTTCGGGCACCATCGCCAACGCCGTGCCCAGCCCCACCAAGGCCACGCCGCTGGCCAGCACCTGCTCCGCCACAGGCAGGCGGGTGATGCCGCCGGTGGTCATCAGCGGCATGGTGGCCACCGCCGCCAGCTGCTGCGCGAACTCCAGAAAATAGGCCTCGCGCGCCAGCGTGCGCCCATCGGCCGTGCGCCCCTGCATGGCCGGGCTCTCGTAGCTGCCGCCCGAAAGTTCCAACAGGTCCAGCCCCTCGGCATTCAGCAGCAGCACCACTTCGCGGGCATCGGCCTCGCTGAAGCCGCCGCGCTGGAAGTCCGCCGAGTTCAGCTTCGCGCCCACGCCAAAGCCTGCCGGCACAGCGGCCTTCACCGCGCGCACCACCTCCACCAGCAAGCGTGCACGGTTCGGCAGGCTGCCGCCCCACGCGTCGTTGCGCCGGTTGGTGAGCGGAGACAGGAACTGGCTGATCAGATAGCCATGCGCTGCGTGCACCTGCACGCCATCGAAGCCGGCCTCGGCGGCACGCCGCGCGGTGGCAGCGAAGCGCGCGATGACCTCGGCGATCTCGGCCTCCGTCATGGCCCGCGGCGAGCCAAACATGGCGGAATGCTTGCCCAGGTCCAGCGCCACGGCAGAAGGCGCCAACGCCACCTCTCCCATCGCCGCCAGCACCTGCCGGCCCGGGTGGTTGATCTGCATCCAAACCTGCCCGCCGTGGGTCTGCGCCGCACCGGCCCAGGCGCGGAAGCCCTCCAGCGGGCTGCTGGCCTCCAGCACCACACCGCCCGGCCCGGTCAGCGCGCGGGCATCCACCATCACATTGCCGGTCAACATCAGGCCCACGCCACCCTCGGCCCAGGTCCGGTACAGACGCTCGAACTCGGGCCCGGGCAGTTGGCCGGGAGCCGCCAGGCCCTCTTCCATGGCGGCCTTCACCAGCCGGTTGGGCAGCGAGCGGCCGTTGGGCAACAGCAAGGGTTGGAACACAGGGCTGACGGACATGGCAACACGCGAAAGTGACGGATGCCGCGCATACTAGGTTTCAAGTCCACTTGAAGGTCAAGCATGAAAATCGGTGAACTCGCGCGCGCCACGGGTCTGGCCGCCTCGGCGATTCGGTTCTACGAGGCCAGCGGGTTGCTGCCCGCGGCCGAACGGGGCGCAAACGGCTACCGGCAGTACGGCGAGCGCGACCAGCAGCGGCTGCAAATGATCCAGCTCGGCCAGAGATTGGGCTTCGGGCTGGACCAACTGCGCGAACTCTTCGCCGCCAGCCAGGAAGGCCTGCCGCATGACCTCATCTTGCAGGGGCTGGACGAGCGCCTGGCGCAGATCGATCGCCTCGCCGCCGACTTGGCCCGCCAGCGCGCCGAGACCTTAGCGCTGCGGGCGCAGTTGCAGGCGGAATGGTCGGCGGGCCGCTGCCTCACGCTGCCCGGTGCTGCGGCGCCCACCGCCAAACGCAACAGCAACCGCAGCGGCAACGGCAAACACCGAGACAAAGAAAAAGCGGCCTGAGGCCGCTTGTCGAGGCGTAGTTGTGATGCGCCCGCCGCTCAAGCCTTGATGTCCAGCAGCGCGCCCGTCGTGTTCAGCTGCGTTTGCAGCACCTTCAGGTTGGCCACAAACGCGTAGGACGCCGACTGCTGCTCCACGATCTCGTTGGCCGGGTTGATCTCGCGCTCCGGCACCTTGTCGGTGTTCGTGGGCTCCACGCTGGCACGGGTTTGGTTGCTGGCCGCCAGGTTGGCGATGTTGGCCGACGAGGCCCGCAGTCGCTCGTTGGCGGCGGAGATGCCGGACAGGGCGGTGGACAGCGGGACGTTCATGGCGGGCTCAATTCAAAAGCGGATGCGCCGTACATCGGCAGCGCGCCCGAGAACTTTAGAACAAAGCGCAAAAAACAGGGCTGTTCAACCGATCTCAGCCCGCACTGGCGTGAATTCAGCCCGCCAGTTCCTCAAACCCGCCGGCTGACACGAACACCCGTACGCTGTCCCCGCCGGCGGCCTTGGCCTCGGTGCAGGCCAGCGCCGCCGCGCCCAGCACGGCATCCACCGTGGCCAGAGACGGCTGAATTTGCACAACGCCCAGCGAGGCCTTGACCCGCGTGCGGTGCAGGCCCCAGCGCAACCGGTAGCCCGCCACCGACGCGCGCACCTTCTCGGCAATGATCTGCGCATAGTGCTGATCGCAGTCGGGCAGCAGGATGGCGAAGTGGTCGTCTTCCAGCCGGGCCACCAGGTCCGACGCGCGCACCTTGCTGATCAGCATCTGGCCCAGGCCGTACAGGAAATGGTCGCCCACCTCGGTGCTCATGCCTTGAACGACGTTTCGGAACTGGTCGACGTCAAGCCACAGCACCGACACCGGCTCATTGCGCCGGCTGCCCACATGCTCGGCCAGGCGGCGCTCGAACTCACGGCGATTGGCCAGTTCTGTCACGGTGTCGTGCTTGGCCGTCCAGGTGGGCTGCAGGCGCTGTGCGCGCGCGGCCGTCACATCCTCAACGATCCAGAGCGCTTCACCCGCGGGCGTGTCCCAATTCACCGGCGAGGCTTGCAGGCGGCCCCAAAACCGGTGGCCGTCGCGCTTCACGTACTCCATCTCTTCGTCCAGCGGCTGCCCGGCCGCGAAAGCGGCGGCGGCGCGCTCGTACAGGCCGGCGTGGGCCATGTCGTTGGTGTGCACCGAGCGGGTGTCGCGGCCCGCGAGTTCACTGTCATCCGCAAAACCGAACAGGTGCGCGAACTCCTCGCTGACCACCTCGAACCGCTGCCCGGCCACGAAAGCCGCCGCGGTCGGCGCCCGCAACAGCAGCGCGCGCAGGCGGGCGGACGTGGCGTCTTCAGGGTGGGCGGATGCAGCGCTGCTCATTCAGGTCTCCGTGGGGTCGTGATGTCCTAAACCCGACTATGGCAGGACTCCTGACTTTCGGCCATGACACACATCACGCCTCTAAAGTCCGGGGCTTCGCCGCGCCGCGGCCCACCCAAGACGCACCCATGCGCTGGATCGCCCTGCTCCGTCTGAGCCTGCTGGCCGCTGCCTGGCCGGCCACCGCCCAACAGCTCAGTGAAATCCCTCAAGGACTGCGCGACGGCACCCCGCGCTGGCACGCACTGACCGGCGTTCGGCTGGTGCTGGCGCCCGGGCAGGTGATCGACCAGGGCACGCTGGTGATGAAAGACGGCGTCATCGTGGCCGTGGGCCGCGACGTGAAGCCCCCCGCCGGCGCCCGCATCTGGGCCCTGCCCGGCCGCACGGTGTACGCCGGCTTCATTGACGCCGCCAGCAGCCTCGGCCAACGCCGCATCGAAGCGCCCCGAGGCAAAGGCCTCACGCCCTCGCAGCGGTGGGTGCGCGCCGATTTCCACCAGGCCGCAGCGCTGGAGATGCGGGCCGACGAGGTGCGGGCCCTGCGCGACCAAGGCTTCACCGCCGCGCTGTCAACGCCGCCCGCTGGCGCGGTGTTCCGTGGCCAGAGTGCCCTGATCAGCCTGCGCGACGGAGGCGACGCCCGGCAATCGGTGCTGGCCGCGGATGTGGCCCAGCACTTGGCCCATGAATACAACGGGTTCGATTTCGATGCGCCGCCCGCGCCGGGTGCGCTGCGGCTGGACTACCCCACCTCGCTGATGGGCAGCGTGGCCCTGCAGCGACAGACCCTGCTCAACGCCCGCTGGGCCGCTCAAGCCGCACCTGCGGGCGAGCGGCGCGAGCACAGCCCGGCACTGGCCGCACTCGCGCCGGTCTTGGCCGGCCGCCAGCCGGCGATCCATGAAGCGCTGGACGAAGAAGACCTGCCCCGCATCGCCCGGCTGCGCGATGAATTCGGGCTGCGCCTGGTAGCGCAAGGCACGGGCCACGAATACCGCATGGCGGCGCAACTGCGAGCCCTGGGGTTGCCAGTGATCGTGCCGCTGACCTACCCCGCCGCGCCCGAAGTGGAACAACCTGAAAGCGCCTTGGATGTCCCCCTGCAGGTGCTGCAGCACTGGGAACGCGCGCCTGGCAATGCGGCCGCGCTGCAGGCCGCCGGCGTCACCTTCGCGCTGACCGCCCGAGGGCTGAAAGACCCCCGCAAAGAGTTCTGGCCGCGCCTGCGGCAGGCGGTGCAACGCGGCCTGTCGCCCGACGCCGCACTGGCCGCCCTGACGACCACGCCCGCCCGGCTGCTGGACCAACCGCGCCTGGGCCGGCTCGCGCCCGGCCAGTGGGCCCACCTGGTGGTGGCGCAGGGCGACCTGTTCGCCGACGACGAGGCCACGGTGGAATTGACCTTTGTGGACGGGCAGCCTCAGCGCACCGAGGCCGGCGAGCGCTTCGATGCCCGCGGCCGCTGGCTGGCACGGGCGCCGGGCGGTGCCGAGTCGACCTGGGTCATCACCGGCGGCCGCAGCCAACCCAGCCTGCAGGTGGACGGCAAGGCCTGCGAGCTGCAACAGCGGGGCACCGAATTGCTGCTGCGCTGGCCCTGCGATGGCGCGGCACGTGAGCCGCTGCGCCTGGAGGGCCGGGGCGCCGAACTGATGGGTGCGCTGACACGAGCCGACGGCCGCACCGAAGCCTTCAGCGCCCGGCGGGTCGCCGCCCACGAGCCCACCCCACGCCCCAAGGACGCCACGCCACCGAGCCCTGGGCTCAGCACCTACCCCGCCGGTGTGTTCGGCCGCGCTGCGCCGCCGGAGCAACCCACCGCGGTGCTGGTGCGCCACGCCACCGTTTGGACCAGTGGCGCCGCCGGCACGCTGGTCAACGCCGACCTGCTGGTGCGCAACGGCCGCATTGCCGCCGTGGGCCAGCAGCTCAGCGCACCGGCGGATGCCGTCGTCATCGACGCCACCGGCAAGCACGTCACGCCCGGCCTGATCGACGCGCACTCTCACACCGCCATCCAGCACGGCGTGAACGAGTTCGCCCACTCCGTGACGGCCGAAGTGCGCGTGGGTGATGTGCTGGACCCGACGGACATCAGCCTGTACCGGCAGCTCGCCGGAGGCGTCACCAGCGCCAACCTGCTGCACGGCTCGGCCAACGCGATTGGCGGGCAAAACCAGGTCATCAAGCTGCGCTGGGGGCAAGGCGCCGAGGCGCTGAAGTTCGAAGGCGCCAAGCCGGGCATCAAGTTCGCCCTGGGCGAAAACGTCAAGCGGGCCAACTTCCCGGTGCCGGCGGACGACGTCCGCTACCCCGCCACCCGCATGGGCGTGGAACAGACGATGCGCGATGCCTTCCTGGCCGCGCAGCGCTACCGCGAGCAGCGCAAGGCCGACCCCACCACCCGCCGCGACCTGCAACTGGACACGCTGGTGGAGCTGCTGGAGAGGAAACGCGTCATCCACATCCACAGCTACCGGGCAGACGAGATCTTGATGTTCGCCACACTCGCCAAGGAATTCGGCTTGGAAGTGGCCACCTTCCAGCACGTGCTGGAGGCGTACAAGGTGGCGCCCGAGATTGCCGCGCTCGGCGCCGGCACCTCCGGCTTCTCGGACTGGTGGGCCTACAAGGTCGAGGTGCAGGACGCGATTCCGTACAACGGCGCGATGACGCACCGCGCCGGGGTGCTGACCAGCTTCAACTCTGACAGCGACGAGCTGGCCCGCCACCTGAACACCGAAGCCGCCAAGGCCCTGCGCTACGGCGGCAAGGCCTGGGGCATGAGCGAGGCCGATGCGCTGAAGTTCGTGACGCTGAACCCCGCCCGGCAGTTGCGCATCGACGCCCGCGTCGGCTCGCTGGAGGTGGGCAAGGATGCCGACTTCGTGGTCTGGAGCGCCCACCCGCTCTCCAACGCCGCCAAGGCCGAACAGACCTGGATCGACGGCCGCCGCTACTTCAGCCTGGCCGATGACGCGCAGCTGCGCGAACGGGACCGGGCCGAGCGCGCACGGCTCGTGGCCCTGGCCTTGCCGGAACGCGCCAAGGCCGCCAGCGCCAATGCGGGCCCGGCGCCGGACGCGCGCCCGCCGTCGCCCGTGGCGGCGGTGATGGACCACCTCGCCCTGCAGAGCTGGCTGCACCAAGCCAACCGCAACCGGCACAGCTATTTCGGCGGTGACGCCTGGCATGAATGCACCCTGGATGCGCACTGACATGAAGCACGCCACCCGCACTGCACGGCGCGCCGCGCTGGTCACCACGCTGCTCACGGTCCTGCTCGGCAGCACGCTCACCACCGCGGCCTCGCCCAACACCCCGCCTCCCGCGCAACGCGAGCCGCTGCTGCTGCGCAACGCCACACTGCACCCGGTCAGTGGCCCCGCTGTGCCAGACGGCAGCCTGCTGATCGAGGGCGGCCTCATCCGCGCCGTCGGGGGTGCGGACCTGGCCACGCCGCCCGGCACCCGCACGGTCGACCTCGGAGGGCGGCACGTGTACCCCGGCTTCGTCGCGGCGCACACCGTGCTGGGCTTGGCGGAAATCCAGTCCGTGCTGGCCTCCACCGACGTGGCCGAGGCCGGCGCGCTGAACCCCAACGCCCGCGCGCTGGTGGCCTTCAACGCCGACAGCGACCTGCTGCCCGTCACGCGCGCCGGCGGCGTGCTGACGGCGCTTTCCGTGCCCGGCGCACGAGGCACGGGGCTGATCACCGGCACCTCCGCCCTGCTGCAACTGGAAGGCTGGAACTGGCAAGACATGGCCCTGGTGCCCGAGTTCGGGCTGCACATCGCCGTGCCACGCCTGCGCCTGAACGCAGCGCTGTTCCCGAACCAGCCTGAGGCCCGACTGGCTGAGATCCGCCGCTCCACCGAGGCCCGGCTCAAGCAACTGGACGACGCCTTCGATGCCGCCAAAGCCTACGCCCTGGCCCGCGCCGCCGACCCGACCACGCCGGTGGACACGCGCTGGGAGGCCATGCGCGCCGTGCTGCCGGCCGCACCGGGCGCCACGCCGGCGCGGCCGGTGGTGATGCACGCGGACGACCTCGCACAGATTCGCTTCGCGCTGGACTTTGCCGCGCGCCATGGCCTGAAGCTCATCCTCCACGGCGGCGCCGACGCCTGGCGCGTGGCCGACACCCTGCGCGAACGCCAGGTGCCGGTGATCATCGGCGGCCTGCTGCGCCTGCCCATGCGCCGTGACGACCCGCCGGATGCGCTGTTCAGCCTGCCGGCTCAATTGGCCGCCGCCGGCGTGCGCTACTGCATCGCCGAGGGCGGCCGCGACTCGTCCAACGCCCGCAACCTGCCCTTCGAGGCCGCGCACGCACGGGCCTTCGGCCTGTCCGACGACGAAGCGCTGAAATCCGTGACCCTGTACCCGGCGCAGATCCTGGGCATCGCTGACAAGCTGGGTTCGCTGGAGGTCGGCAAGCTGGCCACGCTCTTCATCGCCGACGGTGACCCGCTGGAACCCAGCACCCGCATCGAGCGCGTGTTCGTGCGCGGCCGTGAGGTGGAACTGAGCGACCGGCAGACGGCGCTGCGGGACAAGTACCTCAACCGTTAAACGCCCCGGGGCGCAGCCACGCCCGGGCTCAGGTCAAGGCGCGATCTGTTCGGCGTAGTCGTACAGCGCGCCCAGGATGTCCTGGCTGCGCTCGTCCTCGGCCGTTTCGCCAAGTTGATCGATGCGCTCCATGAAGTTCGCCAGCGTCTGGGCGCCGCCCTCACCCTCGTGCAGCCGCGCCCCGCAATGGGCCTGCCAGCGTTCCATCTCCTGCGCAGACAGGGTGACGGGAAAGTTGCGCGCGCGCCAGCGGAACACCAGCTCGTCCAGCCGCGCATCCTGAAACGCCAGCTTGCCTTGCGCGGCGCGCTCGGCCAACTGCTCCGGCGTCATGGTGCGCACGCGGTTGAGTGCGCGGCGGTCCTCGGTGCCGATGAAGCCACCGTACAGGTCTTCGTCCACATCCGCTGCGGCGAAGGGCTCGCGCTGGAAGACCTCCAGCCACAGGCCGTCCAGCGCCCGGCCCTTCTCCGCCAACACGCGGGCGTTGGCGAGCTGCGCTTCGACGTCATGCCCCCAGCGCTCGGCCATCGCGGGGCTCAAGGTCTTGAGGTTGCTGATGACGATGGGGCTCTTGTTGACGTGGATGGTCTTGATCGGCAGCCGCGTCACGCCCTCGGGCAGCGCGTCCTGCTTGGTGAACATGCGGGTGCGGATGGCCTCCGCGTTCAGCGTCAGCAGCTCGGTTGGGTCCGCCGCGCAGTCCCAGACGATGAGCTCGTTCTTGTTCGTCGGGTGCGGGGCCAGCGGCCACACCAGTGCGATGCAGCCGCGCTCGGGGCCGTACATGCCGCTGATGTGCAGGAAGGGCTTGCCCACGCCAATCTCGTCCCACACGGCCTGCTTGCTGCGCAGCTTGACGCAGAAATCCCACAGCTTGGGCTGGGCGTTGCGCAGCTTGCGCGCCAGCGCCACGGTGGCGCGCACGTCGGACAGCGCATCGTGCGCCGCCTCGTGGGCCACGCCGTTGGCCACGGTCAGGTGTTCGAGCTTGAAGCTGGGGCGGCCGTCTTCATGCTTGGGCCACTCCAGGCCGTCCGGGCGCAGCGCGTAGGCGCAGCGCACCACGTCCAGCAAGTCCCAGCGGCCGCAGCCGTTTTGCCACTCGCGGCCGTAGGGGTCGATGAGGTTGCGCCAGAAGAGGTGGCGGGTGACTTCGTCGTCGAAGCGGATGGAGTTGTAGCCCACGCCCACCGTGCCGGGCAGGGCCAACACGGTCTCGATAGCGGCGGCGAACTCGTGCTCGGGCACGCCGCGCTCGGCGCAGTGCTGAGGCAGGATGCCCGTCAGCAGGCAGGCCTCGGGGTCGGGCAAGTAATCGGGCGCGGGCTGGCAATACAGCATCAGCGGCTCGCCCACCTCGTTGAGTTGGGCATCGGTGCGCAGCCCCGCGAACTGCGCAGGGCGGTCGCGGCGCGGCACGCGGCCAAAGGTTTCGTAGTCGTGCCAGAAAAAGCTCAATTCGCTCATTCCGTCACGATAGCGCAAGGCCTGACACGCCAGATTGGCCAAGTTGCGAACGCTTCGATAGAGTGGAGTGCAAGCCGAATGGTTCAGGGAGTCCAATGTGAATACCCGTTCAGCGCTAGGCCTGGGCCTGTGGGCCCTGGGTTTGACTTGCAGCCTGCCCACGTGGGCCGATGACGAGTCCATCGCCACCGACCGACCCGATTTCGTGGAATCCAGCGATGTAGTCGGCAAAGGCCGCATCCAGCTGGAAACCAGCTTGGCGTGGGAGCGCGACCGCCAAGGCGGCACCCGAACGCGACTGGGCAGCACGCCCACGCTGCTGCGCATCGGCGTGGCAGACGCATGGGAATTGCGATTCGAGACCGATGGACGGCTGCGACAACGCAGCACCGACAGCACCGGCTCCAGCACCACGCGAGGCTGGTCTGACCTGGCCGTCGGCGTGAAATGGCACCAACGCGATGGCGACGAGGCGGCGGGCACACCGGGCATCGGTTGGCTGCTGCACGCGGACCTGGACAGCGGCTCCGGTGCATTTCGGGGTCAGGGCGTGCGTCCCTCGCTGCGCATGGTGGCGGAATGGGAATTCGCGGGCGGCTGGACCCTCGGCGTGATGCCCGGCCTGTACCGCGATCGCGACGAAAACGGCCATCACTACACCGGCGCCATCTTGGCGGCCGTGGTGGGCAAATCCTTCACCGACACGCTGCGCGGATTTGTGGAGCTGTCAGGCCAGCAGCTCGCCGCAGCGCGCCACGGCGGGCGGGTGGTCACGCTGGACGCGGGCGTGGCCTGGCTGCTGACGCGCGATCTGCAGCTGGACACCGCCGTGTCGCGGGGTGTCAACGCCGCCGCGCCTGATTGGAGTTGGACCGTCGGTCTGTCGACCCGCTTCTGAGGAGGCCTCCATGAAGCTGAGCATCCGCGGGCGCCTGATGGCGCTGAGCTTGATGAGCGCGTTTTTCGTCGCCCTGGTGGGCGGGGTGGGCTTTGTGGCCCTGGGCATGATGACCGGCACCGCCACGGCGGTGTCGGCGTCCAACACCGCGCTGCGGTCGCAGCTGGAGGCTGACATGATGCACGACGCCCTGCGGGGCGACGTGCTGCGAGCCATGCTGGCGGGCACCAAAGGCGATGCGGCCGAAGTGGCCAGCGTGCGCAAAGACCTGGCGGAACACACCAAGACCTTCAACGAACAGTTCGACGAACTCAAGGCCCTCGCGTTGAGCCCAGCGATTTCCGCTGCGGTGGAGAAAACCAAGGGCTTGATGACGGCCTACCTGCGTGCCGCCAACGATGTGGTGGAACTGGCTGACAAAGACCTCGCCGGTGCGGAGGGCCGCATGCCAGGGTTCAACCGCGCCTTCAAGGTGCTGGAAGAGGACATGGCCGAGCTGAGCGATGTCATCCACAACCACGCCCGCGAAACCGACGCTGGAGGCGCCGCCGCGGCATCCACCGCGCGATGGCTGCTGATTGGGGCCACGGTGCTCGGCATCGGCTTGCTGATGGCGCTCAGCATCGTGGCAGCCGGGCACATCACGCGCCCGCTGCACCGCGCCATGCGCCACACGCAAACCGTGGCGGCGGGCGACTTGAGCCGGCATGTGGAGGGGCATGACCGCGACGAAACCGGCCACCTGCTGACCGCCCTGGAACAAATGGGCAGCGGGCTGGCCCATATCGTGGGCCAGGTCCGTGAGAGCGCAGAGTCGATTGCCACCGCCTCCGCCGAAATTGCCGGGGGCAACCTCAACCTGAGTCACCGCACCGAAGAGCAGGCCAGCAGCCTGGAGGAAACCGCCGCGGCGATGGAGGAGCTGACCGCCACCGTGCGCAACAACGCGGAGGTGGCCCGACGCGCCACCGAGCTGGCGCAGTCGGCCGCCGAGGTGGCGCAGCGCGGGGGGAGCGCGGTGGGCGAAGTGATCGACACCATGGGCCAGATCTCGGAAAGCTCCCGCCGCATCGCCGACATCATCGGGGTCATCGACGGCATCGCGTTCCAGACCAACATCCTTGCGCTGAACGCCGCCGTGGAAGCGGCGCGGGCTGGCGAGCAGGGCCGCGGCTTTGCGGTGGTGGCGTCGGAGGTGCGCACGCTGGCCCAGCGCTCCGCCACGGCGGCGCGAGAGATCAAGGCCCTGATCGGCAGCAGCGTGGAGCGGGTGGAAACCGGCACGGTGCAAGTGGGCCGCGCCGGCGAGACGGTGCGCAGCATCGTCACCGAGGTGACCAAGGTGAGCGACCTGATCCGTGAGATCAGCGACGCCAGCCACGCGCAAAGCGATGGCATCGGCCAAATCGACGGTGCAATTCACGTGCTGGACCAAACCACGCAACAGAACGCGGCCTTGGTGGAAGAAAGCGCGGCCGCCGCCGAAAGCCTGAAAGAACAGGCCGCACGGCTGGCCACGCTGGTGGCGCAGTTCAAGCTGCCGCGCTGACGCGGCCGCCTGGCTGCACCGGGCGGCACTCAGCGCTTGCGCACCACCACGCTGCCGATGGAGTAGCCGGCACCGAACGAGCAAATCACGCCGGCATCGCCCGCGTTCAAGTCGGCCCGGTGGTGGTGGAAGGCAATGATGGAGCCGGCCGACGCCGTGTTGGCGTACTCGTTCAAGATCAACGGCGCGATCTCGCTGCCGGCGGTGGCCGAGGCCTCGGCGCCCACCAGCTTCTTGATGACCAGCTGGTTCATGCCCTGGTTGGCTTGGTGCAGCCAGAAGCGGCGCATCTGCGTCGGCTCCAGGCCCAGCTTCTCCAGGTGCGCCTCGATGTGGGCGGCGGCCATGGGCACCACTTCCTTGAACACCTTGCGGCCTTCTTGATAGAAGGTCAGGTCACGGGCGTTGGGGTCGCGGTCTTCGGCGCGGTTCATGAAGCCGAAGTTGTTGCGGATGTTGCTGCTGAACTGCGTGGCCAGCTGCGTGCCCAGGATTTCCCACTGGTCCGGGCCGCTGGCGGTGTCGGCGCGCTCCACGATCAACGCCGTGCACACGTCGCCGAAGATGAAATGGCAGTCGCGGTCGCGCCACTCTAGGTGGGCGGAGGTGATTTCCGGGTTCACCACCAGCACGCACTTGCTGGCGCCAGAGCGCACCGCGTTGAAGGCTTGTTCCAGCGCGAACGTGGCCGACGAGCAGGCCACGTTCATGTCGAAGCCGTAGCCGCCGGCACCCAGCGCCTGCTGGATCTCGACCGCCATCGCCGGGTAGGCGCGCTGCATGTTGGCACTCGAACACAGCACCGCGTCGATGTCCGCGCCCGTCTTGCCGGCCTGGGCCAGCGCCTGGCGGGCCGCGTCGGCGGCGATCTCAGCCATCAGCGAGAGTTGATCGTCGCCACGCGGCGCAAAGCGCGGGTACATGCGCGTGGGGTCCAGCACGCCCTCTTTGTCGATGACGTAGCGCTGCTGGATGCCCGAGGCCTTCTCGATGAACTCCACGCTGGAGTGCGTCATCGGCTGGCGCTCACCCCGGGCGATGGCGTCGGCATGCAGGGCGTTTTGCTGGTCGGCGTAGGCGTTGAACGCCGTCACGAGCTCGGCATTGGTGATGACGTGCGGCGGGCGGTACAGGCCGGTGCCGCTGATGACCACCGTTGGGAATGAAGCTTGCATGATTGAGAAGGGCTCGCCGCCGCCCCGTGTTGGAACAAGGGCATGATTTTATCGACCCACCCTGGTGCAACCCGCGCTCGGCTCGCCGTGCCCCACCCTGCCGGTTCACCGCCCTTCGTCTCCAAGGCTGCCATGTCCGACCTCAGCACCCTACCCGCCGACGACCCCTTGCGCCATGTGCTGCACAACGAGGTGCACGCGCGGCCCCAGGCCCGCATCCGGCTGCCCGCGGCCATCGTCTACGTGGCGGTGCTCAACGAGGGCGTGACCCGACAGGACGAGCTGGCCGTCCTGCGGCAACTGCCCGGCCAGGCAGGGCTGCCGGAGGACGCCTTGAACGGCAACTTTCTGCGCCTGCGCTGCGGCGGGTTCTCGGTGAAATGGGAGCGGCACAGCGAGTTCACGCGCTACTCGGTGGTGCAACCGCTGCCCGCTGACCTGCCCGCCAGCCCGGAGGCGCTGGACGGCCTGCCGCTGGCCGTCTCGGCGGAGTGGCTGGCCGCCCTGCCCGGCCGCACCTTTGCGGCCATCAAAATGGTGCTGCTGCAGCGCACGCTCACACTGCCGCCCCTGGCATTGCCGGAAGCGGGTGCGTGGTTTGGTGAGCACCCGGTGGTGGCCTCCACCATGGGCGGCGGCCACTCGATGGTGGTGACGGACTTCCAACTGCGGGCCAGCGGCTTCGAGCACCTGGTGGTGCTGGCCGAACCGGGCACGCCGGAAACGCGCGTGGGCCGCATCTCACAGCGCTTGCTGGAGCTGGAGACCTACCGGCTGATGGCCCTGCGCGGCCTGCCTGCGGCCAAGGCGCTGGCGCCCACCCTGGCCGAAGTGGAAAGCACGCTGGCCGGCATCACCGCGCGGCTGCAAGCCCGGGGCGCCTCGGAAGCCGAGCTGCTGGACGACCTCATCTCCACGGCCGCCCGCATCGAGCACGCCACCGCCGAACAACAGTACCGGTTCAGTGCCACGCAGGCCTACCACGGCATCGTGCAGGCCCGGCTGGACGAACTGCGCGAGGGCAAGGTTGCCGGCACGCAAACCCTGGGCGAGTTCATGCAGCGCCGCCTCTCGCCCGCCATTGCCACCGTCACGGCCACCGAGCAGCGCCTAGCGCGGCTGTCGCAGCGCATTTCGCGCACCAGCGCCCTGCTGCGCACGCGGGTGGACATTGCCACCGAGGCCCAGAACCAGCAGTTGCTCACCCAACTGGGCGAAGGCCAACGCACGCAGCTGCGCATGCAAGCCACCGTGGAAGGGCTGTCGCTCGCTGCCATCACCTACTACGTGGTCAGCCTGCTGGCCTATGGCTTCAAAGCGCTCAAGCACGAGGGCTGGCTGCCGGTGAGCCCCGAGCTGGCGGTGGGCGCGGCCATCCCGCTGGTGTTGGCCGGTGTGTGGTGGACGACGCGCCGCATCCACCAGCGGTTTTTCGGGCACTGAGCGCGAGCAGCCGCGTAGAATCAATCACCGGGCCCAAATTTTGGCGTCCGGTTTTTTTTGGTCTTTCGTCGCCACGGAGACCGGCCGGAGCCAAGTCAAGCGCTCGCAGACAGGCACGCACTGCGCCAACGCGTGCCGATCAATGCGACTTGGACCATGGAAATCTTCGACTACGACAACATCCTGCTGCTGCCGCGCAAATGCCGCGTGGAAAGCCGCTCCGACTGCGACGCGTCCGTTCAGTTCGGCCCCCACCGCTTCAAGCTGCCGGTGGTACCCGCCAACATGAAGACCGTGGTGGACGAGCCCATCACCGAGATGCTGGCCCGGGAGGGCTACTTCTACGTGATGCACCGCTTCGACCTGGACAGCCTGGCCTACGCCCGGCGCATGCGAGAGCAAGGCCTGATGGTGTCGCTGAGTGTTGGCGTGAAGCCGGCCGACCACGCGCTGGTGGAGCAACTCGCCGCTGAGGGCATTGGCGCCGACTACCTCACCATCGACATCGCGCATGGCCACGCCGAAAGCGTGCAGCGCATGATTGCCCACATCAAGCAGCACCTGCCGTCGGCCTTCGTGATTGCCGGCAACGTGGGCACCCCGGAAGGCGTGATCGACCTGGAGAACTGGGGCGCGGACGCCACCAAGGTGGGCGTGGGCCCGGGCAAGGTGTGCATCACCCGCCTGAAAACGGGCTTTGGCACCGGCGGGTGGCAGTTGTCGGCCCTGAAGTGGTGCTCCCGGGTGGCCACCAAGCCCATCGTGGCTGACGGCGGCATTCGCCACCACGGCGACATCGCCAAGAGCGTGCGCTTCGGCGCCAGCATGGTGATGGTGGGCTCGCTGTTCGCGGGCCACGAGGAATCTCCGGGCGCCACCGTCGAAGTGGACGGTCGCCGCTACAAGGAGTACTACGGCTCCGCGAGCGACTTCAACAAGGGCGAGTACCGCCATGTGGAAGGCAAGCGCATCCTCGAACCGGTGAAGGGCCACCTCGCCGACACGCTGCGCGAGATGCAGGAAGACCTGCAAAGCTCTATCTCGTACGCGGGCGGCACGCAGTTGTCCGACCTCAAAAAGGTCAACTACGTCATCCTGGGCGGTGAGAACGCGGGTGAACATTTGTTCATGTGAAGGCCTGCGCAGCAGGCTTTCACCGAGCGCGTGGGCGCGAGCTCCGCGCTCAACCCGCGCCGCTCAGGGCTCGCCCTTGGCCGGCTTCGGGTACTGCCGGTTCACGTCCAGCGGCTGCGCGTAGGTGGACGCCCAGGTTTGCTCATGCAGGGCCGCCAGCCGGCCCGCCATCGCCGGGTTGCGCAACACCACTTCCAGGTTGCGCGACTTGTCCAGGTAGCCGCCCGCCCAGTTGCTGGTGCCCACCCAGGCCACTTCGTCGTCGATGACCATGGCCTTGGTGTGAATGACCCGCGCGAACGGGATGAAGCCCTGCTGCGCTTGCGGCAAGGTCACCACCCGCACCTCCACCTCGGGCAGCATCGCCAGGCTCTTGAGGTGCTGAATCGCCGGCGCCTCGGTGTTCCAGTGCGACACCATCAGCTTGACCCGCACCCCACGCGCGGCCGCCGCGCGCACCGCGTTGTCGATGACCGCATAGAACGGCCTTCGGCCGGGCGCATAACTCAGCGGCGCGTAGTCCAGCAACTGCACCCGCACCTCACGCCGGGCCGCGGCCAGCAGGCGCGGCAGCACCTCCTCGGCATCGCCCACGCCCGGCGGGTTGTGGGCCCGGGGGCTGGCCACCAGAAACGCCGGCTGCATCACATCGAACGGCACAGCACCCGGCGCAGGTGCGGGCGCTGCCACTGGCTGCCCCGCCGCCAGTTGGGCCTGGGCCTGCCAGTCGTGGTCGAACACGGCCTGCACCTGGCCCACCAACCGCGGCTCGGTGATGCGCAACCCGGTTTCATGGATGTGCTTGAGCGCCCGCCAATCGAAGTTCTGGCTGCCGACGAACGCCGCCTGGCCGTCCACCACGAAATACTTCGCATGGATGATCCCGCTCGGGCTGAGCTTGCTGAAGTCCAGCACGCGGAACTCGATGCCCGGAATGGCGCGCAGCCGCGCGAGCGTCGCCGGCACCGAAAGCCGCAATCCTTTGTCTTCCAACAAAAAGCGCACCTTCACGCCCCGCGCGGCGGCGGCTTCCAGTCGCTCCATCACCGCGTCCAGCGGCTCGCCCGGCTCACCCGACACGTAGAACTGCGCGATGTCGATGCGCTGCCGGGCGGCGTCGAACATCTCGCGCCACACCGTCACGGGGTCCCGCAAATCGGGCGTGGCCAGCGTGGTTTCCACCGGCACCGTGTGCACCAACTCGTAACCGGGAATGGCGAAATCGGCCTGGGCCGCAGCGCCCGACAACGCCAACGCAACAGCCACCCACAATCGGCGGGAAAACAGCATGAGCGAACGCCGCATTCAGGCGGCAAAGTAGCGCACAACGCGCCGCGCGCACTGTAGCGGCGCACCGTCAGCCGGGCTGGTCGTCATGGATTTCGCCACCTACCGCAGACTGGATGCCACCGCTCTGGCGGCCGAGCACGCTGCCGGCCGCGTGACGGCCCCGCACTTGCTGGACCTGGCTCTGCAGCGCCTGGCCCAAGTGCAACCCGCCTTGAACCCGGTGTGCCACTTGATGGAGGCCGACGCACGCCGCGCCACCACCACCCCACGCCCGGGCCCGCTCGCGGGCGTGCCATTGCTGGTGAAAGACGCCGGGCACGCCGTGGCAGACCACCCCACCGCGTGGGGCAGCCGCGCCCTGGCAGCGCTACCACCGGCGACGGCTGACGCGCATGTCGTGCGCCGGCTGCGCGAGGCGGGCGGCATCATCTTCGGCAAGACGAACACCCCCGAGCTGGCCTTGAAAGGCGTCACCGACCCGGTTGCCTTCGGCCGAACGAACAACCCGTGGGATGTGCGCCGCACGCCGGGCGGCAGCAGCGGCGGTGCGGCCGCGGCCGTGGCCGCGGGTGTCGTACCCCTGGCAGCGGGCAACGATGGCGGCGGCTCGCTGCGCATTCCGGCGGCGTGTTGCGGGTTGGTGGGGCTCAAGCCCAGCCGGGGGCGCATTTCCTCGGGGCCGGCGGCGGGCGAGGTGTGGTTTGGCGCCAGTGCCGAAGGCGTGCTGACCCGCTCGGTGCGCGACACGGCGCTGGCGCTGGAGGTGCTGGCCGGCCCTGAGCCTGGCGACCTTGCGGCCCTGCCCGTGCCGCACCCCGGCTTTGTGGCCCAGTCGCGGCACCCGCTGCGCCGCCTGCGCGTGGCCTGGTGCCACGACTCCCCTTTGGGTGAACCGGTGCACGACGAAGCCCGGCTCGCCGTGGAGCGCACCGTGGCACTGCTGCAGGCGCTGGGGCACCACACCGAACCGGCGTCCCCGGCCCTCGACGGCCGCGCGCTGGCGCACAGCTACCTGCACATCTACCTGGGCCAGGTGCCCGCCGCGCTGGACCGCGCCCGCGCGCAGGGGGCCGACGAGCGCGGGTTCGAGCCCCTCACCCGCCTCATCGCCGCCCTGGGCCGGGCCACCAGCGCCAGCCAGATGACCCAGGCGCTGCTGCGCTGGCACGGGTTTGCGCAAGCGCTCGCAGCGCTGCATGCGCGCTTCGACCTGTACCTGACCCCGACGCTGGCCGCGCCCCCGGTGCTGCACGGCACCGGCGACCTGCCTGCGCTGCAGCGCGTGCTGTTGGACAGCGCACGCCGCATCGGCCTGCTGGGGCTGCTCAAGCGCAGCGGCGCGCTGGATGGGCTGATCCAGCGCATCGCCACCGACAGCCTGCGCCACGTGCCCTTCACCCAACTGGCGAACCTCACCGGCACCCCGGCGGTGTCCCTGCCGCTGCACTGGACGCGCGACGGCCTGCCGCTGGGCGTGCAGTTCGTGGCGCCGCCTCGGCAAGAGGGTTTGCTGCTGCAACTGGCCGCCGAGCTGGAAGCCGCGCAGCCGTGGTTTCACCGGCTGCCGCCGGCGTTCAGCTGAAGCGCACCTGTGCCTCCAGGCCCGGTTCGGCGTTGCGCAACTCCAGGCTGCTGCCGTGGGCCTCAGCCACCAGCCGACACAGGCTCAGGCCCAGGCCCACACCGCCCTCGTGCCGCGTGCGGGCGGCATCGGGCCGGTAAAACGGCAGGCCCAACTGAGGCAGCGCGTCTTCGGGCACGCCGGGGCCGAAGTCGCGCACCGTCACACGCACCGCGTCGCCCTCGCGGCGAACGCTGAGCTGCACCTCGCCCAGGGTCGGGTCGTTGTGGCGCAGCGCGTTGTGCACGAGGTTGCGCAGCAGCAACTGCACGCGCAGGCGGTCCAGTTGCAGCACGGGCAGGTCCGGGTCGGCGCACACCGCCAAGCCGGGTTGTGCCTGCTCTTGCGCCAAGGCGCCCAGGTCGCACGGCGCCAGTTGCAAGGCGCTGTGGCCGCTGTCCAGCCGCTCGCTTTCCAGCAAGGCGCTGATCAGGTCGCGCATCTGCCCCAGTTCCTGCATCAGGGCGTCGCGCGAGGGGCCCTCCTCCACCAGCTCGGCATGCAGCCGGGCCCGGGTGAGCGGGCTGCGCAGCTCGTGGCTGAGGGCCAGCAGCAAGGCCCGTTTGCCGTCCAGCATGGCCTGGATGTCGGCCGCCATCTGGTTGAAGCGCAGCGCGAGATCGCCAATTTCGTCGCCGTGAATCACCGGCACCCGGTGCGAGAACTCGCCGCGCCGGAAGGCCTCGGCCCCCACCGCCAGCGCATGCAGCGGCCACACCATGTGGCGGATCATGCCGAAGGCCAGCCCCGTCACCAGCAGCAGGGCCGGCACCGCCCACAGCAGGCCGTAGGGGCTACCCATGGCCGTCCAGCAGATGGCGCTGCTGGCCAGCGCCAGCATCACGAAGATGGTGATGAGCCTCGCACCCAACGAATGCTTGAAGCGTTTGTGCTGATGGTGCCAGCGCTGGTGCCAGCGGTGGCGCACGCGCCAGCGGTACTCCCAGTCCCGGCTCATGCGCTGCATGCGCTTTTTCTGCTTGCGCTCGCAGCGCTCGCGCCAGCGGTGGTCGTAGGGGTGGCGCCTCATGCCAGCCTCGGCGGCAGTGCGAAGCAGTAGCCGGCGTTGCGCAAGGTCTTGAGCGCAGCCAGCGGCTCCAGCTTGCGGCGCAGGCGGCTCACGAGGATGTCCACCGCCCGGGTGTAGAGGTCGGCCTCCTGCCCGCGCAATCGGTTCAGGATGTCGTCGCGCGAGAACACGCGCCCCGGTTCGCGGGCCAGCATCAGCAGCAGCTCGTATTCGGTGCCGGTGAGCTCGATCAGCCCACTGGCGCAGCGCACTTCGCGGCGGGTGGTGTCGATCTCCAGCCCCTCAAAGCTGAGCTTGCTGGGCGAGGCGGCCGGCTGAGGCGCCGGGGCTGCCACCGGCGTGAGCCGCGTGCGCCGCAAGATGGTTTGCAGCCGCGCCGCCAGCTCGCGCGGCTCGAAGGGCTTGGGCAGGTAGTCGTCCGCGCCCAGCTCCAGGCCCACCACGCGGTCGGTCAGGTCGCCGCGGGCAGTCAGCATCAGCACGGGCATGTCTCGCCAGGGGTCGGTGCCGGTGCGCAGCCGCTTGCAGAACTCGAAGCCGTCCATCTCCGGCAGCATGCCGTCGAGGATGAGCGCATCGAACCGCTCCGCCGCCAGCCGCGCCAGTGCCTCGCTCGGGCGCGTGACGGCGTGCAGCTGGAGATCGAACCGGGCCAGGTACTGGGCCAGCGGCCCGGCCAGGGCTTCGTCGTCGTCAAGGAGCAGCAATCGGTGCATGGCGCAATTATTTGGCCCGAACCAGCGTGATGGCCCGCTCCGGGCACGCCGTCACGCACTGGCCACAGGCCTCGCAGGCGTCGGCGTGGGGCGTGAAGGCCTGCTGCCAGTCGTGTGCCCAGCCCTTGAGCTGGCCCAACAGGCTGAGCGAGCGCCGGTCGAACAAGCCCAGCGTGCCCAGCGTGAACACGCCGTGCGGGCACACGGCCACGCAGTCACCCTTGCCTTCGCACCGGTTGCGGTCGATGTGGGGCTCAAAGCGCCCGGGCGGCTGCTTTCCGCAGTGCACGTCCATCACGCGGCATCTCCCCGGCGGCGCGCCAGGCCGAAGCGGCGCATCGTGAAGCGCAGTACCTGGCGCTGTTCCGCGTCCAGCGCATCGAAGAACTCAGCAAACGCGCCGATGACGCCCGGGCCGGCCGCACGCAGCGCATCCAGCTTGGCGTCCAGCAGCTGCTGGGCCGACTCGCGCGGGAACTGATCACCGGCCAAGAGGCCCGTCAGCTCGGGGCCGCGCGCCAGACCCTTCAGCGCCTGGCGCTGCTGCTGGAGCTGGGCCACCCAGGCGGCAAGGCGGCGGCGCTGCTCGTCATCGAGGTCCAGCTTGGCGGCGGCGCGGTCGACGAGGTGGTCGGCAAAGCCGCCAGCGTCAGCGTGGCGGCCGAAAGGGTGGCCGCGATGGCCGTGGTGGCCGTGCCCAAAGTGGTGGCGAAATTCGTGGTGTGCATGCCAGCGGCGAAGGAAGTTCATGGAGTGGCTCTGAGGGCGCTCGAGGCCCGGGGGTTGAGGTGTTTCCATGATTCCGGGAGGCCCGCCGCGGCGCATCTCGCCGCGGTATCGCCGGGTTTCGTTTTGTATCGGGGGTGACCCTTAAAATCGCCGGCTCCCCTCCCCTGAGACAAGCCCCGTGCGCCGCCGCACGGAGCGCCAGCCGAGACCTGCCCGTGACCGAACTTGCCAAGTCCTTCGAACCCGCCGCCCTGGAAGCCCACTGGGGCCCCAAGTGGGAAGCCGCCGGCCTGTATGCGCCGACGCTGGACCCGGCCAAGCCGTCCTTCAGCATCCAGCTGCCGCCGCCCAACGTGACGGGCACGCTGCACATGGGCCACGCCTTCAACCAGACGGTGATGGACTCGCTGACGCGCTACCACCGCATGCAGGGCCACAACACGCTGTGGGTGCCGGGCACCGACCACGCCGGCATCGCCACGCAAATCGTTGTGGAACGCCAGCTGCAGGCCGCGGGCCAGAGCCGCCACGACCTGGGCCGCAAGAACTTCGTCGCCCGCGTGTGGGACTGGAAGCAAGAGTCCGGCAACACCATCACCAGCCAGATGCGCCGCCTGGGCGACTCGGTGAGCTGGGGCCATGAGTACTTCACCATGGACGAAAAGCTGTCCAAGGTGGTGGTGGAAACCTTCGTTCGCCTGTTCGACGAAGGCCTGATCTACCGTGGCAAACGCCTGGTCAGCTGGGACCCGATCCTGCAGTCCGCCGTGTCGGACCTGGAAGTCGCCTCGGAGGAGGAGGACGGCTCGCTGTGGCACATCCGCTACCCGCTGGTGGACGGTTCGGGCTCGGTGGTCGTCGCGACGACGCGGCCCGAGACGATGCTGGGCGACGTGGCCGTGATGGTGCACCCGGAAGACGAGCGCTACGCAGCCCTCATCGGCAAGCTCGTGAAGCTGCCGCTGACCGACCGTGAGATCCCCGTCATCGCCGACGACTACGTGGACCGCGAGTTCGGCACCGGCGTCGTGAAGGTCACCCCCGCCCACGACACCAACGACTACGCCGTGGGCCAGCGCCACAAGCTGCCCATGATCTCGGTGCTGGACCTGCAGGCCAAGATCAACGACAACGCGCCCGAGGTCTACCGCGGCCTGGATCGCTTCGTCGCCCGCAAGAAGATCGTGGCCGACCTGGAGGCCCTGGGCCTGATGGTCGAGGTCAAGAAGCACAAGCTGCAAGTGCCGCGCTGCGAGCGCACCGGCCAGGTCATCGAGCCCATGTTGACCGACCAGTGGTTCGTGGCCGTGACCAAGCCCGGCGCGGACGGCAAGAGCATTGCCGACAAGGCCATCGCCGCAGTGGACACCGGCGCGGTCAAGTTCCATCCGGAGCAATGGGTCAACACCTACAACCACTGGATGAACAACCTGCAGGACTGGTGCATTTCGCGCCAGCTCTGGTGGGGCCACCAGATTCCGGCCTGGTATGGCACGGGTGGCGAGCTGTTCGTCGCGCGCAGCGAAGACGAAGCCCGCGCCAAGGCCACGGCCGCCGGCTACACCGGCGAGCTGAGCCGCGACCCCGACGTGCTGGACACCTGGTACTCGTCGGCCCTGGTGCCCTTCTCCACGCTGGGCTGGCCCGAGAAGACGCTGGAGCAAGAGCTCTTCCTGCCGTCGTCGGTGCTCGTGACCGGCTACGACATCATCTTCTTCTGGGTCGCCCGGATGATCATGATGACGACCCACTTCACCGGCCAGGTGCCGTTCAAGGACGTCTACATCCACGGCCTGGTGCGCGACTCGCAGGGCCAGAAGATGAGCAAGTCCGAGGGCAATGTGCTGGACCCGGTGGACCTGATCCAGGGCTGCGACCTGGAGACGCTGACCGCCAAGTCGACGGTCGGCCTGCGCAAGCCCGAGACGGCTCCGAAGGTGGCCGCCCGTGTGAAGAAGGAGTTCCCGGACGGCATGCCGGCCTACGGCGCCGATGCGCTGCGCTTCACGATGGCGAGCTACGCCACGCTGGGCCGCAACATCAATTTCGACACCAAGCGCTGCGAGGGCTACCGCAACTTCTGCAACAAGCTTTGGAACGCCACGCGCTTCGTGCTGATGAACACCGAGGGGCAGGACTGCGGCCTGGCCCACACCGACGGCAACTGCCCGCCGGGCTACAACACCTTCAGCCAGGCCGACCGCTGGATCACCAGCGAGTTGCAGCGCGTGGAAGCCGCTGTTGCCCAGGGCTTCGCCGAGTACCGCCTGGACAACGTGGCCAACGCGATCTACAGCTTCGTCTGGGACGAGTACTGCGACTGGTACCTGGAGATCGCCAAGGTGCAGATCCAGACCGGCGATGAAAGCCAGCAGCGCGCCACGCGCCGCACACTGATCCGCACGTTAGAAACCACGCTGCGCCTGCTGCACCCGATCGCCCCGTTCATCACTGAGGAACTCTGGCAGGCCGTGGCCCCGATCGCCGGCCGCAAGACGGTGGACTACATCGGCCAGGCGACTTACCCGGTCGCCCAGCCGGAGCGCATCGACGCGACCGCTGACGCCTGGGTGGCGCAATTGAAGGACGTGGTGGGCACCACCCGCAGCCTGCGCAGCGAGATGAACCTCAGCCCCGCCGAGCGCGTGCCGCTGCTGGTGGGCGGTGACCTGAGCTTCCTGACCGAGGCCGCCGCCGTGCTGAAGGTGCTGGCCAAGCTCAGCGCCGTCGAGCTGATTGCCGACGAGGCCGAGTTCGCCAAGCAAAGCGCCACCTCGCCCGTGCTGGTGCACGGCGCGGCCAAGCTGGCGCTGAAGGTGGAGATCGACGTCGAGGCCGAGCGCGCCCGCCTGACCAAGGAGATCACCCGCTTGCAGGGCGAGATCACCAAGGCCGAGGCCAAGCTGGGCAATGAGAGCTTTGTGGCCCGCGCGCCGGCTGCCGTGGTGGAACAAGAGCGCGGCCGCGTGGCCGGCTTCAAGGAAACCGTGGCCCGCCTGAGCGAACAGCTGGCGCGACTGGCCGGCTGATCGGGTTCAGCCGTCAGGCCTGACAAGCGGGCCTGACGCTCCGGTGAAGCCCGCGGGCTAGTTAAACCGGCAGCCGCGCGCCGTAATCCTGCGCGGCTGCCGCCTCCGCATCGGCCGCCGACAGCAAAGCGTCGATGCCCCGGGCCACCGCCCAGGCCGCCCGCACCCGAGACTCTCGGGTCGTGCCCGCCACACGGGGCGTCACCTGCACGGTGCTCAAGCCGTGCAACGGGCTGCCGGGCTCCAGCCAGCCGGGCTCCAGTCCATCGAACCACGCGGCACGCACGGTGCCCTGGCGCAAGGCCCGGGCCAGCGGCGCCTCGGCCACCAGGCCCGATGGGCTCAACACCACCAGCACCTGACCGGGCCGCGCCTGGTCCAGCTGCCGCTCGCCCAAGAGGCCGCGGTAGCGATCGAAGTACGGCAGCAGCAGCACCAGCCCGTCGGACTGTTCGGCCAACGCGTTCAGGCCCACGGCCTCGATGCCCCAGCGAGCCCACAAGGGGTCGTTGGGGTGCAAGGACGGGTCGTAGCCGATGACCCGCGCGCCAAACGCCTGCAGCAGCTGCGTGAGCACCCGCGCCGTGGGCGTCAGCCCCAGCAGCCCGATGGTGGAGCAGCCCAGCTCGCGGCCCACCAGCAAGCCGTCGCTGCCCTGCACCGGCAAGCGGCGCAGCAGGCTCAACAACGCCCCGATCGCGAATTCCGCCTCGGCGCTGGCCGTGGAGGCCTGCGAGCGCACGACGTCCACCCCCGCCGCGCGGCAGGCGTCGGCGTCCACGTTGTCCGCCCCGCCGCTGGCCCGGCCGATGGCGCGCAGCGTGGGCGCCCGGCGCAGCAGCGCCGCGTCAATGCCGACCTCGGGCGGGGCGATCAAGGCACGTGCGGCTTGCAAGGCCTGAACCAGGCCCTCGGTGTCCCCCACCAGCTCAGGCGCGAACCGCGCATCGTGGCGTTCGGCCAGCCACTGCACCACGTCAGCTTCCAGCGGTTCAAGGATGAGAACGGTCATGTCGTGGCCTCCCGGCGGCGTCCTGCACAGACGGTCACAACCCGCATGACAGAATCTTTGGAACTTGTCGTTTCAGTTTACGTTCATGCCCACGCCGACCCCTGCCCCGATCACCAAAGCCATCTTCCCGGTTGCCGGCTTGGGCACACGCTTCCTGCCCGCCACCAAGGCGCAGCCCAAGGAAATGCTGCCGGTGGTCGACAAGCCGCTCATCCAGTACGCCGTGGAAGAGGCCTACGCCGCAGGCGTGCGGGAGATGATTTTCGTGACCGGCCGCCACAAGCGCCCGATCGAAGACCATTTCGACATGACCTTCGAGCTGGAGGTGGCGCTGGAACAAGCCGGCAAGCAGGAGCTGCTGGACGTGGTGCGCTCGGTGAAGCCCGACGACATGGAGTGCATCTACGTGCGCCAACCCCAGGCCCTGGGCCTGGGCCACGCGGTGCTGTGCGGCCAGCGGCTGATCGGCAACGAGGCCTTTGCCGTGCTGCTGGCCGACGACCTGATGGTGGGCCCCACGCCCGACCGCCCGATCCTGAAGCAAATGGTCGAACAATTTGCGGAGTGGCGCGCCTCCATCCTCGCGGTGCAAGAGGTGCCGGCCGAGCACACGCGCCGCTACGGCATCGTGGCCGGCACGGCCGTGGGCGAGCAGCTGATGGACGTGCATCGCATCGTGGAGAAGCCCGCCCCTGAGGCCGCCCCGTCACGCCTGGGCGTGGCCGGCCGCTACATCCTCACGCCTGGCGTGTTCCATGAAATTGCGAACCAGCCGCGCGGCGTGGGCGGCGAGATCCAGCTCACCGACGGCATCGCCGGCCTGCTGCGCCGGGAAAAGGTGTTTGCCTACCGCTACGACGGCAAGCGCTACGACTGCGGCAGCAAAGAAGGCTTCCTGCAGGCCAATGTGGAACTCGCCTTGGCGCACCCGCAACTGGGCGCCGGCTTCCGCGAGTTCTTGCAGGGGCTGGCGCTTTAACGCCGACGCAGCACGTGCACGAACTCGGCGCCGGCCACGTCCTGCGCCACCAGCGCATTGCCGGTCTGCCGGGAAAAGGCCTGGAAGTCGCGCATGGAACCGGGGTCGGTGGCCACCACGCGCAGCAACTCGCCGCTCTGCATTTCCGCCAGCGCCTTCTTGGCCTTGAGGATGGGCAGCGGGCAGTTCAGCCCCCGGGTGTCGATCTCACGTTGAACGTCCATCTGTCTATTCTCGCTTGAGGTCCATCCACTGCGGCTCGATGCCGCGGCTGCGCAACCATTGCGCCAACGCCTGCCCCGTGCCCTGGGGCCAGCACCGCACGTCTTGCGGCGCCAGCAGCTTGTACTCGGCCAGCTCCGGCGACAGGCAAATCTCGCCCTGCGCCTGCGCGTGGTAGGCAATGATGATCTGGTTCATGCGCTGGAAGTCCCACACGCCGAGCAGGTTCAGCGCCGTCACCTGCAGCGAGGTTTCCTCGGCAATCTCGCGGCGAATGCCGTCTTCGGGCGCCTCGCCGGCCTCCAGGAAGCCCGTCACGAGGCCAAAAAAGCGGCCGGGCCAGGCGGCATTGCGGGCCAGCAGCACCTGCCCGTCGCGGTCGGCGCACTCGATCACCGCCGCCAGCACCGGCGTGGGGTTGTTCCAGTGCGTGAACTCGCAGGCCGGGCAACGCAGGCGCGTCTTCTCGCCGCCATCTTCTGCGCGCGCCATCCACGCCAGCTCGCTGGCGCAATCGGGGCAGAAGCGCGGCAGCTTCATGCGGGAAATACGCCCGTGGAGAGGTAACGATCGCCGCGGTCACAGACGATGAACGCAATGGTCGCGTTCTCCACGCGCCGCGCGATCTGCAAGGCCACCCAGCACGCACCCGCAGCCGAGATGCCGGCGAACAGGCCCTCCTCGGCCGCCAGCCGACGCGCCATGTCCTCGGCATCGCTCTGGCTCACCAACACGAGTTCATCCACGCCCTGGGGGTCGTAGATCTTGGGCAGGTAGGCCTCGGGCCATTTGCGAATGCCCGGAATGCGGGAACCCTCAGCCGGCTGCGCGCCGATCACGCGCACGCCCGGGTTTTGCTCCTTCAGGTAGCGCGACACGCCGGTGATGGTGCCTGTGGTGCCCATGGCGCTGACGAAATGGGTGATGCGGCCCTGCGTGGCCGTCCACAGCTCGGGGCCGGTCGTCTCGTAGTGCACGCGCGGGTTGTCGGCGTTGGCGAACTGGTCCAGCACCCGGCCTTTGCCTTCACGGGCCATTTGCTCGGCCAGGTCACGCGCGTATTCCATGCCGCCTGCCTTGGGCGTCAGGATGAGTTCGGCCCCGAACGCTTTCATGGTTTGAGCGCGTTCGATGGAGAGGTCCTCCGGCATGATCAACACCATGCGGTAGCCGCGAATGGCGGCCGCCATGGCCAGGGCGATGCCGGTGTTGCCCGAGGTGGCTTCGATGAGCGTGTCCCCGGGCTTGATTTCGCCGCGCTCTTCGGCCCGGCGGATCATGCTGATGGCCGGGCGGTCCTTCACGGAGCCGGCCGGGTTGTTGCCCTCCAGCTTGGCCAGCACCACGTTGCCGCGCGGTTCTGCGCCGGGCAAACGCTGCAGTCGCACCAGGGGCGTGGCGCCGATGACATCTTCAAGGGTCGGATAGGTCATGCAAGGATTGTGGCAGCGACGCCTCAGACCGCGCCTGCGTCGGTGCATAATGCGCCCCTCGCGCCGAAAGCGCGTTGCTGTTTCCGACGGGCCCGGGTGGCGAAATCGGTAGACGCAGGGGACTCAAAATCCCCCGCCGCAAGGTGTGCCGGTTCGAGTCCGGCCCCGGGCACCAGGCGAAACGGCAAGCTCTCCCCCTGGCATACACTGAATCGGCAAGCCGCGACTCCCTCGCCGGCCCCGCGCTCTCCGCGCGCTGACCCCGACCCTCATGCCGCCCCTGCCTCCCGTCACCAAAGCGTTCCTGCTCGCCTGCGTCGGCGTGTTTTGCTTGTTCGAGTTGGCCCCGGGTCTGGCCTGGTGGTTCGAGCTCTGGCCGCTGGCCACCGGCGCCTTCATGCCCTGGCAGTTGCTCACCTACGCATTCCTGCACGGCGACTTCACGCACCTGCTGTTCAACATGCTGGGGCTGTGGATGTTTGGCGGCGAGTTGGAGCGGGTCTGGGGCGCCCGCCGCTACACACAAATCCTGCTGGCCAGCACGCTGAGCGCGGCGCTGGTGCAGTTGCTGTTCACCTGGGCGATTGGCACCGGCGCACCCACGGTCGGGGCGTCGGGGGCCATCTTCGGCCTGCTGCTGTCCTTCGGCATGCTGTTCCCGAA
This sequence comes from Pelomonas baiyunensis, assembly GCF_043555935.1. Lineage (NCBI taxonomy): Bacteria > Pseudomonadati > Pseudomonadota > Betaproteobacteria > Burkholderiales > Sphaerotilaceae > Roseateles > Pelomonas baiyunensis. The sequence continues at coordinate 350,489 of NZ_JBIGIB010000002.1, read as the reverse complement.
CCGCATCATCGTGCCGCTGATTCCGCCCATCCCGATGAAGGCCAAGGTCTTCGTCGCCATCTTCGGCGGGCTGGAGTTGGTGATGGGCTTCGGCCGCAGCAGCGGCGTGGCGCACTTTGCGCACCTGGGCGGCATGCTGGGCGCCTGGCTGCTGATCCGCCACTGGCGCAGCAGCCGCCGTCGCTGAGCGCGCGCCTACAGCCCGTCGCGCGGCGTCGGGTAGTGCAGCTGCAGCCCCAGTTCCTGCTTCATGCGCGCGTTGCGCAGCCGGCGCGACTCGCTCCAGAAGCTCATCTGCATCGGGCTCATTTGCTCCGCCGCCGCCTCGCGTGAGATGCGTGCGGGCCGCGGCAGACCGCAGAGGTCGGCCGCCAGGTCGAAGTAGTCGCCCATGCGCAGTTGGCTGTCGTCACACACGTTGACTGCCCGCTGGGGCCGCCCCGCCCACAAGGCGCGCACGCAAGCCCGCGCCAGGTCGTCGGCGTGGATGTGGTTGGTGAACACATCGTCTTGCGCCTGCAGCACGGGCGTGCCGCGCGCCAGGCGCTCGCGCGGGTGGCCGCCTTCGCGATCGGGCGCGTAAATGCCCGGGATGCGCAGCAGCACCACGCGCGTGCCGGTGCAGCGGCCGAAGGCCCGCAGTTGCCGCTCGGCATCCACGCGCCGGCGAGCCCGGTCGGTGCCGGGGCGAAGCGTGCGTGTTTCATCGACCCAGGCGCCACCACAGTCGCCGTAAACCCCGGTGGTGCTGGCGTACACCAGCACCTCGGGCGGCCGGTGGCTGAGAGCCGCCAGCAGGCGCCGGGTGCGCTCGTCCGTCACCCCCTGAGGGGCCGGCGGCGCCAGGTGCAGCACCCGGTTGGACAACCCCGCCAAACGGCGCAGGCTGGACGCGTCGTCCAGGTTGCCCCGCAGCGGCAAGGCCCCGGCGGCCCGTAGCCCGGCCACGCGATTCGGGCTGGACGTCAGCACCCGAACCCGGCCCGCACCCGGCCAGTGCCGCAGCACCCGCAGCCCCACGTCGCCGCAGCCAATGATCAACAGGTTTGGGGTCATCTCAGGGGTACGGCAAAATGCGGCGCAGTCTACGGCCCCGAGGCATCTCTGCGGGGCCGCTGCCTTTTCAGGAACCCATGTCCTTCCAGATCACCATCCAACCCGCTGGCCGCGTGTACGCGACCGAAGGCGACGACACGCTGCTCGCCGCCGCCATCCGCAACGGCATCGGCCTGCCCTACGGCTGCAAGGACGGCGCCTGCGGCTCCTGCAAGTGCAAGCTGCTGGACGGCCGTGTGGAGCATGGCCCGCACCAGGCCAAGGCGCTGTCGGCCGAAGAAGAAGCCAGCGGATTCGTCCTGACCTGCTGCGCCCGCCCGCAAACCGACTGCACGCTGGAAGCCCGCACAGTGCCCGGCGCCGGCGAATTCCCGGTGCTGAAGCTGCCCACGCGGGTGGTCAGCATCAGCCGCCCCGCCGCCGACGTGGCGGTGCTGACGATGCAACTGGCGGCCAACCAGAACTTCCAGTTCCGCGCGGGCCAATACGTTGAATTCATCCTGCGGGACGGTGCCCGTCGCAGCTACTCCATGGCCAACGCGCCGCACAGCCTGCCAGGCCAGATCGAGCTGCACATCCGGCACATGCCCGGCGGCAAGTTCACCGACCACGTGTTCAGCGCGCTGAAGGAAAAAGACATCCTGCGCATGGAAGGGCCCTTCGGCAGCTTCTTCCTGCGGGAAGACAGCGACAAGCCCATCGTGCTGCTGGCCAGCGGCACGGGCTTTGCCCCCATCAAGGCCATCATCGAGCGCGCGCAGCACATCGGCAGCACCCGCCCCATGGTGCTGTACTGGGGCGCTCGCAAGCAGGCCGACCTCTACCTGCACGCCTGGGCGGAGCAGGCCGCGCGCGACATCCCGGGCCTGACCTACGTGCCCGTGCTGTCCGAGCCCGATGAAGGCTGGACGGGCCGCACCGGGTTCGTGCACCGCGCCGTGATGGCCGACCTGCCCGACCTGTCCGGTCACCAGGTGTATGCCTGCGGTGCGCCCATCATGGTGGAGTCGGCGCAGCGCGACTTCGTGGCGCAGTGTCAGTTGCCCGGCGACGAGTTCTACGCGGACGCGTTCACGTCCGAAGCCGACAAGCACGCAGCCGGCTGAGGCGGCGCACGATGTTCGAGCCGCCCTGGACCGACCCGGCCGATGTCGTCGGCACCCTGAAGCGGGATGGCGAGGCCGTGCTGGCGCCCGCATCCCTTGGCGTCTTGGGCGTGAGCGCAGAGGGCCTCGAAGCCCTGCGCCCCTGCTGGGACGACCTGCCGCCTGACGGCTACCTGCGCGACGGCGGCCGCTACCGGTTCCGCCGCCACGGCTGCTTCGTCGTGGACGGGGATGCGGTGACGCTCAGCCCCCACCGCGCGCACTGGCAGCCTCTGGACTACAACGCCCTGCACGGCGGCATCCAGCGCTGGTACGTGCCGCTGGCGCAGGAGATGGTGACTTCGCCCGCCTGGAACGCCCTGCTCGTGGGCCTGGCCCGCGTCACGTCGGCGCTCAAGGGCGAGCGGCCGTGGTTCATCGAGGCGCACCCGTTTCGCATCGACACCAGCGACGGCATCGGCCGCCCCACGCCCGAGGGCGCCCACCGGGACGGCGTGGACCTGGTGGCCGTGCTGATGGTGGGCCGCCACCAGATCAAGGGCGGCGAGTCCCGCGTGTTCGAGGCCCACGGCCCGGCGGGCCAGCGCTTCACCATGACCCAGCCCTGGACCACCCTGCTGCTGGACGACGAGCGCGTGATCCACGAAACCACGCCCATCCAGCCGCTGGACCCGGGCGAGCGCGGCTGGCGCGACACCCTGGTCATCACCTTGCGAAGGGACGGCTTCCAAGGGCCGTGACCGGCCCCACCCAGCCTCCGTAAAATTGAGCTCGGCCACGCCACAAGCGTGGCCGTTCTTCTTTCACTGCTGCGCTTACCCAGCGCCCTTCAAGATGACGACCTCCCTCTTCGGCCTGCCCGAGCAAGCCCCCCACGAGCGCGTGCTGCTCGCCACCGACCCGGCCACGGGCCTCAAGGCCATCCTGGCCGTTCACAGCACCGCGCGCGGCCCCGCATTCGGCGGCTGCCGCCTGTGGCACTACGAATCTGAAGCCGCGGCGCTGAATGACGCGCTGCGCCTGTCGCAAGGCATGAGCCTGAAGAACGCGCTGGCCGACCTGCCGTTTGGCGGCGGCAAGGCCGTGATCCTGAAGCCGCAGGGCGCGTTCGACCGCCCCGCCCTCTTCGCCGCCTTTGGCCGCGCCGTTCAGTCGCTGCAAGGCGCCTACATCACGGCCGAAGACGTGGGCACCACCACCGCCGACATGCGCGGCATGCAAGCCGTGACGCCCTTCGTCAGCGGCATCCCGCGTGAAGGCGCCTTCGGCGGCGACCCCAGCCCCAAGACGGCCTGGGGCGTGTTCGTCTCCATCCAAGCCGGTGCCCGCCTGGTGCTGGGCCGCAGCTCGCTGGACGGCGTGCGCGTGGCGCTGCAAGGCCTGGGCGCCGTGGGCTGGCACCTGGCGGAGTTCCTGCACCGCGCAGGCGCGAAGCTGGTGGTGGCCGATGTGGACGCAGCCAAGGTGGAGCGCGCCGTGGCCCAGTTCGGCGCTACCGCCGTGGGCGTGGCCGACATCCTCTCGACGGACGTGGACGTGCTGGCGCCGTGCGCGCTGGGCGCTTCGCTCAATGAGCAGACCGTGCCCACGCTGCGTGCCAAGCTGATTGCCGGCGCCGCCAACAACCAGCTGGCCACGCCGGCCGATGGCGACGCCCTGCAGCGCCGCGGCATCTGCTACCTGCCGGACTACCTGGTGAACGCCGGCGGCATCATCAGCGTGGCGCGGGAGTACCGCAACGAAGGCGAAGAGACCGCCGTGATGGCCGAGGTCAGCAAGATCGCCGAGCGCGTGGAAGAGCTGCTGCAGCGCGTGCAGGCCGCCGACTCGACGCCCGCGCGCGTGGCGGACGACTGGGCGCGCAGCAAGCTGGTTCGGACTCTCTGACCTTCAAGCAAAACGCCCGGCAGTGCCGGGCGTTTTTTCATCCAGCAGCCGCCGTGGAACTGGCTTTGCCAGGCCACTGGCGGCGCCCCCTTGAGGGGGAGGCGCGTGAGCGCCTCGGGGGTGGGCTGTTTACTCGCCCAGGTAGGCAGCACGCACCTTCGGGTCGTTCAGCAGGGCCTGACCCTCGCCGTCCATCGTGACCTCGCCCGACTCCATCACGTAGCCTCGGTTGGCCAGTTGCAGCGCACGGCTGGCGTTCTGCTCGACGAGCAGGATGGTGACGCCTTGCTGGTGGATGTCGTTCACGACCTCGAAGATCTTGTCGACCATGATGGGCGACAGGCCCATGGAAGGCTCGTCCAGCAACAGCACCTTGGGGCGGGCCATCAGCGCGCGACCCATGGCCAGCATCTGCTGCTCACCGCCCGACATGGTGCCGGCCAGTTGCTTGGCACGCTCCTTCAGGCGCGGGAACAGCGCGAAGACCTTGTCGATGTCGGCCTCGATCTCACCGTCGTTGCGGTTGTAGGCGCCCATCTGCAGGTTCTCGACGATGGTCATGCGTGTGAACGTGCCACGGCCTTCCGGCACCATCACCAAGCCCTTCTTGGCCAGGTCCCAGGCGCCCTTGCCCTTGATGGGCTCGCCGAGGTAGGTGACCTCGCCTGCAGCAATGGGCTGCAGGCCAGTGACGGCCTTCAGCGTGGTGGTTTTGCCCGCGCCGTTGGCGCCGATGAGCGACACCAGTTCGCCCTCGCGCACCTCGAAGTTGACGCCCTTGACGGCCTGGATGCCGCCGTAGGCCACCTTCAGGCCGCTGACCTTGAGCAGGGTTTGCTTCACTTGAGTCATGTCTTGGTTCCGCGGGGTCAGTGGGCCTTGTGACCGGCGCCCAGGTAGGCCTCGATCACCTTCTCGTTGCTCTGCACCTCGGCCGGCGTGCCTTCGGCGATCTGCTTGCCGTAGTCCAGCACGGTCACGCGGTCGCACAGGCCCATCACCAGCTTCACGTCGTGTTCGATCAGCAAGATGGTGCGGCCGTCCTTGCGGATGCGGTCGATCAGCTCCCGCAGCACCACCTTTTCGGTGGCGTTCATGCCAGCGGCCGGTTCGTCCAGCGCGATCAGCTGCGGGTCGGTGGCCAGGGCGCGTGCAATCTCCAGGCGGCGCTGGTCGCCATAGCTCAGCGTGCGGGCCTTGAACTCGGCGTACTTGCCGATGCCGACGTAATCCAGCAGCTCCTGTGCGCGGGCGCGGATGGCGGCCTCCTCGGCCTTGAATGCGGGCGTGCGCAACACAGCGCCGAGCAAGCCCGACTGGGTGCGGATGTGCCGCCCCACCATCACGTTTTCGATGGCGGTCATTTCCGCGAACAAACGGATGTTCTGGAACGTGCGCGCAATGCCGGCCTTGGCCACCTGGTGCACCGCCTGCGGCTTGTAGGGCGTGCCGCCCAGCGAGAAGCTGCCGCCGTCGGGGGTGTACAGGCCGGTGATGACGTTGAAGAACGTGGTTTTGCCAGCGCCGTTGGGGCCGATCAGGCCATAGACCTGACCGCGGCGGATCTGGATGCCGACGTCGGACAGGGCTTGCACGCCGCCGAAGCGCTTGGACGCGCCGCTGACGTTGAGAACGATGTTGTCTTGAGTGCTCATGGTGCGGGCCTCCTCACTTCACGGGGGTGGGGGCAGACTTGCCGTGCTCGGGCGACGGCCACAGGCCGCGCGGGCGGATCAGCATGATGGCGATCATGGCCAGCGCCACCAGCAGCTGGCGCAGGATGGAGGCGTCGATGCGGCCGCCGGTCATGCTCTGGATGTCACCGGCCACGTAGCGCAGCACTTCCGGCAGCGCCGACAGCATCAGCGCGCCCAGGATGACGCCCGGGATGTGGCCGATGCCGCCAAGCACCACCATCGCAACGATCATGACCGACTCTTGCAGGCTGAACGACTCAGGCGAGACGAAGCCCTGGAAGCTCGCGAACATCGAGCCCGCAACACCGCCAAACGTGGCGCCCATGCCGAAGGCCAGCAGCTTCAGGTTGCGGGTGTTGATGCCCATGGCCTTGGCCGCGATTTCGTCTTCACGAATCGCCATCCAGGCGCGGCCAATGCGCGACTGCTCCAGGCGATAGCAAATGATCACGCTGATGACCACGAGCGCCAGGAACAGGTAGTAGTACAGCGTGACCGAGGGCAGCGTGAAGCCGAACACCTCCAGCGACTTGCCCAGGTCCACCCCGAAGAAGTGGAAGGAGTCGATCTGGCCGATGCCGCGCGGGCCGTTGGTGATGTTGAGCGGGTACTCCAGGTTGTTCATGAACACCCGGATGATTTCGCCGAAGCCCAGCGTCACGATGGCCAGGTAGTCGCCGCGCAGCTTCAGCGTCGGGGCACCCAGCACCACGCCGAACAGCGCCGCCAAGCCTGCGGCCATCGGGATGACCAGCCAGATTGGCGAATGCAGGCCGTTCGGGAACGCCGCCAGGATGTTCTCGAAGTTCTCGGCCAGGTGCGGGCTGGAGAGCAGCGCGAACATGTAGGCACCCACCGCGTAGAACGCGACGTAGCCCAGGTCCAGCAGACCGGCGTAGCCCACCACGATGTTCAGGCCCAGGGCCAGCAGCACGTAAAGCAGCGCCAGGTCGATGATGCGCACCGGGCCGTTGCCCAGCTGCTGCGCAAACAGCGGCACCAGCAGCAGGCCCACGGCCGCCGCCAGGAAGGTGAAGAGTTTCTTGGATTGCATGTCAGGGCTCCGTTCAGGCGCGGTCGGCCACACGCTCGCCGAGCAGGCCCGAGGGGCGCAGCGTCAGCACGAGGATCAAGGCCACGAAGGCAAAGATGTCGGCGTAATGGCTGCCCAGCACACCGCCGGTCAGGTCACCGAGGTAGCCGGCGCCGATGGCTTCGATCAAGCCCAGCAGCACGCCGCCCACCACTGCACCCGCCAGGTTGCCGATGCCGCCCAGCACCGCAGCCGTGAAGGCCTTCAGACCGGGCATGAAGCCCATGGTGTGCTGCACGGTGCCGTAGTTGGCCGCCCACATCAGGCCGGCCACGGCCGCCAGGGCGGCGCCGATGACGAAGGTGGTGGAGATGATGAAGTCCGGCTTCACACCCATGAGCCCGGCCACGCGCGGGTTCTCCGCCGTGGCGCGCATCGCGCGGCCCAGCTTGGTGTAGTTCACGAGGTACATCAGCGCCGCCAGGATGGCGACCGTCAGCCCCAGGATCAGGCACTGCGTGACCGTGATCACCGGGCCGCCGAGGTCGAACGGCGTGGTGGGCAGCAGCAGCGGGAAGGGCTTGGGATTGGGCTTCCAGATGATCATGGCCAGCACCTGCAGCAGCAGCGACATGCCCATGGCCGTGATCAGCGGGGCCAGACGCGGCGCGTTGCGCAAGGGGCGGTACGCGATCTTCTCCACCGAGTAGTTCAGCACCGCACACACCACGATGGCGGCCGCCAACCCGATGATCATGAGCAGCCAGCCCGGCAGCCCGGAATCCGCCAGCGCGGTGACCAGCGTCCAGCTGACCATGGCGCCGACCATGAGGATTTCGCCGTGGGCGAAATTGATGAGGTTGATGATGCCGTAGACCATCGTGTAACCCAGGGCGACGAGGGCATACATGCTCCCCAGCACCAGGCCGTTGATGATCTGTTGAATCAGAGTCTCCATGAGGGCTCCAGAAGGGTTTGTTGGGCGCAGCATGCGCCACGCGACCCGTCATAAATCGCAACCCTCGTGCCAATCCTGGCGTTTCAAGGGTATTCACCGACGGTTCCAAACCGCCAAGCGTTTGATGCGACCCACGCGGGTGGTCAAGGACAGAAATCACGAGTGTCGCCCCACTGAAACTGGGCGGAAATCCGCACAAACCGCACACGCCGCGGGCGGTTCTTCGCCAGGGCCGAAAAAACCGCATTCGCACCTGTCAACGCTGGCGCACCATGGGCACACTACGTGGCCCCGACATGGTTGCGTCTGACCCTCTCCGCCCCCGCGCGCTGCGCCTGCTCCGGCTGTTGAGCCGACCGAGCTTTCATTTCTTCCTCACCGGCCTGCTGATGCTGCTGGGGTTTGCGTTGGCGCACCGCATCAGCGAGCGCAGCGGGCGCGACCAGCTGTCTGCACTCAGCACCGAACGGCTGGAGCTGTACGCCTCCAACCTGGCCGCCGAATTGGGCCGCCATGCGTCGCTGCCCAGCCTGCTGGCCATCGCGCCCACGCTGCAAACCTTGATGCAAAGCCCGGGCGACGAGGCGGCCCGCCAGGCCGCGCACCAAATGCTGGCCCGGGTGAACGTGCGGGCCGGCACACACCAGATTTTTGTGGCCACCCCGCAAGGCGAAGTGCTGGCCGCCAGTGAACCGCTCACGCCGCCGGTGCGCCTGGCCGAGGCGGTGGCGCAAGGGCGGGTGCACTTCTTCGCGGCCGATCCGCACACCGGCAGCACAGACTTTTACCTGCTGCACCCGCTGCGGCAGTCCAACGCGGTGGCGGGCGTGGTGGTGGTGCGCTTCAACCTCGCGCCGCTGGAAGCGACCTGGGTGGACCTGGGCCTGCGCTCGCAAGGCGAACGCATCCTGGTGGCCGACGAGCAGGATGTGGTCATCATGAGCTCGGTGCAGGCCTGGAAATACGCCGTGCTGGACCATGCCGACCCGTCCCGCCGCAAGGCCCTGGAGGCCAGTGCCCGCTACCCGCAGGCCATCGGCCCCGACCTCGAGTTGCCCGCCACGCTGGAGGTGCACCAAGGCCAGCAGGTCAAGCTCGCCGTGCCGCCTCCGGGCGGCCCAGCCCCCGCCACGGCCGCCAAGCCGATGCTGGCCCAGCAGCGCCAGATCCTGCCGCTGGGGCTGCGCCTGGTGGCGCTGTCCGACCTGACCGAAGTGCGGCAACGCGCCCAGTACGCGGCCTGGGGCGGCGCAGCCTTCGGCGCCAGCATCGGGCTGTTGGTGCTGTACCTGTCGTCGCGCCGGCGCGCCTTGCACCAACTCACCCAGGCGCAGGCAGCCCTGCGGGAAGCCCATGCCCAGTTGGAGCAATTGGTGGACAGCCGCACCGCCGAACTGCGCCAGACCAACGACGCCCTCAAGACCCAGATCGCCCAGCGCCTGCAGACCGAAGGCGAGTTGCTGCAAGCCAGCAAGCTGGCCGTGCTGGGTCAAATGTCGGCCGGCTTGTCGCACGAGGTCAACCAACCGCTCACCGCGCTGCGCGCCCTGGCTCGCAACTCGATCCGCCTGTTGGAGGGCGGCCGCACCGACGCGGTGGCCAGCAACCTGCAGATCATGGACGACATGGTCGAGCGCATGAGCCGCATCACGCGCCAGCTCAAGAGCTTTGCCCGCAAGGCCGACGAGCCGGTGGCCGGCCAAGTGCTGCTGCTGGACTGCGTGCGCAACGCGCTGCTGCTGCTGGAGCACCGCAGCCGCAGCCTGGACGTGCACGCCCAGCTCGACCTGCCCGCCGGCCTGCGCGTGTTGGCCGATGGCAATCGGCTGGAGCAGGTGCTGGTGAACCTGATCGGCAACGCGCTGGACGCCATGCAGCACGAACCGGTGCGGCAGCTGCACGTGGCCGTGGACGCGCTGGACCAAGGCCGCCGTGCCCGCGTGCGCGTGCAAGACAGCGGCCCCGGCGTGAGCGACGCCGACCTGCCGCGCCTGTTCGAACCCTTCTTCACCACCAAACCCGCCGGCGAAGGGCTGGGCCTGGGGCTGGTGATCTCGGCCAAGATCGTGCACGAAATGGGCGGCACCCTGCGCGCCGAGCGCGCGACCGGCGAGCTGAGGGGCATGAGTTTTGAGTTCGACCTGGCCGTGGACACCTGGACGGCCACACCGGAGACACACGATGTTTGAGGGCTACAAGGTGGTGTTCGTCGAAGACGACCTGCCGGTGCGCGTGAGCCTCACGCAAACGCTGGAGCTGGAGGGCTTCACGGTCGTTCCCTGCCGCAGCGCAGAAGAAGCCCTGCCCCACATCCAACCGGGCGCACCCATCATCGTCATCACCGATGTGCGCCTGCCCGGCATGGACGGCCGCGCCCTGCTCGCCCATGTGCAGGCCACCGACGCCGGCATTCCCACCATCCTCATCACCGCGCATGGCGACGTGGCCATGGCAGTGCAGTCCATGCGCGCCGGGGCCTACGACTTCATCGAGAAGCCCTTCGCGCCCGAGCGGCTGATCGACGTTGCGCGGCGGGCGCTGGACCTGCGCACGCTGCGGCACTCGGCCGACGAAATGCGCGCCCAGCTGCAGCGCGCCAGTGGCATCGAGGCCGCACTGCTGGGGCAAAGCCCGGCCATGCAGCAACTGCGCCGCCAGGTGCTGAACCTGGCGGGCACCTCGGCCGATGTGCTCATCGTCGGTGAGACCGGCACCGGCAAAGAACTGGTGGCCCGCTGCCTGCATGACCAAAGCCCGCGCCGTGACCGGCATTTCGTCGCCATCAACTGCGGCGGCCTGCCCGAGGCGCTGTTCGAGAGCGAACTCTTCGGCCACGAGCCCGGCTCGTTCACGAGTGCGGCCAAGCGCCGCATCGGCAAGATCGAACACGCCAACGGCGGCACGCTGCTGCTGGACGAGATTGAAACCATGCCCATCGCGTTGCAGATCAAGCTGCTGCGCGTGCTGCAGGAGCGCCGCATCGAGCGCCTGGGCTCCAACGAGGAGCTGCCGGTCAATGTGCGCTTCATCGCCGCCAGCAAGGGCGACCTGCGGGAGCAGGCGCAGCGCAACGAGTTCCGCAACGACCTGTACTACCGGCTCAACATCGCCACGCTGAACCTGCCGCCGCTGCGTGAGCGGCGCGAGGACATCCCGCTGTTGTTCGAGCACTTCGTGACCCAGGCCTGCGCCCGCTACGAACGCACCGCCCCGGAGCTGACGCCTGAAAAGCTCCGCGAGTTGATGGCGCACGACTGGCCCGGCAACGTGCGCGAGATCCGCAACGCGGCAGACCGCTTTGTGCTCGCGCTGGACGACCTGGACCCCCAAGCCGCGCTGCAGGCCCTGCCCAGCCTGCCCCTGGCCAAACAGATGGACCTGATCGAGAAGACGTTGATCGAACAGGCCCTGCGCCGCTGCGGCGGCAAGGTGCCCGCCGCGATGGAGCTGCTGGGCACGCCAAGAAAGACGCTGTACGACAAGCTGAATCGGCATGGCATCCAGCTGGATGCCTTCCGTTGACCCCTCGCCCGGGTTGCGCCGGCTGAACGCCGGCAATGCGGCTCAGCCCGCGAGCCGTTCCGTTCAGCGATATCGCTCAGGGTCTGGCGAATCCGTCGGGTTCGCAATCACCCGCCGGAAGGCCGCGCTCATCGGCAGCTTGAGGTTCAGGCCCGACGGCGGCAGGGGCGACTCGAACCAGCGGCGGTAGATGGCGTGGATTTCGCCGCTGCGGTACAGGCCCGTCAGCACCTCGTCCACCAGCGCCTTGAACTGCGGGTCGCCTCGCTTCAGGCCGATGGCGTAGGGCTCCACGGTCAGCGCCTGGTCGGAGATGCGGTAGTCATCCGCCCCCGGGCCTTGCTGCGCCAGCAAGCTGCGCAGCAACACGTCGTCCATCAGGAAGGCTGAAGCCCGGCCGCTCTTGAGCATCTGGAAGCCCTCCGGGTCGTCCAAGCCACCCAGGATGCGAATGCCCAGGCCCTGCTGCTCGTTCACCTTGGCCAGGTGCTGGATGCTGGTGGTGCCGATGGTGGAGGCCACCGGCAGCCCGCGCAGGTCAAACAGGCCCCGCACCCGCTCGCCGCCCCGCGTCATGAGCCGGGTCTCGGCCACGAAGATGGTCAACGAGAAGGCTTGGCTGCGCGCCCGCTCGGCGGTGTGGGTGGTGATGCCGCATTCCAGGTCCAGCGTGCCGTTGATGACCAGCGGCATGCGCGTGGCCGAGGCCACCTCCACGCGGCGCACCTCCAAATCGGGCAACTGCAGTTTCTGGCGCACGGCACCCACGATGCGGTCGCACAACTCCACCGTGTAGCCGGTGGGGCGCAACTGGGCATCCAGGTAAGAAAACGGCAGCGACGCCGGCCGGTAACCGATGACGATCACGCCGGTGTCGCGCACCCGGGTGAGCGTCGGGCCATCGGCCGCATGCGCCGCCGACAAGCCCAGCGCGCACACCCACGCGGCCAGCCTAACTGCGAGTCGAGGCGTCATCGTCCAGCTGGCGCAGAAAGGCCAGTTTCTCGGCAATCTTGGTTTCCATGCCACGGGGCACGGGGGCATACCAGCCCTGCCCTTCCAGCCCATCGGGCAGGTACTGCTCGCCGGCCGCGTAGGCATGCGGCTCGTCATGCGCGTAGCGGTAGGCGTGGCCGTAGCCCAGCTCTTTCATCAGCTTGGTGGGCGCGTTGCGCAGGTGCACCGGCACCGGGCGCGACACATCCTGCTTGATGAAGGCCCGGACCTCGTTGAAGGCCTTGTAGACGGCGTTGGACTTGGGCGCGATGGCCAGGTAGACCACAGCCTCGGCCAGCGCGAGCTCCCCCTCGGGCGAGCCCAGGCGCTCGTAGGCCTCGGCCGCGTCCAGCGTGATGCGCAGGGCGCGGGGGTCGGCCAGGCCGATGTCTTCACTGGCCATGCGGATGAGACGGCGGGCGATGTAGCGCGCGTCCACACCGCCGTCGAGCATGCGGGCGAACCAATACAAAGCGCCGTCTGGATGGCTGCCCCGCACCGACTTGTGCAGGGCAGAGATCACGTCATAGAACTGGTCGCCGCCCTTGTCGTAACGGCGCAGTTGCTCGCCCAGCGCGCGCTCCAGCAAGGCCTCGTCGATTTGCACGCCTTGGGCTAGCGAGGCGGCGGTGTCGAACGCATTCAGCAGCCGGCGGGCGTCGCCGTCGGCGTAGCCAATGAGGCGCTGGGCCGCATCGGGCGTGGGGGCGGGCACGCCAAGCTCGGCGGCGCCGCGGGCGATGAGCTGCCCCAATTCTTCGGCGTCCAGGCTCTTGAGCACCTGCACGGTGGCGCGCGACAACAGCGCCGAGTTCACCTCGAAGCTCGGGTTCTCGGTGGTGGCCCCGATGAAAGTGAACAGCCCCGCCTCCACGTGCGGCAGGAAGGCGTCTTGCTGCGACTTGTTGAAGCGGTGCACTTCATCCACGAACACGACCGTGCGGCGCCCTTGCGCTGCAGCCACCTGGGCCCGCTCCACGGCCTCGCGGATCTCCTTCACGCCGCCCAGCACCGCCGAGATGGCGATGAACTGCGCCTCAAACGCCCCCGCCATCAGCCGCGCCAGTGTCGTCTTGCCCACGCCGGGGGGACCCCACAGGATCATGCTGTGCAGCCGGCCGGCGTCGAACGCCACGCGCAGCGGCATGCCGGGGCCGAGCAGGTGGCGCTGGCCGATGACGTCATCCAGCGTCTTGGGCCGCAGGCGCTCGGCCAGCGGAATGCCCGCCAGCGGCGCAGCCGGCGCCTGGGCAGCGTCGGGGACGGGCTCGTCGTCGAACAGCGTGCCGCTCACTGCTCGATCAGGTCGGCACCCGCCGGCAGCTTGAACTGGAAGCGCTCGGCCGACACAGGCACGTTGGTTTGCACGCCGCTGAAGTCCAGGCGCGATCGCTGGCCGAAGCCATCGACGATTTCCATCACCGCCAATTCCTTGCCCTTGAAGGCCAGGCGCAGGCTCTGCACCGTGGATTCCGCCTGCTTGGGCGTGGCCTGCACCCACTCCAGCCCAGCCTCGGCAGGCTGCGCCTTCAGCGTGAAGTCCCGCTCGATCTGGCTGCCCGCGAGCAAAGCCGCCGGCGTGGCACCGAGTGCATCGCCCAGCTTGCGCGAGCTGGCTTGGTTCAGATCCGCGTCAAAGATCCAGACCTTGTGGCCGTCCGCCACGATCACCTGCTCGAAGGGCTTGGTGTACGCGAAGCGGAACTGGTTGGGGCGCTGGAACTCGAAACTGCCCGAGGACAGTTTCTTGCGCTTGCCGTCCGGCGACGTCACGGTCTGCGTGAAGCTGGCCTTGCCGCTCTTCACGTCGCGCGAGAACTCTCGCAGGGCATCCACCGCGTCCGCATGGGCCAGGCCGGCCGTGGCCAGCAGGCCGGTCAACAACAGAGCTTTCATGCCATTCATGGGTTTTGCTTCACTCGTCCCGCTTGGGCACGATCAGTTCACGGCTGCCATTGGCGGCCAGAGCGCCCACGAGGCCTGACTTTTCCATCTGCTCGAGCAACCGCGCCGCGCGGTTGTAGCCGATGCGCAGGTGCCGCTGCACCAGCGAAATCGACGCCTTGCGGTGCTGCAGCACGATGGCCACGGCCTGGTCGTACATCGGGTCGGCCTCACCGGCGGACTCGCCCGGTGCCGGGGCCTCGCCGCCCATGTCGTCGAGCACGCCGCCCTCCAGAATGCCCTCGATGTAATTGGGCTCGCCCTGGGACTTGATGTACTCCACCACACGGTGCACTTCGTCATCGCTGACGAAGGCGCCGTGCACGCGGATCGGCAAACCGGTGCCGGAGGGCATGTAGAGCATGTCGCCCATGCCCAGCAACGCTTCGGCGCCCATCTGGTCGAGGATGGTGCGGCTGTCGATCTTGGAGCTGACCTGGAAGGACAAGCGCGTGGGGATGTTGGCCTTGATCAGGCCGGTGATCACGTCCACCGACGGGCGCTGCGTGGCCAGCACGAGGTGGATGCCAGCAGCCCGGGCCTTCTGGGCAAGACGTGCGATCAGTTCTTCGATCTTCTTGCCCACGACCATCATAAGGTCGGCCAACTCGTCGATGACGACGACGATGAACGGCAGGCGTTCCAGCGGCTCGGGCTCTTCGGGCGTGAGGCTGAACGGGTTGGGGATGCTCTGGCCGTTGGCCTTGGCTTCGTCGATCTTCTTGTTGTAGCCCGCCAGGTTGCGCACGCCCATCTTGGACATGAGCTTGTAGCGCCGCTCCATCTCGCCCACGCACCAGTTCAGCGCGTTGCCAGCCTGCTTCATGTCGGTCACGACTGGCGCCAGCAGGTGCGGGATGCCCTCGTAGACGCTCATTTCCAGCATCTTCGGGTCGATGAGGATCAGCCGCACATCGCGCGCCTCGGCCTTGTAGAGCAGGCTCAGGATCATGGCGTTGATGCCGACCGACTTGCCCGAACCGGTGGTGCCGGCCACCAGGCAGTGCGGCATCTTGGCCAGGTCGGCCACCACCGGCGCACCGACGATGTCTTTGCCCAAGCCCATGGTGAGCTGCGACGCCGCGTCCGCATAGACCTGCGAGCCGAGGATTTCGGACAGCCGGATGGTCTGGCGCCGCGCATTCGGCAGCTCCAGCGCCATGTAGTTCTTGCCAGGAATGGTTTCCACCACGCGAATCGACACCAGGCTCAAGGAACGCGCGAGGTCCTTGGCGAGGTTGACCACTTGCGAGCCTTTCACGCCCGTGGCGGGTTCGATTTCGTAACGGGTGATGACCGGCCCCGGCTGGGCGGCCACCACATGCACTTCGACGCCGAAGTCGCGCAACTTCTTCTCGATCAGACGGCTGGTCATTTCCAGCGACTCGGGCGTCACGGTCTCCTGCCGGCCCGGCGCCGCGTCGAGCAGGTCCACCTGGGGCAGCTTGGCGTCACCGGCATCGACGAAGAGCGTCTGCTGACGTTCCTTGGCCACGCGGGTGGACTGCGGCACCTCGACCACGGGCGTTTCGATCACCAGGGGTGCGTGCTCGGCTTCGACTTGGCGCTCGATTTGGCGCTCGACCTCTACCTCTTGCTCGCGCTCCTTCACTGCCTGCTCGCCCGCCTTTTGGTCGGCCCGCAGTTCGCGGCGCTCCAGGCGCTGCTCGCGTAGCTGCTCCAGGCGCTCGCCAATGCGCTCGGCCACGGCGCCCCACGAGAAGCGGAAAGCCCACGACAGGCCCGTCAGCAGCAGAACGATCCAGACCACGCCGGAGCCCGCGAACCCCAGCAGCTTCATGCCCCACGGCCCCAGCGAATACCCCAGCAAGCCACCAGCATGCCCGGGCAGACGCGCTTCCAAGGCGTAGAGGCGACTCCATTCCAGCGCGCAGCTGGCGCCAATCAGTAGGGCGACACCCGCCCACCAGCGCAGGCGCTGGGTCCACTGCACGGGGTCTGCTACGTCATGCCGCAACAAGCCCGCCAGCCCGCGCAGCCAGGCGCGCAGGGCCAGCAGCGGCCACCACCAGGCGGAGAAACCGAACAGGAACAGCAGCCCGTCGGACAACCAGGCCCCCAGGCTGCCCACACGGTTGCCCACCAACTCGCGCTGACCGCTGTTGCTGAACGCGGCGTCTCGCAGGTCGTGCGTGGCCATCGCCAGCACGAACAGCGCGAGCACCAAGGCCGTCAAGGCCAACCAAAGGGGGGTGCGCAGCAGCCGCGCCGCAGGCGACGGCACCGGCGCGGCTTCACGCCGGGCTGTGGGGCGACGCGGCGTTTTGGCAGGCGCACCGGCATCGCCGGGGCCGCCCTCGCCGCCCAAAAGGGAACCCAAGGGAAAACTCATACCGCCATTGTGGCCCGCACGGCCAGGCGCTGGCGTGGGACACGGCGCCGCGACCTCACGGCCGCGGCCCGGCTTCAGTCATGCGTCAGGCGTTCCTTGATGACGACCGAACCGTTCTCCAGCGTCTCGATGACGCCGCGCTCTTCCAGATCCTTCATCACGCGGCTGACCATTTCGCGCGACGCACCCACCACCTTGGCCATGTCCTGACGGGACACCTTGCCGCGAATGATCTTGATGCCCTTTTCGTCTTCAGCCATGTCCAGCAGGGTGCGGGCCACGCGGCCGTACACGTCGAGCAGTGCCAGCGATTCGATCTGGCGGTCGGCGTTGCGCAGCCGCGCCACCAAGCCGCGCAAGATGCCGTAGGCCAGGCTGCTGCTTTCAGGCAGGCAGCGCGCAAATTCCATGCGGCCCAGCACCAGCATGTCGGTCTGCACTTCAGCCCGCACGCTGGCGGAGTGCGGCTCGTTGTCGATCAGGCTCATTTCGCCCACGTAATCGCCCGACTGCAGCACGGCCAGGATGACCTCGCGGCCCCGTTGGTCGGCCGTCAGCACGCGCGCACGGCCGTTAAGCAGGATGAACAGCGCGTTGGACTTGGTGCCCTGCTCCACGATCAGTTCGCCGCGCTTGAAGCGGCGCTTGACGACGCTGTCAGCGATGGACTGGGCCTGATCGGTGGTCAGCATGGAAAACAGCGGAACCCGGCGGATCAGGTCCAGGTTGGAAATCATCGCCATATGCAATCTCCAGGTTTGCAAGACGGCCCGACGACCGCAAAGCCGCCTGCCTAGAATGGCGTGCATTTTGCACATCTGACAGCGCTTGCTTCCATGCTTGAGCTTGGGGTTTTCACCTCGGCAGCGCTTGCAAGCGCCCCAGTCGCCACCACCTGCCCGCCATGACTGCAACGACCCAACACCACGGCCTGCTCATCCTCGGCTCCGGCCCGGCTGGTTACACCGCCGCCATTTACGCCGCGCGCGCCAACCTCAAGCCCACGCTGATCACGGGCATGGCCCAGGGCGGCCAGCTCATGACCACCACCGAAGTCGACAACTGGCCGGCCGACGTCATGGGCGTGCAAGGCCCCGAGTTGATGCAGCGCTTCCAGCAACACGCCGAGCGCTTCCAGACGCAATTGGTGTACGACCACATCAACAGCGTCGATTTCTCCAAGCGCCCCTTCACGCTCACCGGCGACAGCGCCACCTACACCTGCGACGCGCTGATCATCGCGACCGGCGCCTCGGCCAAATACCTGGGGCTGGAGTCCGAGCAGGCCTTGATGGGCCGCGGCGTGAGCGGCTGCGCCACCTGCGACGGCTTCTTCTACCGCGGCCAAGAGGTGTGCGTGGTGGGCGGCGGCAACACGGCCGTGGAAGAGGCGCTGTACCTGTCCAACATCGCCAGCACCGTGCACCTGATCCATCGCCGCGACAAGTTCCGCGCCGAGCCCATCCTGGTCGACAAGCTGATGGAGAAAGTCGCCGCCGGCAAGATGAAGCTGCACCTGTTCCAGCAACTCGACGAGGTGCTGGGCGACGCCTCCGGCGTGACAGGCGTGCGCACGGTCAACGTTCAGGACGGCAGCAAGGCCGACATCGCCGTGCACGGCTGCTTCATCGCCATCGGCCACCAGCCCAACACCGACATCTTCAAGGGCCAGTTGGAGATGAAGGACGGCTACATCGTCACCCGCAGCGGCCTGAACGGCTTCGCCACCATGACCAGCGTGCCGGGCATCTTCGCTGCCGGCGACGTGCAGGACCATGTCTACCGCCAAGCCATCACCAGCGCCGGCACCGGCTGCATGGCGGCACTGGATGCCCAGCGATTCCTGGAGCAAGAGCAGGGCTGACGGCTCGAGCCAGCCGCGACTGGCCAATGCCGGGGTTTTCCGCTATACTCGCGGGCTTGCCTGCCGGATGGATCGCGTTCGGAACCTAGGTTTCGGATTTAGCAGGCATTTGCGGTCAAAGGGTCGCTTCGCATCGTGCGGAGTGACTGGTCAAAGAAGTCAAACCGGAGAAGCGTCATGGCACGCGTCTGTCAAGTCACGGGCAAGAAGCCCATGGTCGGGAACAATGTTTCCCACGCCAACAACAAAACCAAGCGTCGGTTCCTGCCGAACCTGCAATACCGCCGTTTCTTTGTGGAATCGGAAAACCGCTGGGTTCGCCTGCGCATCTCGAACGCCGCTCTGCGTTTGATCGACAAGGTCGGCATCGACCAAGTCGTCGCCGATCTGCGCGCCAAGGGCGAGCTCTGATCGCCGCTCACTGACCTACTGAAGGAATACGACCATGGCATCCAAAGGCGGCCGCGAAAAGATCAAGCTGGAGTCCACCGCGGGCACTGGCCACTTCTACACGACCAACAAGAACAAGAAGACCACGCCCGAAAAGCTGGAATTCATGAAGTTTGATCCGAAGGCACGCAAGCACGTGCTGTACAAGGAAATCAAGCTGAAGTGATGTTCGATCGACCTGGCACGCGCCGGTCGCTCACATCAAAAACCCGCCAAGCGGCAACGCTGGCGGGTTTTTTCTTCTCCAGCCGCTCCCGGGGCGGCGCCACTGAACGGCCCGATCAGCGCCCCAACGTCGCCACCGCAGGCGCCAACTCGCGCTGGAACCAGCGATCCAGCATCCGATTCTCGTACGCCAGCGGCTCACTCCCGACAAACGGATTGAATCCGTCTTGGTAGTTCATGTCGCGCAGCCGAACCTCGGCCTGCTGCACCACCTCCCCGCCCAGACGCACCGTGTACTTGAAGGTCACGGCCGGCGAGGTGATGGGGCGCATCACCCGCAACCACTGCCCGCGATGCCCAATCGGCTCCACATCACCCGCCAGGTCGACATCGATGACCTCGACTGCCACATCCCTGCCGGGAAGATATTTTTCAAACCCCGCAACCAGAAACCGCTCCAGCGACGGCAACACCGCCAAGTCGCGGAACCCCTGGTTGTCCTTGATGTCCACAAACCGCTCAGGCTGCACAAAGCTCACCTTCACGCCCGCCATCGCATCCCCCGACACCGAGAGCAGCGACGCAGCCACCACAGCCGACAAGGTGAAATACCGCATGTCAAACCTCACAAGCCAGTGAACGAACAGAGCCAAGTCTAGGCGCGGCGCAAGAAAAAAGGGCGCCCGCTTGGGCGCCCTTTACATCCGGAAAACGCAGGCCTCAGGCGTGCGCGGCGCGCAGACGCATGGAGAAGGCCTGCAGCTCGGCGATGCCGCTTTCTTCAGCGCGACGGCACCAGGCCTGCAGATCAGCCACCAGCTGCTCAGCCGAGACATTGGTACGCGTCCACAGCTGACGCAGCTCTTCGCGCATCACCACCAGCTTGTCGATGACCGGGCTCGCCGCACGGGCACCGGCCAAGTCGCCACGCACATCCGCCGGGATGCGATCCACGTCCCGGTGCAGCCAACGCTTGGCTTGCTTGAATTGGGCGAACCGCTCGCTGTGCTTGCCACCTTCGGCCTTGATCTTGGCCAGCTCTGCGGCGCAAGCGGCCTTGAGGTCGCGGGCGTAGCTGGCCATCACTTCGTAGCGGTTGGCAATCAGCGCCTCCAGCGTGCGGGCGTCAGCCGGCTTCACTTCGCCCAAGCTCAGCTTCGGAGCGGTCTTGCGCACCTTGGCCCAGCCCAGCGTCTCCAGGATGCGGATGTACATCCAGCCGATGTCGAACTCGTACGGCTTCACCGAGAACTTGGCCGAGGTCGGGTAGGTGTGGTGGTTGTTGTGCAGTTCTTCGCCGCCGATGATCAGCGTCCACGGCGTCAGGTTGGTCGAAGCATCGGGCGCCTCGAAATTGCGGTAGCCCCAGTAGTGGCCGATGCCGTTCACCACGCCGGCCGCCCAGACGGGAATCCACGCCATCTGAATCGCCCAAATCGTGGCACCCAGCGCACCGAACAGGGTCATGTTGATAATCAGCATCAGCACGATGCCTTGCCAGCTGCGCTTGGTGTACAGGTTGCGCTCGATCCAGTCATCGGGCACGCCACGGCTGTACTTCTCCATGGTTTCCATGTTCTTGGCTTCGGCGCGATACAACTCAGCACCTTCGGCCAGCACCTTCTTCAGGCCGCGAGTTTGCGGGCTGTGGGGATCTTCCTCGGTCTCGCACTTGGCGTGGTGCTTGCGGTGGATGGCCACCCACTCTTTGGTGACCATGCCCGTAGTCAGCCACAACCAGAAACGGAAAAAGTGCGACGGGATCGGCCCGAGATCCAGCGCGCGGTGTGCCTGAGCGCGATGCAGGAAGATCGTGACAGAAGCGATCGTGATGTGGGTCACAACCAGCGTGTAGACCACCAGCTGCCAAATGCTGAAATCAGCCAGGCCGTGTTCCAGCCAGTTCAGCAAAGCGTTGAAGATTTCGTTCATGGGATCCTGGCCTCGGCCACCGCGGTCATGCAAAGAGTTCTTGATTGTAAGGCGGCCTCCCTATTTTCAAGGGGTCGCCTGCACCGCATTCGGGCGCCGGCGTGCGAACCGGCGCGTTTCTTGACTCAGGTCAAGCCGCCCGCTCCCAGGCCACCGCGAAGAACCCGTCCATGCCGTGCCGGTGCGGCCAGATGCGCAGCGCCCCCGATTCCGTCAGCTCGCCGGCCCGCTCCACCTGAACCTTGCCCAGGGCTTCGTCGGCCGGGAGACGCTTGAACTCCGGGTGCGCCGACTCGAATTCAGTCGCGATCTGCTCGTTTTCAGCATCCAACAGGCTGCAAGTGGCGTACACCAGTCGCCCGCCCGCCTTCACCATGCGCGCCGCGCTGGCCAGGATGGCGCGCTGCTTGGCTTGCAACTCCTCCACCGCCTGCGGCGTCTGGCGCCACTTCAGGTCAGGATTGCGGCGCAAAGTGCCCAAACCCGAGCACGGCGCATCCACCAGCACGCGGTCGATCTTGCCCGCCAGGCGCTTCACGCGGTCGTCGCGCTCGTGGGCGATCTGCGCCGGGTAGACGTTGGACAAGCCGCTGCGCGCCAGCCGGGGCTTGAGCGCGTCCAGCCGATGGCCGGACACATCGAATGCATACAACCGCCCGGTGTTGCGCATCGCCGCACCCAGCGCCAGCGTCTTGCCGCCGGCCCCAGCGCAAAAGTCCACCACCATCTCGCCCCGCTTGGGCGCGAGCAGCAAAGCCAGCAACTGGCTGCCTTCGTCCTGCACCTCCACCCCGCCGCCGGTGAACAGCGGCAGCTTGTGCAGCGCCGGCTTGCCCTGCACGCGCAGGCCCAGCGGCGAGTACGGTGTCGGCTCAGCGTCGATGCCCGCGGCCTTCAACTCCGCCAGCGCTTCTTCACGCTTGAGCTTGAGCGTGTTCACGCGCAGATCCAACGGCGCGGCCTCATTCAGCGCGGCCGCCAGAGGCCAAAACTCCTCCTCGCCCACGCGCTCGCGCAGCGGCTCGGCCAGCCAGTCCGGCAAGTTGTGGCGCAGCCGTGGCGGCAGGCTGTCGGCGGCAATCGCCTGCACCTGCTCCAGCCAGATCTTTTCCCCGGCCGTGAGCGCGGCGCGCAGGAAGCTGTCGTTGCCCCGCCAGGCCAGGATGGCCAGCCGACGCGGCACCGGCCCCGTGCCGCTTTGGGCCAGGTGCTGGAATTTGGTGCGCTCGCGCAGCAAGGCGTACACCGTCTCCGCCAGGCAGCCGCGTTCGCGCTGGCCCAGGTTTTTGCGTTGACGGAAGAAGGCCGAAACAGTCGCGTCGGCCGGCGCGTCGAGCTTGTTCACGGCGCCGATCAGCTCGGCGCACAGCTCCAACAGGGCATTAGGATGCATGGCCCATTATCCCAAGGCCCGCTGCGCATGAATTTGTGGACCCAACTGCACATGCGCCGCCGGCTCACCGGGGCCTTGCTGGCGGGGGCCGCACTGGCGGCCTTCTGGCCCGGCCCCCTGGCCTGGCAGACGCGGTTGCTGGTGGGTTGGAACGGCTTCCTGTGGATCTACCTGCCGCTGGTGGTGTGGATGATGCTGGGCCGCAGT
Source organism: Pelomonas baiyunensis (assembly GCF_043555935.1). NCBI lineage: Bacteria > Pseudomonadati > Pseudomonadota > Betaproteobacteria > Burkholderiales > Sphaerotilaceae > Roseateles > Pelomonas baiyunensis. The sequence continues at coordinate 327,926 of NZ_JBIGIB010000002.1, read as the reverse complement.
GGCGCCACCGACGTGCAAAAACGCGCCCGTGCGCTGGCCGACGGCATTCCCGTCGTGCTGCTTCTGGCGGTGCTGGGCGCGCTGGCCAGCCTCGCGGCCATCACGCTGGAACTGCAACAGGCTCGCCAGAACCACGACGCCACGGCCGCCGTGCTGCTGGCGCTGACCACGGTGGCGGGCTCCTGGCTGCTGCTGCCGGTGGAGTTCGGCATCGCCTACGCCAGCGTTTACCACCGCGAGGGCGGGGGCGACCACGGGCTGGAGTTCCCCGGAGACGATGGCGAGCCGGGCTACGCCGACTTTCTGTACTTCTCGATCACGGTGGCCGCCACGTCCCAGACCTCCGACGTCGCCGTCAGCTCCAAGCCGATGCGCCGCTTGGTGCTGTTGCAGGCCCTGCTGGCGTTCGTGTTCAACACGGGCGTGCTCGCCCTGTCGATCAACATCCTCGCCGGCTTGATCAGCTGAGGGTCAGGCCAGGAAGAGGCTCTGCGCCATGCCGTCGCGGTGATGCACGCGGTCACCGTCCCACACCAAGGCATCCTCCAGGAACCAACGCACCGACTGCGGGTAAATCTGGTGCTCAGCCGCCAGCACCCGGGCCGACAGGCTCTTGGCGTCGTCGCCCGCGCGCACCGGCACCGCCGCCTGCATCACGATGGCGCCGTGGTCCAGTTCGGCCGTCACGAAGTGCACCGTCACCCCGGCAATCTTGCAGCCCATCTCCAGCGCGCGCTCGTGCGTGTGCAAGCCGGTGAATGCCGGCAGCAGCGACGGGTGAATGTTCAGCATGCGCCGCGCGTAGTGGGCGGTGAAGCCCGGCGTCAGGATGCGCATGAAGCCGGCCAGCACCACCAGATCCGGCGCGTAGCCGTCGATGACGCGGGCCAGTTCAGCGTCGAACGCCTCGCGGCTGGAGTAGGCCTTGTGATCCACCACGGCCGTGGCGATGCCGTGCTGCGCGGCGAACTGCAAACCACCCGCGTCGGGCCGGTTGCTGATCACGGCGGCCACTTCCGCCGACCATCCTTGCGCCGCACAGGCCTTGACGATCGCCTCCATGTTGGAGCCGCGTCCCGAGATCAGAATCACCAGTCGCTTCATGGCCGTCAGTGTAGGCGCCGGCCTGCGGCGAACCCCTGCCCTTCGGCAGGGCTGGGGGCTTGACCGACAATCCGCGCCCCATGTCGACGACACCCGCCACCGCCCGCCCGCGCGTTCTCTCGGGCATGCGCCCCACCGGCGCCCTGCACCTCGGCCACTTCCACGGCGCCCTGAAGAACTGGGTGCGCCTGCAAGACACGCACGAAGGCTTCTTCTTCGTGGCCGACTGGCATGCCTTGACCACCCAGCGCCCCAGCGGCGAGACGCTGTCGCATCACGTGTACGAGATGGTCACCGACTGGCTGGCCGCGGGCATCGACCCCGAGCGATGCACGCTCTTCCTGCAAAGCCGCATGCCCGAGCACGCCGAACTGTTCACGCTGCTGGCGATGTGCACGCCCTCGAGCTGGCTGGCCCGCATGCCCAGCTACAAGGATCAAGTGGCGGCTGACCCCGAGCTGGCCACCTACGGCTTCCTGGGCTACCCCCTGCTGCAGGCCGCGGACATCCTGCTCTACAAGCCGGCCGGCGTGCCCGTGGGCGAAGACCAGGCCGCCCACGTGGAAGTGACGCGCGAAGTGGGCCGGCGGTTCAACCGCCTGTACGCCGAGGCCGCGCCGGTGTTTGTCGAGCCGCAAGCCCTGCTCACCGAAACCGCTCGCGTGCCGGGGCTGGACGGGCAGAAGATGAGCAAGAGCCTGGACAACGCCATCGCCATGCGCGATGAACCAGAGGTCACGGCCACCAAGATCCGCACCATGCCCACCGACCCGCAGCGCGTGCGCCGCACCGACGCCGGCGACCCGGCCCGCTGCCCCGTCTGGCCGTTGCACCAGATCTACACCGACCCGGCCACCCGCGCCGCGTGCGAAACCGGCTGCCGCACGGCCAGCATCGGCTGCCTGGACTGCAAGCAGCCGCTCATCGAGGCCATTCAGCGGGAACAGGCCCCGTGGCGCGAGCGCGCTGCCGCGCTGGACCTGCAGCAGGTGAAATGGACGCTGGAAGTGGGCACCGAGCGTGCCCGCGCAGTGGCCCGCAAGACGCTGCGCGAAGTGCGCGCCGCGATGGGGTTGGTGGCTTGAGCGTTTCTCTGCACGTCACCGACCTGGAGGCCGCCATCAACTGGTGGCGCGAGCGTGCGCCCTCGCCGGACGGCGTGCACGCCGCTCCCGAGGTCGGCGCCCTGGCGGAGGTGTATGCCCTGATGTCCTGGCACGGCGCCACGGAATGGGAGGCCAGCGCGTTGGCCCCCGCCGCGCTGCAGGCTTGGCTGGAGTGGTACGCCACCACCCCTGATTCGCCCTGCATCGCCATCTGCTCCACCGCACAAGGTGACCCGCAGTGCAAAGGCTGCGGGCGCAGCTTCGACGAAGTGCAGCACTGGCTGGCGCTGGACCCTTTCGAGAAGCGTGCCGTCTGGCACCGCATCACCCAAGAAGGCACAGCGTGGCGCTTCAACCGCTACGCCGAACGCGGTGAAGGCACCCGCGCTGCGTCCAGCGCCCCGGACGCCCCCGCCCCATGACCCGAATTCGCTTCGCAGACAGCGTGCGCCGCCTGGTGCCGCTGGCCTGGCCGGTGCTGGTGGGGCAGATCGCGGTCATGATGTTCAGCACCATCGACACCCTGATGATGGGCCGCGTCGGGCCGGCAGACCTGGCCGGGCTGGCTGTGGGCTCGGCGGCCTACGTCACGATCTTTGTGGGACTGATGGGCGTGGTGCTGGCCGTGGGCCCGATTGCCGGGCGGCAGTTCGGCGCGCAAGACCTGCCGGGCGCCGGCCGCAGCTTTGTGCAGGCGCAGTGGCTGGCGCTGCTGTTGTGCGTGCCTGGCTGCCTGGCGCTGTGGTTCCCGGACCCGTTCACGGCGCTGGCGCAGCTGGATGCCGCGCAGGCCGACAAGGTCCGGGCCTACACCCGGCCCGAAGCGTTCGCCCTGCCGGCCGCCCTGCTCTTCACGGCGTTCCGGGGCTTCTCCACGGCTGTGAGCCGCCCCAAAGCCGTGATGGCCATGCAGTTGGCCGGGCTCACGGCCAAGGTGCCGCTGAATGCGGTGCTGGTGTTTGGCTGGGGACCGGTGCCGGCGCTGGGCGTGGCGGGGTGCGGCTGGGCCACGGCGCTGGCCATGATCAGCCAGGCCGCGGCCGCGGCGGTCTTGCTTCGCCGCGATCCGTTCTACCGCCCGTTCCAGATTCCCCACCTGTGGCACACGCGCCCCCAGTGGCCCGACCTGCTTGCGCTGGTGCGGCTGGGCCTGCCGATGGGCGGCTCCATCCTGGTGGAAGTGACGGGCTTCACCTTCATGGCCTTCTTCGTCGCACGGCTGGGGGCCACGCCGGTGGCCGGGCATCAGATCGCCGTGAACCTGGTGGCCATGATGTTCATGATCGCGCTGGCCCTGGCCACCGCCGCCGGCACGCTGGTGGCCCAGCATCTGGGGGCAGGCGACAAGCCGGCCGCCCGAACCGTGGGGCGGCATGCCATGGCCCTGGCAGCGCTCACGGCGGCCACGGTGGGCGCGCTGGTCGCCTGGGGCCGCGAGCCCATCGTGGGGCTGTACACGCGGGATGCCACCACCGCGGCGGCGGCCCTGCCACTGCTGGTGTGGGTGTGGTTTTTCCACCTGGGCGACGCCCTGCAGACCGTGGCGGCCTACGTGCTGCGCGCCTACCAGGTGGCCACGCTGCCCATGGTGATCTACGTCGTGGCGCTGTGGGGCCTGGGCATTGGCGGGGGCTACCTGCTCGCCTTCGGCCCGCAAGCGGCCGGCGCGGTGGGGTTCTGGCAAGCGGCCACGGCGGGCCTGGTGACGGCCGCGCTGCTGCTCAGCCTGCTGCTGCGCCGCGTGTTCAACGAGAACCGCTGACGCCGGGCGTCCCGGCGGGCGCCGCCGGCAGGAACAGCACGAACCGGCTGCCACCGCCCTCACGCGGCAGACAGCGCACGCTGCCGCCGTGGCGCTCGGCAATCTGCTTGACCAGGCTGAGCCCCAAGCCCACGCCGCCCGCCATTTCGGCGTGGCCGGGCAGGCGGTAGAACGGTTCGAAGATGCGCTCGCGCAGCTCCGCCGGCACGCCGGGGCCGCGGTCGGCCACCACGTATTCATAGCCGCCCGCCACCGGCTTGAGCGCCAGTTCCACCTCCGGCCCACCGTAGCGGCGCGCGTTGTCCAACAGGTTGCGCAGGGCGCGGCGCAACAGCCGCTCTTGTCCTTGCACCGGCGCCGTCTCGGTTTCCGGCTCAAAACCGGCCTCGGCGCGGGCGGCTTCTTCCGCCCCCAGCGCCAGCAACTCCACGGCATGGGTGTCCCCCACCGCCGTACCCGCCTCCAGGCGGCTGGCCAACAGCACCTCTTCCACCAGCGCGTCCAGCTCGCCGATGTTCACGTCGATCTCACGCGCCAGCTTGGCCCGCTGCGCCGGCGCCGCGTCGTCCAGCATGGCGAACGCCATCTTCAGGCGCGCCAGCGGCGAACGCAGCTCGTGGCTGGCGTTGGCCAGCAAGGTTTGGTGCGACTTGAGCAGCGTCTGGATGCGGTCGGCCGCCTGATTGAAGCTGGCCGCCAGGGCCGCCACTTCGTCGCGCCCGCTGTCTTGCACACGGTGTCCCAACTCACCCGCGCCGAACTGTTCCACGCCCCGCTTGAGCGCTTCCAGCCGCCGGGTCAGGCGCCGCACCACCGGGTAGGCGCCCGCAGCCACGCCCACGAACAACAGCACCAACACCACGGCCAGGGTCGACACCCCCGGTGCGCCCGGCGTCACCGGCCGGTGCAACCAGGGGCCGGCCCACGGACCATCATCGGGTTTGCCACCGCGGCCTGGGCCCGCACCCGGCGTGGCGCCCGGCAGCGCACCCGGCCCGGAGGCCGCACCCGGGTTGTTGGGCGGGCGCACGCCGCGCACCATCTCCAGGCTGCGGCCGTCCCCCAGGTTGGCGCTGACCACGATGGCGCCCGGGTCGTCCACACGGCGCTCGAACAGCGGTGTGGCCGTGATGCGGCGGCCGTCCGCGTCTTCCAGGGCCAGCGGCATGCGCAAGCGCACGCCCCAGTCCATGAACGCAGCCGCCTGCTCACTGCGCGGCGCACTGGCCGGCGGCAACGCGAGCTTGAGCAAGGCCGCCATCGCGTTCAAGCGATCACCGGCCGCCGCCTCCACATTCACCCGCTCCTGCTCGATGTGGCGCTGAAATAGCCAAGCCGAGCCAAAGGCAAACGCCAGCAGCAACGCCACCAGCGTCAGGTAGATGCGAAGGTAGAGCGACTTCACGCGGCGTCCGCGTCAGCGTCTTGCTTACGCGCGAACACGTAGCCGGCGCCACGCACGGTCAGCACGCGGCGCGGGCTCTTGGGGTCGTCTTCGATGACTGCCCGGATGCGCGAGATGTGCACATCGATGGAACGGTCGAACGCCTCCAGCGGGTGGCCCTTGAGCGCGTCCATGATCTGGTCACGGCTGAGCACGCGGCCCGGGCTTTGCGCCAGCACCACCAGCAAGTCGAACTGGTGGCTGGTGAGGTCGCAAATCTTGCCGTCCAGGCGGGCCACGCGCGCGGCCAAGTCGATCTCCAGGCGGCCGAAGCGAAGCACCTCGTCGCCGTCAAGCTTGGGCTCCAGCCGGCGCAGCAGCGCCTTGACGCGGGCTTGCAGTTCGCGCGGCTCGAAAGGCTTGGCGAGGTAGTCGTCGGCGCCCAGTTCCAACCCCAGGATGCGATCCATGGGCTCGCCGCGGGCCGACAGCATCAGCACCGGCTGGTGGCGCCAGCGCGGGTCGCCCCGCAGCCAGCGGCAGAAGTCCAGCCCATCGCCGTCCGGCAGCATCAGGTCCAGCACCAGCAATTCGAACCGGCTCTGGGCCAGCGCCTCGCGCGCCTGGGCCAGCGTGCCTGCGGTGCTGACATCGAAGCCAGCCCCCCGCAGGTAGTCGCCCACCATGCCGGTCAGGCGGGCATCGTCATCGATCAGCAGCAGTCGGGCACTCATCACCGGAGCCAAGGAAAGAGGGAGAGGCCGGCGCGCCATGGCGCCGGTGGAACGAGGCTCAAGCATCGCAGAACTCCTCGCCGGCGTTGATCAACCCGGCTGACGGGCCGCCATGCGGGCCTGGCGCTTTTTCATGATCTCGCTGACTTTGGCGCGCTGCTCGGGCGTCAACACGCGGGCGGCGTCGATGCTGGCTTGGCTCATGCGCTTGGAAGCGACTTCATGCTGGGCCGACATCTGCACGCGCAGCGCTTCGATCGCCGCAGCGTCGATGTTGGCAGCGGTGTAGAGCGCGGCCATTTGCTGGTGCAGCTTCATGCCGGCATCGCGCTGGCTGGCGAGGTCCTGGCGGGCCGCCTTGAAGATGGCTTCGATTTGGCTGCGCTGGGAGTCGGTGGCGTTCACCGCGTCCAGCAGGTGGTCCATGTGGCCGCCGAACAGGCCGCCGGGGGCCATCATGCCGGGGCCACCGCGATGGCCGCCGGGGCCCGGTTGGGCCTGGGTCACCGTGGCGCCCAAGGCCAGGGCCACCGACACCGCTGCGGCAGCAGCAGCGTGGAAGAAATTCGAGGTGCGGGTCGTTGTCATCTCGGGGCTCCAAAAGTACTGGGGTGCAGTCATCTTCGGAGCGCCCTGTGTGGGATCTTTGGGGGCGCGGTAAAGAACTGTGTCCGCTTTCGCCGGGCCGGACACATGGCCCGCCCGGCGCCCCCGTCCCGCCGCGCTTACTTGATGGGCTTGAAGCGCATGCGCTTGGGGCGCGCGCCTTCTTCGCCCAGGCGCTTCTTCTTGTCGGCTTCGTACTCGTGGAAGTTGCCGTCGAAGAAGAACCACTGCGAGTCGCCTTCGCAGGCCAGGATGTGCGTGCAGATGCGGTCCAGGAACCAGCGGTCGTGGCTGATCACCATGGCCGAGCCGGCAAACTCCAGCAAGGCTTCTTCCAGCGCGCGCAACGTTTCGACGTCGAGGTCGTTGGACGGTTCGTCCAGCATCAGCACGTTGCCGCCCTGGGCCAGCGTCTTGGCCAGGTGCAGGCGGCCGCGCTCACCGCCGGACAGCGAACCCACCAGCTTCTGCTGGTCGTTGCCCTTGAAGTTGAAGCGGCCGAGGTAGGCGCGGCTGGGCATCACGAACTTGCCGACCACGATGTTGTCCAGGCCGCCCGACACGTCTTCCCACACCGTCTTGCTGCCGTCCAGGCTCGCACGGCTCTGATCCACGAAGGCCAGCTTGGCCGTCTTGCCGATCTTGACCGTGCCCGAATCCGGCTGCTCCACGCCTTGAATCATGCGGAACAGCGTCGACTTACCGGCGCCGTTGGGGCCGATGATGCCGACGATGGCGCCGGCCGGCACCTTGAACGACAGGTTGTCGATCAGCACGCGGTCGCCAAAGCTCTTGGAGACGCCTTCGAACTCGATGACTTCATTGCCCAGGCGATCCGCCACGGGAATGAAGATTTCATTGGTTTCGTTGCGCTTCTGGTATTCGACGTCGCTCAGTTCCTCGAAGCGGGCCAGACGCGCCTTGCTCTTGGCCTGGCGGCCCTTGGCATTGGAGCGCACCCACTTCAGTTCTTCCTTCATGGCCTTGGCGCGGGCGTCCTCAGACTTCTGCTCCTGCTCCAGGCGGCGTTCCTTCTGGTCCAGCCAGTCGGAGTAGTTGCCCTTCCAGGGAATGCCGTGGCCGCGGTCCAGTTCCAGAATCCACTCGGCGGCGTTGTCCAGGAAGTAGCGATCGTGGGTGATGGCCACCACGGTGCCGGGGAAGCGCTGCAGGAACTGCTCCAGCCACTCCACGCTTTCGGCGTCCAAGTGGTTGGTGGGTTCGTCCAGCAGCAGCATGTCGGGCTTGCTCAGCAGCAGGCGGCACAGCGCCACGCGGCGCTTTTCACCCCCCGACAGCACGCCGATGACGGCGTCCCACGGCGGCAGGTTCAGCGCGTCGGCGGCCAGTTCCAGTTGCAGGTCGGTGTTCTCGGAGCCGGCGGCCGCAATGATGGCTTCCAGCTCGCCCTGCTCGGCGGCCAGCTTGTCGAAGTCGGCGTCCGGCTCGGCGTAGGCGGCGTACACCTCGTCCAGGCGCTTCTTGGCGGCCAGCACGCCGCCGATGCCCTCTTCCACCGCCTCACGCACCGTCTGCTCGGGGTTGAGCTTGGGCTCCTGCTCCAGGTAGCCGATCTTGATGCCCGGCATTGGGATGGCTTCGCCCTCGATCTCCTTGTCGACGCCGGCCATGATCTTCAGCAGCGTGGACTTGCCCGAACCGTTCAGGCCCAGCACGCCGATCTTGGCGCCGGGGAAGAACGACAGCGAGATGTCCTTGAGGATGTGGCGCTTGGGGGGAACCGTCTTGTTGACGCGGTTCATCGAAAAGACGTACTGGGCCATGGGCAAATCCTGTGTGGCTGAAATGGCGGCAGGCCCGGTGGGGGCCTGCAATGACCCACATTGTCGCTGATGCCCGCCCCGAAGGCCTGGGGTTCGCCCGAACCCAGGCCGCGCGCCGCCGACCGAGACTCCGGCTTGCAGACCACCTCAGGGAGAAACCATGCTTTGCCTGCCCGCTTTGCGCCGATGGGCGCTGACCTTGACCCTGCTCGCCTGCGGCACGGCCTCCGCGCAGACCCTGCGCTGGGCCGCGCAGGGCGACATGCAAACCACCGACCCGCACTCCGCCAACGAGATCCAGACCAACTCGCTGAACGGCCAGGTGTACGACACGCTCATCCGGCGCCTGCCCGACCAGAGCCTGACGCCGGCCCTGGCCCTGGAATGGACGCAGGCCACGCCGCTGCTGTGGCGCGTCAAGCTGCGGCCGGGCGTCAAGTTCCACGACGGCACGCCGTTCACCGCGGACGACGTGGTGTTCTCGATGCAGCGCATGCGCGACCCGGTGTCGCCCTACCGCGTCTACGCCAACGCGGTGGGCATTCCCAAAGCCATCGACCCGCTCACGCTGGTGTTCGCGCTGGACAAGCCCAACCCGGTTTTTCCGGAACACCTCGTCAGCTTGACCATCATGAGCAAGCGCTGGGCCGAGGCCAACCGGGTGGCGCGTCCGCTGGACATGAAGGCAAAGGAGGAGTCCTACGCCAGCCAGAACGCCAACGGCACGGGGCCGTTCATCCTCGTCAGCCGCCAGCCCGGCGTGAAAACCGTGTTCCGCCGCAACCCCAACTACTGGGGCCGCAACCAGCCCGGGCAGGGCAATGTGCAGGAGCTGGTGTTCATGCCCATCACCGTGGACGCCACGCGCACCGCGGCGCTGATCTCGGGCGAGGTGGACTTCGTGCTGGACCCGCCCTCGCGCGACGTCGAGCGCCTGCGCACGCTGCCGGAACTGAAGGTGGTGGACGGCGTGGACAACCGCATCCTGTTCATCGGCATGGACCAAGCCCGCGACAAGCTGCTGTACGGCCAGGCGCCCGGCGACAAGAACCCGTTCAAAGACCTGCGCGTGCGCCGGGCGCTGTACCAGGCCATCGACATCGAGGCCATCAAGTCCAAGATCATGGCCGGGTTCTCGGTGCCCACGGGTGGGCTCACGCCTTCGTCGCGGGGCGCGTACAACGACGCGAGCCTGGAAACCCGCCTGCCTTACGACGTGGCCGCCGCCCGCAAGCTGATGGCCGAGGCCGGCTACCCCGACGGCTTCGAGGTGACGCTGGACTGCCCCAACAACCGCTACGTCAACGACGAAAAGATCTGCCTGGCCCTGGCCAGCTTCTGGGCGCAGCTCAAGGTCAAGGTGAAGGTCAACGCCATGCCGCGCGTGCAGTACTTCCCCAAGATCGACAAGTACGACACCAGCCTGTACCTGCACGGCTGGGGCGGCGGCAGCACCGATGCGGAAATCATGCTCACCCCCATCCTGCGCAACCGGGGCGAACAGGGCGTGGGCGTGTCCAACAACGGCGGCTGGGTGAACGACAAGGCCGACGCCTTGGCCGGCGCCTCCACCGTCGAGACCGACCCGAAAAAGCGCGAGCAGCTCGTGAAGGCGGCGTTGGCCGAGTACCGGCAGCAAATCAACATCATCCCGCTGCACCGCCAGATGATCCCGTGGGCCATGCGCGCCAACGTGCGCGTGCAGCACTCGCCGAACAACTGGCTGCACGTCGACCTTGTCACCGTCTCGAAATAGTCCCCACGGCGCGAGCCGTTAGAATGCAAACCAACGCCGCGCTCACAGTCTTGCGCGGCGTTTCATTTTTCTGAGCCCCCGCACGCGGCCTGGCTTGCCCGAAGACTGGTGTCGCCGCCCGGCGGCACGGCAAGCCCCGGTGTTTGTTGGCGTGCCCTCCCCTTCCTAGGATTCGATGAGTTTCGACACCCTCGGCCTTGCAGCGCCCCTGCTCAAGGCCATCGCTGACGCCGGCTACACCACCCCCACCCCCATCCAGGCCCAAGCCATCCCCGCCGTGCTGAAGGGCGGCGACCTGCTGGCCGGCGCCCAGACCGGCACCGGCAAAACCGCCGGCTTCACGCTGCCCATGCTGCACCGCCTGCAAGCCGGCCAGCGCACGCTGGACAAGCGCGGCCGCCCGGCCGTGCGCGCTCTGGTGCTGACGCCCACCCGCGAACTGGCCGCCCAGGTCGAGGAAAGCGTGCAGACCTACGGCAAGTACCTGCCCCAGCTCAAGAGCATGGTGATGTTCGGCGGCGTGGGCATGCAGCCGCAGATCAACAAGCTGCGTGACGGCGTGGACATCCTCGTCGCCACCCCGGGCCGCCTGCTGGACCACGCGGGCCTGGGCAACCTGGACCTCTCCAAAGTCGAGATCCTGGTGCTGGACGAAGCCGACCGCATGCTGGACATGGGCTTCATCCACGACATCAAGAAGGTGCTGGCGCTGCTGCCCGCGCAGAAGCAAAGCCTGTTGTTCAGCGCCACCTTCAGCGACGACATCAAGGCCCTGGCCGACCGCCTGCTGAACCAGCCGGCGCTGATCGAAGTGGCCCGCCGCAACCAGACCAACGACCAGATCGCGCAGAAGGTCCACCCCGTGGGCCGCGAGCGCAAGAAGGAACTGCTGGTGCACCTCATCAAGAGTGGCGACTGGCACCAGGTGCTGGTGTTCACGCGCATGAAGCACGGCGCCAACCGCCTGACCGACTACCTGAACGACAACGGCATCAGCGCGATGGCCATCCACGGCAACAAGAGCCAGGGCGCGCGCACCAAGGCGCTGGCCGACTTCAAGTCGGGGGACCTGACCTGCCTGGTGGCGACGGACATCGCCGCCCGCGGAATCGACATCGACCAACTGCCCCACGTCGTCAACTTCGAGTTGCCGAACGTGCCGGAAGACTACGTGCACCGCATCGGCCGCACCGGCCGCGCTGGCGCCCAGGGCGAGGCCGTGAGCCTGGTCTGCGTGGACGAAAACGGTTTCCTGCGCGACATCGAGAAGCTCATCAAGCGTGAGATTCCGAAGGAAATCGTGCCCGGCTTCGCACCGGACCCGAACGAAAAGGCCGAGCCCATCGTGCTGGGCCGCACCGTGCTGAACCCCAACGGCAGCCGGGGCCGCAACCCCAACCCGCCGCAGCACGCGGGCCGTGGCGGCCGCGGTGGCAATGGCGGCGGCGGTGGCGGAGGCCGCGGCGGTGACAACCGCGGCGGCTCGCGTGACGGCCACGGCCGCCCGGGACACGGCGGCGGCAAGCCGCAAGGCCACAGCGGTGTGGGCGGCGCCCGCACGGCACCCAAGCCCCATGCCGAGCACGCCCCTCGCGCCGCCGGTGCCCAGCCGGCCCGCAGCAATGGCGGTGGTGCCCCGCGCCACAACAACGGCCCGCGCCTGACGCAGCCCAAGCGCTGATCTGCCGCACCGTTCCGAAACGGCCTGCCCTTCACAGGGCAGGCCGTTTTTCTTGGCTGATTTAATTCGCCCCATGCCCCGCCCGCCTGTCGATCCGTCGTTCCTGTTCAACCTGCCCGACGGCAGCGTGGTCAGCGCTGAAGAGATGCTGCGCCGCGCCCGGGCCGCCCATGCCGCGCGCCACACGCCGCAGTTGCCTGCCGTCGACGTGCCCGAGGCCGATCTGCAAACCCTGCTGGACGCCGTGCTGCTGCTGGGCGGCACCGCCAGCATCAACGCGGTGCTGCAGTGGCTGGCCCTGACCGGCCGCCAGCGCGCCGACGGCAGCGCCTTCGACCACTATTCGGTGCGTGACGGCCTGCAGGCCCTCGCCGCCCAGCAGCGGGCCGAGTACTTGCAAGGCAAGGGCACGCGCGTTGCGCTGACCGACCACGCGGACCGCCTGCAAGCCTTGCTGCTCGCCCCCGAGGCCGAGCACTACTGGCGCCAGCGCCTGTGGCTGATGGGCCCAGGGCGCGGCGACTGGCGCGACCCGATCGGCTGGGTGAACTTCCGCCATGTCGACGACATGTGCACCGTGCTGCGCCTGATGCTGTATTCCGGCATGCCGGCCGCGGAGTTCCGCGAACTGCTGGCCACGCAGCTGACCGAACTGAACGACCCGCTGCTGCAGACCCACGCACTCACCGAGCCGTGGTGCCCCGCGCTGCTGGACCAGATCGACCCCGCCCTGCGCGACCCGATGCTCTGCACCGCGCTGGACACCCTGGACACGCGCCACCCCGCCCGAGCGGCACTGCTGGCCTGGCTGCGCACAGCCCCACCACCCCTGAGCCTGCCGCTGCGCGGCCGGCTGGCCGATGCCGACCTGCTGGCCTTGCGGCTGGAAGACGCCGCCCGGCTGCTCGACGGCCTCACCGGGCCCAGCGTCACCCTGCTGGCGGCCGTGCGCGCCCTGGTGGCCGGGCGTTGGGCCGAGGCCAGTGCGGCGTTCGAGGCTGCCATCAAGGAGGCCCACACCGCCCTTGGCCGCCGCCGCGGGGCGCTGGGCTTGGCGCTGGGCCGCTTCTACCTGCTCAGCCTGATGGCGCAGGACGACCCCAAGGCCTGGGCCCGAGCGCGCAAGTACGCCATTGCCGAGTCCGGCAGCCGCAGCCCCACGGCCTACGAGGCCTGGGGCCTGTGGGCGCACGGTATTGGCGCCAAGCTGGGCGACGACAGCTTTCTGGACGCCGCCTTCACCCCCCGCGCACCGGGCGACGGCACCCCGGCCGACCGGCTGCTGCTGTGCGCCTGGCTGGGCAAGCCTGCCCCGGGGTGGACGCCCGAGCTGGCGCAAGCCCTGTGGGCCCAACTGGGCGACGACCAAGCCTTGCTGGCCGAGTACCTGGGGGCCGCGCTGCGCCGTCTGCAGTTGGGCGGCGCCGAGCCGACCCGCGCGGTCAGCCTGCTCAGCCAGCCTCGCCAAGCCTGGCAAGACGCGTTGGCCGCCATCACCGCGCTCAGCGACGACGGCAAACCTGCCGGCAGCAGCACCCAGCCCGAGCTGGCCTGGCGCCTCACCCTCGACGCCGCCGGCCGCGTGCACACACTGGAGCCGCTGGAAATGCACCACGGCGCGCGGGGCGGCCTCAAGTTCAAACCGGTCACGCTGGCCAAGCTCAAGAAGCAAGGCGCCCAGCGCAGCCGCGACAACCTCGTGCTGCGCCACATCGAACGCGACGCCTGGGCCGGCGTGCACGACCTGCGGCTGGACGTGACGCCCGCCCTCGTGGCCCTCATCGGCCACCCGCACCTGATGCTGGCCGACGCCCCCGGCCAGTGGGTGGAGCTGAGCGAAGGCCTGCCCGAGCTGGAGGTGCGCCGCATCGGCGAGGGTGAGCGCGCCGCCTTCCAGTTCCACCTGCACCCGCCCCTCATCGCCGCCGAGCCACCCCATGCCGGCGCGCTGTTCGGCGCCCAGGCCGATGCCGAGCGCGAACGACGCAACACCCAGCGCGTGCTGCGCGAGGGCCCGGGCCGCGCGCGGCTGATCCGCATCACGTCCACGCAGCGCCGCGTGGCCGAGCTGGTGGCCCAGGGCTGGGAGGTGCCGGCCCACGCCACGGCCGAGCTGGGCGCGGCGCTGCAAGTGCTCACCGGTCACTTCCAGCTGCACTCCGACGCCGACGCCGGCCAGCGCGTGGCGGGCGACAGCCGCCTGCACGCCCGCCTCACGCCCCAGGGCGATGGCTTGCAGCTGCTGCTGGTGGCCCAGCCCTTTGGCGACTTCGGCCCCGCCGTCACACCGGGCCAGGGCCGTGACCGGCTGATGTGCCTGCATGAAGGCCTCAGCCTGACCACCGAGCGCGACCTGCCCGCCGAGGCCCAGCACCGCGCCGACGTCATCGCCGTCCTGCCCTTTCTGGACCCCGAGCAACCGCCCGACCAACCCTGGATGCTGGCCGATGCCGAGCAAGCCCTGGCCGCCGTCGAGCGCCTGCCCCAGCTGCCCGCCATCGCCGCGCTGGCCTGGCCCAAGGGCAAGCCGGTGCGCGTGCTGCCCGTGGCGGCAGACGCGGTGCAGATTGAGGTGAGCAGCGGGCGCGACTGGCTGGCGCTGACCGGCGAAGCCCGCGTGGACGAAGGCCGCGTGCTGGGCCTGCAGGAGCTGCTGGCACTCAGCCGCAGCAGCCAGAGCCGCTTCGTGCGCCTGGCCGAGGGGCATTACCTGGCCCTGTCAGACCAACTGCGTCAGCAACTGCGCGACCTGGACTCTCTCGCCCAGGCCAAGAAGGGTGGCGCGCTGCAACTGCCCGCCGCCAGCGCCGCCTGGCTGGACCAGGGCCTGGCCGGCGTGCACCTGGCGGGCGACACCGCCTGGCGTGCCCGCGTCGCGCAGTTGGCCGCCGCCGCCGCGCTGCAGCCTGAAGTGCCCCGTGGCTTGCGTGCCGAGCTGCGCGGCTACCAGGCCGAAGGCTTTGCGTGGATGAGCCGCCTGGCCGCTGCCGGCTTCGGCGCCTGCCTGGCTGACGACATGGGCCTGGGCAAGACGGTGCAGACGCTGGCGCTGCTGATCGAGCGCAGCGCGCTGGGGCCGGCGCTGGTGCTGGCACCCACCTCGGTCTGCGGCAACTGGGCGGCCGAATGCGCCACGTTTGCACCGGGCTTGAACGCCCAGGTCTACGCCGATGCGGCCGACCGCGCCGCGCTGCTGGCCGCCGCTGGCCCGGGCGACGTCATCGTGGCCAGCTACGCGCTGGCACAGATCGATGCCGAGCGCTTCGCCACCCGCCGCTGGGCCACGCTGGTGCTGGACGAAGCGCAGGCGCTGAAGAACGCTGCCACCAAGCGCGCCAAGTCCGTGGCGGAGTTCGATGCGGACTTCCGCCTCGCCCTCTCCGGCACGCCGGTGGAGAACCGGCTGGCCGATCTCTGGTCGGTGATGAACCTCATCAACCCCGGCCTGCTGGGCACGGCTGCGCAGTTCAACGAGCGCTTCGCCGGCCCGATCGAGCGCCAGCAGGACGCCCCCACCCGCGCCCGGCTGCGCCGGCTGGTGGCGCCCTTCCTGCTGCGCCGCACCAAGGCGCAGGTGCTGCAAGACCTGCCCCCGCGGACCGAGATCGTCCACCGCGTGGAGCCCAGCGAAGCCGAGCGCAACTTCCTGGAAGCCCTGCGCCGCGACGCCCGCGCTGCCGTGGCCCAAGCCGCCGCCGACCCCGAGCGCGGCGCGCCCATGCAGGTGCTGGCGGAGTTGATGCGCCTGCGCCGCGCGGCCTGCGACCCGCGCCTGGTGTCGCCCGAACTGGGCTTGGCGGGCGCCAAGCTGGCCGAGTTCGAGCGCCTGGTGCGCGAACTGGTGGACGGCGGCCACAAGGCCCTGGTGTTCAGCCAGTTCACCGACTACCTGGACCTGCTGGCCGAGCGCCTCACGCAGATGGGCCTGCCCTTCCAGCGCCTGGACGGCAGCACGCCCCAGGCCGAACGCACCCGCCGCGCCGCCGCCTTCCAGCAGGGCGACGGCGACGTGTTCCTCATCAGCCTGAAGGCCGGCGGCTTCGGCCTGAACCTGACCGCGGCCGACTACGTGCTCATCGTCGACCCTTGGTGGAACCCCGCCGCCGAAGACCAAGCCAGCGGCCGCGCCCACCGCATGGGCCAGCAGCGGCCGGTCACCGTCTACCGGCTGGTGACGGCGGGCTCGGTGGAGGAACGCATCCTCGACCTGCACCGCGACAAGCGCGGCCTGGCCGAGGGCATGCTGGAAGGCGACGGCCAGGCCACACCGCTGGATGCAGCGGCGCTGGCGGCCTTGCTGGACGACGCCTGACGCGGCGCCGCCCAGGCTGCGGTGCTCAGTCGCTCATCGTCGCGTTCGGGTAGAACGGCAGCGCCCGCACGCGCTTGCCGCTGAGCCTGGCCCAGGCATTGGCCAGCGCGGGGGCCAGCGTGGGCACGCCCAGTTCGCCGACGCCGCCCATCACGGCGGTGCGGTCCAGCACGGCGGGTTGGGGCATGAGCTTCACCACCACCTGCGGCATTTCGTTGAGCCGCATCATGCGGTTGGTGTTGAAGTTGCGCCCCTGCGCGGCGCCGTTGACGAAGGTCTGCTTGCCGTAGAGCGCGGAATTCAGGCCGTGCACCACGCCGCCAATCATCTGCGCTTCGACCGAGTTGGGATTCACCACCCAGCCGCAGTCGATGGCCAGCCACACACGGGTGACCTTGGGGCCGCCCGTGGTGGCGCTCACCTCCACCACCTGCGCCACGATGCTGTTGAAGGCCGAGCCGATGGCGATGCCGCGGGCTCGCCCAGCGGGCGGCGCCGTGCCCCACCCGGCGGCTTGCGCGGCGGCGTCCAGCACGGCCAGCCAGCGCGCATTGGTAAGGCGCGAGCGGCGGTACTGGTAGGGGTCGAGCCCCACAGCCAGCGCCATCTCGTCCACCATCGATTCCACCGCAAAGGTGTTGATGGACGCCCCCACCGAGCGCCAGAACCCCACCGGAATGCCCGAGGTGTGGCTGACCCATTCGGTGAGCCGCGAACCGAAGTCGTACGGCAGACCCTGAGACGCTTCGTAGCCTTGGCTGTCGCCGGTGGCGGGCAGCGGCACGCCCCGCTGCCCGAGGATGGACGGC
This sequence comes from Pelomonas baiyunensis, assembly GCF_043555935.1. Taxonomy (NCBI): domain Bacteria; kingdom Pseudomonadati; phylum Pseudomonadota; class Betaproteobacteria; order Burkholderiales; family Sphaerotilaceae; genus Roseateles; species Pelomonas baiyunensis. The sequence continues at coordinate 310,888 of NZ_JBIGIB010000002.1, read as the reverse complement.
GACACGTTGCGGTAGGTCCAGCCCACCACCTGCCCGGCCTTATTCAGCCCGGCACGCGCCCGCACCAGGGCCATGGGGCGGTACTGGTCGTGGGTGAAGTCTTCTTCGCGCGGCCACATCAGCTTCACCGGCTTCTTCACGACCATGGCCACCTGCACGGCCTGAGAAATGAAGTCCAGCTCGGCCTTGCGGCCCAGGCCGCCGCCCAGCGCGGTGACGTGGATGGTGACCTGGGCGGCCGTCATGCCGGTCAGCGCCATCACCAGCGTCAGCGCCGATTTGGCCGACTGCGTGGGCGCCCACACCTCGCAGCTCACGCCCGCTTGAAAGTCCACGGTGCAGTTCAGCACCTCCATGCAGGCGTGCGACACGTAGGGCAGGCTGTACGTTGCTTCCAGCTTCACGTCCGCCGCCGCGATGGCGGCCTCGGGCGTGCCGCTGCGCTCCACCGTGTAGGCGGTGCCGGGCGGGTTGTTGCCGCCCACCACGTAGGGCGGCGCGGTGTCCATCAGCGCCTGGGCATCGGCCATGAACTGCGCGCTGTTCAGCGCCGCCGCGTTGGCCGGCAGGGTCCATTTCAGGCTCAGTCGCTTGGCGGCCTGCCAGGCATCCCAGGTGGTGGCGCCCACTACAGCCACGGCGTTCACGTTGCCCACGGCCTCCAGGCCGCGCGCCGTGCCGGGCGCCACCTTCACCGGCACCACGGCCTGCGCGCCGCTGGGCAGCGTCGGCGTGGCGGCCAGCACCCCGCCAAAGCTGGGGCAGTGCCGGATGGCGGCATACACCATGCCGGGCCGGCGCACGTCAATGCCATACACCGTGCTGCCATCCACCTTCGCCGGGATGTCGCTGCGCGGCAGCGATTTGCCGATGCAGCGCAGCTGCGCGTCCGGCACCAGCGGGGCCGAGGCCGGCACCGGCAGCGTGGCGGCACGCGCGGCCAGCTGCCCATAGGCCAGGGCGCGCCCGGTGGGCAGGTGCGTGACGACGGCGTTGGCCACGGCGTAGTTGGTGCGCGTGGCATCGCCCAACTCCACCATGGCCGCGCTGACGAGCATTTCCCGCGCAATGGCACCGGCGTCGCGCAGGCGCCAGAAGTTGTTGCGCGTGACGCTGGAGCCCACGGTGTTGATGGCCACGCCGACCGGCGCCGGCACGGCCAGCGAGGGCGCTGCCGGCACGACGCGGATCTGCGTCGGGTCCACCATCAGGTCTTCACACAGGATTTGCGCCAGGCCAGAGAACGAGCCCTGGCCCATGTCCGATGCGCCGCTGGCCAGCGTGATGCTGCCGTCGCTGGCGATCGTGAGCCAGGCGTTGACGGCGGTCGCCGTGGCGGCTTCGGCCTTGCCCCCCAGCACCAGGCCGAGCGTGAGGCCCACGCCGGTGCCCAGGAATTGGCGGCGGTCCAGGCCCGTGGTCTCGGCGCCCGAAGGAATGCGTGCGTTCATGGTGCGTGCTCCTTCACAGACCGGCCACGGCCGTCTTGATGCGCTGGTAGGTGCCGCACACGCAAAGGTTGTTCACCTCGCTTGCGATCTGCGCGCCGTGGTGCCCCTTGGCCATGGCGCCCGCCACGCTCATCAGCATGCCGCTCTGGCAGTAGCCGCACTGCGGCACCTGGTGCAACACCCAGGCCTTCTGCGCGGGGTGGCTGCGGTCGGGCGACAGGCCTTCGATGGTGGTGATCTTCTTGCCCACGGCCGACGACACGTCGATGTCGCAGCTTTTTTGCGGCTCGCCGTTGACCCACACGGTGCAGGCGCCGCAGATTTCGATGCCGCAGCCGTACTTGGTGCCGGTGAGGCCCAGCACGTCGCGCAGCACCCAAAGCAGGGGCATGCCGGAGGAGCTGACCGTGACCTGCTGGTCGCGGCCATTCACATGGAGGGTGTAACTGGGCATCGCGCGTCTCCTTCTCGCTTACGATTTCGAACAAATGCACAAATTGCGCATTTCATGGTGCGCGCTCAGAATTCACCCGTCAAATGGACAAACGTGATGAGTTGTTACTGCCTGCCGTCGAGGCCCTCCTGGCGCCGCTGGCCCGCCTGTGCGTGGCGCACGGGCTGCCGCATGCGCCGGTGGAGGAGTTGCTCAAGCGTGCCTTCGTGCGCGCCGCACGGGATGCGCGGGCGGCCAGTGGCAGCGCAGCGGGGCGGGATGTGAGCCAGGTCGCCACCGCCACCGGCTTGAGCCGCCGCGAGGTGGCCCGCCTCACGGGCGAACTCGAGCCCCTGCCCGCCCAGCGGCCCAGCCCCGCCGGCCGGGCCTGCGCGCACTGGCTGACCCACGCCGACTTCCTTCAGCCCGACGGCACGCCCCGGCCCCTGCCTCGCACCGGGCCGGCACCGAGCTTTGAGACCCTGGCGCAGGCCATCACACGCCACGTGCACCCCCGCAGCCTGCTCGACGAGATGCTGCGGCTGGAACTGGTGCAGCTGTCCGACGACGGCCTCACGGTGCAATTGCAGCCCGAGCGCATCACCCCCACGCAAGACGACGCGCAGATGCTGGGCTTCCTTGGCGCGAACGTGGGCGACCACCTCGCCGCCGCCACCGCCAACGTGGTGCACCGCGACCGCCGCCATTTCGAGCAAGCCATTTATGCCGACGAACTGAGCGAAAGCTCCGCCGCGGCCCTTGCCGACTTGGCCCGCGCGCATTGGAGCCGCCTGCGCGCCGAACTGATTCCGCAACTGGAGCAGCTGATCGCCGCCGATCAGGCTGCCGGCCGCCCGGGCACGCACCGCGCTCGCCTGGGTCTTTTCACGTACCAAGAACCGGAGTCCGCCGATGACCCGCCCGCCGCAGTTCCCATCCCCCCGCCGCCCTCTGCCGGATGACACCGCGCATCCCTCGGGCCTCAACCGCAGCCTGAGCCGCCGCCTCAACCGCCGCCTGAGCCGCCGAGATTTGCTGGCGCTGGCCGGCGCCGCGGGCCTGGCCGGGTGCGGCGGAGGCAGCACCGACCCCGCCCCCGCAGCTGCGCCGGCCGCCGCCGACACGCCACTCACCCACCCGCTGGGCGTGGCCACGGGCGGCACCGGGCGGGTGCAGAGCTTTCTGAGCGCCGCCATCACCGCCACCGCGCCCGTCACCGTGGGCGGCGTCAGCCTGGGCACCAGCCAGGCCACGCTGTGCGATGGCGACGGCCACGCGCTGCGCGTGCAAGACCTCAGCGAAGGCATGACCGCGCGGGTGCTGGCCGGCACCATCGTGGCCAGCACCGCGCAGGCCTACAGCCTCGTGGTGGACACCCAGGCCGTGGGCCCGGCCACGTGGCTGGACAGCCGCACGCTGACCGTGCTGGGCCAGCGCGTGAACGTGCCCACCTCCGCACTGCGGGGGCCGGGCGCCAGCGGCACACCGGCCACAGTGCAGGTGTGGGGCCACCTGGACCTGGGCCGCGGCAGCATCGTGGCCACACGGCTGGAGCGCGCCACGCCGAACGACACGCCCATGCTGCGCGGCGTGCTCACGGCCCGTGGCACCGATTGGCTGCAGGTGGGCGCCCTCACCGCCCGCGCGGCGGACGCCACGGTCATCCCGGCCAACCTGACACCCGGCGCCGTGGTGCGCCTGGTGCTGGGCCCCGCCGGCGCCGACGGCACGCCCGCCCTGCTGCAGGCCCGCGACGACGCCCTGCGCCCGCCCGATGGCCTGGAGGCCGAACTGGAGGGCCGCATCACCGAGTTCACCTCGCCCACCCGGTTCACGCTGGACGGCGTGCCGGTGGACGCCAGCGGCGCCCGCGTGCAGGGTCTGGCGTGGCTGCAACCCGGTGGCGAAGCCGAGGTGCACGGGCGCATGCGCAACGGCGTGCTGGTGGCGACCGAGGTCTCGGCCGAAGCGCCAGAGCCGGTGGAGATCAGCGGCCGCATGGCCGCGCTGGACGTCGTCCAACGCAGCTTCACGCTGCGCGGCTGGACGGTGACCTGGACCGCCAGCACCCGCTTCACCAACGGCACGGCGGCCGACCTGCGCGCGGGCCGCAAACTGACGGTGAAAGGCCAAGTCGCCGCCGGTGCGGCGCAGCTGCTGGCCAGTGCCATCGTGCTGGAGTGACGCCGCCCTGAGTGACGCTGAGGGAAGATGCGGGGCATGAGCTCCCCGCACCTGACCTGGGTGGCCGGCGGCAGCGGCCTGGTGGGCCGCGAGCTGCTGCGCCAGTTGGCCCCACACCCCACGCTGGTGCTGCTGCGCCGCGCGGTGCCGGACCTGCCCGTGCTCGCGGGCCAGGTGCAGCGGGTGGTGAACCTGACCGCGCTGCCCGCCGACGGCTCGGCCAACCTGCCCCCGCCCGACCGCGTGTTCATCGCCCTGGGCACCACCATCGCCCAAGCGGGCTCGCAGGCCGCCTTCCGTGCGGTGGACTTTGACGCCGTGCTGGCCGTGGCCCAAGCGGCCCGGCGCGCCGGCGCCACGCGCTGTGCGGTGGTGTCGGCGCTGGGCGCCGATGCGCAGTCGCGGGTGTTCTACAACCGGGTCAAGGGCGAGATGGAGCGGGCGCTGAGTGACCTGGGCTTCGAGCGCTTGGTGATCGCGCGGCCCTCGCTGCTGGACGGCCATCGCGAGGCCCTGGGCCAGCCGGCCCGGCCGGGCGAGGCCTGGAGCCTGCGCCTGGCCCGGCCGCTGGCGCCGCTCATCCCACAAGCCTGGCGGCCGATTGCGGCAGAACGCGTGGCCCGAGCGATGCGGCTTGCGCTGGATCAGCCGGGGCCGGCGGTGGAGGTGCTGGAATCGGGGGCCATGCAGACCCGAGGCGCCCCATGAAACTGACCTTCCTCGGCGCGGCCGACACCGTCACCGGCTCACGCCACCTTCTCACGCTGGGTGACCAGCGCCTGCTGCTGGACGCCGGCCTGTTCCAGGGCTTCAAGATGCTGCGCGAGCGCAACTGGATGCCGCTGGGCACGGCGGCCACGCAACTGGATGCCGTGCTGCTGTCCCACGCGCACCTGGACCACTGCGGCTACCTGCCGGCCCTGCGCCGCCAGGGTTTCAAAGGCCCCATCTACGCCACCACCGCCACACGCGACCTGTGCGATGTGCTGCTGCGCGACAGCGCCCACCTGCAGGAAGAAGACGCCAAGCGCGCCAACAAGGAGGGCAGCAGCCGGCACGACAAGGCCCTGCCGCTGTACAGCGTGCGCGAGGCCGAGGCCACGCTCAAGCAGTTCGCGCCGCTGCCGCGCGACGGCAAGCTCAAGCTCGGCGATACCGAGGTGCGCTTCACGCCCGCCGGCCACCTGCTGGGGGCCAGCAGCATCCATGTGCGGCATGGCGCTCGCTCATTGCTGTTCTCGGGCGACGTGGGCCGCGTGGGCGACCTGTTGATGCCCGTGCCCCAGGTGCCGGCCGCGGCGGACGTGGTGATGATCGAGTCCACCTACGGCGACCGCCTGCACCCGGCGCAAGACGCCCAGGCCCACCTGGGGCAGATCCTGCGCAACACCTTCAAGCGCGGCGGCTCAGTCCTGCTGCCCAGCTTCGCCGTGGGCCGCGCGCAGGCGCTGCTGCTGCTGTTGCAGCGGCTTCGCAATGCGGGCGAGCTGCCGCTGGACGTGCCCATCTGGCTGGACAGCCCCATGGCCGAGCAAGCCACCGAGCTCACCGTGAAGCACGCCCGGCTGCTGCGCATCTCTGCCAGCGAAGCCCGCAGCCTCACCGACCGGGTGCACTACGTCACCAAGCAGGCGCAAAGCCTGAAGCTCGCGGCCAGCCTCACCCAGCCGCGCGCCAAGCCCAGCATCGTGATCTCCGCCAGCGGCATGGCCACGGGCGGCCGGGTGCTGAACTACATCGAGGCGCTGGCCCCGCAGGCCCGGCACCACATCGCCTTCCCCGGCTTCCAGGCCGGCGGCACGCGCGGCGCGCGCATGGTGGCGGGGGAGCGGCAAATCAAAATTCGCGGCCAGTGGGTGCCGGTGAATGCCGAGGTCAGCCAGTTGGAGGGCCTGTCGGGCCATGCCGATGCAGACGGCCTGATGCAATGGCTGCGGGCCCTGCCCCGCCCGCCCGAGCAGGTGTACGTGGTGCACGGCGAACCGGCCGCGGCCGACGCCCTGCGCAGCCGCATCCAAGACGAACTCGGCTGGGCGGTGCGTGTGCCTCAGCACGGCGAGACCGTGGCCTGGTGATGGCGGGGCTGGGTCAGGCCTTCGGGGTTTCCGACGCGCTCATCGTGGGCCTGGCGGCCGCGCTGGGCAGCGGCCTGCTGATCGGGCTGGAGCGCGAGCGCCACAAGCACCGCGGCCCCCACCGCGAACCCGCCGGGCTGCGCACCTTCACGCTGGCGGCCATGGCCGGCGCGCTGGCCCAGGCGCTGCAGGTGCCGGGCCTGGTGGCCGTGGGGGCGCTGGCCATCACGGCACTGGCCGGCACGGCCCTGCTGCGCAACCGGGGGCGTGACCCCGGCCTCACGACCGAAATCGCGCTGCTGGTGACCTACCTGATCGGGGCGCTGTGCGTGACCGCGCCGCTGCTGGGCTCGCCGGCCGCGGTGGTGCTGACCGGCCTGCTGGCCGCGCGCACCAAGCTGCACCGCTTCGCCACGCAAGTGCTGCGCGAGGAAGAACTGCACGACGGCCTGCTGCTGGGCGCGCTGGCGCTGGTGGTGATGCCGCTGATGCCGCAGCAACCGCTGCCCTGGCTGGCGGGCATGAAGATGCACTCGCTGCTTGGGCTGATGCTGTTGCTGCTGACGCTGCAAGGCGCCGGCCACGTGGCGCTGCGCCTGGCCGGGCCGCAGACCGGGCTGGCAGTGTCGGGCCTGCTGTCGGGCCTGGTGTCCAGCACCGCCACGATTGCCGCCATGGGAGCCCGTGCGCGGCACGAGCCCCACCTGGCCCCAGCCTGTGCAGCCGGGGCCGTGCTGTCCACCTGCGCCACCTGGCTGCAGGCGCAGGCCATGCTGTTTGCGATGGCCCCTCAAGCCGCGCTGGCCGCACTGCCGGTGTGCCTGCTGGGCATGGCGGTGTGCGGCGGCCTGGGCGTGCTGATGGCGCGCAGCGCCCGCCTGACCTCAGGCCACGCCGCCGCCCAGAACACCCCCAACACCCCCAGCCGCCGCGGCCCGCTGCGGCTGCGCGAGGCCCTGGTGCTGTCGCTCATCCTGAGCGCCGTGGCTGTGGCGGTCAGCTGGGCGCGCGACCAGTTCGGCAGCCTCGGCCTGTACGGCGCGGTGGCGCTGGCCGCGTTTGCGGATGTGCACGCGCCCATCATTTCGCTCGCTGGCCTGGAGGCCGCCGGCAGCATCACGCCGGCCCAGGTGCTGGCGGGCATCATGCTGGCCTTTGCCTGCAACAGCAGCACCCGCGCCGTCACGGCCGTGGCAGCCGGCGGCTGGCGGTTTGCGCGGCCGGTGATGGCGGCGCTGGCCCTGCCTTTGGTGCTGGGCGGCGGGCTGGTTGTGCTGCTCCACGGTTTCCACAGTTTCTCGGCATGAGCTTCGCCGTTGCACCGGCCGAGGTCGATTTCTCCGACCCCGGCGCCCCCACCTCGCCGCTGTACGGCGACGCCTACCCCGCCCGCGCCGGCGCGCTGGAACGCGCCCGCCGCATCTTTCTGGCCGGCAACGGCCTGCCCGGGCGCTGGCAGGGGCGCGAGCGCTTCGTCATCGTGGAAACCGGCTTCGGCCTGGGCCACAACTTCCTGGCCACCTGGGACGTCTGGCGGCGTGACCCGCAGCGCTGCCCGCGGCTGTGCTTCGTCAGCGTGGAGAAACACCCGCTGCAACCGCAAGACCTGGCCCGTGCGCTGGAAGACCACCCACTGGCGGACCTTGCTGCGCAGCTGATCGCGCAGTGGCCGCCCCTCACGGCCGGCCTGCACCGCCTGCAGTTCGACAACGGGCAGGTGGAACTTCTGCTGGCCCTGGGCGACGCGCAGGCCATGGCGGCGCAATGGGTGCTGGAGGCCGATGCGTTCTACCTGGACGGCTTTGCGCCCAGCCGCAACCCCGCGCTGTGGAACGAGTGGTTGATCAAGCACCTCGCCCGCCAGGCCGCCCCTGGCGCCACAGCGGCCACCTGGAACACTTCGCAGCCCCTGCGCCGGGCCCTGGCGGCGGTGGGCTTCGAGGTGGCGCCGGCCCCGGGTTCGGCAGAGACGCCCGACATGACCGCGGCCCGCCACGCCCCCCGCCACACGCCGCAGCGGCCCGCTGGCCGTGAGCCGCTGGCGCCCCAGGCCCGCGAAGCGGTGATCCTGGGCGCGGGGCTGGCCGGCGCGGCCTGTGCGCTGGCCCTGGCGCGTGAAGGCCTGCGCTGCACGGTGGTGGACACCCACGCCGCCCCCGCGCAGGCCAGTTCGGGCAACCCGGCCGGGCTGTTTCACGGCACGGTGAACCCGGACGACGGCCTGCATGCCCGCTTCAACCGCGCGGCGGCCCTGGCCACGCAGCGCACGTTGGCTGGTCTGGGCCTGGCCCACCAACCCGGGCTGCTGCGCCTGGAACACCGGCTGGACGCCAGCGCCATGCCCACGGTGCCCGGCTATGTGCACGCGCTGGACGCCGAGGCCGCCTCGGCCCGCGCGGGTCGCACGCTGAGCGGGCCGGCTTGGTTCTACCCCGGCGGGGGCGCGCTGGCCCCGGCGGCCTATGTGCAGGCGCTGTTGAACGCCAGCGGCGCCACGCTGCGCCTGAACGCCGCCGTGGCGCAGGTGCAGCGCGAGGGCGACGTGTGGCAGCTGCGCGGGCCCGGCGGGGACGTGGTGGCGCAGGCCCCGTTGCTGGTGCTGGCCGGCGGGCACGGCCAACTCAGCTTGCTGGCTGACTTGGCGCCCACGGCGGGCTGGACGGAACACCTGACCGTGCAACGCGGCCAGCTCACCCACCTGGCGGCAGCCCCCTGGTGCCCGGCCACGCCACTGGCGGGCGATGGCTATGTAATCGCCGATGGCCACGGCGGCGTGTGGTGCGGCGCCACCACCGAAGACGGCGACGCGGACCCCCACCTGCGCGCCGAGTGCCAGCACACCAACCTGACCCGCTACGCCCGGCTGGCGGGCCTGGCGCAGCCGCCCGAAGGCCCTTTGGTCGGCCGCGTGGGCTGGCGGCTGCTGACCCCTGACCGCCTGCCGCTGATCGGCGGCCTGCCCGCCGAAGGCCCCCGCGCCGAGCAACTGCGCCTGCAGCCCCGCCTGCCCGGGCTGGTGCTGTGCACCGCCATGGGCTCGCGGGGCATCACGTGGGCAGCGCTGGCCGGCCAGCTGGTGGCGGCCCTGGCCGTGGGTGGCCCGCGGCCGGTGGAGGCCGACCTGCTCGACGCGGTGGACCCGGCCCGCTTGGAACTGCGCCGCACCCGCCGGCCCGGACGCTGAGCCCGCTTCACGCAACTATTGCCGGTTTGCCGGGGCTTTGATGTCCGGCGCCGGGGGCTGCGACCCGCACACTGCGCGCTGTTTGCCGGCACGAGCCGGCGCTTTCTTTTCTCCGAGAGGACGACAGCATGTTCGGTTCTGGCAGCGGTTCGCAACGCACGAAACAGGCGCTCGGCGCGGTGCTCGGCATCGTGACGGTGGGCGTTGGCATGGCCTTGGCAGGCTTGGGCGAACCCGGCGCGTCGACCAAAGGCTGGCTGCTGGCCAGCTTGGCCCTGACCTGGGTGGCCGGCCTGTTCGGCCTGCTGGGCAGCATGGGCTCCAGCGGCGGCAGCCTGCACGCTGCCACCGAAGCGGCCGAAGCCCTGGCGCGCTTTGACCTGACGCACCCGATTCCCAGCGGGGGTTCCGACGACGTCGGCCGCCTGCTGACGGCGCTGGACGCCACCCAGCGCTCGCTGCAAAAAATCATCGGCGAGGTGCGCAGCGCGGCCGACAGCATCGGCACCGCCAGCGCCGAGATTGCCACCGGCAACCTGGACCTGAGCCAGCGCACCGAGCAAACCGCCAGCAACCTGCAAAACGCGGCCTCGTCCATGAGCGAGCTGACCGGCACGGTCAAGCAAACCGCCGATGCCGCCATGACGGCCAACCAGCTGGCCAGCTCGGCCGCCAGCGTGGCCCAGCGCGGCGGCGAAGCCGTGTCGGCCGTGGTGGCCACGATGGACGAGATCAGCCAGAGCTCGCGCAAGATCAACGACATCATTGGCGTGATTGACGGCATCGCTTTCCAGACCAACATCCTGGCGCTGAACGCCGCCGTGGAAGCCGCCCGCGCTGGCGAACAAGGCCGCGGCTTCGCGGTGGTGGCCGCTGAAGTGCGCTCGCTGGCCCAGCGCTCGGCCGGTGCCGCCAAGGAGATCAAGACGCTCATCACCGCCAGCGTGGAACGCGTGGACTCCGGCACCCAGCAGGTGCAAGCCGCCGGCAGCACCATGACGGAAATCGTGGCCAGCGTGCAGCGCGTGACCGACATCATTGGCGAGATCAGCGCCGCCGCCCGCGAGCAGAGCGAAGGCATTGCCTCGGTGAACGGCTCGGTCGTTCAGCTGGACCAAATGACCCAACAAAACGCCGCGCTGGTGGAGGAATCGGCTGCAGCGGCCGAGAGCCTGCGCGAGCAGTCGGGCCGCATGACGGAGGTGATCGGCGTGTTCAAGCTGGCCGCAGGCGCCGGCCCGCGCAGCTACACCGCCAAGGCCCCGGCCGCACCGCGCGCCGCAGCGCCCAAGCCGGCCGCGGCCCCCAAGGCCAGCGCACCCAAGGCCGCCGCGCCGAAGGCTGCCCCCGCAGCCGCCCGCCCCGCAGCACGGACTGAAGCCACCAGCGCCCCGGCACCCGCACCGCGCGCGGCAACCCCCGCCACGGAAGAAGGCGACTGGGAAACCTTCTGAGAAACGTTTTGACCGCGCGCACCGCGCCCCACACGCCGGGCGCCGTGACACCGGCCGGGCCCTGCCCGGCTGTTTTGTTTCTGGGGATGGCGTTGCGCTTCAAGCACGGGTAACGCAAGTTCATCAAACAGCAACATCCGCACCGACCCTGAGCCGTTGCAGGCGGACGGCAACGCGGGATGCTCCTAGGCCCCCTCTGGACGGGGTGTGCGCAAAGTCACGCCAGCGCCGCATCCCCGGCGCACCGTGGCAGACCCGCCGCGCATAACAAAGTCCGAGGAACCCTGATGAACGCGTCCCCCTTTCGCCTCACGGTGCTGAGCGCTTGCCTCGCCGTGAGCGCCGCCCACGCCCAGTCTGACCGCGCCGCCGCCGTGGCGCAGCTGAAAAGCCGCGCCGAAGCCCATGTGCGGCAATTCCCGGGCCTGAGCATGGACAGCCCCAGCCACAACTACGCCGTGCGAGACGCCGTGGTGGACGCGGACGGCGGCAGCCATGTGCGCCTGGACCGCACGGTGGCGGGCCTGCGCGTGATCGGGGGCGACCTCGTGGTGCAAACCGACCGCACCGGCAACCTGCGTGCCATGCACCACACGCTGCGCTGGCGCCTGGACCTGGACACCAAGCCCGCGCTGAACCTGGCCCGTGCAGCCATGGCCGCACTGCGCACCGTGGCGGGCGACGCCGGCAAGCCCGAGCTGATGATCTACGCGCGCCAGCAAACCCCGGCGCTGGCCTGGGACGTGCCCGTGTCCGGCGAAGCCGCCGACGGCACGCCGTTCGAGAAGCATGTGATCGTGGACGCCACCACCGGCCTCACGCTGGACAGCTGGGATGACATCCACACCGCAGCCGCCGCCGGCACGGGCAAGACGCTGTACAGCGGCAACGTGGCCCTCACCACCAACAGCGTCACTGGCGGCTACGAGCTGCGCGACCCGAGCCGGGGCGGCACCTACACGATCAACATGGGCGGCCGCAAGACGGGCGGCAGCGTGATGACCGACGCCGACAACCTGTGGGGCAACAACACCACCAGCGACGCAGCCAGCGCCGCGGCCGACGCCCAGTACGGCACTGCCGTGACCTGGGACTACTACAAGAACGTGCACGGCCGCAGCGGCATCGCCAACGACGGCCGCGGCGCCTACAACCGCGTGCACTACAGCCGCAGCTACGCCAACGCCTATTGGTCGGACAGCTGCTTCTGCATGACCTATGGCGACGGCGACGGCACCAGCCTCAAGGCCCTCGTGTCGCTGGACGTGGCCGGCCACGAAATGACCCACGGCGTGACCAGCCGCACCGCCAACCTCACCTACTCCGGCGAATCCGGCGGCCTGAACGAAGCCACGTCCGACATCTTCGGCACCATGGTGGAGTTCTACGCCAACAACGCGAGCGACGCGGGTGACTACCTGATCGGGGAAAAGATCATGGTCAAGGGCGGCTCGCTGCGCAGCATGGTCAAGCCCAGCAGCGACGGCGCCTCGGCCGACTGCTGGTACTCCGGCGTGGGCAGCCTGGACGTGCACTACAGCTCGGGCGTGGCCAACCACTTCTTCTTCCTGTTGGCTGAAGGCACAAACAGCGCCTACGGCGCCAGCCCCACCTGCGTGGCAGGCAACACCCGCGTGGCCACGGGCACCGGCAGCGTGACCGGCATCGGCCGGGACGCCGCAGCCAAGATCTGGTACCGCGCACTGACGACCAAGATGACCTCCGGCACCGACTACGCCGGCGCCCGCACCGCCACGCTGGCCGCCGCCAAGGAGCTGTTCACGCTGGGCCAATTGCCGGCCGACTATTCGGCCCAGGTGGCCGCCGCCTGGAGCGCGGTGGGCCGCAACTGAGCAAGACCTGACCCCAGCGGCGCCCCAGCGGCACATTCGCCCGCTGGGCGTCGAACGCCACGGGGTGCCCCGTCGCCTGCTTGGGTGACAGGGCAGTCCTCTCACACGCGCAGACCTGCGCCTCGCATAGTTCTCGCCGGCATCGCCTGCGCACCCTGCAGCGCGAGCCGCTGCGGCCGTAGGCCGGCCGCCTCATCCTCTTTTGGAGTTCACCATGTTCAACACCAGCCACAAGCTGACCGTCCTCGCTCTCGCCTCGCTGGCCGCCACGGCCGCCCAAGCCCAGGCCGAAGTTCAAGCCCAGAACCTGCCGGAAGCGGCCGCTGCCGTGGCGCGCGCACACGCCAAAGCTGAAAGCCTGGTGCGCCAATTCCCGGGCCTGAGCCTGGACGCCAAGGACCACACCTACGAAACGCGCCGCGTGGTGACGGATGAAGACGGTGCCAGCCACGTGCACATGGACCGCCGCATCGGCGGCCTGCGCGCCATCGGCGCCGACGTGATCGTGCAGACCGACCGTTTCGGCAACCTGGCCACCATGCATCGCAGCGCCAAGATGCTGCCGTCCGTGGCGAGCGCCGCGGCCCTGGCCAAGGTGGGCGTCACGTCCAGCCGGGCCGTGGGCGTGGTGGTGGACGCCTTCCCCGGTGGCGAGATTCAAGGCACGCCCGAGCAAGTGGTGTGGGCGCGCGGCGACCTGCCCCGCCTGGCCTGGGAAGTGCGTGTGTCCGGCACCGCCAAGGACGGCACGCCGTACGAGAAGCACGTGATCGTTGACGCCACCTCCGGCACCCAACTCGACGCCTGGGACGACATCCACACCGCCGCCGCCAGCGGCACCGGAAAGACGCTGTACAGCGGCAACGTGGCCCTCACCACCAACAGCGTCACCGGCGGCTACGAGCTGCGCGACCCGAGCCGCGGCAACACGTACACCATCAACCTGGCCAACGGCACGTCCGGCGGCAGCGTGGTGACCGACACCGACAACATCTGGGGCAACAACAGCACCACCAGCAGCCAAAGCGCCGCCGCCGACGCCCAGTACGGCACGGCCAAGACCTGGGATTACTACAAGAACGTGCACGGCCGCAACGGCATCGCCAACGACGGCCGCGGCGCCTACAACCGCGTGCACTACAGCCGCAACTACAACAACGCCTACTGGTCGGACAGCTGCTTCTGCATGACCTACGGCGACGGCGACGGCACGACGCTCAAGCCCCTGGTGGCGCTGGACGTGGCCGGCCACGAGATGACCCACGGGGTGACCAGCCGCACCGCCGGCCTGATTTACTCCGGCGAGTCCGGCGGCCTGAACGAAGCCACCTCCGACATCTTCGGCACCATGGTGGAGTTCTACGCAGCCAACGCCAGCGACGCGGGCGACTACCTGATCGGCGAGAAGATCATGGTGGGCGGTGGTTCGCTGCGCAGCATGGTCAAGCCCAGCAGCGACGGCGGCTCGGCCGACTGCTGGTACTCCGGCGTGGGCAACCTCGACGTGCACTACAGCTCCGGCGTGGCCAACCACTTCTTCTTCCTGCTGGCCGAAGGCACCAACAGCGCCTACGGCACCAGCCCGACCTGCGTGGCGGGCAACACCCGCGTGGCCACGGGCAGCGGCTCGCTGACCGGCATTGGCCGCACCGCCGCCGCCAAGATCTGGTACCGCGCGCTGACCACCAAGTTCACCAGCAGCACCACCTACGCCCAGGCCCGCGCCGCGACCATTGCCGCAGCGCAGGAACTGGCGGCCACGCTGGGTGCCGACTACTCGGCCAAGGTCGCCGCCGCCTGGAGCGCGGTCGGCCGCAACTGATCCGGCCTCAGCCGCGATCGTTGTCGGAAGGGGCGCCTGCGGGCGCCTCTTTTTGCGTGTAGCTGGCGCGCAGGCCGCGCGCCGGGTACCACACGTCGCGCTCCACCCAGTGCCGCAGCCGGCCGGCGCGGGCGTCGCGCTGCTCGCCCAGCCAGGCCAGGGCCACGTCGTCCAGCACGTACACGCCGTCGCGTTGTTCGTGCAGCCCTTCCGGCCAGCGGCGGCGCAGCAGCACCAGGGGGATGGGCGCGCCCAGCGCGGTGGCTAGGTCGTCCACGGCCAGCCAGCGCTGGCGCAGCACCGCATCGTCTTCCACGCGAATGCGGTGGCCTTTGAACTGGTAGAAGCGCCCTTGCACCGGACGGTAGGCCAGGCCGCGCAAGGCCCGCCACACCCAGCCGATCAGGGCCACCACATCGGGCGCCAAGGCCTGGCCGACGAAGCGCACCGTCACCAGCACGGCCAGCAGGCCGCCGGTGGCCCAGCCCAGCAGCCACACCAGCACGGCACCCAACGCAAGCGAAGGCACCAGCTTGAACAGCACGCTGCGCCACCAGTGGTGGCGCTCGTGGCTGACGGCGTCGAACCCGAACGGCTGGCGCGGCATGCGGCGCGGTGGCGTCAGAACGTCAGGGTCTGCACCCCGTCAGCGCCACCCAGCAGGCAGACCTGCGCCTTGTTGCGGGCGAACACGCCGACCGTCACCACGCCGGGCCACTGGTTCACTTCAGCCTCGAACGCCGCCGGATCGGTGATGGACAGGCCGGTCACGTCCAGGATGTGGCCGCCGTTGTCGGTCACCACGCCCGCACGCAGCGTGGCCGTGCCGCCCAGCGTGGCAAAGCGCCGCGTCAGCTGCGCGGCGGCCATGGGGATGATTTCCACCGGCAGCGGGAACTTGCCCAGCGTTTGCACGAGCTTGGAGGCGTCGGCAATGCAAACGAACCGGTCGGCCAAGTCGGCCACGATCTTCTCGCGCGTGAGCGCGGCGCCGCCGCCCTTGACCATGTGGCCTTGGCCGTCGATTTCGTCGGCGCCGTCGATGTAGACGGTCAGACCCGTCACTTCGGCCGCGTCCAGCACACGGATGCCGTGCTTTTGCAGCCGCTGCGTGGAGCGCTCGGAGCTGGACACGGCGCCCGCCACCGTGAGGCGACCCTCGGCAATGGCCGCGGCCAGCGCGTCGATGAAGCAGTCCACCGTGGAGCCGGTGCCCACGCCCACGACTTCGCCGGAAGTGACGTAATCGACCGCGGCGCGGCCCACGAGTTGCTTGAGTTGGTCTTGGTTCATGGGGCTGGATTTTGCGGGATCGCCAACGCCCAAGCGTGTGGCGACCCCGCGCAGCCCCGGCCGGGGCGTCCGGCTTACTTCACGATCACCGTCTTGGGGGCGGAGTCCACCGCCATCTGGCGGGCGGCATCCCACGCGGTGAAGCGGTACTCCACCACGTCACCCCGCTTGAGGCCACCAGCCGCGTGGCGGCTGACTGCGCCGTCTGCCCGCATGCGCACGGTTTGCGTGTCGCCGCCGTTCACGCTGAAGTGAACATCCGCCCAGCCCCGCGCGGGCACCGAGAACTCCAGCGTGCTGGCCCCGGTTTGGGCCGAGCTGCCCGTCACCGCAGCCGCCTTGGCCAGCGTGGGCGCTGCCACCGCCACCGGCGCCACACCCGGCACGCCCGAGTCCCAGACGATGTCGTCAAACGCCATCTGGAAGGGCTGGCCTGGCACCGCGCCGTCCACGCTCAGGAACTCGAACAACGAGCTCATGGACTGCAACGCCACCAGCGGCCCGGCAATCTCAGACACGGGAATCGTGGCCGTGCCCCAGTCGCCATTGCGCACCAAGCCGTAGGCGGTGGTGTTGGCCGGGAAGGTGACCCAGCTGTGGTTGGTGTAGGTGTCCAGGATCCCGATCTTGAACGCGACGTTGGCGGGCGCCTTGATCTTGAGCTTGATACTGCCGTTGCGGAAGCCGCTCATGTCGTGCGCCTGGCGCGACGCAATGGCACCGCCGAACCACTGCCCGGGGGCAAAGTAGTTCAGCGCCAGCACGTTGGAGCCTTCATACGCTGGGATGTTGCCGCCGCCCATGGAGCCGGTGTTCCAGATGTAGAAGTCCGCCGAACTGCCCAGCGCTTGGCCGTTGTTGACCGGCGTGTTGTCGGTGAACACCCCGAACTTGCCCACCTCCTGCGTGATGCCCACGCCCAGCTTCACCTCGCCCTTGCCGTCCAGCTCGTACACGCGCACGTAGTCCACGTACATGGTGGCTGGCAGCGGCGCGGTGATCTGGTCGGGCGTGGCCGCGGGCGTGAAGTTGCCGCCCACGGCCATGTTCATCAGCAGGTAGAACGGCTCTTGCAGCGCTGGGGAACCCACCGTGGAGATGGGGGCCTTGTACATGTCCAGCTCGCGGCCGTTGTCCACCAGGGTGAAGCGGATCTGCGTGTCCGTCCAGTACAGGCGGTACAGCACGAAGCGGTTGGCCAACGAGCGCGACGGCGTGACCCAGTTCTTGGTTTGCCAGGCGGTGGAGGCCGCGCAGCTTTCATTGCCGGGCACGCAAGCGGCTTGCGCCCAGGTGATGACGTTGGAGCCCACGAACTGATCGGGCGACACGCTGGGCAGGCCGGCCGGCTGGCGGCCGCCCATTTCCATGATGTCGATCTCGCCCTTGCGCGGCCAGGGCTGCAGGCTGGTGCCCAGCAGCCAGGCCGCAGGCCACAGGCCCACGCCGACCTTGGGCGTGGCCATGCGGATCTCGACCATGCCGTACTTCACCTGCACCTTGCCGGCGGTGTCGACCTTGCCGGACGTGAACAGGTTGCTGCCGATGGTCTCGCGCTTGGCCGTGATGGCCAGCGCCCGCGTGCCGGGCTCGAACGGCACGTTGACGACGCTCAGGTTGTTGGGGTGGTAGTACTCCAGCTCCTGGTTGCCGTAGCCGCACAGGCCGATCTGGCAGCCGTTGCCGTTGTAGGTGTTCCAGACGCTGCCGTCCAGGCTGGGGCCGTTGAACTCTTCGGACCACAGGAGCCGGCCGATGACCGGGCTGGTGACGCTGGCCGACGCTGCCGTGGCGGCCAGCAACAGGCCGCCCACGAGGTGTTGAAGCTTCATGGGATTCATCCTTGATCGTTGGACGAGGACGCGGACTTGCGGCGTGCCGCAGCGGCCACGAGCAGGCCGCCGGCCAGCATCAGGCCGTAGGTGGACGGCTCCGGCACGGCCGCCGCCACGGTGATGCGCAAGGCCGGAGCGCCGATGAACCCGCTGGTAACGGCCTGCCAGCTGCCATTGCTGCTGAAGGCCCAGGCTGCGCTCGGCGTGTCGGTGCCGCTTTGCCAGGTGCCGTCAAACCCCGCGTCGGGGGCGGCCACCAGCCAGTAGCTGCCGGCCGCCAGGTTCCAACCGGTGGGCGTCAGCAGCGTGTTGAACGCCGGGTCCGAGAGGTGCACGCTTTGCAACCAAGGCGTGGCGCCCGGCACGCTGCCGCTGCGGGCCAGCACGCCCAGCGTGACGCCGCCCCAGCCGTCGATGGACGACAGGATGGACTGGATGGAGGTGGCCGCGCTGAGGTCGAACGCCACGGCGATGCGCTGGCTGGCGTTCAACTGCGAGGTCCAGCCACTGGCGTCATTGCCCGGGCCGTAGGTGTCGATGACGACCGAGCCGGCCGCACTGGCGTGCGCGGCCAGGCCGCACAGCAGCAAGGCGGCGGTGGTTTTGGAAAGCAGAGGGAAGTTCATGCCAAGGTCTCCTGGTGGTCAAGCACGACGGCGACGGGCCACGGCGCCCACGGCGGCCAGGCCGCCCAGCATCAGCGCGTAGGTGGAGGGTTCGGGAACGGGGGCGGTGGTGAGGGAGAAGTTCAGGTCGTCCACCAGCACGGCGTTGGGGCGGTTGTCCAAGATGGGCCCGACACGCGTTCCGATCTCCATGAAAACCGTGGTCGCACCTGCAGGGATGGCCGCCGCTTGAAAGCTGATTTGCTTCCAGTTGGACGTGCTGAGCTGCTGCTGGAACGTCTGGCTCAGCGCCGTGCCAATCACTCCGTTGGCGCCCATGTAGCGCACAGTGACGAAAGCGTCGCCCGTGGTGCTGGCATCGCCTTTCGCCCAGAAGCTCAGCCACGGGGTGTCGCCCACGTTGGCGGCCGTCAGTGCCGGCATGCCCCCGTGACCCAGGGCATCCTGGATCGCGATGGAAGCGCCGATGCCATTGGGTACGCTGAGCAACAGCGAGTACTGGCCGCTGTGAGCGTCCGCGGAGCGGGTGGCCGGCGCCCCGGTGCCTGCATCCAACCACCCAGCCGCTACCCAGCCGCCGGGGCCGTTGGCCTCAAAGCCGCCATTGGCAAAGGCATTGGAGGTGGCAGCGCCGGCCGCACCGGCGAGGCATGCAGCGGCCAGGGCGACCGCGGTCTTCAAAGTGAGCATGTTGTCTCCAGAGTCGTGATGGGCTCTGCGGCCCGTAGGGGCGACGACGTACTGCTCTTGCCGACCGCCAAACTGAAAGCGCTTTCTGAAAGCGCTTTCACGCGGCGCGACCATAGGGGCCGGGTTCAGGGCTGTCAATGCGGCTGGCCCGGAGTCACCGGGTTAGTCCCACCCCTAGTTCATAGCCTGCGCGGACATGAAAAAACCGCCCCGGCGTGGGCCTGGGGCGGTTGTTTGCGGCCGGCACTGCAAGGCGCCGGCGGGGGCGGTGGGCGGGAGGCGCTCAGCCGCGGCGGGCCTTCACGGCCGCGGCCAGTTCGCGCAGCAGCGGCTCGGTTTGCGCCCAGCCCAGGCAGGCGTCGGTGATGGACACGCCGGGCTTGAGGTCCGCCCGGGTCTGGCCCTCGGCCAGGTCTTGCCGACCCGGCTGCAGGTGGCTTTCGATCATCACGCCGGTGATGCGCTGATCACCGCCGGCGATTTGCGCCGCCACGTCGCGGCCCACGTCCACCTGCCGCTCGTACTTCTTGCTCGAATTGGCGTGAGAGAAGTCGATCATCACCTGCTCGCGCAAGCCCGACGCCTTCAGCGACTCGCACGCGGCGTTCACTGAAGTCGCGTCGTAGTTGGGGGCCTTGCCGCCGCGCAGGATCACGTGGCAGTCCTCGTTGCCGCGGGTCTCGAAGATGGCGGCCGTGCCCATCTTGGTCATGCCCATGAAGGCGTGCGCGCTGCGGGCCGCCAGCACCGCGTCACTCGCCACCTTGATGCCGCCGTCCGTGCCGTTCTTGAAGCCCACCGGGCACGATAGGCCCGAGGCCAGCTGCCGGTGGCTCTGGCTCTCGGTGGTGCGGGCCCCGATGGCGCCCCAGGCGATCAGGTCGGAGATGTACTGCGGCGACAGCAGGTCCAGGAACTCGGTGCCGGCCGGCAGGCCCAGCGCGGCCACATCCAGCAGCAGCTGGCGGGCCAGGCGCAGCCCTTCGTTCATGTGGAAGCTGCCGTCCAGGCGCGGGTCGTTGATATAGCCCTTCCAGCCGACGGTGGTGCGGGGCTTCTCGAAGTACACCCGCATGACGATCAGCAGGTCGCGGCTCAGTTCGTCACGCGCCACCTTCAGCAAGCGCGCGTAGTCCATGGCCTGGTCGTGGTCGTGGATGGAGCACGGGCCCACGATCACCAGCAGGCGGTCGTCCCGGCCGTGCAGCACATCGCTGATCTCCTGGCGGGCCCGCTCCACCAACTCCAGCGTGGCGTCGGGCATGGGCAGTTCTTCCAGCAGCAGCGCCGGGCTGATCAGCGCACGCACGGCGCCGATGCGGGTGTCGTCGGTGCGGGTGGTGTCGCGGGTGGCATCGCGCGAGCCGACTTCGCGGTCGTGCTGGGGGTTGTCGAGGGGTTTCATCTGAACGGGGCTCCCGGGGCCGCCCGCCGGTGCGGGCGCAAGAACCCATGATTCTCACCGCTTGACCGCACCCACGCACACAGCCAGCGCGCACAGCCCGAATCCGGCCAGCGCCAGCGGCGCCAGGCGCTCGCCCAACAGCACAAATCCCATCACCGCCGACACGCCAGGGATCAGGAAGAACAAGCGCGCCACCTGCCCCGCCTGGCCGCGCCGGATCATCACGAACATCAGGCTGAACGCGCCGATCGAGTTCACCAGGCCCAGCCACAGCCAGGCGCCAATCAGCTCGGGCGTCCAGTGCACGGCAAAGCCTTCCACCGGCGCGGCCACCGCCGCCACGGCGACGGCCGACACCGCCATCTGCACGCCGGCCCCGCTGCGCAGGTCCATGTGGGCACAGTAGCGCTTCTGGTACAGCGTGCCCGCCACCAGGCCGAACAGGCCCAGCAACCCGAGCAGCACCAAGGGCACGGTGCCCCGCAGCGGTTGCCCAGCCATCACCAGAGCCACGCCCAGCACACCACCCGCCAAGGCCACCGCTTGGCGGCCGCCCAGGCGCTCAGCCAGCCACAGGTGGGCGCCCAGCGCGGTGGCCAGCGGCATCAGGCCGATGAGCAAGCCCGCCACGCCTGCGCTGAGCCCCGCCCACAGCGCGAAGTAGATGCTGGAGAAATGCAGCACCTGCATCAACAGCCCCGCCACCGCCAGATGCCCCCAGCCGCGCGCCCCATGCGGCCACGGGGCGCCCATGCCGGCGGCGGTGGCCAGCAACACCACGGCCGCCAGGCCAAACCGCAGGGTGAGCAGCGTGAGCGGCCCGGTGTGCGGCAGCGCCAACTTGCCCGCCACGTAGCCACTGCTCCACAGCACGATGAACAGCAACGGCAGGCTGGCCGCGGCCAGCGCCGACATCAGGCGCGCGGGCAGGCCCGGGCGGTAGGACTGAGCCATGCAGGGGTGAGACAACGTGGACATGTGGCGCTCCAGACCAAAGCAAGGGGAGACGGCACTCTAGAAATTCACTCGCCAGGCCACAATTCGCTCAAATCAACACTCAGCGTTTCCATTCGGAGCACAGTCATGGGGCGATTGGAAGACTTGCAGGCCTTTGCGCGCGTGGTGGACGCCCGCGGCTTCTCGGGCGCGGCCCGGCTGCTGGGCAGCACCAAATCGGCCATCAGCAAGCAGGTGGCGCGGCTGGAGTCGCAGCTCGGCAGCCGCCTGCTGCACCGCACCACGCGCAGCGTCAGCCCCACGCCCGAGGGCCAGGCGGTGTATGAGCGCGCCCTGCGATTGCTGGACGACGCCAGCGCGCTGGAGGCTGACCTGGCCGGCCGGCACGATGAACCCCGAGGCGTGCTGCGCATGTCGGTGTCCACCGCCTTCGGCAACCTGCAATTCACCGCGCTGCTGGCGGCGTTCTGCGCCCGCCATCCACACCTGGAAGTGGTGCTGGGCCTGAACGACCGTTACGTGGACCTGGCCGAAGAAGGCTTCGATGTGGTGCTGCGCCTGACCCGCACGCCGTCCGACGGATTGGTGGCACGGCGGCTGGCAAGCATCCGATTCATGCTTTGCGCGTCTCCCGCCTACCTGAACGAGCACGGCACGCCTGCAGCCGTCAGCGACATCGCCCAGCACCGCTGCCTGCGCTTCGGCCAGGCGCAGGCGCCCGAGCGCTGGCGCTTCCGGCATGCCGTGGAAGGCGAGTGCGAGGTGCAGACCCGGGGCAGCCTGCGCTTTGAGAGCGGCCTGACGGCCAACAGCAGCGAGAGCCTGCGCGTGGCGACCCTGGCCGGCATGGGCCTGGCCGTGCTGCCCACCTACGCGGTGGCGCAGGACCTGCGCAGCGGCGCGCTGCGCGCGGTGTTGCCCGCCTGGCAGCCGGTGGGCGGCCTTGCAGACGCCGACACGCTGTACGCCGTGTACCTGCCCGGTCGCACGCCCCGCCACCCGCCGCCCAAGGTGCGTGCCTTGATCGATTTCATGCTGGAGCAGATGGGCGAGGTGCCCCCGTGGGACCGCGACCTGGGCGTCTGAATTCGCTCGCCTGAGACAATTGCGGGCTATGCCGCTGATTCCCTACGCCCTCACCCGCCCCTTCCTGTTCGGCCTGGACCCCGAACACGCCCACGAACTGACCCTGGGCAGCATCGCCCGGCTGCAGAACACGCCGGCACAACTGCTGTGGTGCGGCGAGCGGGTGAGCGACCCGGTGACGATTGCCGGCCTGCGCTTCCCGAACCGCGTGGGCCTGGCGGCGGGGCTGGACAAAAACGGCCGCTGCATCGACGGCCTGGGCGCCATGGGCTTCGGCTTCATCGAGGTGGGCACCGTCACCCCCAAGGGCCAGCCGGGCAATGACAAACCGCGCATGTTCCGCCTGCCGCAGGCCCAAGCGTTGATCAACCGGCTGGGCTTCAACAACGAGGGGCTCGCCAGCTTCATCGCCAACGTGCAGCAGGCCCACAGCTTCCGCAAGGCCGGCGGCATCCTGGGCCTGAACATCGGCAAAAACGCCGCCACGCCGATTGAGAACGCGGCGGACGACTACCTGATCGGCCTCGACGGTGTGTTCCCGCATGCCGACTACATCACCGTCAACATCTCCAGCCCCAACACCAAGAACCTGCGCGCCCTGCAAAGCGACGAAGCCCTGGACGCGTTGCTGGGCGCGCTGCAGGAGCGCAAGCTGAAACTGGAAGGCCAGAGCGGGCGCAAGGTGCCGATGTTCGTGAAGATCGCGCCGGACCTGGAGGAGGCCCAGGTGGCCGTCATCGCGCAAACGCTCAAGGCCAACGGCATCGACGGCGTCATCGCCACCAACACCACCATCGCACGCGACAAGGTGCAAGGCCTGCCGCACGCCGAGGAAACCGGTGGCCTCTCCGGCGCTCCGGTGTTCGAGGCCAGCAACCGCGTCATCCGCCTGCTGCGCGCTGCCTTGCCGGCCGGCTACCCCATCATCGGCGTGGGCGGCGTGATGAGCGCGCAAGACGCCCGCACCAAGATCGACGCCGGCGCCGACCTCGTGCAGATCTACACCGGTCTCATCTACCAAGGGCCCGGCCTGGTCAGCCATTGCGCCCGGGCTCTCGCCCGCCGCTGAGCGCGCACAACGCGCACCCCGAAAAGCAAAAAACCCCTGCGCCTTGACGGTGCAGGGGTTGCGATCACACGCCTGCCGAGGCAGGCGGCGCGATGGTTCGCAACAATCAGTCGCGACGGCGACGCGAAGCGATGAAGCCCACCATGCCCAGGCCGGCGGCGAACAGGGCGTAGGTTTCGGGTTCCGGCACCGGGGCGGCGACAGCCGAGGAATTCAGCGAGTATGCGCCGGCACCAGTCACGTAGCCAAACACCGCGTAGTAGTAGCTGCCGGCACCCAGTGCCACGTTGTGCACCACCGGGTTACCAGTGAAGCTCCAGGTCGCAACCGAGACGTCATCGGCGGTGCCGACCAGGTTATCCGTACCGCGCGTCCAGAGGGTGTAATTGCCTGCTGCCACGCCGAGCGAGGACACACTGCTGGCCACGTTGGACGAGGCATTCAGTGTGAACGCATAGGTGTCGAACACGACGCCACCGCTGGACAAGCTAACAGCACTCTCGAGTTGGTCGTGATTGCCCCAGTTCACAGCTGCGGCCTGACTGGCCGCAGCGCTCGCCGCGAGAGCTGCGGCGGTAAAGATCGTTTTCAACTGCATTGCGAATCTCCTGACGTGACGGTCAAGACAACCGCCTGAACGAATTGTGCAGTGCAGCGAAAATTTCACGGGAGTTACGGCATCCCTCACCTTAGGGAGGGTTAGCCCCAATGTTGTTGCAACGCGTAAACAATCCGTCCCAAAGACCGCGCTGCGCCCCTGTTATCGGGGACACGGCGCCCACGCGGCGCCAAAACGCGATCAATCCACGGCCAGTCGCAACACCTTCATCAGGCCGTCCACGGCCTTGCCCTTGCGGGCCCGCTTGCCGGCATGGGCTTGCAGCGATTGGTTGCGCAGCAGCTCGTCGCGGGGCTTGCCGCCCCGGCCGCTGCCGTGCACGCGCAGCTGCGTGGTGAAGCACGCCAGCGACACGATCTGGTCCTTGCCTTCCAGGTCCATCAGCATCAAGCCCTTGCCGCCCTTGGGCTGGTGCTTGAGCTCGTCCAGCGGGAAGCTGAGCAAACGCCCTTCGGCACTCAGCACGCCCAGTTGCAACGCCACGGCATCGCCGGGCACCACGGCCAGCAGCGGCGCTTCGCCCTCGTCCAGGGCCAGGAAGGTCTTGCC
Organism: Pelomonas baiyunensis; assembly: GCF_043555935.1. Classification (NCBI taxonomy): domain Bacteria; kingdom Pseudomonadati; phylum Pseudomonadota; class Betaproteobacteria; order Burkholderiales; family Sphaerotilaceae; genus Roseateles; species Pelomonas baiyunensis. Next base: position 286,303 of record NZ_JBIGIB010000002.1, on the reverse strand, counting down.
CGCCTTTTGGCGGCCCACCAGGTCGCCGACCTGGGCAACCAAGCCGTAGCCGGTCGAGCCCGCCATCACCAGACGCTGGCCGGAAGCAGCAGCCAGGTAGTGCGCAATCTGCGTGCCGGATTCCAGTTCGATCAGCGTCGTGATGGGTTGACCGTCACCACGCCCACCCGGCAAGGCCGACACCGGCACCGAATACACCCGGCCGTTGTTGCCCACGACCACGAGCGGATCGATGCTGCGGCAGCGGAACGCGCCCCAGAGCGAATCGCCCGCCTTGAAGGTTTGCGCCGCAACGTCAACCTCGTGGCCCTTCAGCGCCCGCACCCAGCCCTTCTGGCTGACGACCACCGTCACGGGCTCGTCCACGATCTTGACCTCGGCCACGACGCGCTTCTCGGCCTGGATCAGCGTGCGGCGGTCGTCGCCGTACAGCTTGGCGTCGGCCTCGATTTCCTTGATGACCGTGCGACGCAGCACGGCAGGCGAGCCGAGGATGTCTTCGAGCTTGGCACGCTCGTCGCGCAGCTTGGACAGCTCTTGCTCGATCTTGATCGCTTCCAGTCGCGCCAGCTGGCGCAGCCGGATTTCGAGGATGTCTTCCGCCTGACGGTCGCTGAGCTGGAAGCGTGCGATCAACGCCGCCTTGGGCTCGTCCGACTCGCGGATGATGCGAATGACCTCGTCGATATTGAGCAGCACCAGTTGCCGACCTTCCAGCACGTGGATGCGGTCATTCACATGGCCGAGGCGGTGTTCCGTGCGGCGGCGCACCGTGGTTTGGCGGAAGGCCACCCACTCGGTCAGCACCTGGCGCAGGCTCTTCTGCGTGGGGCGACCATCCGCACCGATCATGGTCAAGTTGACCGGCGCGTTGCTTTCCAGGCTGGTGTGGGCCAGCAGCGTGTTGATCAGGTCTTGCTGCTCAACCGTGCGGCTCTTGGGCTCGAACACGATGCGCACCGCCGCGTCCTTGCTGCTTTCGTCGCGCACGCCGTCCAGCACCGCCAGCACGCTGGCCTTGAGCTGCACCTGCTCCGGCGTCAGGGCTTTTTTGCCAGCTTTGACCTTGGGGTTGGACAGTTCCTCGATTTCTTCCAGCACCTTCTGGGCACTGGTGCCGTGGGGCAGTTCCGTCACCACCAACTGCCACTGGCCCCGCGCCAAGTCTTCGATCTTCCAGCGGGCGCGCAGCTTCAGGCTGCCACGGCCGCTGGTGTACGCGGCGCGGATTTCTTCGGGCGCGCTGATGAGTTGCCCGCCGCCGGGGAAGTCCGGCCCCGGCACGAGGTCGAACAGCGCGTCATCGCTGAGCTGGTCGTCTTTCAGCAACGCCACCGCCGCTGCGGCGACTTCGCGCAGGTTGTGACTCGGAATCTCGGTGGCCAGGCCCACCGCAATGCCACTGGCGCCGTTGAGCAGCGCAAACGGCAGGCGCGCCGGCAATTCGACCGGCTCTTGCTGTGTGCCGTCGTAGTTCAGCCGGAAGTCGACCGTGCCTTCGTCGATTTCGTCGAGCAGCAGCCGCGCGATCGGCGCCAGTCGCGCTTCCGTGTACCGCATGGCCGCGGCGCCGTCGCCGTCCCGGCTGCCGAAGTTGCCGTGGCCGTCGATGAGTGGGTAGCGCAGGGAGAAGTCCTGTGCCATGCGCACCAGGGCGTCGTACACCGACTGGTCGCCGTGCGGGTGGAAGTTGCCCAGCACATCGCCCACCACCTTGGCGCCCTTGACTGGCTTGGCGCCCGAATTGCCGCTCCAGCCCAGGCCCAGGCGCTGCATCGAGTACAGGATGCGTCGCTGCACGGGCTTTTGCCCGTCAGCGTAAGACGGCAGCGCCCGCCCCTTCACCACGCTCAGCGCGTATTCAAGGTAGGCCTGCTGCGCGTACGCCGCCAGGGTCAGCGCGGCGCTGTCGTCGCCCTCGGTGGGGGCGTTGAAATCGATGGTGGTCTGGGAACTCATGGATGCAAGGTCAAGCGCTGCGCGCGGGCCGGTTGGCTCTGCTGCAGCAGGGCCCAGTACAGCTCGAGCACGAGATGCACATGGGCCTGGGTTTCGTCGATGTCCGGCACCCGGTTGCCGGCGCGCCGCACGGCGCCCTCCCCGGCATTCCAGGCAGCCAGGGCCGCGTCGATGCGGCCAAAACGGCGGATGAGATCGGCCAGCATGCGCGCGCCGGTCTGGATGTTGATGCGGGGTTCACTGAGCCGGGCGGCGTCGGCCGGAATGGCATAGCGGGTGGCCGTCTCGGGCGTGATCTGCATCAAGCCCACCGCGCCGCGGGGCGACACCGCGCCGCGTTGGTACCCAGACTCCACCGCAATGATGGCCTTGAGCAACTCGGCGTCCACACCATGTTGGCCAGCGGCTTCGCGCACCCAGGGCTGCACGGCCTTGACCTCCGGCGCAATGTCCAGCCAGTTGAGCAGCGCCTGCCCGCCATCGGCCTTGCCCGGCACCCGCTGCAGGCCCCCCTGGCCCAACACCGGCGCGTAACGGGCGTCGAGCCGGCGCGGCGCGAAGTGGGCCACGCCCGCACCGTCCACGAAGCCCCACAGCTCGGCGTGCGCGTGGGTCGCCAGCAAGCTCCACAGCAGGGCCAGGCCCAGGCGCAGCCTCATGCGGACTCCTGGCCCAGGGCCACGCGGGCCTGGTATTCGCGGTCCAGCAGCGACATGACGATCAAGGAGTCATAGCCGTCAGCGCCGTCGATGGTCACGCGCACGCTTTCGCGCAGGCGCCCTTCTTCGACAAAGCCCTCGCTCTGGTAAAGCTGCAGCGCCCGGGTGTTCAGCGCCTTCACATCCAGCCAGAACCGGTGCGCATGCAGCTGCGTGAACGCCATCGCCTTGAGCTGGCGCACGGCCAAGCGCCCGAGGCCGCGGCCCTTGGGTTGCAGCACCAGGCGTTTGAGCTCCACCGACCGATGCGGATTGCGGCAGCCTTGCAGGATCACAAACCCCGCACGCTCCAAGGCGTCGCCCGACTCCAGGATGAAATGCCGGGAGTCGGGGAACCGGATGGCGCCTTCATGCTGCGGCCGCTCCCAAGGGGTGATGAACGGCAGGTTTGCACCGTCCCGCTCGACCGAGACCACCCAGTCCAGGTCGGAGAGCATGGTGGGGCGCAGGCGCAAGCTCATGCCGGCGTGCCGATCAGACGTCGATCTCCACGGCGTCGCCGTGCAGTTCCATCAGCTCACGGCGCGAAGCGGCTTCGCCCTTGCCCATCAGCCGGTTGAAGGCATCGACCGTGGCTGCAAAGTCGAACTGGCCGTACGCCACGCGCGACAAACGGCGGGTGTCGGGGTTCAGCGTGGTGTCCCACAGCTGCTCGGCGCTCATCTCGCCCAGGCCCTTGAAGCGGCTGATGCTCCAGCTGCCTTCGCGGGCGCCTTCCTTGCGCAGCTTGTCCAGCGTGGCGGTCAGCTCGCCGTCGTCCAAGGCATAGAGCTTGGTCGCGGGCTTCTTGCCCCGGGCCGGGGCGTCCACCCGGTACAGCGGCGGGCGGGCCACGTACACATGGCCGGCCTCAACGAGCTTGGGGAAGTGGCGGAAAAAGAGCGTCAGCAGCAACACCTGGATGTGCGAGCCGTCAACGTCAGCGTCGCTCAGGATGCAGACCTTGCCGTAACGCAGGCCGGACAAGTCCGGCGTGTCATTCGGGCCATGCGGGTCCACGCCCAAGGCCACCGAAATGTCGTGGATCTCGTTGTTCTTGAAGAGCAGGTCACGCTCGACCTCCCAGGCGTTCAGCACCTTGCCACGCAGCGGCAGGATGGCCTGGGTTTCCTTGTCGCGCCCCATCTTGGCGCTGCCGCCGGCCGAGTCGCCCTCCACCAGGAACACTTCATTGAGCGTCAGGTCGCGGCTTTCGCAATCGGTCAGTTTGCCGGGCAGCACGGCCACGCCGGAGCCCTTGCGCTTTTCCACCTTCTGGCTGGCGCGCTGGCGGGTTTGCGCCTGCTTGATGACCAACTCGGCCAGCTTCTTGCCGTGCTCCACGTGCTGGTTCAGCCACAGCTCCAGCGCCGGCTTCACGTAGGCGGACACGAGCCGCAGCGCGTCGCGCGAGTTCAGTCGCTCCTTGGTCTGGCCCTGGAACTGAGGGTCCAGCACCTTGGCCGACAGCACGAAGCTGGCGCGCGAGAACACGTCGTCGGGCATCAGCTTCACGCCTTTGGGCAACAGCGAGTGCATCTCGATGAAGCCCTTGACCGCCCCAAAGAGGCCATCCTTCAGACCCGACTCGTGCGTACCGCCCGCCACCGTCGGAATCAGGTTGACGTAACTCTCGCGCAGCGGCGCGCCTTCTTCGGTGAAGGCCACGCACCACGAGGCGCCCTCCCCTTCGGCGAAGTTTTCGCTTTCGCCGGCGCCGGCAAAGCCCTCGCCTTCAAACAGCGGAATCAGCGGATCGGCCGTCATGGCCTGGGCCAGGTAGTCGCGCAGACCGGCCTTGTATTGCCAGGTGGTGACCTCGTTGGTCTTCTCCACGCGCAGCGTGACGATGACACCGGGCATCAACACCGCCTTGGAGCGCAGCAGGTGCACCAGCTCGTGGCGCGGCAGCTCGGCACTCTCGAAGTACTTGGCCTCCGGCCAGACCCGCACCGTCGTGCCTTGCTTGCGATCGCCGCTGGCCGCCGGGCGCGCCGCCACGGGCTGCACCACATCGCCATGCTCGAACGCGATGCCGGCCACCTGCTTGTCGCGCCACACGGCCACTTCAAGCCGCTTGGCCAGCGCGTTCGTCACGGACACACCCACGCCGTGCAAGCCGCCCGAGAAGCTGTAGGCGCCGCCCGAGCCTTTGTCGAACTTGCCGCCGGCGTGCAGGCGCGTGAACACGATCTCCACGACCGGCACGCCTTCTTCCGGGTGCAGGCCGAACGGGATGCCGCGGCCATCGTCCGCCACCGACACCGAGCCGTCCACGTGCAAGGTCAGGTCGATGCGCTTGCCGAACCCGGCCAGGGCTTCGTCGGCCGCGTTGTCGATCACCTCTTGAATGATGTGCAAGGGGTTGTCGGTGCGGGTGTACATGCCCGGGCGCTGCTTGACGGGCTCCAGGCCCTTCAGAACGCGGATCGAGGCTTCGCCGTACGAGGCGGGAGTGGACGGGGGACGGCTGGACATAGGGGCGGGATTCTAAGAAGTAGGATTTGCGGCCCCCGAAAGCGAGTCCTGCCGCGTGAGATTCCTGATTGCCTGCTTGTTGATGACCTGTATTTTTTCACAGGCCCAGCCAACAACACCCCCGCAGCAGCCCTACCAGGCCAGCGCGCCGCTGAGCTGGGAGTTGAAAAACGCCCGGTGGTTCGACGGGCGCAGCATCCAGCGCGGCAACCTGTACGTCGAGAACGGCGTGTTCGTGGCCAAGAAGCCGCCCAAGGTCAACCGCAAGATGGACATGCGCGGCCAGGTGCTGCTGCCGCCGCTGGCCGAGGCGCACAACCACAACCTGCAAACCGCCTGGGGCTGGAACCAATACGCCGACCAATACATCGACGAAGGCGTGTTCTATGCCGCCATGCTGTGCGGCGACCCGGCCGGCGTGGCTGAAGTGCGCCCGCTGGCGGCCACACCCGCAGCGCCCGACGTGAACTTCGTGACCGCATGCATCACCTCCAGCGACGGTTATCCGCTGGCAGCCGTGCTGCCCGAGCCCAGCGCCGAAGCCGCCGCCCGGCAGCAGTTGATCGTGCTGGTGGACAGCCCGGACGAGGCCGCACAGAAATGGCCAGCCATCCGGGCCCGGGGCGGTGACTGGATCCGCCTGGTGCTGGCGCATAGCGAACGGCCGGACCTGCGCCAGAAGACCGAGCATTTCGGCCGCCTCGGCCTCACCCCGGAAACCGCCGCCGCACTGACCCGACTGGCCCACGCCGACGGCCGGCACGTGGTGGCCCATGTGGAAACCGCCGCCGACTTTGAGGCAGCCCTGGCGGCGGGGGTGGACGCCATTGCACACCTGCCGGGCTACGCCAACACGCTGGACGACGCGCCCGAGCAATTCGCCCTAACGCCGGCACTGGCAGCCCGCGCCGCCCAGCAGCGCACGGCCGTCATCACCACCACAGCTGCCACCGCGCTGTTCAAACTCGAAGGCGCGCCGCTGGACGCCCTGCGCGAGGTGCAACGCACGAACTTGACGTTGTTGCAGGCCGCTGGCGTGCCGCTGCGCATCGGCTCGGATGTGTTCATTGGCACCGCTCGCACCGAGTTGCATGCCCTCGACGCGCTCGGCCTGGACCGCACCCTGCTGCTGCGCCTGGCCACGGTGGACACCCCCCGCGCCCTGTTCCCGCGCCGCAAGCTCGGCTGCTTTGACGCCGGCTGCGAGGCGAGCTTTCTGGTGCTGGGCGGCGACCCGATTGCCGACCTGACCCAGATCGACCGGCCCATGCTGCGCGTCAAGCAAGGTCGCCTGCTGACCCGGCTCGCCGATGTGGCGGCCTCCAGCTCGCAGGCCAGCGCCTCCACTGCCGACGCGCCCAAGACGACCGGCAAGAAGAAGGCCACGAAGGGCAAGCCCACGGCCAAGGGTGCCGCAGGCGCCAGCAGCTCCAAGGCCAAGGTGCAAAGCAAGGCGTCAGGCAAGGCCAAGCAGCGCTGAGTACAGTCCGCCGATGAACACCCCGACCCCGGTCGCCCGCGGCCTGTCCGTGCAGCAGGTGCTGCTGTGCGGCGCGCTCATCGTGACCTTGTCCATGGGCATCCGCCACGGCTTCGGCTTCTGGCTCCAGCCCATCATCACCGAGCGCGGCTGGACCCGCGAAACCTTCTCCTTCGCCATGGCGGTGCAAAACCTCGCCTGGGGTGCGGCGGGCCCGTTCACCGGCATGCTGGCCGACCGCTTTGGCGCCTGGAAGGTGCTCGTGGCCGGTGGCTTGCTGTACGCAATGGGGCTGTTGCTGATGGCTGTGTCCGCGCAACCGCTGACGTTCACGCTCAGCGCCGGCGTGCTCATCGGCATCGCTCAATCCGGCTCGACCTACGCCGTCATCTACGGCGTGCTGGGCCGCGCGGTGTCGCCCGAGAAGCGCTCCTGGGCATTCGGCGTGGCAGCGGCGGCCGGCTCGTTCGGGCAGTTCGTGATGATTCCAGTCGAGACCTGGCTCATCAGCCACCTGGGCTGGCAAGGCGCACTGTTCTTGCTGGCGGCCACGGCCCTGCTGATCATGGGACTCGCGCTGGGCCTGCGCGAACCGGCCGGCCAAGCGCGCGCCGCGGGGCACCAAAGCATCGGTCAGGCCTTGAAGGAAGCCTTCGGCTACCGCAGCTTCCAACTGTTGATGCTGGGCTACTTCGTCTGTGGCTTTCAGGTGGTGTTCATCGGCGTGCACCTGCCCAGCTACCTGAAGGACCACGGCCTGGGCTTGGGCGTGTCCACCGGGGCGCTGATGCTGATCGGCCTGTTCAACATCTTCGGCACCTACACCGCCGGCCTGTTGGGCCAGCGCTTCCCCAAACGCTACCTGCTGTCGGCCATCTACGGGCTGCGTGCCGTGGCCATCGTCGTGTTCATCACCGTGCCATTGACGCCGCTGAGCGTCTACGTGTTCGCGGCCGTCATCGGCTTCCTGTGGCTGTCCACCGTGCCGCCCACCAACGCGGTGGTGGCGCAAATCTTCGGGGCCCAGCATTTGTCGATGTTGAGCGGCTTCGTGTTCTTCAGCCACCAAATCGGCAGCTTCCTGGGCGTGTGGCTGGGCGGGCGGCTGTACGACGCCACCGGCAGCTACGACGTCGTCTGGTACCTGGCGATTGCGCTGGGCGTGATGGCCATGCTGGCCAACCTGCCGGTGCGCGAGTCGGCGATTGCGCGGGCACCCCAGCCCCAGCCCGCATGAAGCCTCGGCGCTGGCTGCTGCCAATCCTGCTCTCGGCGCTGACCTTTGCAGCAGCCGCGGCCTACCTGCACCCGGCCGTGATGGTGCAACTGGCCGATCAACTGTGGAGCTGCGTCGGATGAACCCGTCCGACTGGCTGCAGCGCTGGGCGCCGCACGTGGCGGGGGGCCCAGGCACGGCGTTGGACGTCGCCTGCGGCGGTGGGCGCAACCTGCGGTGGCTGGCGCAGGCGGGCTGGCGCGTGACGGGTGTTGACCGGGATGAAGCCGCCATCGCGCCGTTGGCATCCCTCGCCCGCATCGTGCAGGCCGACATCGAATCCGCCCCCTGGCCGCTGCCGGGCGAGTCGTTCGACCTGGTGCTGGTCTGCAACTATCTGTGGCGCCCCTGCCTGGAGGCGATTCGCGCCAGCGTGAAACCCAGCGGATGGTTGATCTGGGAAACCTTTGCCGACGGCCAGCAGCACATCGGCCGCCCACGCCGACCGGAATTTCTGCTGCAGCGCGGCGAGTTGCTGCGTGTTTTCAACGACTGGCACATCGTGGCCTACGAAGACGTCTTCGAGTCCGGCGTCAACCCGCGCTACGTCCAGCGCGTTGCGGCGGTCAAGCCGCCGGCGGCGTGAAACCGCCCCCCCTAAAATCTTTGTCTCACTTCGAATTCCTCACCATGAAGCCCATCCTCGGCAGCATCGTCGCCCTCGTCACGCCCATGAACGACGACGGCAGCATCGACTACCCGGCCCTGCGTCGACTGATCGACTGGCATGTCGAAGCCGGCACGGCTTGCGTGGGTGTGGTGGGCACCACCGGTGAGTCGCCCACGGTCAGCATGGAAGAAAACCGCGAAATCATTCGCGTCGCGGTGGAGCATGCCAAGGGCCGCATTCCCATCCTGGCGGGCACGGGCGCCAACTCCACGGCCGAGGCCATCGAGCTGAGCCGCTATGCCAAGGCAGTGGGCGCGGACTGCACGCTGTCGGTCGTGCCGTACTACAACAAGCCGTCGCAAGAAGGCATCTACCAGCACTTCAAGGCCATCGCCGAGGCCGTGGACATCCCCATGATGCTCTACAACGTGCCCGGCCGCACCGTGGCAGACATGCTGCCCGAAACCACGCTGCGCTGCGCCACGTTGCCAGGCGTCTTCGGCATCAAGGAAGCCACGGGCAACATCGAACGCGCGGCGTACCTGATCAAGCACGCGCCGCAGGGCTTTCACGTCTACTCGGGTGATGACGGCACCGCCGTGACCCTGATGCTGCTGGGCGGCCACGGCAACGTGAGCGTCACGGCCAACGTGGCGCCCGCCGAGATGGCCGAAATGTGCCGCCTGGCCATGGCTGGCAATGCGATCGAGTCCCGCAAGATCCACTTCAAGCTGCTGGGTCTGCACAAGCAGCTGTTCTGCGAGCCGAGCCCCGGCCCGGCCAAGTGGGCCCTGTCTCGCCTGGGTCGGTGCGGCGCGGCACTTCGCCTGCCGATCACCCCGCTCACCCCGGCGGGGCAAGCCAGCGTCGGCCAGGCGATGGTCGAGGCCGGACTGCTCTGAGCCTCTGGTCTAATGCGCCGCTGCGCCGGCCTTGCCCGGCGCTCTAGTTCCCCGGAGATTTCCAGCGTGATGTCCGTTTCCTCGCTCCGCCCCACGGCGACCCGTCTGGCCGCCACGGCCTTTGTTCTGTCGCTCGCCGGCTGCAGCACCCTCGACAACATGTTCTCGACCGACAAGGTCGACTACAAGGCCGCCTCGCGCCAGACCCAGGGTCTGGACGTGCCGCCCGACCTGACGCAACTGGCCAAGGACAACCGGGCGCAGGTGCAAGGCGGCGCCATCACGGCGTCGGCCCTGTCGGCCGTCAAGCCCGCGAACTCCACCAACGCGCAATCGCTGGTGCCGGGCAGCGTGGCCACCAACGCGGTGGGCGACATCCGCCTGGAGCGCAGCGGCACCGACCGCTGGCTGCACACCTCGGCCACGCCCGAGCAGCTGTGGCCGCAAATCCGCACGTTCTGGCAAGAGCGTGGCCTGGAAGTGGTCAAGGAGCAGCCGGAAGTCGGCACCATGGAAACCAATTGGGGCGAAAACCGCGCCAAGCTGCCGCAGGACTTCATCCGCTCCACCATCGGCAAGGTGTTCGACGGCCTCTACTCCACCGGCGAGCGCGACATGTACCGCACCCGCGTGGAACGCAGCGCAACCGGCACTGACATCTTCATCAGCCATCGCGGCATGCAAGAGGTCTACACGACGCAAGGCCGTGATTCCACCGCCTGGCAGGTTCGCCCAACCGACCCGTACCTCGAAGCTGAAATGCTGTCGCGCCTGATGCTCAAGCTCGGCGGCAAGGAAGAGGCTGCAAAGGCCTTGGTGGCCGATGCCGGCAAGCCCGCACCCGCCGCATCGCCCAGCGCGCTCAAGCCCGGGGCGGAACCGGCACGCGCCGAGCGCCGCCCGCTGTCCGAAGTGCCTGACAGCCTGAGCGTGAACGACGGCTTCGAGCGTGCCTGGCGCCGCGTGGGTCTGTCGCTGGACCGCCATGGCTTCACCATCGAAGACCGCGACCGCGCCGCCGGCCTGTTCTACCTGCGCTACGCCGACCCCGAGAAGGCCGGCCAAGACGAGCCCAACTTCTTCCAGAAACTGTTCGGCGCCAAGGCACTGACGCCGGTGCGCTACCGCGTCTCGGTCAAGGCTGAAGGCGTCAAGAGCACCGTGCGCATCCTGGATGACCGCGGCCAGCCCATCGCAGACGACAACGCCAAGCGCATCCTGTCGCTGCTGATGAACGACCTGAAGTAAACGGCGTCGGCGCGCCCACGGCGCGCCGAGTGCTTGGCCCCGTGCGGTTTTGCAATCTCGGCAGCGGCAGCGGCGGCAACGCCACGCTGATCGAAGCGAGCCAAGGCATCACGCGCACGCGGGTGCTGGTCGATGCGGGATTCAGCCTGCGGGAGTTGAACAGGCGTCTGCTGCGCGCAGGCTGCGAGCCGGACAGCATCGACGCCCTCTTCATCACCCACGAGCACGGCGACCACATCGGTTGCGCGCTGGGCTTTGCCGCGCTGCACCGGGTTCCCGTGCTCACCAGCCGCGGCACTTGGCTGGCTGTGCGCGACAAGGCGACGCCGGATGTACGGCACGTGCCCGTTCAGCACGGCACGGCCGTCGATCTGGGCGATTTGCTCCTACACCCGTTCAGCGCGCCGCATGACGCGAACGAGCCCTTGCAATTGACAGCCACCGATGGTGCCCGTCGCCTGGGCGTGGTCACGGATCTCGGGAGTGCCCCTGCCTCAGTGGTCAGCGCCTTGCAGGGTTGTGATGCCCTGCTGCTGGAGTGCAACCATGACGAGGCGATGCTGCGTGCAGGGCGCTATCCGCCATCGCTCAAGCGGCGGATTCTGGGCACGCACGGTCATTTGTCGAACGAGGCCGCAGCGCTGCTGCTCCAGCAATGCTGGCATGCAGACCTGAGCTGCATTGCTGCAGCCCACCTGAGCGAACACAACAACCGCCCCGATCTCGCCGTGGCAGCCCTGCAAAACGCCATCGGCACCGACCGATCAGATATTCGCGTCGCCGATCCGAAATTGGGGCTCGATTGGCTGTCGCTGGGCTGAAGACCGCCCGCACGCCAGTGCGACGCAAAGTTTTGTAACTGCGCCTACAGACGCCCGGCACACGTCGCAAAAAAGAAAAAAGCCGCAGCTGCTTGCGCAGCGGCGGCTCTTTCCGAGCGAACGAAGTGATTACTTCGAGGCGGCGGAGGCGGCAGCGTCGACAGCCGAAGCGCCGGCGTCCACAGCGCTGGCAGCAGCAGAAGCGGCTTCGGTAGCGGCGGAAGCCGGAGCGGCAACAGCAGCAGGAGCCTCAACCTTGGGCTCTTCAGCCTTCTTGCTGCAAGCGGTCAGGGCAACAGCAGCCAGCAGGGAAGCCAACACGATCGACTTATTCATACTTGTCCTCAAAACGTTTAAACGACGGTGCACACCATAATTTTGGGGTCGTGCGCCGGGGCTTCTTGCACCGACTGCCGACCCCAGCAGAACAAGACGCGGAAAACCTCGAGCGCTTCCCTCGCCTAGCCCACGATTATAGGGGTTTGCGTGTCGAATTCACTCACAACCCCAAAGTCGTTGGCGCAAAAGAGTCGCTGGACCGTTGTACTAGGGCGTCATAGGTCTCCCCATGGCGCACCCAGGCGGCGCGGTCGATGGAAAGCTCACCGCGCCAGAAATGATGATCGAACAGCCGCAAGCTCAGCGACAGGTCCGCGCTGCTCAGCAACAACAGCGCTTCGGGCACCGACTCCAGCCGCAACTCCGGATCGACCGCCCGCGCCGTCACACAGTGGGCGAAATCTCGCCGCCAGCGCACGAAGCGCGGATGGACGCGCTGCACGTCGTCGTACTGCAGCGCCAGCAGGTGCAACTGCCGCCCCGGCCCCACCCAACGACCCAAGCTGTCCAGCACCGACGGCTGCGACCAGGGCCACTCAGCGAACGTGGCGTCCCACGCACGGATTTCCCGCACCCGCTGCTCGGCCGCCCAGGCCACGAGCTCCGCCACCAGACGCTGAAAGTCCGCACGGCCGGCGAAGCTTTGCGCGTTCATGACGCATCCGGCTGCACCCAGCCGTCCTCCGCCCACTGATCGAGCAGTTCGCGCGCACCGTCCGACAGCCGCGCCACATCCGCCGCCGACAACTGCCGCTGATCCGCCAGTTGCCGCATCAGGCGCGCGTCGCGCCCACCGGCGCGGAAGCTCTCGCCGTTGAGGAACACATGGGCCGCGTCATACAGCATGCGGCTTTTGCGATCCAACCTCACCCCCGCGCCCGGCGGCACCACATCGCCCGGCTCGAACCACACCTGGGCCTTCGGCTCGGTCAAGGCCTCACCCAGCGCGCGCTCCAAGGCATGCGGGCGCTGCACGGCCGCCTCGACGGCCTTGCGGGCAAAGGCCAGCAGGTCGGCCGGCACCTCGGCGGGTTGAACGGATGCGGGCTGTTTGGGGTCGGCATAGAGCTTGCCCGCGGCGTCCACGTCGTCGAGCAGGCGCGGCAGCAGTTCCGCGGCCAGCCCTTCAGCGGTCGAGGCACGAAAGCCCACCGAGCCAGTCATGCACCCCGCCCCCACCGCCACCCCGTCGTGCGCCCAGCCCGGCGGCAGGTACAGCATGTCGCCGGGCTCCAGCACGTAGTCCTGTTCCGGCTTGAAGTTGGCAATGATCTTGAGAGGCACATCGTCGCGCAGCACCGCGTCCTTTTGCGGCGCGATCCGCCAGCGGCGGCGCCCCGCCAACTGGATCAGGAACACGTCGTAGGAATCGAAGTGCGGGCCCACGCCGCCGCCGTCGCTGGCGACGGACAGCATCAGGTCGTCCAGACGCGCATCGGGCACGAAGCGGAACCGGTCCATCAAAGCTCGCGCGGCGGACAGGTGCTGGTCCAGCCCCTGCACCAGCAAAGTCCAGCCGGGCTTGGACATGGCCGGCAGTTTGGCCACCGGGCCGTGCTTGAGCTTCCACTGCCCGTCAAACGCCGTGACCAGGCGCGACTCCACGTCGTCCCGCGCCGCCAGTGCGGCGAGTTCCTTCAGCGACGCCGGCGGCACGGCCTCAGGAAACGCCTGGCGCACGAGCAACGGCTTTTTCTGCCAGTGCTTGCGCATGAACTGGGCCGGGCTCAGGCCGGCGAGCATGGGGGTGGGGAGATCGATCTGCATCCAGCCATTGTGCCGAGAGGGCCTGTGGGAAAATTGATTTCATGCAAGTGACCCGCCCCTGTGTCGTCTCCCTGCGCTGGAGACTGGACGATGCCCAAGGCCAGTTGATCGACGAACTGACCGAACCGATGGAATTTCTGGTGGGGGGTGACGACCTCTTTGCCAAGGTCGAGTCGGCCCTGGAGGGCCAGGAGGCCGGCTTCGAAACCGACCTGGCGCTGCAGCCCGAAGAAGCCTTCGGCGACTACGACTCCAATCTGGTGTGCTTTGAAGCGCGCAAGCTGTTCCCGCAGGACGTGCAGCCTGGCATGCAATTCGAAGGTTTGCCGGAAGGTGCCGCCACCGAAGGCATGCCCGCAGAAGCGGTGTACACGGTGACCGAGGTCTACCCCGAGCACGTCGTGCTGGACGGCAACCATCCGCTGGCGGGCATCGGCCTGCGCATGCACTTGGTGCTGCTGGACGTGCGCACGGCCACCGAGGAAGAGGTGGAAGCCGGTTCGGTGGGTGAGCCCATCTTCATGGTGCAAACCGGCGCGCCGCCGGACGAGCCGCTGCACTGAGGCTGAGGCCAACGGGTGGCTCACGCGCCGATGCGCGCGGCCATGGCACCAAAGACAAAGGGCGCCTGCAGAGGCGCCCTTGTTGTTTGCACGGCGGGGATGTCAGCCCTTGCCCGTGGAGCCAAAGCCCCCTGCGCCGCGGGACGACGCATCGAAACTGTCCACGCGCCGGAACGTGGCCTGCACCACCGGCACGATGACGAGCTGCGCGATGCGATCGAACGGCTGGATGGTGAACTCGGTCTGGCCGCGGTTCCAGCAGCTGACCATGAGCTGGCCCTGGTAGTCGCTGTCGATGAGACCGACCAGGTTGCCGAGCACGATGCCATGCTTGTGGCCCAGGCCGGAGCGCGGAAGGATGATCGCGGCCAGGCCCGGATCGCCGATGTGAATGGCCAAGCCCGTAGGGATCAGCGTCGTCTGGCCAGGGACCAGCGTCAGGGCTGCATCCAGGCAGGCGCGCAGGTCCAGGCCGGCGCTGCCGGGAGTGGCGTAGGCGGGAATCTGCTCGGCCATGCGGGCATCGAGCACTTGCAGGTCAATCGCGGTCATCAGAGTCGCTTCGATAGGTCTTGGATCAGCTCACGCGCCAGACTGAGCTTGTCGGATCGCGGCAGCTCGCGCTGGCCCTGCTCATCGATGAGCAGCAACGCGTTGTCGTCCCGACCGAACGTGGCCGGGCCCAGGTTGGCCACGATCAGCGGAATGCCTTTGCGGCGCCGCTTGGCCTCGGCGTACTCGGCCAGCTTCTCGCTCTCAGCGGCAAAGCCGACGCAGTAGGGCGGCTGCGGCAGCCGGGCCACCGCGGCCAGGATGTCGGGGTTCTCGGCCATGGCAATGGTGGGCGCCGTGACGCCGCCCTCGGCCTTCTTCATCTTGTGCTCATGGCTTTGCGCCGGCCGCCAGTCGGCCACTGCCGCGCTGGCGATGAAGACGTCCTGCTGCGCCGCCAGCGGCAGCACGGCATCGAACATCTGCTGAGCCGACTGCACGTTGATGCGCTTCACGCCGCGTGGCGTGGGCAAGTGCACGGGGCCGGCCACCACCGTGACCTCGGCCCCGGCCTCGGCCGCAGCCCGTGCGATGGCAAAGCCCATCTTGCCGCTGCTGTGGTTCGTGATGCCTCGCACCGGATCGATGGGCTCGAACGTGGGGCCGGCGGTGATGAGCAACTTCTTGCCGCGCAGCGTCTTGGGCGCGAGGAAGGCCTCGACGTCGTCGAAGATCTCCTGCGCCTCCAGCATGCGGCCATCGCCCACCTCGCCACAGGCTTGGTCACCGCTGGCGGGGCCGATGACGGTGGCGCCATCCGCCAGGATCTGCGCCACGTTGCGCTGCGTGGCCGGGTGGGCCCACATCTCGCGGTTCATGGCCGGCACCACCAGCAGCGGGCACGCGTCGATGCGGCGGGCCAGCGCGGTCAGGCTGATGAGGTCGTCCGCCCGCCCTTGGGCCAAGGCGGCGATCGCGTCGGCGCTGGCGGGCGCCACCAGCATCACATCGGCCTCCCGGCTGAGGTTGATGTGGGCCATGTTGTTGGCGGGGCGGCTGTCCCACTGCGAGGTGTAGACCGGCCGCCCAGACAGCGCCTGCATCGTGACCGCCGTGATGAACTGCTCCGCCGCCTCGGTCATCATGACCTGCACAGTGGCACCAGCCTTCACGAGCAAGCGCGCCAGCTCCGCGATCTTGTAGCCAGCAATGCCGCCGGTCATCGCGAGCAGGATGTGTTTGCCGTGAAGGGGACTCGTCATCACTTCTTCCTGAACACCAGATCCCACACACCGTGGCCGAGGCGCAGGCCGCGTGCCTCGAACTTGGTCAACGGCCGATAGGCGGGCTTTTCAGCGTAGCCTGCAGAGGTGTTCTGCAGCGCGCCTTCCGCCGACAGCACTTCGAGCATTTGCTCGGCGTAAGGCTGCCAGTCGGTCGCACAGTGCAGGTAGCCCCCGGGCGCCAGGTGCTTCACCAGGTTAGCAACAAATTCGGGCTGGATCAGCCGGCGCTTGTTGTGGCGCTTCTTGTGCCAGGGGTCGGGAAAGAAAATGTGCACGCCAGCAAGCACGCCCTCCCCCACCATGTCGCGCAGCACCTCGACCGCGTCGTGCTGCACGATGCGGATGTTGGGTATCTGCTTCTCGTCGATGAGTTTGAGCAGCGCGCCCACGCCGGGCTCGTGCACCTCGCAACCGATGAAATCGTGGTCGGGCAGGGTCTTCGCGATCTCGGCGGTGGCACCGCCCATGCCGAAGCCGATCTCCAGCACCACCGGCGCCTGGCGGCCGAAGGTGGCGGCGAGGTCCAGCTTGTCAGCCTTGTAGGGCAGCACGAACTTCGGGCCCAACTCGGCCAAAGCCTTGATCTGGCCCGTGCCCATGCGGCCGGCGCGGGTGACGAAGCTCTTGATAGCGCGCCGGGGCGGGTCCTGCTGCGCGTCGGAGGAAGCGGGAGTGTTCGGGTCGTCCATCACCCGATTGTCGCCATCACCATGGGCGCGGTGGCCACGTCGGCATCGCCCAGCGTGCAAGCCGCCAGGTACGACGCCACGGCGCGGTCGGCAGCGGCTTCATCGGCGGCATGCACCAGGGCCAGTGGT
Source organism: Pelomonas baiyunensis (assembly GCF_043555935.1). Classification (NCBI taxonomy): domain Bacteria; kingdom Pseudomonadati; phylum Pseudomonadota; class Betaproteobacteria; order Burkholderiales; family Sphaerotilaceae; genus Roseateles; species Pelomonas baiyunensis. The sequence continues at coordinate 269,566 of NZ_JBIGIB010000002.1, read as the reverse complement.
TCACCGGCGGCAAACCGGGTGCCCACAGGCTGCACCGCAGAGAAGCCCACACGCATGTCGATCGCATCGCCCGCCTTGCGGCGACCGCCACCCAATTCGACGATGAGCACGCCCAGATCTCGCGTGGCCATGGCCTGCAGCATGCCGGCACGCGGCGCCGGCACGGGCTTCACGACAGGTGCAGCGGCGAGGTACTGGGCGGGTTTGTCGAGCAGGTCAGCCGGGCCGCCGAGCGCGGCCACCATCTGCGCGAACTTCTCGGCTGCAGCGCCGCTGTCCAGCGCCGCCTGCAGCTTCACGCGGGCGGCGGCCGCATCGGGCGCCAGCTTGCCCAGCACCAGCATCTCGGCGCACAGCGCCAGCGTCACCTCGTGCAGGCGGGCCTCGCGCGGGCCGTCACCCTTCAGGTATCGCACCGTCTCCCAGATTTCCAGCGCGTTGCCGACGTCGGTGCCCAGGATCTGGTTCATGTCGGTGATCAGCGCGCGGGTCTTGAGTCCGGCGCCACCGGCCACGGCCACGATGCTCTCGGCCAGTTCGCGCGCGAAGTCGGGCGTGGACGCAAAGGCGCCGTTGCCGCACTTGATGTCCATGGCCAAGCCTTCCAGGCCGGCGGCCAGTTTCTTGGACAGGATGCTGGCGGTGATCAGCGGCACGCTCTCGACCGTGGCCGTCACGTCGCGCGTGGCGTAGAAACGCTTGTCTGCGGGCGCGAGGTCAGCCGTCTGGCCGATGATGGCGCAGCCCAAGGACCGCACGAGTTGGTCGAACTTGGCGGGGTCAGGCGTTGTGCTGTAGCCGGGAATGGCTTCGAGCTTGTCCACGGTGCCGCCCGTGTGACCCAGGCCCCGGCCGGCGATCATGGGCACGTAGCCACCGCAGGCCGCCACCATGGGCGCCAGCATCAGGCTGACCTTGTCGCCCACGCCGCCACTGCTGTGCTTGTCCAGGATGGGGCCCGGCATGTCGGGCCAGCGCATCACGCGCCCGGAGTTCATCATCGCGCGCGTCAGCAGCACGGCTTCATCGCGGCCCATGCCGCGCAGAAATACGGCCATGCCGAGGGCCGCCACTTGGCCTTCGCTCCAGGAGTTGTCCACCAGGCCGCGGACGAAATGGTTGATTTGCGCTTCGTTCAGCGCCAGGCCGTCGCGCTTGGCGCGGATGATTTCTTGGGCAAGCATGGATGCAGATCAGTAAGCAGCGGTGGACGCGGTGGAGGCCGCACCGCTGAGCACCGCCTCGATGTCAGTCAGCAGACCGCTGGCGCCAAAGCGCAAGCGCTGCGGGTTCAGCGCGCCGGCGCCCAGCGTGGCTTCCACCTGAGCGATGTAGCCCGCGGCATCGGCCACGGAACGCACACCGCCCGACGCCTTGAAGCCGGCCGCCGACAGGCCGCTGGCCTTGATTTCCTTCAGCATCACGGCCGCCGCGGCCGGCGTGGCGCCAGTCGAGGTTTTGCCGGTGCTGGTTTTGACGAAGTCCGCACCGGCCGCCAGGGCCAGCCGCGTGGCCTGGGCGATGCGCTCGGGCGTGGCCAGGGCGCCAGATTCGATGATGACCTTCAGGGTGAGCGGCCGCGACGCGAAGCGCACCTCAGACAGGAATTCCGCCACTTCGGTGGCCCGGTCGGCCAGCAGCGCGCGGTACGGCAGCACCACGTCCACCTCGTCACCGCCGGCCTGCCCGATGGCGGCCACATCGGCCAGTGTGCGGGTCAGATCGAGTGCGCCGTCCGGGAAGTTCGCCACGGCCGCCACCTTGACGGCGGCGGGCAAGGCTGCACGCGCCTGTGCCACGAAGCGCGGCCACACGCACACCGCGGCCACGGGGCCGTTCGCGGTCTGCGCGCGCTGGCACAGGGCGTCAATGTCGGCCGCCGTGTCGCCGTCGTTCAGGCTGGTCAGGTCCAAGCAGGCCAGCGCAATGCGGGCGGCGGCCTGGAGGTCCTGGGCGTGCGCGGTGGTCACAGCGCCACGTCCTTCAGGCTGGCCACCAGCGCGGCCAGGAAGCCTGCGGCCCGCTCGCCGGACACCTGCGCCTGCTTCAGGGTCAGGTCGTGCGTGAGGGCTTCGGCCGACAGGCCGGCCGCCATGTTGGTCATCAGGGCGATGCCCATCACCTTCAAGCCGGCATGGCGCGCCAGGATGGTTTCCGGCACGGTGCTCATGCCCACGGCGTCGGCACCCCACGCGGCGAACATGCGGATCTCGGCCGCTGTCTCGAACTGCGGGCCCAGCGCCCAGCAGTACACGCCCTCGCCCAGCATCAGGTTCTCGCGCTTGGCCAGGGCCAGCGCGTGCTTGCGCAGGTCGGCGTCGTAGGCGTTGACCATGTCGACGAAGCGGTGGCTGCCCTGCTCGCCCACCAGCGGGCTGCGCTGCGGGGCGTTGATGTGATCCGAAATCAGCATCAGGCTGCCCGGCGGCATGTGGCCGCGCAGTGAACCCGATGCATTGGTCTGCACCAGCACCTTCACGCCCCAGGATTTCAGGGTGCGCAGGGCGCCGGCCATGCCGGTGCATTCGCCCGACTCGTAGGTGTGCGCACGGCCCCGCAGGAACACCACGCGCTGGCCACCGATGTGGCCGACCACGATCTCATTCACGTGCCCTTCCACCTTGGGCTGCGGGAAGGCCGGCAGTTCGGTGTACGGCAGGTTTTGGCCGTCTTGCACATGGCTCACCGCACCGGCCCAGCCCGAGCCCAGCACCACGGCGACTTCCGGCGCAGCGCCGAACAGGGATTGCAGCTTCTCGACGCTCGCGCGGATCGCGACGTCGAGGGTCTTGTTGTCGATCATGGAAAACCTCAGAAATTGAGATGAGAGGGCCCGAAGCTGTGGGGCAACAGTTCGGCCAGGGTCCAGCGCTGGCGGATGCCGCCAGGATCGCCGGCAATGATGACAAGCTCATCGGGCACGGAGAACTCCCGGAGCTTTTGGCGGCAGCCGCCGCACGGCGTGATGATGTCCGGGCCCGGCCCGGTGACGAGCGCCACCTTGGCCTGCTTGCCGCCGGCCATGATCATGGCGGTCAGCGCCGACGGCTCGGCGCACCAGCCTTGTGGAAACGACGCGTTCTCGACGTTGGCGCCGATGTGGATGCGGCCCTGTTCGTCGAGCAGGGCCACACCGACCCGGTACTTGGAATACGGCGCGTGCGAGAACTCGCGGGCGCGCAGCGATTCGGCCAGCAGGCGGTCCAACAGCTCCTGGGTCAGCTCCATCTCAGCGCTCCTTCACGTAGGGGCGGCCGAGGGCCTTGGGGGCGATCGCGGAGCCGATGAAGCCAGCCAGCAGCACCACCGTCAGGATGTAGGGCAGCGCCTGGATCAACTGCACCGGCACCTCGCCCACGCCGGGCAGTTGCACGCCTTGCAGGCGAATGGCCATCGCGTCCAGGAAGCCGAACAGCAAGCAGGCGCCCATGGTCGGCAGCGGCTTCCACTTGCCGAAGATCATGGCGGCCAGGGCGATGAAGCCGCGACCTGCGGTCATGTTGGGGGAGAACGATGCGTTTTGCGCCAACGTCAAATAGGCGCCGGCAAGACCGCACAGCACGCCGTTCATCAACAGCGCCTGGTAACGCAGCCGCTGCACCGACATGCCAGCCGCCTCCACCATGGCCGGGTTCTCGCCCACGGCGCGCAGGCGCAGCCCCGGGCGCGTGCGCTCCAGGAAGAACCACACCGCCGCCACCATCAGGAACGCGACGTACACCAGCACGTTGTGACTCAGGAACCCATGGCCCACCACCGATGCGAACCAGTGACCCGGTTGGGGTTCGGCAAAAGCCGGGGCCAGCGCGGTCAAGCGAACCTCGGGCGCGATCGGGGGCGTTTGCCCGCCTTGCGCGAACCAGGCGATGCCCAGCACCACGGTCAAGCCCGCAGCGATCATGTTGAGGGCCACACCCGACACGACCTGGTCGCCCCGGTTCGTGACGCATGCAAAGCCATGCAGCACCGACGCCACACATGCCACGGCAATGGCCGCCAGCACGCCGTACACGGTGGACTGCGTGACCGCGGCCACCGCCGCCGCGGCAAACGCGGCGAACAGCATCTTGCCCTCCAGGCCCAAGTCCACCACCCCGGCACGCTCGGACAGCACACCGGCCATGGCGCACAGCAGCAAGGGCGCCGACACCCGCAAGGTGGACGCCAGCACCGACGCGATCAGCACGTCATCCATCAGCGGCCTCCCTTCATCGCGGCGTAGACGCGGGCGAACAGCGGCGCGCTCACCGTGGCCATGGCCCCGGAGAACAGCACGATCAAGCCCTGGGCCGTCACCACCATCTCACGGCTGAAGCCTTGCAACTCGAAGCTCACTTCCACCCCACCCTGGTACAGCACGCCGAACAGCAGCGACGCCAGCACGATGCCCACCGGGTGGTTGCGGCCCATCAGCGACACGGCGATGCCGGTGAACCCGGCGCCGGCCACGAAGTCCAGCGTCAGCTTGCCTTGCACGCCCGAGATTTCATTGATGCCCACCATGCCCGCCAGCGCGCCGGACAGCGCCATCGCCAGCAGCACCTGCTTGCGCGGCGCAATGCCGGCGTAATGCGCCGCCCGCGGCGCGCTGCCCACGGCCCGCACGGCGTAGCCGGCGGCGCTCTTCCAGAGGAACCACGCGACGAACACGCAGGCCAGCAAGGCAATGACCAAGCTCAGATTCAACGGCGACGAGGGCAGCTCGATGCCCACCGCTGCGGCGATCTGGTGCAGCGCCGGCATGCGGGCGCTGTCGGCGAACTCGGCCGACTCCACCGCCATGCTGCCCGCCGGGCGCAGCCAGTTCACCAGCAGGTAGCCGTTCAGGCCCGCCGCCAGGAAATTGAACATGATGGTGGTGATGACGATGTGGCTGCCGCGCCAGGCCTGCAGGTAAGCCGGCAAGGCCGCCCACAGCATGCCGAACACGGCCGCCGCCACCACCAGCAGCGGCAGCAGCACCACGGCCGGCAGCTTGGCGCCCAGCCACAGCGCCACCAGTGCCACGCCAACGCCGCCGAGCGTGGCTTGGCCCTCGCCGCCGATGTTGAACAGGCCGGCATGGATGGCCACCGCCACAGCCAGGCCGGTGAAGATGAAGGTGGTGGCGTAGTACAGCGAGTACCCAAGGCCGCGCACGCTGCCCAGCGCGCCGTTGAGCAGCACGGTCAGCGCCTGCCAGGGGCTGTGGCCGATGACCAGCACCACCAGGCCGGCCACGACCAAGGCGATGGCCAGGTTCCACAGCGGCAGCAGGCCGATGTCGATCCAGCGGGGGAGTTGAATGGGCTGGCTCATGCAGCGACTCGTTCTTCTTGAGCGGCCATCAGCAGGCCAAGGCGCTTTTCATCGCAATCTTCGATGGCGAGTTCGCCGGTGATGCGGCCTGCGTTCATCACGACCACACGGTCGGCCAACGCCAGGATTTCATCCAGCTCGCTGCTGACCAGCAGCACCGCGCAGCCGGCGTCGCGCAAGGCGCGCAGCTGGTTGTGGATGAATTCGATGGCGCCGATGTCCACACCGCGCGTGGGCTGGCCCACGAGCAACACCGTCGGCTGCTCGCCGATCTCGCGCGCCAAAATCAACTTTTGCTGGTTGCCGCCGGAAAACTTGGAAGAACCCAGGTGTTCGTCGCGCGGGCGCACGTCAAAACGCTCCTGCATCCCGCGCGTGGCCGCCTGCATCACCGCATGGTTCATGGCCGCGCCCTTGCGGTACTTCGGCAGGTTCTGATAACCCAGCACGGCTGATTCCCAGGCCGGGAAGCTCATCACCAAACCCACGGCATGCCGGTCTTCCGGCACATGGGCCAGACGCAGCGGCCGGGCTTGGGCGGTGTTCAGCCACGCGTCAGGCGCAAAGGTTTGACCGCCCAGCTCCAGCCGCCCGGCGTCCGGCGCACGCAAGCCCGACAGCACTTCGAGCAGTTCGCTCTGCCCGTTGCCCGACACGCCCGCCACGCCGACGATTTCGCCCGCTTTGAGCGTGAGGCTCACGTCCTTCAAGGCCGGCACGCCGTTGGCATGCTTGAGCCCCAGGCCCGTGGCCTGCAAGCGCACTGAGCCGGCATGCACTTCCAGGCCGGCGGGGCGGCCCAGCGTGACCTTGCGCCCCACCATGCTCTCGGCCAGCGCTTCTTCGCTCCAGTCGGCAATCGGGCGCGTTTCCACCACTTGGCCGGCCCGCATCACGGTCACCGCGCTGCACAGGCTCATCACCTCGCGCAGCTTGTGCGTGATCAGGATCAGCGTGGTGCCGCGGGCCTGCAGCTTGCGCAGGGTCACGAAGAGCTGGTCGGTCTCCTGCGGGGTCAGCACCGCGGTGGGCTCGTCCAGGATCAGGATCTTGGCGCCGCGGTACAGCGCCTTCAGGATTTCCAGCCGCTGCAACTCGCCCACGGGCAAATCGGCCACCACCGCGTCCAGCTGCACGTGCAGGCCGGTTTCAGCCATCAGCGCGTCCAGCTTGGCGCGCACCTTGGCCTTGGACGGCGCCAGGAAGAACCCGCCCTCCGCGCCCAGCATGATGTTTTCCAGGCAGGTCAGCGTGTCCACCAACATGAAGTGCTGGTGCACCATGCCGATGCCCAATTCGATGGCCTGCTGGCTGTTGGCGATGTGAACCTGCTGGCCGTCAATCTCGATGTGACCCGCGTCGGCGTGGTAGTAGCCGTAGAGGATGGCCATCAGCGTGCTCTTGCCGGCGCCGTTTTCGCCCACCAGGCCATGCACACCGCCTGCGGCGATGTCGAACGACACCTCGCGGTTGGCTTGCACGGCGCCGAAGCGCTTGGAAATCGCCCGCAGGCGAACTGCCGGCGTGCTCATGGCGCCTGCACCCGCTTGGCGCGGCCGCGCCACCACACCAGCCAGCCCGCGCCGCCCAGCAGCAGCGGGAACACCACGCGCAGCGCGACGTTCAGGGTGCGCCCGGTTTCTGGCGGGAGCGTTGCGAACCACTGCATCAAGGCGGCCATGACCATGACGCACAGCAGCCAGGTCAATCCGCCCAGCACCACGGCGCCCAGCAGCGCCACCAGCACACGCTTGCTCATCGCGGTGAAATCAGAACTTGCAGGCGTTGTCGGCCATGTAGTCAGCCACCTTCACCTTGCCGGAGATGATGTCTGCCTTGATGGCGTCGACCTTGGTCTTGAGGGCCGGCGTCAGCAGCTTGGCGTTGTGCTCGTCGGCGGCGTAGTCCACGCCGCCTTCCTTCAGGCCGAGCACCTGCACGCCGGGCTTCCAGCCCTTGAGCACGTTGTACACGGCCACATCCACGCGCTTGACCATGGAGGTCAGCATGGTGCCGGGCTGCACGTGGTTCTGGTTGCTGTCCACGCCGATGGCCAGCTTGCCCGCATCCTTGGCGGCCTGGTACACGCCGATGCCCGTGCCGCCGGCCGCGGCGAACACCACGTCCGAGCCCTTGGCGAACTGCGCCTTGGCCAGTTCACCGCCGCGTGTGGGGTCGTTCCAGGCAGTGGAGGTGGTGCCGGTCATGTTCGAGAACACTTCGATCTTGGCGTTGGTCGCCTTGGCGCCCTGCTCGTAGCCGCACTGGAACTTGCGGATCAGCGGGATGTCCATGCCGCCCACGAAGCCCACCTTGCCGCTCTTGCTGACGAGTGCGGCCATGGCGCCGACCACGTAGCTGCCCTCTTGCTCCTTGAAGAGCACGGACTGCACGTTGGGCAGGTTCACCTGGGCGTCGATGATGGCGAATTGCGTCTTGGGGAAGTCTTTGGCCACCTGCTGCAGCGCTGACGCCTGGGCAAAGCCGATGCTGATGATGGGGCTGGCGCCCCGCTCGGCCATGCGGCGCAGGGCCTGCACGCGCTGGGTGTCGTTGCTGATCTCGAACTCGAGATAGGCCTTGCCCGACTCCTTCTTCCACTGCTCGGCGCCTTGGTAGCCGGCCTGGTTGAAGGATTTGTCGAACTTGCCGCCCATGTCGAAGATCACCGCAGGCTGCTGAGCCTGGGCCACGGCCGACACGGCCCACAGCGACAAAGCGGCCAGGGTCCGTGCAGAGAGCAAAGAAGAGGTCATGGGCTGGGTGCGAGCGAGGCGAAAGGGGCGCATTGTAGAAAACATCCCTCAAGTTTTACTGACTAGGAAAACACTGAGCCCCGCCTACAGGGCGGCGCCCGGCTCAGCCTGGCTGCGCGTGACGCAGTTTTCGATGCGCCGCGCGGGCATGGGGCAGCCACCCCAGTGTCGCCCATCGCCGCCACATCAGCAGGCCTCGAATCCACTCATCCGCCGCGTAGGCGATCCACACGCCCACCAGGCCCCAGCCCAGGTGCACGCCCAGGAACCAGCTGCCGCCCGCCAACACCACCGCCATGGACGCCGCTCCGGCGATCACCGGGTAGCGGGCGTCGCCGGTGGCACGCAGCGCATTGATGACCACGAGGTTGAAGGTCCGCCCCGGCTCCACCAGCACCGTCCACCACAGCAGGGTGCAGCCCAGCGCAATGATTTGCGGGTCCGACGTGAAGCGCGACACCAGCCACGGCCCCGCCAGCGCAAAGCTGCCCGCCACGACGAACGCCACCACGATGCCCAGCGCCAACGACTTGCGCACCAGGCGGTGCGCCGCGTGCAACTCGCCCGCGCCAATCATGTGGCCGACCAGGATTTCCACGGCAAAGCCGATCGCCAGGCCGAACATCAGGATCACATGCAGGAACTGCATCGTGTAAGCGTGCGTGGCCAGGGCGTGCGAACCCATCTGCGCCACGGCCGCCAGGCTGGTCATGAACGCTGCCCGCCAGGCGATGTTTTCCGCCGCGCCGGGAATGCCGATGTGCAGCACGGTGGCCAGCGGCGCACGCACCAGGCGCCACCAATCCGCCCACAGCAACCGCAAGTCCAGCCGGCTGCGCCACAGCGTGATGTGCAGGCCCAGGCCCACCCCGCGCCCCAGGATGCACGCCAGCGCGTAGCCCGGCAGCCCCAGGTGCGGCATGGCCAGCAGCGCCACGGTGAGCGTGATGATTTGAATGACCACCACCACCACCAAGGCCTCGCGGCTGCGCAGGTGCGCCCGCATGACGCTGGACATGTTGGCGTTCCAGGCATCCAGCAGCAGGGCCGGCGCCAGCGCTTGCAGCAGCGTGCGCGCCAGCGGCGCCACGTCGGCCGGGGTGTTCACCATCTGCAACATCGGCCCCGCGGCCAGCAGCGCCGCCGCAGCGCCAGCCAGCCCCAGCCAGGTGCTGGCGCCCACCACGGCCCGGGCTACGGCGTCGGCCTGGTCGCGGCGGCCAGCGCCCAGGGCCTGCGTGACCGCCACGCTCACGCCCGCCCCGATCACCCGGAACAGCACGAACAGGGCGGCAAACACCTGATTGGCGATGCCAAACGCCGCGCCGCTCTGGTCAGACAGGCGACCCGCCAGCGCCGTGCCGATCACGCCGATGCCAATGCCCAGCAACAGCTCCAGCAGCAGGGGCCAGGTCAGCGGAAACAGGCGCGGACGGGCTGTCATGCCGCGCTCCGAGCAGACGTCACGACGGGGAGAACAAGGTTCACAGGCAGGCCGGGGCAAAGGTGGCAGATGGTATCGACGTAACCCACCTGAAACCGGGCAAACCCGAATACCCGCGTGCAGTCCGACGCGAATTCGTGCGCCCGAATACCGGCCCCGTTGCCCCTGCGTCGCCGGGTGTTTCCCGAAGTCTGTCGGCTGCGCCCGACAGGCGCGCCCCGCTGATTCAGGTGACAGGTTTGTCCCACTCTGCGCGGGCGGGGCGGCTCACCAGAATGCGCCGCTTCTTCCAACCCGCGCCCGGCCTTGGGCGCCACAGGAGCTCGCATGAAGACTTGGTTCAAGCTGACCGCCACCGCCCTGGCCGTGGCCGCCACCGGCGCCGCCCACGCGGCCAACACCAACTGCCTGGACGTGCGCGTCAATAGCGCATCCCCCATCGTCAACGGCGACGTGGACGTGCACGTGGACGTGGCCATCACCAACGTCTGCCGCACCGCGGTGCAGGTGCTGCGCTGGCAACTGCCTAGCGATCAGATGAGCGGCGCGCTGTTCCGCGTGACCCGCGACGACGCCCCGGTGCGCTACACCGGCGCCGTCGTCAAGCGTGCAGCGCCCACCGCCAAGGACTACGTCGAGATCGCCGCCGGTGCCACACTGAACTACAAGGTTGAACTGACCGGCCATTACGACTTCAATCGCAACGGCCGCTATGCCATCGAGTTCCTGAGTGACCGTGGCACCCACGGCGCCGGCGCACAAACGATGCACAGCACCGCAGCTCACTACCTGTGGGCACAAAACCGCAACGAAAAGCTGGACGCCCAAGGCAGCGCCGCCGCCAGCACGGACGCTGCCACCGCCCTGGCCGCCCCCACGGCCACGGCCGCAGCGGCCAGCATCTCCTACACCGGCGCTTGCACTACCACGCAAAAGTCCACGCTGGCCTCCGCCGTGACCGCAGCCACCAACTACGCCACCAACTCGGCGGCCTACCTGAGCGGCACGCCCTCGGCCACGGCGCGCTACACCAGTTGGTTTGGCGCCTACACGCTGGCGCGCTGGAACACCGCCAAGGACCACTTCGTGAAGGCCCGCAACGCATTCCAAACGGCCGCGCTGACGCTGGATTGCAGTTGCAAGGACACCGGCACATTTGCCTACGTGTACCCGACGCAGCCGTACAAGATTTACGTGTGCGGCGCCTTCTGGAACGCCCCCATGACCGGCACCGACAGCAAGGGCGGCACGCTGGTGCACGAAATGATGCACTTCAACGTGATTGCCGGCACGGATGACTGGGCCTACGGCCAAAGCGCGGCTCTGAGTCTGGCCAAGTCCAACCCCACCAAGGCGCTGGACAACTCCGACAGCCACGAGTACTTCACCGAGAACAACCCGTTCAAGAACTGAACGGCGACTGCCGTCATTCCGCGCCACCTTCGGGTGGCGTTTTTCATGGGAAGCCGCCACTCCACAGGCGGCCCCTTCCGCTAGGCTTGCGCCCCATGCCCCTGCCCCGCCAACTCGCCGCAGCGCTGTGCCTGCTGGCCAGCCCCGCCATGACCCTGGCCGCCACCCCTCAAGCCGCCGACCTCGCCTGCCGCTTCCGGGCCGAATCCAACCCTGCCGGCCTCGTGCACCTGCACTTCACGCTGGTGAACCAGGGCCTGCATGACCTGCAGTTGCTGCGTTGGGGCAGCCCGTTTGAAGGCGGCTGGTTCGGCCGATTCGTGCAGGTGCGCGGCCCGCAGGGTGAGGTGCCGTTTCAGGGCGCCCTGCGCAAGCGTGGTGACCCGGCCGCGGGGGACTACCTGCTGCTGCGCGCCGGCCAACAACTGCAGGCCAGCCTGACGCTGAACGACGCGTACGCCCTGCCCGCCCAAGGCCCGCTGGAGCTCAAGGCCCAATGGCGCTGGCACGACGTCATCACCGACGGGCCGGCGCCGCGCCCGCGCGACCGCCACCAAGGCTGGGAGCAAGACTGCGGCACGGTGCGCCTGGCGCGTTGACGGCCATGAGCGCCGCCCCCGAAGCCCGACTCCCCGGGCTGGACCTCCTGCGCAGCCTGGCCATCGTCTGGGTGATGCTGTTCCACACCTTTCTCATTGGCGGGCTGGGCGCGCCATGGGATGCCATCACGCGCTTCGGTTGGGCGGGGGTGGACTTGTTCTTCGTGCTCAGCGGGTTTCTGATCGGCTCGCAATGGCTGGGCGCCCTGCAACGGCGCGAGCCGGTGCGCTTGCGCGACTTCTACCTGCGCCGTGCGTGGCGCATCCTGCCGGCCTACCTGGTGGTGGTGGCCGTGTATGCCAGTGCCCCGGCGCTGCGCGAGGCGCCGGGCCTGGCGCCGCTGTGGCAGTTTTTGACCTTCACGCTGAACCTGTGCATCGACTACGCGCAGAACCAGGCGTTCTCGCATGCCTGGTCGCTGTGCGTGGAGGAGCACTTCTACCTGCTGTTCCCGGTGCTGGCCCTCGCCCTGAACCGGCGCGCCACCGCGCGCGGCGTGGCGCTGGCGGGCGCTGCGGTGGTGCTGGGCGGCATTGCACTGCGTACCGCGCTGTGGTGGCACGGAAACGCCACCCAGTCCGACCGCCCCTGGTTCATTGAAGACCTGTACTACCCCACGTGGACGCGGCTGGACGGCCTGCTGGCCGGCGTGGGCCTGGCCGCCCTGCGGGTGGCGCGCCCCGCGCTGTGGCAACGGCTGCAAGCCCAACCCGGGCGCTGGGCTGTTGCGGGGGGCCTGCTGCTGGCCGCGGCGTTCTCGCTGTTCGACCACCGCACCGGGCTGCCCGCCAATGCCGTGGGCTGGCCGCTGCTGTCAGCGGGGTTGGCCTGCCTGGTGCTGGCCGCCGCCTCGCCGCGCCTGCCGGCCGTGCCGGGCATGGCCTGGCTGGCGGGCCTGTCGTACAGCCTGTACCTGAGCCACAAGCTGGCCCTGCACGCGGTGCACACCTGGGTGGCGCCGGCCCTGGGCTGGCAAGGCCTGGCCATGGTGCCGGTGTACGCCCTCGCGATTGCGGCGCTGGGTGCCGCGCTGCACTACGGCGTGGAGCGGCCGGGCCTGCTGCTGCGCGACCGCGTGCGGCGCCCGCTCAGGGTTGCGGCTTGACCTTGGCGCCAGCCAGCTGGGCGATGCCCGCCAGCGTGGTTTGCGCCGCGTTCAGGCCCAGCAGGAAGTCCTTGTCGGAGTAAGTGCTGTACAGGTCGGTCGGCTGGTGCCAGTGCGGGTTCCAGCCAGCGCCGATGTGCATGCCGCGCTCGTTCTCACGCAACGACACCGCCGGGATCAGGTCCATGAAGGGCACCGAGTCGGTGTTCGTCATGCGATGCCCCACGGCGGCGGGGTAGTCGGTGGCGTAGAACTCGTTGGCACTGCGCAGGTGCCAGGCCAGCTTGGCCGAGGCGTCCGCCTGCTTGGAGTTGATCTGGAACTCGATGTTGACGTCGGCCTCCGCCCGCTGCTCCTTGGGTGCGGTGTAGAGCGGCAGGCCGCGTGCATCCAGCTTGGGCCGCCCCTGGTCATCCAGCTGGGGCACGGGCATGCCGTGGTCGAACAGCAGCATGTCGTGCTGGATGAGGCCCAACCAGCGCGGCTCGGGGTAGCGGCCCGAGCCCGGGGGCGACTCCAGCCCCTGCAGGTCTTTGCGCTGCGCGATGTAGGCCTGCGCGCCGTTGAGGCCGGTCTCTTCGTTGTTCCACAAGATGAAGCGGATGGACCGCTCGGTGCTCACGCCCGGCGCGCTGAAGATGCGGGCCAGCTCCATCACCAGCGCGGTGCCGGAGCCGTCGTCGTTGGCGGCCTCGCCAAAGCCCAGGCCGTCCATGTGGGCGGACACGAGGTACATCTCGTCGGGCCGGGTGGTGCCGACTTTGGTGCAGTACACGCTCTCGCGCGGCGAGGTGCCCACGGGCGTGAGTTCGGCGTTCAGGGCGCGCAGGCGCTCGTCGGGCTGCGCCATGGGGTCGGCGTTCACGCCGATGGCGGCGCGGTTGCCAAACAGCGTGCCCCCGCCTTGCGCCGCCGGCCCGGCCGCACGGCGCGGTTGCAAGGCCACGGGCCCGCGGCGCGCCGGCTCGGTGAAGTCGTAGCGCAGGCGCTCCACCGGCGTGCAGCCGTAGGCCCGCAGCTGGGCTTCGATCCAGTCCAGCGCGGCGCGGTTGCGGGCGGTGCCCTGGCGGCGGTCACCGAACTGCGTCAGGCCTTTGATGGTGGCCTTGTAGGCGCTCAGGTCCAGCTGGCCCACGAGATGTGCCACAGGGTCAGGCGTCGCCGCAGTGGCGGCGGCGGTGCCGGTGGCAAGTTGGGTTTGCGCCTGCACCGCGGCGGGCGGCAGGGTCAGGCCCAGGGCAAGGGGCAACAAGATTCGCAGCATGGCAACGCAAGAACGGTTCATCGGGCGGGGGATGCTAGGCGCCCCCTGCCCACGCGCCGGAGGTCACGCCCGGTTCAGCCGGTGCACCAACGCCACCACCAAGACCGCGGCCGCACCGTAGGCCGCGGCGCTGCCCAGGGTGGCCTGCCCCAACAGGCCGAACAGGTCCAGCGCCGGCACGCCCGTGCGTTGCAAGTTGAGGTACAGCGCAAACAAAAAGGCCGCCAAGAACGCCCGTGAACCGCGCGTCAACCGCCCCAGCAACACCGCAAGCGCCCCCGCACAGGCCACGCCGGCCGCGCAGGCAAACCCACCCACACCCCAGGCCGCGTCGTTGCGCCAGGCGGCAGGCAGCAACAACACCCACCCCCAGGCCACAGCCACGCCCACCAGCCGCAGCCCGCGGGCGCTGGCGCCGCCGGGCGCGGCGGCCAGCAGCCCCGTGGTGCCCGATTGCCACTCGCGCGAGGCAATGTCCGCCAACGCCAGCCCCCAGGCCGCCAGCGTGGCGGCCATCACGCCGGGCAAGGCCAGCGCCGGCACCGTGGCACCGGCCAGCGCCCCGGCGACGGCGGCCGCCGCCAACAACGGCTGCGCATGCCACACCAGCGTCAGCTCGGCCAGCGCCGGCCCCCACGGCCGCGGCAGGCGCACCGCACCCAGCCACATGCGCCCCGCCCCGCGTCGCAAGGGCTGTCGGATGACGTTCAACGCCCGCTGCAGCACCCCGGCACGCGCTGAAGCACGGGGCCGAACGCGGTCTGGCGCATAGCGATGGAACACCGCGGCGGCCAGCCCCAGGGGCAGCATCGCCAGCAGCATGGAGCCCAGGCGCAGCGCCACCAGCTCGCGCGTCCACAAGCCGGCGGGCATGCGCAGCACGGGCAGCGCCGCATCGAACGGGCCACCGCCCACCGTCACGTGCGCCACGTCCAGCAGCTCGCTCAGCCCCACCACCAGCACCGAGCTGCCCTGGAAGTCAAACACCTGCCAACCACTGAGCGCGAGCCGCCCCTGGCTCAAGAACACCGGCATGAAGGCCATCTGCCCCAGCCACAGCAACCAATACAGCACGTCGCCGCGCTTGGCGATCAGCGGGGCCCAGGCATCGGCCAGCACGGCCAGGCTCGCGCACCACATCAAGCCCGGCAGCAGGCCCAGCAGCAGCATCTGCAGGTAGGGCGTGGGCTGCAGCGGGCCCTCGCCCCGCAGCAGTTGCAGCACCCACACGGTCAGCATGGCCAGCGTGCCCAGGCCCAGCAGGTAGGCCACCCCGCCCAGCCAGCGTGCGCCCAGCAGTTGCAGCGGCCGCGCGGGCGTGGCGGCCAGCACCGCAGCGGTGCCGCATCGCAGGTCTTCCTCGGTGCGCCCGCGGGTCAGGTAGAAGCCCGCCAGGCCGAACAGCAAGGCCCCCATCAGCGTGGTGGCGAAGGCCAGCGCCTGGCTGTCGTAGGCCATGCGCTGGCGGTGCACCACCATCAACGCCGCGCCCGAGGCCGGGTCCAGCACCATGGCCCAGGTCAGCGCCACCACGGCCAGCAAGGCCACCAGGCTGCTGCCGCGGCGGCTGCGCAAACGCCACTCGTGCAGCACCAGAGCCCACATGCCGGCGGCGCTCATGCGGCCTCCGCCACGCGGTCAGCGCCCGCCTGCGCTTGAAGCAGCGCCAAGGCCTCTTCCAGCGTGGGCTGAACGGGCTCGGCGTCCATGCAGGGGCGGGTGTCGTGCGCCAGACGCAGCAGCAGGCCGTCGCCCACCGGCTGGGCTTGAAGCATCTGTACCGTGGCCGGCAGGCGGCCCGCCGCGGCCGACGACAGCTGCACCCGCCAGACGCGCCCCTGGGCGGCCTCGATGAAGCTCTGCGGCGACTCGAACGCCAGCAGCCGGCCCTGGCGCATCACAGCGATGCGGGAGGCGAGGTTTTCAATGTCGGACGCGATGTGGGTGGACAGCAGCACCAGGCGCCGCTGCCCCAGGTCGCCCAGCAGCCGCCGAAACCGCAGCCGTTCCTCCGGGTCCAACCCCGCGGTGGGCTCGTCCACGATCAGCACGTCGGGGTCGTTGAGCAGCGCCTGCGCAATGCCCAGGCGCTGGCGCATGCCGCCCGAGAACGCAATGGCCGGCTGGTGGGCCTGGTCTTGCAGGTTCACCAGCGCCAGCAGTTCATGCAGGCGGGCGGCGTTGCGCACGCCCTTCAGCGCCGCGAAGTACGACAAGAACTCCAGCGCCGTGAGGTGCGGGTACACGCCGAAGTCTTGCGGCAGGTAGCCCAGGCGCTGCCGCATCACGTCGGGCCGGGCCACGATGTCTTGCCCGTCCAGCAACAGCTGCCCGCGCGTGGGCCGCGTCAGCGTGGCCAGCAGGTGCAGCAGAGTGCTCTTGCCCGCCCCGTTGTGCCCCACCAAACCGACCACACCGGGCGTGAGTTGCAGCGTGACGCCGTCCACCGCCGTGCGGCTGCCGTAGGTCTTGTACACGTTGTCGATGTGCAGCATGGGCACCTCCTGTCCTCGATGCGAGGCAGGTTAGGCAGCACAGGCCTGCGGGCCAACGGGCACACGACAGGCCGGCGTGCCGGCGGATCAGGCGGCCGTGGGCGCGGACAGGCGGCTGGGCGCGGGCGGGGGGCTCAGAGCCAGCCCAGGCGACGGAAGCGCCAGAACAGCAAACCGCTGACGGTGGCGATCGCCCCGAGTGCCATCGGGTAGCCGTAGGCCCATTTCAGTTCGGGCATGCCCTCGAAGTTCATGCCCCAGATGCCGGCCAGTGCGGTGGACGCGGCAAAGATCGCAGCCCACGCGGCCAGCCGCTTGGTGACGAGAGACTCGTCGATGGTGACCAGCGTGAGGTTGACCTGGGTGGCCGCGATGATGGTTTCACGGGCGGCTTCGATGCTGCCCTGCAGCCGCACGAGGTGGTCATCCACGTCGCGGAAATACTCTTCCATCGCGCGGCACACCTGGGGCACGCGACCGCCGTGCAGCTTGCCGGCCACTTCGCGCAGCGGGCTGACCGCGTGGCGCAGCACCGCCAACCGCTGCTTCAGCGCGAAGAGCTGTTGCACCACAGCCTGCCGGTCCCGCCCCTTCTGGAACATGGTCTCTTCCAGCTGCTCCAGCTCGGCCTCAACGGCATCCATGAGTGGGAAGTACCGGTCCACCACGGCGTCCATGAGGGCATAGAACACGAAGCCCGGCCCCATGCGCAGCAGATGCGGCTCGCGCTGGGCCCGGTCCCGCACGCCGAGAAAGCCTTGGGTGCTGCGGTGCCGCACCGACACCACAAAGCGCGCGCCGACGAACACGTGCACCTCGCCCACCTGCAACTCACCGGGCTCGCCGTCTTGCGCGGGCTCCACCAGGTGCATGGCGGCGAACAGCAGGTCGCCGTACTCCTCCAGCTTGGGCCGCTGGTGGCCCTTGCGGGCGTCTTCCACCGCCAGCGGCGGCAGGTTGAGCTCGCATTGCAGCAGCGCCAGCTCGGCGTCGTCCGGGTCTTTCAGCGCGATCCACACAAAGCCCGATTGCCGCGCCAGCGCCTCCGACACCCCAGCCAGGCCGGGCTCGGCCACGACGCGGCCGTCGTCGTACAGGACGCAGTTGATCAGCATGGGCGGAGGTGTGGGGTGTGGGTGCGCGTGGCCGGCAGGATCAGTGCGGGATCAGCGCAGCGTCAGCGCTTGAGGGCCAGCCCATCGAGGTCGATGCCGCGCTCGCGCGCCAGCGCTTCCAGCACCGGCAGCAAGGGGCCGAGCTTTTCGTCCAGCGCGTCGCGCACGGTGTCCACCACCACCTGGGTGCTGCGCTCGATCTCGATGTGCACCACGTCGCCCACGGTCTTGGCGCCGAAGGTGGTCATGCGCAGGGTTTCGGGAATCAGCCACACCTCGAACCAGCCGGAGCCGTCACGCTCGCGGTGGGCTTCCGCCACCGTCAGGCTGCAGCCGTTGACGCCGATGTAGCCCTTGGCGAACACGTAACGCATCCACGGCGCGGGCAGCGCGAAGCGGATCACGTGGTTGTTGTCAGGCTGGCGGATCTCGGCAATGCGGGCCGACACATCCACATGGCCCGACAGCGGGTGCCCGCCGATCTCGACGCCCTCCTTCGCCGCCCGCTCCACGTTCAAGCCCGAGCCGGCCTGAAGGCCGCCCAGCGTGGTGAGGTTGAGCGTCTGGGCCATCACGTCGAAGGTGGCCACGTCGGGTGCAGGCCGCTCGGTGACGGTCAGGCACACGCCGTCGCACGCCACGCTGGCGCCAATGGCCAGGTCCTGGTCGAAGCCTTCAGGAAACTTCAGGTGCAGGGTGTGCAGCCCCTCGCGGGCCAGGATGGACTCAACGCGGGCGACGCCCTGGACGATGCCTGTGAACATGATGAAAAAAGGCCCCGCGAGGGGCCGTTTTGGGAGCGTTGGAACCAGCTTACCAGCTGACCTCGCGGTCGGGGGTGGCGCCGATTTTGTGAATGGACAGGTCCGCGCCCTCGAACTCCTGCTCGGCATCCAGGCGCAGGCCGACGAACTGGCGGATCACGCCGTACACCACAAAGCCCCCGGCCAGCGCCCAAGCCACGCCCGCGAGCGTGCCCAGCGCCTGCGCGCCCAAGCTCACGCCGCCGATGCCGCCCAGGGCCGTCTGGCCGAAGATGCCGCAGGCAATGCCGCCCCAGGCGCCGCACAGGCCGTGCAACGGCCACACGCCCAGCACGTCGTCCACCTTCCAACGGTTTTGCGTGAGGGTGAAGAACTGCACGAACAACCACCCCGCCACACCGCCAGTGACCAGCGCGCCGATGGGGTGCATGACGTCCGACCCCGCGCACACGGCCACCAGGCCAGCCAACGGGCCGTTGTACGCAAAGCCCGGATCGTTGCGGCCCAGCAGCGTGGCCACCAGCGTGCCGCCCACCATGGCCAGCAGCGAGTTCACCGCCACCAGGCCCGACATCTTGTCCAGCGTCTGCGCGCTCATCACGTTGAAGCCGAACCAGCCCACCGTCAGCACCCAGGCGCCCAGCGCCAGGAACGGGATGCTCGACGGCGGGTGCGCGCTCATGGCGCCGTCCTTGCGGTAGCGGTTCAACCGGGGGCCGAGCAGCAGCACCGCCGCCAGGCCGATCCAGCCACCCACCGCGTGCACGACCACGCTGCCGGCAAAGTCATGGAACTCCGCACCCGTGGCCGCCTTGAGCCAGGCCTGCACGCCGAACGCCTGGTTCCAGGCGATGCCCTCACAGAATGGGTACACGAAGCCCACGATGACCGAGGTGGCCGCCAGTTGCGGGCCGAAGCGGGCCCGCTCGGCGATGCCGCCCGACACGATGGCCGGAATCGCCGCGGCAAAGGTCAGCAGGAAGAAGAACTTGACCAGCTCGAAGCCGTTCTTCTGCGCCAGCTGCTCGGCGCCCACAAAGAAATGCGTGCCGTAGGCCACCAGGTAGCCCACGAAGAAGTACGCCAGCGTCGACACCGCGAAGTCCACCAGGATCTTCACCAGCGCATTGACCTGGTTCTTCTTGCGCACGGTGCCCAGCTCCAGGAAAGCAAAGCCTGCGTGCATGGCCAGCACCATGATGGCGCCCAACAAAATGAAGAGCGCATCGGCGCCCTGCTTGAGTGATGTCTCCAACGCTGTCTCCGTCGCACCCGACACCAGACTTGGGCCTCATGCACCAAGCCGAGCCGGCTTGCACCGAAACAGCAAATTCAATGCCCGGTTTTAAGGCGCACCTCAGCGCGCAACGCGCACCAATGCGCGGCACTACGCACGTTTATGGTGCGCTGGATGCACTTTTCTCGAACGCATCCGCACTGAATCCGAGCGTCCACGGCCCACCGGGCCAAGCCACCACGGGCCGCTTGATGACGCTGGGCTCGGCCAGCATCAGCGCCACGGCGCCGGCGTCGCTGGCGGTGGCCGCCGCCTTGACCGCGTCGTCCAGCTTGCGCCAGGTGGTGCCGGCGCGGTTGACCAGCTTGTCGCGCCCGAACGCCTGAAGCCAGGCCGGCAGCAGGTCGGCGGGCACGCCTTGCTTTTTGAAGTCATGAAACGCGACTTCCAGGCCCCGCTCAGCCAGCCAGACGCGGGCTTTTTTTACGGTGTCGCAGTTGGGTATGCCATAGACGGTGATCATGGGTGGCGAAGCTACCATGCCCTCGACTCCCCCTCGCCGATGGAGATGCCATGCTGAAGACGATCAAAGCGCGCCTGATGGCCGCTTGCCTGGGGCTGATGGTGGTGTCGGTGCTGCTGGCCACGCTGAGCAGCTACCGCGCAGCACGCAGCACCATCCTGCACGACCTCGCCACCCAGCTGAGTGCCAACGGCCAAGCCCAGGCCGACCGCATCGCCGCCTGGGCCACGGCGCAGAAGCACGTGGTGCAAGCCCTGGCGCCCGCCCTGGCTGCGGAAGACCCGCGCCCCGCCCTGCAGCAAGGCCTGACCTCGGGTGCACTGGATTTGGCTTACGTCGGCGGGGCCGACAAGCGCATGGTGTCGGTGCCCGACCGCCAGCGCGCCGCCGACTACGACCCCACCTCGCGCACTTGGTACAAGCTCGCGTCCGGCAGCAACGAGCCGGTGCTGACCGCGCCCTACATCGCCGCGTCGTCCAAGAAGCTGGTGGTGACCTTTGCGTTCGCCGTGCGCAACAACAGCGAGGTGCAGGGCGTGGTGGGCTCGGACGTGACGCTGGACGAGGTGGTCGGCACCGTGAACCAGCTCAAGCCCACGCCATCGGGCTTCGCCTTCCTGGCCGACAAGCAGGGCAAGATCATTGCCCACCCCAACACCCAGTTGACGCTCAAGCCCATCACCGACCTGGCCGCCGAGTTGAGTGCGGCCCGGTTGCTGGAGGCCGGTGCGGACACCTTGGTGGAAGCACAGATCGCCGACAAGGCCTTCTTCATGCGCGCCGCCCCGGTGGCTGGCACCGACTGGCTGCTGGTGACGGCGGCCGAACGTGGCGAGGCCCTGGCCTCGTTGAACTCCCTGCTGCGGGACGCCGGCCTCACCCTGTTGGTGCTGCTGATGGGCGGGGTGCTGCTGACAACCTGGGTGGTGAACTCGCTGCTGCACCGGCTGGTGGTGGTGAAGGACGCGATGCTGCAAATCGGCAGTGCCGGCGGCGGTGACCTGACCCAGCGCCTGAACGACCGCGGCGAAGACGAACTCAGCGACATCGCCCGCGCGTTCAACCAGTTCGTGTCGCAGATCGAGACCGTGATGCGCGGCGTGGCGCACAGCGCCGAGTCCATTGCCGTCGCTTCGCGCGAGATTGCAGCTGGGGCGCAAGACCTGAGTGGCCGCACCGAAAGCGCGGCGGCGAGCCTGGAAGAAACCGCGTCCTCCATGCAGCACAT
The DNA here is from genome assembly GCF_043555935.1 of Pelomonas baiyunensis. Taxonomy (NCBI): domain Bacteria; kingdom Pseudomonadati; phylum Pseudomonadota; class Betaproteobacteria; order Burkholderiales; family Sphaerotilaceae; genus Roseateles; species Pelomonas baiyunensis. Next base: position 248,324 of record NZ_JBIGIB010000002.1, on the reverse strand, counting down.
CACCCAGACGGTGCAACGCAGCGCCGACCAGGCCCAGGAGGCCAACGGCCATGCGAACGGCACCGCCACCGTGGCCCGGCGCGGCGGCGAGGTGGCGCAGCAGGTGGCCTCCACCATGGAGCAGATCAGCGCTGCGTCGGCCCGCATCAACGACATCATCGGCACCATCGACGGCATCGCCTTCCAGACCAACATCCTGGCGTTGAACGCGGCCGTGGAAGCAGCCCGCGCGGGCGAACAAGGGCGCGGCTTCGCCGTGGTGGCCGGTGAGGTGCGCGCGCTGGCGCAGCGCTCGGCTGAGGCCGCCAAGGAGATCAAGGCCCTCATCGGCAGCAGCGTGGAGCGCGTGAGCGACGGCAGCCGGCTGGTGGACGAGAGCGCACGCACCATGCAAGACATCCTGCACAGCGTGCAACGTGTGACGACCATCGTGGCCGAGATCACCGCCGGCGCTGCCGAGCAAAGCCGCGGCATCAGCGAAGTGAACACCGCCGTCGTGCAACTGGACCAGATGACCCAGCAAAACGCCGCGCTCGTCGAGCAATCGGCCGCCGCTGCCGAGAGCCTGAAGGATCAGGCCGCCCAGCTGTCGCACATCGTGGCCACCTTCCGCATCAGCCGCTGATGATCGACTGGCTGGACGACGCCACCCTCGACTTCCCGCCCTCGTACCGGGCGCTGGGGCCCGACACCGACGCGCCGGGGCTGCTGGCTGCCGGCGGCACGCTGACGCCGGAGCGGCTGGAGGCGGCGTACCGGCGCGGTGTGTTCCCCTGGTACAGCCCGGGGCAACCGGCCCTGTGGTGGGCGCCGGACCCGCGCATGGTGCTGCAGACCGCGAACTTCAAGCTGTCGCGGTCTTTGCGCAAGACGGTGCAGCGCTTCGCGCAGAACCCGGGCTGCGAGATCCGGGTGGACCACGACCGCGCCGCCGTGCTGCGCGCCTGTGCCAGCACGCCGCGCGAGGGGCAGGACGGCACCTGGATCGTGCCGGACCTGCAGGCGGCCTACCTCGCGTGGCCGGCCATGCACAGCATCGAAACCTGGATGGACGGCGAGCTGGTGGGCGGCCTCTATGGCGTGCAGTTGGGGCGCATGTTCTACGGCGAGTCCATGTTCATGCGCCGCACCGATGCGTCCAAGATCGCGCTGTGCGCGCTGATCTGCCTGTGCCGGAGCTTCGACATCCCCTGGATCGACTGCCAGCAAAACACCCGGCATCTGGCCTCGCTCGGCGCCGCCGAAGTGCCGCGCGACGCCTTCGAGGCCCACCTCGCCGCCCATGTGGATGCCGGCCCGGTCGGGCCCTGGACCTATCATTCGGGCCACTGGCATCGGCTCCTCGACCCCACGTGACGCACCCCAAAGAACTGCCCCTGGCGCAGATCCAGTTCTACGCCACCGCCGCCTACCCGTGCAGCTATGTGCCCGGTCGGCAGGCGCGCTCGCAGGTTGCGACGCCCAGCCACCTGATCCACGCCGACGCGTATTCCAACCTCGTGGCGGCCGGATTCCGCCGCAGCGGCCTGTTCACCTACCGCCCCTACTGCGACCAGTGCCGCGCCTGCATTCCGCTGCGCGTGCCGGTGGACCGCTTTGTGCCCACCCGCTCGCAACGGCGCGCCTGGAAGGCGCACCAACAGCTGGACGCCAAGGTCATGCGCCTGGCCTATTCGCCCGAGCACTACGCCCTGTACCTGCGCTACCAGGCCGGCCGACACAGCGGCGGCGGCATGGACCACGACAGCGTTGACCAATACACGCAGTTCCTGCTGCAAAGCCGCATCAACTCACGGCTGGTGGAGTTTCGCGAGCCCGTGCCTGAAGGCGAAACCGGCCCCGGCGCGCTGCGCATGGTGTCCATCCTGGACATCCTGAGCGACGGGCTGTCCGCCGTTTACACCTTCTACGACCCCGACCTCGAGGCCAGCTTCGGCACCTATGGCGTGCTGTGGCAGATCGAGCAGGCGCGCGAACTCAAGCTGCCGCACGTCTACCTGGGCTACTGGATCGAAGAGAGCCCGAAGATGGCCTACAAGGCTGGTTTCCGGCCGCACCAGGTGCTGAAGAACGGCGCCTGGGAAGACGCCGCGCCGGCCTGACTCACACCAGCACTTCCACGCACGCCGGGTGGCCCAGGAAGCCCTCGGGGCTGGCACTGCGGCCGTAGGCGCCGCTCTGGTACACCACGGCCAGATCGCCGATGCCCCCACGGGCCATGTCCATGCGGTCGGCCAGCAGGTCCAGCGGCGTGCACAGCGGCCCCACCACGCTGGCGGGCTCGGTCGCCGTCTCCACGCGGCCTTGCGGCTCGATGGAGGCCGGGTAGTTCTTGCGCAGCACCTGCCCGAAGTTGCCCGAGGCCGACAGGTGGTGGTGCAGACCGCCGTCCGCCACCAAAAACACCTGACCGCGCGACAGCTTGCGGTCCACGATGCGGCTGACGTACACACCCGCCTCACCCACGAAGTAGCGGCCGAGTTCGATCACCAGCTTGGCGTGCGGCAGGTCCGCCTTCGCACGCGTCTGCAGGGCGGCGAGGTTGTCGGCAATGGGCGCCAGATCCAGGCGCGTCTCGCCCGGAAAGTACGGAATGCCGAAACCACCGCCCAGGTTCAGGAACTTGACGGGCGCCGGTGCGGCTTCGGCCAGGCGAAGGGCCAGTTCGTAGCTCTTCTGCTGGGCTTCGCAAATCGCTTCGGCCTTGAGGTTTTGCGAGCCCGCGAACAAGTGAAAGCCTTCAAAGGCCACGCCCTCGCCCGCCAGCGCGCCGACCTGGGCCAAGACCTCCGGCACGGTTTCCGCGTCGATGCCGAACTGCTTGGGTCCGCCGCTCATGCGCATGCCCGAGCCCTTGAGCTCGAAATCCGGGTTCACGCGCAGTGCCACACGCGCGGGCAATCCCAATCGCTGGGATGCGGCAGCCAGCACCTTGAGCTCGCGCGCCGTCTCCACGTTCACCAGCACGCCAGCCGCCACGGCCTGGCCCAGTTCGATGTCGCGCTTGCCCGGCCCGGCAAAGCTGATCTCGTGCGGGTCGGCCCCGGCATTCAGCGCCACCTGCAGTTCACCCGCAGACGCCACGTCGATGCCGTCCACGAGCCCGGCCATCCACTGCACGAGCGCCGGCATCGGGTTGGCCTTCATCGCGTAGTGCAGCTCGATGCCCTGCGGCAGCGCCGCCCGCAGCTCCGCCACGCGGGCCTTCAGCAATGCGCGGTCGTAGGCATAGAAAGGCGTCTGGCCCACGCGCTCGGCCAACACCGACAGGCGCTGGCCGCCCACCAGCAACTCACCGCGTGCATCACGGGGAAACAGGACGGGCGCGTGCTCCAGCACACGCTTCACAGGCAGGGTTTCGCTCATGCGGGGTGACGTTCAAGCCAGTCGGTCGACAGCGTCTTGCGGTCGATCTTGCCGTTGGGGTTGCGGGGCAGCGGACCGCTGCGCACCTCGATGCCGTGCGGCACCATGTAAGCCGGCATGCGCGCCTTGCACGCGGCGGTCAGCGCGGCCAGGTTCAGCTCGGCCGCGCCCTCGGGGGGCGTGGCAATGACCTGGATGGCCTGGCCCAAAGCGTCGTGGTAGACGCCGAAAGCCACGCACTCGCCAACCAAACCGGTGGCGTACAGCACCTCTTCCACCTCGGTCGGGCTGACCCGGTAGCCCGAGGTTTTCATCATCTCGTCGCGGCGCCCCACGAAGTACAAAAAGCCCTCGGCATCGCGCTTCACCGTGTCGCCCGAGAACACCGCGAACTCCGGCAGCTGCAAGCCGCCTTCACGCCCGCCCACGCCCACGGGCAGTGGCTTGTAGCGCTCGGCGGTCTTTTCGGCGTCATTCCAGTAACCCAGGCCCACCAGCGCGCCCCGGTGCACCAGCTCGCCGGGCTCGTCGGGCGCGCACTCGGTGCCGTCTTCGCGCAGCACCAAAATTTCGGCGTTCGGAATCGCCTTGCCGATGGAGTCCGGCCGGCGGTCCACCTCCTCAGGCGGCAGGTAGGTGGAGCGGAAGGCCTCAGTCAGGCCGTACATCAGGAAAGGCTTGGCCGACGGCGCCTTGGCGCGCAGCAGATCCAGGGTCGCCCGCGGCATGCGCCCGCCGGTGTTGGCAAAGTAACGCAGGTTCGCGTCGATGGCGGCGGGCCATTCCAGTTGCGTGAGCTGGATGTACAGCGGCGGCACGGCGGTCAGGCCGGTCACCTTTTCACGCTCCATCGCCTTGAGCACGTCCTTGGGCAGCAGGTAGTTCAGCAGCACGACGCGGGCGCCCGTGTGGAACGCAGTCGTCAGCTGGCTGAAGCCCGCGTCGAACGACAGCGGCAACGCCGCCAGCAAGGTGTCGCTCGCGCGGTTTTCCAAGTAGGTGGCCACGCTCTTGCCACCAGCCACCATGTTGCGATGCGACAGCACCACCCCCTTGGGCCGCCCAGTGGAGCCGGAGGTGTAAAGGATGGCCGTCATGTCCGTGTCGATGACCCGGTGGCCCGCACGGCCGGGTGTGGCCAGCAACTGCGCCCAGTCGTGCACCGGCACGTGCGCCGTTCCAGCCCCGTGAGTCAGCACCACATGACGCAGCGCGGGGCACTGGGCCAACACCTCGCCCAACTGCGCGAGGCGCTCCGGCGAGGTGACGAGCACGCGCACGTCGCAGTCGCGCAGGATGAACCCGACCTGGTCCGGCTTCAAAAGCGGATTCAACGGCACGAACACTGCGCCCGCAGCCGGCGCGCCGAAGCTCGTCACCACCGTCTCGAAGCGCTTCTCCAGGTAGATCGCCACACGCTCGCCGCGCGCCAGGCCCAGCTCCACCAGGCCGCTGGCCAAGCCGCGCACGGCGGTGTCCAGCTCACCGTAACTCAGCGTTGCCGCGCCATAGGTCAGCGCAGGCGCCTCCGGCGTGCGCTCGGCGGCAACAGCCACCAACTCATGAAGCAGCGTGGATTCAGGCATGGAATGGGCAGGGTCCAAAGTCGAAAAAAGTATCTCACGCGCCCCCGATCCCAAGGGGGCGCCTCCCCGGGGCCAAGGGGGCAGCCCGCTAAACTGCGCGGCTGCTTTTTTGGACGCTTGCCCATGGACAAGGATCAGGTGCTCGGCCACGTGCTGAGACTTCTCGACGACGTGCTCAGCCTGGACGGCCGCAGCCAAACCTTCACGCGCGACACCGCGCTGTTGGGGGCCCTGCCCGAGCTGGACTCGATGGCCGTGGTCAGCCTGATCACCGCGCTGGAGGAACAGCTGGGGCTGGTGGTCGACGACGACGACATCGACGGCGACACCTTCGCCACCGTGGGCTCGCTGGCCGACTTCGTGTCGGCTCGCCTGGGTTGACCCCCCAGCCCGACATCTTTTTCCTGCCCGCCCCGGGCGGCGAGCAGCGGCTGTGTGTGTTTCACAGCCCAGCCGGCACCCCGCGCGGCCGGGTGCTGTACCTGCACCCGTTCGCCGAGGAGATGAACAAGTCGCGCCGCATGGTCGCCCTGACCTGCCGCGCCTTGGCCGACGCCGGCTACGCGGTGCTGCAGGTCGACCTGCGCGGCTGCGGCGACTCGTCCGCCGACTTCGGCGACGCCTTGTGGGCGGACTGGCAAGACGACGTCCGGCGCGCGCTGGACTGCCTGGACGCCCGCACTGCTGCCCTGCCGCATCAGCCACATCTGCCCATCTGGATCTGGGGCCTGCGCGCCGGCGCTCTGCTGGCCTGCGGCGATTGGGGCCGCGCGGTGAACCTCCTGCTCTGGCAACCCATGACCAGCGGCAAGCTTGCGCTGCAGCAGTTCCTGCGCTTGAAGCTGGCGGCCGAAATGGCCTCGGGCAACAGCAAAGGGCTGATGGACCAACTCAAGGCCGAACTCGCCGCTGGCCGGCCGGTCGAGATCGCCGGCTACGCGTTGAGCGCAGCGCTCGCCAGCGGCCTGGAGGCCGCCCGACTGCAGCCGACCGGCGCCACCGGGCGCGTGGAATGGCTGGAGCTCAGCACCCGCGACGACGCCACGCTCAGCCCCGTCAGCGAGCAAGCCGTGCAGCAATGGCGCACGGCGGGCTGGAACGTTCGCACCCACCTGGTTCAGGGCCCAGGCTTTTGGGCCAGCAGCGAAATCGAGACCGCCCCAGAGCTGATCACCCGCACCGTGGAGGCACTGGCATGAAAGAGTCGGTGCTGCGCTTCGACTGCGAAGGCGAGTCGCTCGTCGGCATCCTGGCCGAACCCGCTGCCGAGGTGCCGTCGGCCGAGGTGGGCGTTCTCATCATCGTCGGCGGGCCGCAGTACCGGGTGGGCAGCCACCGGCAGTTCACCCTGCTGGCGCGCGACCTCGCCCAGCAGGGCTACCCAGCGCTGCGCTTCGACTACCGCAGCATGGGCGACAGCCCCGGCGAAGCGCGCGACTTCCTTGGGGTGGATGCCGACATCCGCTGCGCCATCGACGCACTGTTGGCCGCCCGCCCCGGCTTGCGCCGGGTGGTGCTGTGGGGGCTGTGCGATGCGGCTTCCGCTGCCTTGCTGTACTTGGATGCCACGCACGACGCCCGCGTCGCCGGCGTGGCCCTGCTCAACCCCTGGGTGCGCTCCGCCGCCACCCTGGCGCAAACGCACGTCAAGCACTACTACTGGCGCCGCCTGCGCGAAAAGGCGTTCTGGCTCAAGCTGCTCAAGGGCGGCGTGGGCATGAAAGCCCTGACGACGTTGACGCGGAATCTGAAGTTGGCCCGCGGTGCACGCACCAGCCAGAGCGGGCCGCGCAGCTATCAAGACCGCATGGCGGACGGTTTGCGCAGCTTTGCAGGGCCGGTGCTGCTGGTGCTGAGCGGTGATGACTACACTGCGCGCGAATTTCGCCTGCATGCCGAGGCCTCGACGGCTTGGACGGGTCTGTTGACGGGCCCGACGCTCACGTTGAACGAACTGCAGACCGCCGACCACACCTTTTCGACCCTGGCGGATCAAGCCGAGCAGAGCCGCCTCTGCTTGGCATGGTTGAAATCCTCTTGCTGAACCCACACGCCATATGAAAACGGGTTTCTACGCTCCCATCGTTCGGCTCCTCGCCGCACTGAGTCTGCTGACGGGGGCCAGTGCAGCCTTGGCCCAGCGCGCGGCCCCCCCGCCCGCAGGCTGCGGCGAGATCAACAACTTGTACGGCCCGTTCGATTACCGCACCGCGCATGAATCCCGCCGCGCACTGGTCGAGAACGCCCACTTCCCCCGAGGCGTTCAGACCCTGACCAAACGGGCCACCGGCGAGTTCGGTCACGACATCGGCTACACGCTCGCCGTGTTCCCGAACCATCATCGGGCGATTTTGGTGATGGAGCGCCTGAGCTCACTGGAACGATCGGACCCGCCACGTGGCGCGGACATGACGATCGATTGCTACTACGCCCGTGGCATGGCTTACACGCCGGACGACCACGTGTTCCGGATGCTCTACGTGAGCTTCCTCATCCGTCGCGACCGATTGGACGAAGCCAACAAGTTTTTGGACTACGTGGTGGCGCAAGCCGACGACAACCCGCTCACGCTCTTCAATGCCGGCATGTTGTTCGTCGACATGAAGAACTACGACAAGGCCCTGATCCAGGCCCACAAGGTCATGGCCCTGGGCATGACACGGCCCGAGTTGCGCGAGCGTCTGACGGCGGTCGGGCGTTGGGTTGAGCCCGATGCCAAGGCAGGGTCTGCGCCGGACGACGCCGCTTCGCAACCCTCCCGCTGAACCGAGCCCATGCCCCGCGTCAACATCGTGGTTCCGGCCTACAACGCCGAATCATTCATCGGCGAGACCGTGCAGTCGGTGCTGAATCAAACGGCCGGAGACTTTCAGCTCACCATCATCGACGATGGGTCCAAAGATGCGACGGCCGCACGGGCGGCGTCCAGCGATGCCCGCGTTCGGGTCATCTCGCAGGACAACCGGGGCATGTCGCGCTCGCGCAATCGCGGCATGGCCGAGGTTGACTCGGAATTCGTCGCCCTGCTGGATGCTGACGACATCTGGCACCCCGAAAAGCTGCGGCTCCAACTGCATGCCCTACAGCAACGGCCGGATCACGACTTTTGCTACACGGGCTTCGAGGTCTGGCATGGCGAGGCACGCCCCGACTTTGCAGCTTCGGCGCGGGCCGGCCGGGTCGACGAAACCTTGTCAGGATGGATCTACCCCAAGCTGATCCTGGACAACCACGCGCTGCCGTCATCTGTGCTGTGGCGCCGATCCGCCTGGGATCAACTGGGCGGTTTCCTTACGAACAACCAGCAGACAGACGATTGGGAGTACTTGGTCCGGGCGAGCACACAGCACCGCTTTGTGAGGCTGGCGGAATCGTTCGTGCTGTATCGCCAGCACCCGGTGTCGCTGTCCCGGCGCATACCGGCCACGAACACGACGGAACTGATGCGGGCGGAATTGATTCAGCGCTTTGGGATGAGCTCGCCGCCGGGCCACGATGTCGACCCGGTCGCACTGCGCCGCTTCCAACATCGCGGGTGGTGCAACTTCGCCGACGCTCATTGCGCCAAGGGCGACCTCGGTCTGGGGCTGAAGACGTTCGCTGGCCTGCTGGCCCGTGGCCCGCAGCGGGGCGCGACGCTCAGCAAATGCGCCAAGTCACTGGTGCGCCGCTGGATTCCAAAGCGCTGAACGCTGACACGGCGCTACCGGCTGGCCTTTGCCAGCACGTCGCGGTACACCTCCAGATGCCGCTCCGCGCTGCGACGCCATGAAAACTGACGAACCCACGCCCGCGCCTGTTCGGCGCGCTCTGCGCGTGCGTGCGCAGGCAGTTGCAAGATCTGCTGCAGGGACGCCAGCCACGCCTCGAAGTCGAGCGGCGCGTTGGTCCAGGCCAGCGGCCCCACCAGGTCAACCAAGCTGCTGACCGGACTGAACAGCACCGGCGTGCCAGCCGCCTGAGCCTCGACCGCCGGGAAACCGAACCCTTCGTACAGGGTCGGGTAGATCGCCGCGGCGGCCCCACGATAGAGAGTCACCAGCTCTGCGTCTTGAAGAAATGGCGTGAAGTGCACCCGTCCGCGCAACGCTGGTGGAATGGCATCCAGCGGCTGCGTGCCCGCGCCGAACCCGCAACCGACAAGGTGCAGGTCTTCTCCGCCGCAACGGGCAAGCAGTTCCAGCGCCCAGTCAAAACGCTTGCGCTTCTGGGCGCCGCCGAGATACAGCAGGTAAGGTGCACCGGCCAGCGCGGACGTCACGGTGTCGGGCAGTGGCGCGCGGGTGTCGCTGAAAAACTCATCAGCAATGCCATGCGGAATGATGGTCAACCGATCGGCCAAAAAGGGCCAGCGAGCGGCGATGTCACGCCGGGACGACTCGCTGATCGTGATGACCGCTGCGCATCGCCGCAGCGCGATGTTCTGCACATGGTGCAGGTAGTGGTGAGTCAACCCTTGGGTCGGTTCCTCCCAGGGCACGGTGTCGTGAATGGTCACGATCGTCGGCACAGGCTGCCAGATCGGTGCCGTGTTCTCGGCGCAGTGCAGCAGCTGCACATCCGTGCCGCGCAATCGCAGAGGCAGGCCCAGTTGCTCCCACAACTGGAACCGATCGCCACGGAAATCAAACACCTCCGAGTGGCCCTGCAGCGGCTCGGGCACACGAAACGGCACGGCGGGGTTGTGGCCGTACACCGTCCAGGAGATGTCGTCCTGCGGGCGCACGTTGCGCAACACCTCTTGCACGTACCGCCCGGTGCCCCGCAAGTGGGGCACGTTGAGCGTGCGAGCAACCATTCCAACGTGCAGGGTCATGCGTGACGACTTTCCAGATTCAGTGCCGCTGCCGCAAATGCGCAGCCAGACGCAGCGCCAGCGCTGCAATGGTGAGGCCGGTGTTGGCAATCCCGCTGGAGGGGATCACCGAACCATCACACACATACAAATTGTCCAGCCCATGGACTCGACACTCGGGGTTGCACACGCCGGCCTCCGGCCCGACCGACATCCGCGCCGTGCCCGAGTGGTGCGCGGCGCTGCGCAATCCGGACTGCCAGTCGGCGAACACCCGCGCCCGCCGGGTCACGGGCTTCAGCCAAGCCAGCACATCCTCCACCGAAGCGTCCAGCACGCGCCGGAAGGCATCTGTCAGAACCCAGTGGCGCACGCGCACCGCGGGCGCTTCGCCCTCTGCGGGACGAAGCCACACCGACAGTTCGGGCGAGGTCGGCATTTGGGCGCACATCAGCAGCGTGTAATGGCGCGTGGGCAGGCGAATGCCGAACTTGAACGATAGGATGTCGAGCACATCGTCCCAGTGCTTGAACAGCTGCACGTAGTTGAGCGGGTTCCACGGGTTGCGGCGCAGCAGGTTCAGCACGCTGCCGACGCGCTCGCGCCGGCTGGCGCGGTGGTAGGTTGCCGCCGGCCGCAGCTGGAACGACACGTGCAGCCCGTCTCGCTTGACCACCAACGGCAGTCTCAGGTTCCCGTCTGTCCCGGGCACGTGAAAATTCCAGAGTCGGTACAACGGCACCGTCACTTCAACTTCGCCCACGAAGCCCATGGGATGGTCCTCGTAGTGGGCGCCCGCGTGAACCAACCCGGGCAGCGGTGCCCGCTGCGCCAACCGCTGCAACAGCACGGGGGACCCCAACCCACCGGCCGCCAGCACGAACACATCGCCGCGAACGGTTTGCCGCTCCTCCCCAACCTGCACCTGCATGGCTGCAATCTGCCCGGAACCGTCAAGCTCGAAGTCGAGCACATCACCGGCCACGAGCGTGACGCGCCCCGCCAGATCCAGCGAGGTCCACAGGTTGCGGGGCCAACGCGGGTAGTAGAGGCCTTGCAGCAAGCCTTCCGGCAATCCGAGGGAACGATAGCGCTGACGCAGGTCGGCGATGCCGCGGGCGACCTGCGTCAGTGAAGTGCCAGCCAACAGCGGAAAGGCTTGGTCGTAGTACGGAGCCAGCTCGGCCTTGGCGAAAGGCCAGTGGGCATCAAAGATTTCGTCGTCAATCTCGATCAGCCCGTTGTGCCACAGCTGGGTCGATCCACCCAGCCCACCACCGAAATGTGGGTCAGGTCCGGCGGACAGGCCAGTATCCAGAACAGGAAAACGCGGGTCCAGTGCGTCCGCCCCACGCTCCACCATGACCACGTCGTGTGACGCCAGCAGCGCATGGGCAAGCATGCAGCCGCCCAGCCCAGCACCGACGATGACCGCGCGAGGTTTCATCGCGCCAAGTGCCCATGGGCGCGCAGCCAATCCCGTGTCAGGCCGAAACCCTGTTCGAAATCCACCTTTGGCGTCCAGCCGAGCAAATGCTTGGCCTTGTCATTGGTGAACGTGATCGGGAACGTCTCACGCAACACACGCCCCAACGGCGGCCAGGGCGCCACGGGCGGCTGCCAACCCGCCAAACGCTTGAGCTTGCGCAGAACCCGGGTTGGCAGCCCACCAACGGGCTCGGGCGGATGCTCCGCCCAATAGCGACGGGCTTGGTCCGAGGACAAGTCGGTGAAGCGGGGGGCGGGTTCGACAAGCCCGGCAAACCGCCGAATGAACTCGCCCCAACTCACCGCATCGTCGCCATTGATGAACATGGCTTGACCGAGGGCCTCATCACGAACCAGGGCTGCGTCGATGGCGGCACAGACATCGTCCACATACACCGCATTGCAGACGCCCTGCCCGCCGTCAAACAGTGTCACTTCGCCCGCCAGCGCTTGACGAATCACTTGGTGCTCGAAATGCCCCCCGTGGCCGTACACCACGGTGGGGCGCAGGATCACAGCCGGCAGATCTCCCCGGTCGATGGCGGCCTGAACGATTTCTTCTTGTTCAGCCTTCGAGTCTGAATAGTCATTGCCGTAGCGACCGATCCGTGCCGTGTCTTCGCGTGCGGCCTCAAGGCCTGGCGCAGGCCCATGGACCGACATGGTGCTGATGTGCACGAAGCGCCGCACCTTCTGGGCCACGGCTGCGTCCACCAGCCGACGCGTCGCCTCCGGGCCCCGATCGCCATGCGCCAGGTGCACGACGGCATCGCACCCCTGCAAGGCTGCCGCAACCTGGCTGGGCACCAGCAAGTCTGCTGCAACCGCTGCACGCCCCTTCGCACGCTCGCGCGCTGCAGTCTCGGCTGATCGCGCCATCGCAACATAACCCTGCTGGCCTGCGCCATCCAGGCGCTCGCACAGGCGCGAGCCGATGAATCCAGTCGCCCCGGTGATCAGGCAACGTGTCGGGCGGACGGTCAAGGAGGTCATGGGAGGTCTCGAACAGAGGCAGAGCGATCAGCGCCCACTGGCGCCACCCCGGGTACCGCGGGGAGCGGCGAAGACCGCGGTATCGCCGCGCCGCTGGGGCGGCGGCGATCATATCGGCGGCACCACGCCCAACTTCTGTGTGACGGCCTGCTCAATCATGGGGGAGCCCCAGTCAGGGCGCCCTCGGTGCGCAGACTACACTGCTGCGCCCTCCACGTCGGGCACGGCCCCCCATGCCGCCCACGCCTTAGCACCCCGATCCCGACGCCTTCCGCGCTTTGCGACGGCGTGGTGTCCCGAGATCGTGAACTGTCCGCCGATGCCCCTGCACATTGCCGTCATCCTCTGCACCTGGAATCGCGCTGCAAGCCTGCGGGTGACGCTCGATTCGCTCCGAGGCCAGCAGATCGATGGCTCGACGGCCGTGAGCTTCATCGTCATGGACAACAACTCGAATGACGACACCCGTGCCGTCGTCGAGGCGGCGCGCAGCGACTGGCCTGTGGGCCAACTGCACTACCGGTTCGAGGGGCGGCAAGGCAAGCAGTTCGCCTTGAACAGCGGCATCGACTTCGCTCGGTCGTTGGGCTGCGAACTGCTGCTGTTTTCTGACGACGACATCCTGTTCCCGCCCCGCTGGTGCCAACAGGCTGCCGGTTTCTTCCAGGACCCGCACGTGATGTTGATCGGCGGCAAGACGCTGCTCGATTGGCCCCCCGCCGGGCCGCCTGCATGGTTTCACCGCAACATGGCGGCGATCCTGGCCGGGGTGGACCTGGGCGACAGGAGGCTCGATCCGCCCGATTCAACCTACGCCCCGGCCGGCTCCAACATGGCTGCGCGCGTGGGCCTGTTTGATCAGGTGGGAGGCTTCTCCGAGGCGCACTTTCGCCACATGGATTACGAGTTCGGCCAGCGCTGCATGAAACGCGGCGTGTACGTAACCTACGAACCGGACTGGGTGGTTCGGGCGCCGGTCGACCCCCAACTGCTCACGCGGCGCTATTTCCGCCGCTGGTCGCTGAAGGCCGGCATCTCACCATGGCAAGACATGCAGCCGGGCATTCGTCATCTTGGCTGGGTGCCGTTGTGGCTGTACCGGCAGATCGTTCAAGACTGCCTGGTGTGGCTCGTCGCCCCCTTGCGAGGCGAATCGCCCGATAGCCGGTTCTTGCGCGAACTGCGCATCTGGCGCGGCTGGGGCACGGTGGCGAGCCGTTGGATCTCTCGTTTGCGTCCATCGGCCTACCCAGCGTGGGTCAAAGCGCGCTCTCAAAAGCGCAAGGATGTGTACTGAACATGGTCCGCCTGCCGGTGGCCTTGTTGGCTCGGAATGCCCGTGCGCCTTCGCTGCAGCGCAGCGACGCTTGCGATCGCACCGAGGCGCCGCGCCCGTCGGACTGCCGGAGCACTGAGACGTGACGACGGTCCGGAGATCGCTCGGATTCGCATTCCTTGAGCGCTACCTCATGATCGGGCTGCAGCTGGTGTCGTTCACCCTGCTGGCGCGGCTGCTGACGCCACACGAGGTTGGCCTGTACTCCGTCTCCATGGCCTTGATCAGCATGGCGCAGGTGATCCGCGACTTCGGATTGGCCAGCTACCTGATTCAAAAGAAGGACCTGACCCGTGAGGAGGTGGGCAGCGCGCTGGGCGTGTCCTTGCTGTTGGGCACACTGCTGTTCGCCTTGATCTTCGGCGCAGCCCCGACCATCGCGGAGTTCTACAGCGAACCACGCTTGGTGGACATCATCCGCGTGATCGCGATCAATTTTCTGGTCCTGCCGTTCAACTCCATTTCGATCGCCTTGCTGCGGCGGGATATGCGCTTTGACGCGTTGATGAAGATCAACGTGAGTGCAGCCACCCTCAGCTGCTGCACGACCTTGGGGCTGGCCTGGGCCGGGGCGGGCGCCGTGAGCCTGGCCTGCGGTGAAATTGCCAGCAGCATCACCATGGCACTGGGCGTGAGCCTGGCCGGAGCGTGGGGCCGGCTGTCCCGCCCCCAATTTCGGCACTGGCGCGCGATCTTGGGCTTTGGCGGGCCCGTCACTGCGGCCAATGTTGTCACGTCGGCCTCGATGGACATCAACGACTTGGCCGTCGGCAAGCTCTTGGACTTCAGCCAAGTGGCCATTGCGAGCCGCGCCCAGGGGCTGATGAATCTGTTTGCTCGGGACATCATGGGCACCGTGCGCTCCGTGGCCTACCCTGCCTTCGCTCAGGCCCATCGCGAAGGCAGTCACCTGGAGGCGCGCCATGTGCAGAGCCTGGCCGCGGTCAGCGCCGTGGCGTGGCCTTTTTATGGGTTCGTCGCCCTGTTCTCACTCGAGGTGTTGCGGCTGATGTTCGGCTCGCAATGGGACGCCTCCGCGCCGCTGGTGCCCATCTACTGCATTGCAGGCGCGGTCAGCGTCCTGAACAGTCTCGTTCCGACGGTCATGCTGGCAGCTGGGCACGCCAAGCGGGTGGCTCTGGCCGACTTGATCATCCAACCCGTCAAGGCGCTGGTGCTGGTCGGGGCGCTGTGGTGGTGGCGCGACCTCACCGCGTTGGCCCTTGCGTTCTTGGCCATGGCCGTCGTGGCCATCCCGTACTTCTACGCATTCAAGCACCGGCACCTGCCTACTGATTTTCAGACGCTCGCTCGCGAACTGCTGCGCAGTGGCGTCCTGGCAGCTGGGTGCCTGCTGCCATCGGCCTTGCTGGGTCACGCATTGCGCCAGCCCGGCCAAGCCTTGCCCCTTCCAGCCTGGCTTGGCTGCGCTGCACTGACCTGCGTTCTGTGGCTGGCAGGGCTGCGTTTGGTGAGGCACCCCCTGTACTCGGAACTGCTCGCGATGTTGCGTCGACGCGCGGGCGCAGCCACATCGTCATGAACGTCTTCGTCGTCATCGTCACCTTCAATGGCGCTGCCTGGATCCGCGGCGCGTTGCAGTCCTTGCGGGAAAGCCGACACCCGTGTACCGCGGTCGTGGTCGACAACGCGTCCACCGATCAAACCGCCGAGATCGTGCGCCGGGAGTTTCCTGAAGCCGTGTTGCTCGAAACCGGCGCCAACCTCGGCTTCGGGCGCGGCAACAACCTCGGCATTCGGCACGCACTGAACGAGCGGGCTGACGCGGTATTCCTGCTCAATCAGGATGCCTACGTGACGCCGGACGCCATCGGCGACATGGTGGCGTTCCTCGCCGCCGAGCCCGCTTTCGACATCGTTACCCCTTTGCACTGCAGCCCGGACCTGAGTCAGGTGGACCCGCAAACCCAGCGCGGCTACCTGCAGCGATACGCGTCTCGCTATCTGTCCGACGCCTGCATCGGTCAAGTCCAACCCTACTACCCCATCCACGGCATCAACGCCGCGGCTTGGATGCTGAGAAGTCGGGTGTGGACGAATGTCGGCGGATTCGACCCGCTGTACTTCATGTACGGTGAAGACGACGACCTGATCGCCCGTTTTGCTTTCCACGGCCATCGCACGGCCTTGCTGCCGGCCTCGAGGATCGTCCACCTTCGCGCCAAGTCGCCGCGACCACCGCAAAGCTGGTGGCAGGTCACGCGAGGTCGCTGCGAACGCGCGCGGTCCGGCCTGCTGATCGACATGAAGAGACCCGACGGGCGCCTGTCCGGTCAATTGATGCGGCTCATCGCCGACGGCCTGGTGCGGCCTTTCGGCAACCTGCTGAACGACCACGACCTGCAGGACTTCGTGGCGGCGATCTGGGCGACGGGACGCGTGCTGAGCGAGTTGCCGCGCATCCGGCGTCACGCGCAGCTTTGCGCGACGCCGGGCGCCCATTTCCTGGGAGACGATGCGCGATGAGCGCAAGTCTGAGCTGGCATCTGGAGCGCCTGCCGCCCAGCGACGGCCTGGGCCGCCACCGCGAGGCTTGGGATCGTCTGAACCAGCAGTTGATGGCTGGCCACGCGATGCTGGACAGCCAGTTCGTCGAACCGATGCTCCGCCACTTCGCCCCACCTGGCGTTCAACTGGCGATCGGCACGCGAGACGGCCAGGTGGCCGCGATGGTGGTGCTGAACGCTCATGCCCGTGGGCTCGGGGTGTGGGCCACGTTTTTGCCATCACAAGCGCAAATCGGACTTGCGCTGATACCGCCGGATGGTGACGTCACAGGGCTGTTCGCCCAGTTGCCGGGTTATGCGAGTGAGCTGGATCTGCTCTGCAACGACGGTCGATTTGTCGACTTCCGCAGTCTGGCCGGTGACCCGCCCAAGCGCAGCCTGCCGCACTCGCTGACGATGAACGTCAACTTGCGCGGTTCATTTGATGACTACTGGGCACAGCGCCCGCGCAAGCTGATCCAGAACATGCGTCGCTACCTTCGACGCCTGCAAAACGAATCGCCCATCAATGGGCTGCGCGTCATCACGACTGCCGCCGACATGCCTGCAGCCGTGGCCCGTTACGCCGAGCTCGAAGGCCGGGGCTGGAAGGGGCGCGAAGGTACGGCCGTCCAAGCGGGCACGCCCCAAGGTCAGTTTTACGTCGATGTGTTGAGCCGATTTGCTGCACGAGACCAAGCCTTGGTGTATGAATTGTGGCTGGGCGATGTTCTGCTCGCATCACGCTTGTTGCTGCTGCGCGGCGACATGGCCGTGATGCTGAAAACAGCCTTTGACGAACAGTTCGAGCGCTTCGCCCCTGGGCGCATTTTGTTGCTCAAAACCCTGGAAGACCTGTTCAGCCGTATCCCCGGCGGCGTGGTCGAGTTCTACACAAACGCTGAGGCAGACCTGCTGGCGTGGTCCACCTCCCAACGGTGGATCCACCACGTCAGCTTTTACCGCCACACCGGTCTGCCGGTGTTGTTCGCGGCGCTTCGGCGCAGCACTCGGATCTGGCGAGCCAAGAAGAAACCACGGCACATCGACACAGACTTCATGGTGGAGCGCAGCGGATCGATCGTAGAAACCTTCAAGCACCCGCGCGACCTGCCCGACGACGCCCGCGCGTTGCTGCGGCGGCAAGAAGACGCCTACGTGGAGTTTGGTGCGGACTGGTTTGGCCTGCTTGCTGACACGGTGTTTCGTGGCGAGAGCCACGTGGTTCTTTATGTGCTGCGCCGCCAAGGACGCGCACTCGCGGTGCTGCCCGTGGGCGTGCAAGACAGCGGCACGGGCATCGAGATTGGTGCCCTGGCCAACTACTACACCACGCTGTACTCACCGACGCTGGCCGCGGATCTCTCTGCAGAGGATTTGATGCCTCTGTTGGTGGCGTTGCGCCGTCAGCATCGCGCCTACGCCTACCGGTTTTGGCCGATGGATCCGACCGCCAAAGAGTTCGGACTGCTCCGCGACGCACTCCGATTGGCTGGGTTGCAAGCGCACGAGTACTTCGCCTTCGGAAACTGGTATTTGCAAGTCAACAGCGACTGGGCGGACTACCTGAAGCATCGCTCAGGCCAACTGCGCAGTACCATCAAACGGATGACCAAGCGGCTCGCCGCTGAACCCGGCGGGCGGTTGGAAATCATTCAGGATGCAGCGGATGTGGACCGGGGCATTGCTGCCTACGAGGCCGTCTACGGCGCCAGCTGGAAGGTGCCGGAACCCTACCCGGAGTTCATTCCGGGCCTCATTCGGCTCTGCGCCCGCCGCGGCTGGCTGCGCCTGGGGATCGCGTGGATTGGCGATCAGCCCATCGCAGCGCAGTTGTGGATCGTGAACGGTTCGCGAGCGCACATTTACAAGGTCGCCTACGACGAGAACTTCAAGCACATCGCACCTGGCACGCTCGTGACGGCGCTGCTGCTGGAGCAGGCCATCGACCGCGACCAGGTCACGGAGGTGGACTACCTCATCGGTGACGACGCCTACAAGAAGACCTGGATGAGCCACCGCCGCGAGCGGTTCGGGCTGATTGCCTACGACCCGGCCACCCTTCGCGGCCTCTACGGGTTGGGCAGGCAGGCCATCGGCAACGCCTGGAGGCGCCTGCGGAGCACGGTCTCCCAACGCAGCCTTCCCCCTGACAATTCGACTGCTTGATGCTCTTGCGACCTCCTATGCACGATCGCGACTTGCCGCACGACACCCCTTTCGCCACCGCCGCCCTGCGGCCAGGTGCACCATCGGTTGAGCCGCTTCAGGACTGGCAAGCTGCCTTTGCGGCGCAGGGTGCGGCATGTGCCGCGCAAGCGAGCGGCGAATTTGCTGTCGCACTTCACCTTCCCGACGGTGGGCGCTACCTGGCCGTGGATCGATTGGCCATCCGCAGCCTTTGCTACGCCGTGCGCGATGGCCAGCTTCATTTCGCCACTCGCGCGGACGTCCTGGCGCGCGCCCTGGGCATCCAGGAGATCGACCCGCAATCGATCTTCAGCTATCTCTTCCATCACTGCATTCCTTCTCCACGCACCATCTATGCGGGCATCTTTCGCCTGCCTCCAGCGCATTACGCGCTGTTCCGCGATGGCGCGCTGACGGTCGCACCGTATTGGCAACCGCGCTTCGAAGAACTGGCTCAACCGGACTTTGGCGACCTTCGCGATGAATTCAGGAGCATCCTGCGCGACGCCGTGAAAGACCGCCTTGACGCAAATGGGGCGACAGCTTGCTTCCTGAGCGGCGGCACAGACAGTTCAACCGTCTGCGGCCTGCTCGGCGAAGCGACCGGCCAGCGGCCAGCGGGCTACTCCATCGGATTTGAAGCCGAAGGCTATGACGAGATGGAGTACGCACGCATCGCCGCCAAGGCGTACGGTGCGGAGCATCATGAGTACTACGTGACGCCTGCCGACTTGGTGAAGGCCATTCCCAACGTGGCTGCGCATTACGACCAGCCATTCGGCAACTCGTCCGCGGTGCCCGCCTTCTACTGCGCCAGCAAGGCCAAGGCCGACGGCTACACCCGGCTGCTGGCCGGCGACGGAGGTGACGAGCTGTTCGGCGGCAACACCCGCTACGCCAAAGAGCGCGTCTTCCATGTTTACAGCCAGATTCCCACGCCACTCCGCGCGGGCGTGCTCAATCCGCTGTTCATGAATCCGGTCACGGGCAACATCCCGTTGCTGAAGAAGGGCACCAGCTACATCCGCCAGGCCCGGGTGCCCATGCCCGACCGCATGCAGAGCTACAACCTGCTGGATCGCCTCGGCATGACGGACGTGCTGACCCCGGCATTTCTTGCGTCAGTCGACCCTCATGGGCCTCGCGAGCACCAGCGGCAAACCTGGGCGGCGGGCCCGAAAGAAGCCAGCCTCGTGAACCAGATGCTGGCTTTCGATTGGCGCTACACCTTGGCGGAGAACGACTTGCCCAAGGTCGTCGGTACGACCGCGCTGGCCGGGATCGACGTGGGCTTCCCGCTGCTGGACACCCGGCTGCTGGACTTCTCTCTCAAGCTGCCCACGAGTTACAAGCTCAAGGGCCTGAAGCTGCGCTGGTTCTTCAAGGAGGCGCTGCGCGGCTTCCTGCCCGACGAGATCCTGACCAAGAAGAAGCACGGCTTCGGGCTGCCCTTCGGCCCATGGGCCGTCAAGGACGCGGCGCTGAATGCACTGGCTGCGGAGTCACTTCGCGGCGTCGTCGCTCGCGGCATCGTGCGGGCGGAATTCGTCGAGAGCCTGCTGACGCAGCGCTTGAAAGAGCATGCGGGCTACTACGGCGAGATGGTCTGGATCTTGATGATGCTGGAGCAATGGCTGCGCCGCCACGCGCCCAACTACCGCGTCAGCTGACGCGAGGGCTGAGCGCCCCACCCGCCCCGCTCCCAAGCGCCCCAAAACCTCAGTGCATGAGGTTGCGCGCCAGACGCAACGCAAACTTGGCTGGCGAACGGTCCCACGGCGTGAAGCGAGGAATCTGGAAGACATCGTCACCGCGCCGAGCGGCCGCCCACCGCGTGGTCACGGCCGCAGCAAAGCCCAGTTCCCGCACCAGGGCCGGATGCACGTCGGGCAAAAAGTCAGTGCCAGGCTTGCCGTTCGGGTAGGCAAAGAGACGCACCGGGGCCCCCAGCAGCGATTGCAAAACATCCCGGCTGCGCTCGATTTCATCGGCGGCGCCACGCGCGTCCAACGTCGCCAAGATGGGATGCGTCACCGTGTGCGCCCCCACTTGCATGCCGGCCGCGTGCAAGCGCCGGACGTCATCGCTGGACATCATCAAATCGTTCGCCGGCGCCACACCGGCACGCTGCGCTGCCGTGTCGACACAACGTTGCCGGGGCTCGGGTGCCAAGTACTTCACCCGTTCGATCAACGCATGCAGCGCCTCACGCCGGGTGCCTTGCGGGCCCAAATCGACCTGCCCCAAGTCGTGCCCTTCGGCATCGACCAAACCGCGCAAATCCAGCGTGTCTGACGCCGCATGCCGGACCGCTTCGATCAGCGTGTCGTTCCACATGCGGCCGCCATCCAGGAACCCCGTGGCCACAAAGAAGCTGCAAGGTAGGCCATGCTGCCGCAACAAGGGCAAGGCCACGTCGTGGTTGTCTTTGTAGCCATCGTCGAAGCTCAATGCGGCAGCCCGCGCCGGCAACGTGCCATCGTTCAAGCGTGCGATCGCCTCATCCAGCGGCAACACCCGGAACCAGCGCTTCACCCAACCCAACAGCGCATCGAACCGCGCGGCATCCATCTCATCCGGAAATAGCGGATCGGGGACCGACAGCACGCGATGAAAAATCAACACGGTGAGCCGCGCACGGGGCCCCGCCGGCGACAGCAACTGAAACATGGCCTTCATGGCGCCTCCGCCTTCAGGCGTTTGTTCTTGATCCAGCCGCGCATGAATTGAGGCCAAACGATCAGCGGCTCCTCGGGCTCACGCAGCCATGCCTTGCGCGCCAGCCAACGGCGCCCCACCACAGCCATGATCAACATGTTGTACGGCAAATCCCAATAGGTCAGGCTGAGGAAGGCGCCGCCCACCGCATACCCAACGAAGCCCACCTGCAACATGCTGCCCAAGTCGGACAGCCACTGCGTTTCCGGCTGCCAGCGGCCTTGCGTCCGCAGGTGACTGGCCGAGCCCCAGGCGAAACAAAACAAGGTCAGGAACAGGATCAGGCCGATGAACCCCTGCTCCCCGAGCACCATGAAATAGATGCTGTGGGCGGCGTGCACATCGTTGGG
Organism: Pelomonas baiyunensis; assembly: GCF_043555935.1. NCBI lineage: Bacteria > Pseudomonadati > Pseudomonadota > Betaproteobacteria > Burkholderiales > Sphaerotilaceae > Roseateles > Pelomonas baiyunensis. The sequence continues at coordinate 226,995 of NZ_JBIGIB010000002.1, read as the reverse complement.
GTCCGGGCCATAGAGGGCAAAGATCTGCGCGGTCCAAATGTAGAAGCCGCCGCCAAAGAAATTCGACTTCGCAAGGTTCCAGGCCATCCACCAGGCATTGATCCGCCCCATGGCGGACTCGTCCTGGTCATAGCTCTTGATGGTGTGCATCCGGTCCCACCATTCGGCGGGCATGAACGACAGCAACGCACCGCCGATCACCACCATCCCGACCGCACCCATCACCTTGTTCTTGCCGCGCCACCAAAGCACAAGCGCCATGGAGGCGATGGCCAAGAGGGCGCCGCGGGAATGGCTGCCCAGGGCCGCGGCGGCCATCATGACCATGCAAAACGTCATCACGCCCTTGGCCCACTTGGCCTGCATCTGCAGCTGCAGGAACCGCATGAGCGGAATCACCATCGTGATGGCCAACGCGATCTCGTTGTTGCCTTCCACGTAAGTGTTCTCCGGGCCCCAGACCTTGTAGCTGCCGCCCGTGAGCACGGTGAACAAGCCCCCCTTGACCCCGAAAAACCCGATGGACAGCACGTTGACCCAGACGAACAACATCAGGTGCCGCTTCGAGTTCAACAGCACCAGCGTCACAAGCACCATGAAGTCGATCTTCATCACCCGCTTGAACAGGTCGAAGCTGGGTTCCCAGATCATTGAAAACGGCAAGGTGATGCAGAACCAGCCCATCAACAGCATCAGGGTGATGTTTTCGCGATTGAGCGAGAAGTCGCGCCGATCCTTGGTGAGCATCAGCCCCAGCAAAGTCGACCCCGCGATTGCTGCTGCGAACGGTTGATCTCTAAGCGTCCACGACAGCTGGTGGGGATTCATGATGCTGAGCCAGGTCCAGCACATGATCCCGATCCAAGGCCGGCGGAAGGCTTGCAGGAAGCACCAGCCGATGATGACGAGCAGGATCAGGTCACGCATGACGCTCCGCCTTGCTGAGAATGGACTCGAACAGGGCCAGTTGCCCCTCCGTGGTGGCCTGCCAGCTGAAGCCTTCGGCATACCGGCGCGTGGCGGCACGGTCAACATCGCCGGACAGCAAGTCAGCCAGTGCCGCTGCAAATGCAGCACCGGTTCGTTGCGGCACCAGACGCCCCGCGGCCGGCTGGGCCACCACCTCGGGGGTGCCCCAGATGTCCGTGGCCACCACCGGCGTGCCGCACGCCATGGATTCGAGCAACACGTTGGCCCAGCCTTCTCGGCTGGAACAGAGCAGCAACGCATCGGCGGCGCTGTACCACTGATACAGATCCGCGTTGGGCACGGCACCAGTGAACTGAACCTGTTCCGCAACACCCAACTGATGCGCCAAGGCCTGCAGCGCCGCGCGCTCGGCCCCCTCGCCAATCACCACCAGTCGAGCCTCAGGATGGGTGACGCGCAAGGCCGCCAGCGCCTCGATCGCGACATGGTGCCCTTTGCGCTCGATGAGATGCCCCACCGACAGCAGCAGCGGCTGCCCCGCAACGCCCACGGCGACCCGCGCCTCAGCCTGAGGCACGGGACGAAAACGTTGCAGGTCGACCCCGTTGCGCAGCACGTGCAGCCGCTGGGCGTTGTGCCCCCAACCTCTCAACACGTCCATCAGCGCGGAACACACGCCAATGGAGCCGTCAGCACGACGCGCCGCCCATTCGATTTGCCGGCGCGGCAGCGGGTATTGCGGGATCAGGTTCAGGTCGGTGCCACGGGCGGTGATGGTCAACGGCTTGTTGAACCACCGCGCCAACAACGCGGCAGCCACGCCGTCGGGGTAGTAGTAGTGCGCATCGATGAGGTCGAACTCGAAACCCTCATCAATGACCTGCTGAATCGCTGCGCGCGCCCCCAGGGCCATCAGCAGCGGCGCGGAGGTCATGCCGACCTTGGGCAACAACACGTAGCGTGGGTGCAGCACGTCGAGACCATTGCGCTGCTCACGACGCGGCGTCCGGGCAAATTGGGCGTACTCGCCCCAACGGGCTGCCGACGACGGGAACCAGGGCACCGGCGCCACCACACGGGACTCAACACGCCCGCTCTTGAGCAACTCGCGCAGCCGGGTCTCCACGAAGATGCCGTGGCCAGGCCGCACGCTGCTGGGGAACAACGTGGAGAAGGTCAGGATGCGCAAGGGCTTCAACGCGAAGCCTCCACGGCCTCATGCAGGATTTGTGCGAAGACCTGCGAGGCGACGCGATGGCCGAATTGCGATTCCACCAACTCGCGCGCGGCGCGCGACAGTTTCAGTCGCAGCACCGTGTCTCGCAGCAGCCGCAAGGTGGCCTCCGCCAGCGCCGCCGCACCATCCGCGCGCAAGAAATGCGTGCCATCGGCCACTGCCAAGCCCTCGACGCCGATCGTGGTGGACACCACCGGCAACCCCATGGCCATGGCTTCAAACGCTTTGATGCGCGTGCCGCCGCCGACCCGCAGCGGAATCACGAAGGCCAAGGCGTCGCGCGCATGGTCACGCACATCGTCCACAAAGCCGGTGAAGCTGACGCCTGGCACGCGCCGCTCCACCAGGGCCGCCGGCGGGTTCTTGCCCACCACGCGCAACTGTGCGTTGGGCACCTGGGCCAGCACGTGCGGCCACACCTCTTCGATGTAAAAGCGGATGCCATCCACGTTGGCTTCCCAGTCCATCGACCCGGTGAACACCACGACTGGTGCATCACTGGTTGGCGCCTGCCAAGCGAAAAAGTCCAGATCAACGCCGGTGGGAATGGCGCGTGCGGTTTGAAGGCCGTCGTTCTGTTGGAAGGTTTCAGCGTCCCGCTCAGAGACAGTCACCACGCGGGTGAAGCGGGCCAAGGCGTCGTGCTCGAACCGGCGCATCTTGGCTGCCTGGGAGGCCCACAGCCAACGCAACAAAGCGCTGGACGCGGTCTTGGCATGGCGCGCAAAGATTTCGGCTTCCACGTTGTGCGTGAAGCACACGCTGGCGCCAGACCACGCCGCGGGGCGCAACACGGCCGAGTGAACAAAGTCGAACACCACCACGTCGAACGCCTCGCCCGCGAGCAACTGCTCCACCGCGGCGAGCGCGGCCGGCGTGCGATCGCTGGCCACATTGATCGGCAACGCCGAAAGCAGGTCCGGCGCTCGCTGCCAGCGCGGCCGTGCCGGTGCGGGTGCCCAACCCACGAAGCGATGGCACAGCCCGCTGAGTGCCTCTTGCCAAGCCGACTGTTGCTGCGCATCGGCAGGTGACACAAGCGTGATGTCGAACTCGCCGAGTTCCTTCAGCCCACGCAGGATATTGCCGGTGCGGATCTTGCCCCCGGCATCGGCTGGGAACAGGAACACGGGCGAGATGAATGCCAGCCTCAAGGGCCGCGTGGCCGTACCGGGCAAATTCGACGCGTTGGCCTCGCTCACCAGCAAATGCCCTCGTAGGCGGCGAAACCGGCGTCTCGCAGGTCGGCATAGCCGTTCAGGTCCACGACACGCGCGCCCTGTGCCAGCGCGATGATGCGCTGCCGGGTCTCTGCATCGGCATGGCCCACCACCACCACTTCGGCACGCGCCAGCGCCGCGTCGGGGGTTTCGTGCAGCAGCTTGTCCAGGTGCGGAATCTCGCGGTCGATGTATTCCTTGTTCTTGCCGAGCAGGCGCGCAATCTTGACGAACTTGTCATAGATGGCGAGGTCGAAGCCCTTGCCCAGCAGCTTCTCCGCGAGCACCACCAGCGGTGAATCGCGCAAGTCATCCGTGCCCGGCTTGAACGCCAACCCGAACAGCGCCACGGGCTTGCGTCCTTGGGCGGCGATCAGGTCGTAAGCGCGCCCGATATGCGCGTCATTGCTGGTCAGCAACGAGCCCAGAACGGGGATGTCCACGCCCTGCTCACGGGCGATGGTGAGGAAGCCCTTGACCTCTTTGGGCAAGCACGAGCCCCCGAAGGCAAAGCCGGGGCGCAGGTAGGCCTTGGAGATGTTGAGTTGCTTGTCTTCGCAGAACAGTGCCAGCACGTCGCGCGAATCGAGTCCGGCTTCCTTCAGCACGGCGCCCGCTTCATTCGCAAACACGATCTTGAGGGCGTGGAACACGTTGCAAAGGTACTTGACCGACTCCGCCACGCCCACGTCCGCCGCCACAAAGCTGCCGGGCACGCCGGTGTAGAGGCGCTTCATCACCTCAACGCCCGCGTCGTCCAGGCTGCCCACGATGGTTTGCGGTGGGTTGTGGAAGTCCGAGACCGACGATCCCTCACGCAGGAACTCGGGGTTGAACACCAGGCTCAGTCGATCGCCAATCTTGCGGCCGGCGGCCTCTTCGAGCCGGGGGGCGATGCGCGAGCGTGTGGTGCCCGGCGCGACCGTGCTGCGAATCACCAGCGTGTGGTGCCCCGGCTTCTTGGCGATTTCGGCGCCAATCTGCCCGACGACGGCATCCAGCGCCGTCAGGTCCGGCATGTAGTTCGGCAGGGACGGCGTGGCCACCGAGATCAACGAAACCTCGGTGCCCTGGACCGCCGCTGCCACATCGCTGGTGGCCGTCAGCTTGCCGGCCTTCACCGCGGCGGAGATCAGCTCCTCGATGCCCTCCTCGACCACCGGCGACTGCCCGGACGCAATGAGCTCCACCTTGAGCGGGTTGATGTCGACCCCCACCACCTCATGGCCGAGCTCGGGCAGGCAGGCGCATGACACGGCGCCCACATAGCCCAGACCGAAAACCGAAACCTTCATCTTGTTGTCCTTGTTGAATTCAGGCGGCCGCACGTGCTGGCGCGGCACCCAGACCCGCATTGCGCAGGAAGGCATCGAACATCAGCAGCACCCACAAAGGCTGCGCATGGTCCATGGCGCCGCGCTCGTGCTGGTCCAGCAAACGGGCAATGGTGGCCGCATTGAACCATCCGGTCTGCGCCAGCGCGCCGTGTTGCAGGGCTTGCCGGGTCTGTTCGCGCAAGGGGCCGCGCAGCCAACGCGCCAGCGGCACCGCGAAGCCCATCTTGGGTCGGTACAGCACGTCATTCGGCAGCATGGGCTCCAAGGCCTTCTTGAAGATGTACTTGCCCTCTTGGCCCCGCAGCTTCAGGCCAGACGGCAGCGTGGCCGCCCACTCGACCAGCGGGTGATCCATCAGCGGCTCACGCACCTCCAGGCTGTGCGCCATGCTGGCGCGGTCCACCTTGGTGTTGATGTCGCCCGGCAGGTAGGTGTGGATGTCCAGGTACTGGATCAGCGCCAAGGGGTCATCGGTGTTGGCGCGCCGCGCGTGCTGGTGGAACACATCGCTGGCATGCCACCCCTGGAGTTCGCGTTTGAACGTGTCGCTGAACAAGGCCTGGCGCAGCGGGTCTCGCACCAGGCCCATGGTGTTGAAGTAGGCGTCGACGGAATTGCGCGCAATCGCCTGAAATGTGGTCTTGGCGCGGAACACACGCGGCGCCCAGTCGGCCTTGGGGTACAGCTTGGCCAGCGGGCCGAAAACGCCCTTGCGCAAGGCCAGCGGGAAGGCGCTTCGCATGCGCTCTTCCATTAAGTGCATCTTGTAGCGGCGATAGCCCCCCAGGCTTTCGTCGCCCCCGTCGCCACTCAGCGCGACGGTGACGTGCTTGCGGGCCAGCTCACAAACGCGGTAGGTCGGAATGGCCGACGAGTCGGCAAACGGTTCGTCGTACAGGTGCGCCAGCAGATCCACCAACCCAAAGTCATCGCTGTTGACGGTCTCGACCCGGTGGTTGGTTTGGTAGCGGTCCGCCACCATTTGCGCGAATTCAGTCTCGTTGAACTTGGGATCGTCAAACCCAATGGAGCAGGTGTTCACCGGCTGCCCGTCGAGCTGGGCCATGGCCGCAACGACCGCACTCGAATCGACGCCGCCGGAAAGGAAAGCGCCCAGCGGCACCTCGGCCTTCATCCGCAGCTTGACCGACTCGGTCAACCGCCGGCGCATCTCCTCGGCCGCCTCTTGTTCGTCCAGCTTGGCGTCGAGCGTGAAGTGAATGTCCCAGTATCGATTCGGCTCGCCCAAGGGCTGCCCGCGCTTGACGAGCAGGCGGTGACCGGGCGCCAACTTTTTGGCGTGCCGGTAAATCGTCCACGGATCAGGCACGTAGCCGAGCGCGAAATACGCTTCCACGGCGCGCGGGTCGATCTCCTGGCGCAGCCCGCCGTGGGCCATCAGGCTCTTCAGTTCCGAGCCGAAGAGCAGCCAGCCGTCTTCCGTTACGGCGTAGTGCAGCGGCTTCACGCCCAGGCGATCGCGGGCCATGAAGAGGCAATCCCGACGCCGGTCATGAATCATGAAGGCGAACATGCCGCGCAGGTGGTGCACGCAGTCCTCGCCCCAATGCTCCCAAGCGCGCACGATGGCCTCGGAGTCGCTCTTGGTACGGAACACATAACCGTGCCCGCGCAACTCGTCCATCAACTCGAGGTAGTTGTAGACCTCGCCGTTGAACACCAGGGCCACCGACTTGTCGTCGTTGAAGATGGGCTGCTGTCCAGTCGCGATGTCGATGACTGACAGGCGGCGGTGCCCGAAGCCCACGCCGGGCTCGATGTGCAGATCGCCTTCATCCGGCCCCCGGTGGTGCTGCGACTCGTTCATCCGGTGCAGCCGATCGCGCTCCGGCAAACGCTGGCCGCGGGTGTCAAATAAACCAGTGATGCCGCACATGGGAAGTGGCTTGATCCAAGCAGTGGAAACGGACCCGACGCGCTCAGCGCGGGCAACAGCAGATTCTTACCGAGCTTGGCAAGGCCCCTGCCCATTGGACGGCCTGGCCGTGACAGGGCTCACAGGGAATCCCCCCGACCAAGGGATGCGCTCACATCAACCCAGCGACGGAATCAAGTGCGGGAACCCGAAGCGTACAGGTCGCCATACGCTGCGACCATGCTGTCCAGGCTGAACTGCTGGCGCGCGCGTATCAGCCCGGCTCGGGCCCATTGAAGTCGCTGCTCAGGGCGCCTAACCATGTCAGCCAGCGCTTGCGCCAGCGCAGCACTGTCTTGTGCGGGCACCAGCAGGCCCGTCACACCCGCATCGACGAGTTCCGGATTGCCGCCCACGTCGGTGGCGACCACCGGGCAGCCGCAAGCCATCGCCTCAAGCACCGTGTTGCTGATGCCCTCCGCCTGCGACGGCAGCGCAAAGATGTCGACGTGCGGCAAAAGGGCGGCAACGTCGCTGCGGTCGCCCGGCAACCAGGCCTGATCGGCCACACCTGCCTCAACGAGGCGCTGACGCGCTTGCTCCAAGAGCGCCCCCCCCCCCAGCATGACCAGCCGCAGGCGTGGCCACTCGACCGGGCACAGTGTGCGCAACCGAACAAACGCCTCGACCAAGTTCAGCGGATCCTTCACCGCTTGCATGCGCCCCACCGCCCCGATCACCAGGTGCTCTGCCCGCCGAAACGGCCAGCCCGGTGGCGGCGAATCGCACGGGGTGAACCGCGCGGTGTCCACGCCATTGCAAATCCGCTGCACCCGCGACGGCGCGAAACCGACCGGCCCGGTCAAATACGCCTCCAGGGCACGCGACAAGGCCACGAATCGATGCACACCCACACCGTACACGCGCCGAAGACGCTGGTTGGTGACGCTGACCCCACCGAGGTCATGGGTGTCCCAGCCATGTTCGCTGTGCACGCGCAGCGGCACACGCGCCGCCCACGCCGGCCACTGGAACTCCATGGCGCCCAAGTTGCGGGTGTGCACGACGGCGGGGCGCAGCGCTCGCAACATGCGGTAGACGCGCGGATACAGCCACAGGCCCTGCCCCGGCGGCTTGTTCAGGGCGATGAACTGCGTGCCCGGGGCAGTCACGCGCTGCTTGAATTCGGTGATCTCGGTCACCGCAACCACGGCGTGGCGGAACGCCGGCAGGTGGTTGATCAGGTTGACGACCCCGTTCTCCAACCCGCCCGTGTCAAAACGGTGCAGCAGGTGAACGACCAGCGGACGCGGGTCGCTCCCCGCCGCGCTCACAGGCGCCAGACGCGGAAGCCCGCGCCAGCAAGCGCCTGGGCATCAAAGGCGGCTTTCACATCGATGAACGCGCCGCCAGCAACCAGCTTCTCGCCGATGGCGGCCGGGGTGAGCGACGCGTATTCCCGATGCGACACCGCCGCCACGATGGCGTCCGCCTTCGGCAATTCAGCAAACGGCACCAGCGCCACACCGTACTCGTGCATGGCTTCTTCTGCCTCGGCTTGCGCGTCGGTCACGTGCACATCAACGCCATAGGTCTTGAGCTCGTTGATGATGTCGATGACTTTGGAATTGCGCAGGTCGCCGCAGTTTTCCTTGAACGTCAGGCCCAGCACATTGACCTTGGCGCCCTTGATCGGGCTGCCGCTGGCGATCATCTGCTTGATGGTCTGCTCTGCAATGAATTTGCCCATGCCGTCGTTGATGCGACGACCGGCCAGGATCACCTGGGGGTGGTAGCCCAGCATGTCGGCCTTGTGCGTCAGGTAGTACGGATCCACGCCAATACAGTGGCCGCCCACGAGACCGGGCTTGAACTTCAGGAAGTTCCACTTGGTGCCGGCCGCTTCCAGCACCTCGGAGGTGTCGATGCCGAGCTTGTCGAAGATCACCGCCAGTTCGTTCATCAGCGCGATGTTGAGGTCACGCTGGGTGTTCTCGATGACCTTGGCGGCCTCGGCCGTCTTGATGCTGGATGCACGGTGCACGCCAGGGGCGATGATCTTCTCGTAGACCTGCGCCACCTTCTCCAAGGTCTCAGGGGTGTCGCCGGACACGATCTTCAGGATCTTCGTGAGCGTATGCTCTTTATCGCCCGGGTTGATGCGCTCCGGGCTGTAACCCACGAAGAAATCCTGCTTCCACTTCATGCCGGATTCACGCTCGAGCACGGGGATGCAGACTTCTTCCGTGGCCCCAGGGTAGACCGTGCTCTCGTACACCACGATCGCACCCTTCTTCATGTGCCGCCCGACGCTCGTGCTGGACCCGATCAGCGGCTTGAAGTCTGGGATGTGCGCCTCGTCCACCGGCGTGGGCACGGCCACGATGATGACGTCGGCCTCGCCCAACATGGCGGGGTCGGCCGTGTAGACGGCATGCTTGGCGGCCTGAACTTCTTCGTCACTGAGTTCGCGGCTCGGGTCGGTGCCGCGTTGGCAGGCTTCCACCTTGTTCTTGGCGATGTCGAACCCGATGGTGCGCATCTGCTTGCCGAATTCCACCACCAGGGGCAGGCCTACGTAACCCAGGCCAATGACTGCGATCGTGTTCATGCGAATGGTTCGCTGAGGAAATGTGATTGGATTGAGGGGGATTGTCACTGCGACGCGCGGCCCGCCGCCGCGCGCGTTGCCTGGAGCTGTTGCTCCAGCATCGCACCATGCTGCCGCAGGAAGTCCCGAAGCAGCCGGTCGTCCGGGCCAACCGTGGCCTTGTTGGCATAGACCACCACGGCAGCAGCGTCATCGCCATGCCCCAAGAATTGCTGCCAGGCACCGTACAGCTTGGCCTGCCAATCGCTGACGAAGTAGCGTCCGCCGACCCAATACACATGCAACGCGCGAAGGCGTAGCGCGCCACTGCCATCACCACTGACCTGGCTCAGCGCTTGTCCACGCAACTCTGCCGTGCGCCAAGCCTGGTCACCCAAGTTGGTCACGCCACTGCTGGTTTGAGCCCACGGGGTGAATTCCTCGTCATTCACGAGACGGTTCACGGATGTGACCAGTTGGCGCCCATACGTCTGGTGCCGGTAGTAGCCCACATAGAGGCCAACCGTCGCGCCATCCGCGTCAGCGACCCAGTGGCCGTGAAGACGGGCCGCCGGATTCACGTAATGCGGCTCCCACCCGGTCAGCGGCACGGGCTGCCATTGCCAACCCGCCAGTTTTGCGGGCTGCAGCACCGGGGCCTGAGCGTGATCGATCACCTCTGCCGTATGCATCCGCCACAGGGCAGGAACAGCCAGCAGCACCAGCGCAGCCACCCAGGTGAGCGGGGCCCACCGGCTGCCATTGACACGGGCGCCCTGCTCGGGGACCGTTGTGGTCCGCTGCACGGGATCTGGATCTGCCCAGCGCGCGCCCATCATGAACATCGCCAGCATGATGATGCCGAAGAAAACCCAGCCATAGATGATGTGGTCCACCCCCACGGCGAGACGGTTGCCCGACAGGTGACCGAGCATGACGATCATGTAGGCGCGCAGCCAATTCGCGACGAGAGGCGTGACCACCGAGACCCCGACGAAGGCCCAACGCTTGCGATTGCTTTGGTAGTTCAAATAGGCGAACAAGGTGCCCACCATCACCGAAGCCATCAGGTAGCGGATGCCGCTGCAAGCCTGCACCACCGACCACGAGCCGGTCGGGATGACGAATTGAGTTCCCTCCCGAAACACGGGAATGCCGGTCGCACGCACAGCCAGCACGGTGAAGTCGGCCGTGCGCTCCACCAGCCAGGGAGTCAGGAAATCGCCAAACGGCACGGCGAAAAACAAGAAGCCCAACGGAAACATCACGCGCGATGCGATGGGGGACCCGAGCACCGCCGGCACCAACACCACCCCCATGCCCACCAGCGCGAACTGCGTGGCTGCATTGGCAGACGCCAGATCACCCAGCAGCCACAGCGCCCCCAGGGGCAACAGCGCCACGAGCCACATCGGGCTCGATTGCGGCACCAGCACGGCCAGTTCGCCGCGCAGCCGCCAAACCAGCCACACAGACAGCGGCGGCACGACCCAGGCGTGGGCAAAGGTCTCCGAACGATTCCAGATCTCGACCATGGCCGCGCCGGTCGGGTAGTACAACGCAGCCAAAGCCAGCCACGCCACCACGAGCACGGCCAACGGTCGACGCCAGTGGGAAGGCAACGCCATCATGGAGACTCCAGTTCGCGATCAAACACGCTCAAATGAGCGTCCCAGCTACACGAGCGGACCACGTAGTCACGCGCTGCGGCACCGGCGGCACGCGCCTTGGCAGGATCCGACAGCCAGCCCGCCAGGGCTTCCACGTAGTCGGCCTCGCACTCGGCCGCCTTCAAACCTTCGACGGGCTTCGCATCGATCGCCCGCACACAACTCGCTGCTGCCACCACGGGCTGCGACATGGCCATGGCCTCCAGCACCTTGTTCTGCACGCCACGCGCCAGGCGCAGCGGCGCCACCACCGCCGCGGCATGCTGCAGGTAGGGGCGAACGTCGGGCACCGTGCCGGTGACGCGCACATGGTCCCCCGCCAGTGCCTGCACGGCCGCCGTGGGGCTGCGCCCAACGATGTGAAAGCGCAGGCGCGGGAATCGTTGCCGCAGCTCCGGCAGGATGGCCGACACGAACCAGCACACCGCGTCGACATTGGGCCAATAGTCCATGGCGCCCGTGAACACCAGCGGCAGCTCGCCCTCGGCGAACGGGCTGGGGCACTCAGCCTGCGGCGAAAAAAAGTCCGCGTTGACGCCGTTGCCCGACGCGGCCAAGCGGGCTGCGGGGTCGGTTCCGAGCGAACGGAACAGGGCCACCTCCTGCTCGGTCACGAAGAAACTGCACGCCACCCGGGCCGCCGTGCGTTGTTCAAACTGCAGCAACTTGCGGAATTCGCGCCGATAGAGCCAAGACAGCGGCCAAGGGTGCTCGGGGGCGTAGTCCCGCCATTTGGCGGAATCCACATCCACGAAATCGACCAAGGTCCGCACCCGGCCCAGATGCTGGGTGAACTGCGCCATCACGCCACTGAACACGACCACGGCATCGAACCCCACGCGCGCAGCCGTCTCGTCGACCCAGGCCTGCAAAGACGCATCGCGGTAGTAAGGCAAGCTCAATGCCTCACCGGTACAGAGGCCGCGCAGGCTCCACAGTTTGGCCCGCTTGGGTTCGAGGCGCGCCACATGCATGCTCGAGCACAGCGCCCGTACCTTGGGCACATGCTGCTCGTCGTCCGGATCGTCGACGAATGTACCGAGATGCACCTCGTGCCGCGCGGCCAGGTGCTGCAGCAGATGGAAGGACCGCACCTTGTCGCCCTTGTTCGGCGGGTAAGGCAGCCGGTGCACCAGCAGAAGGATCTTCATCCGAGGCTCTTCACGATGAAGGGCCCCAACCAGTTGGCCACGCTCAGCGGCAACCGGCGCCACGCCTTGATCATCAACTGGTACTTGGGATTGTTCGGGTTGTTCTGCGGCACGGAGTCCCGTGTGAACAGCCGGTATTCATACGACAGCGGCTGGGGCTCAAAGCCCCAGTTCTTCTTGAACGCGTACGGCCCGGTGCCCTGCTTGCTTCGACCGAAGTCGAACACTTTCAGGCCGCGTGCGCACGCGCGACGCAGCAGCTCCCAGTACTTGTAATCATTGGCGGCCAAATCGCGCGCCAGCGGATGGTCGCCCGCGTAGTAAGGCAGCACCTCGTCGCGGAAATAGAAGCTGAGCACCGACGACACCGGCTGCCCCTGCGCTGACACCACGGTCAGCACCTCGGCATCCGGACCGAATTCATCGAGGAGGGCTTGGAAAAACCGCTTGGGCAACGCCGGCGTGCCGTGCCGGTGGACGTTGTCGGCATAGAGCGCAAAGAAGCGCTCCACGCCCACGTCGATCTCGGCGCGAAGTTCGTTCTTGATGGCCTTGCGCACCATGGCGCGCTGCTTGCGCGGAATGGCCAGCATGTTGGCCTCTTCCTCCTCCAGGATCTCCTTGCGAAAGGTCACGTAGAGGTCCTGCCGCGGCCACTCTTCATGGCGAGGTGCGCCCAAGTAGCGAAGTTCCAAGTGATCGGCGCCAGCATCGCGGGCCAGACGCTCCGCCTCGGCTTCAAGCGCCAGCGCCGCCTGCGAATCCGTCGCCAGGACGCCGCCATAGACCGCAAAGGGCACGCTGGTGAACGCATGTCCGAACAAACGGCTGCGCACTTGCGCCAGAGGCAGCACGCCTGCGATGACACCATCACGGCTGGCCAGCAGGTAAGCGCCGCGGTGTCCGAACACCGATTCGATGACACGCAGCCACCCGCTTCGGTGAAAAAAAGTCGCTTGCGGATGCGCGAGCACGAACGCGTCCCAGCGCGCAGACAAACTCGCGTCCCGCGCATCTAAGCGCGACAGTTGAAGGGGCGCGCTCATCTCAAGCCTGTCGCCGCATGGCGTCGTCGGGGGCGGGCAAAACTAGGCCTTGGCCATGCAACTTGCTGCAACGGTTCATTGGCCCGCTCCCGCGTGCTGCAAACCCGCCTTGGCGCCGAGAAAGATTTCGTCCATGCGCCCCCAAGCGAAATCGTCCAGCAGCCGCGCGATACGCCGATGCGTACGGTTGATGTTCACGTAGTGCCGGAATCGGGTTTTCGCGTCGATGCCTGGCACTCGGGGCTGGTCCGCATCGATCTCCCAGGGGTGGAAATAGAACACGGCGGACTGGCCATCCCGTTCGTTCACACGCCGAATCAACCAACGCGAGACCGCGTACGGCAACAGACGGAAATAACCTCCGCCACTGCTCGGCAAGTTGCGAGAACCCATGCGCACGGTGGTCACCGGAATTTCCAACAACCCCTCTCGCACCGGGTAGGCAAATCGCGGCGAATCGGGCATGCCGTAGTGGTCGTGCGCGATGGGGTACACACTGCTGGAATACCGGTGCCCGGTCTCCTTCAGCACATCAAACGCCCAAAGATTGCTCTTGCCAATCGAGAAACTCGGGGCGCGATACCCCTGGATCGGCACACCGCCCAGGTCTTCCAGCAGACCTTTGGCGCGCAGCAAGTCTTGGCGGAATGCGGGCTCCGACAAATCACTCGCGCGCTCGTGACCGTAGCCATGGCTTGCCAATTCGTGCCCGCCCGCAACGATGGCCTTCACGACCGCCGGGTACCGCTCGGCAATCCAGCCTAAGGTGAAGAACGTGGCCCGAATCTGCTTCTCATCCAGCAGCGCCAGGATGCGATCGATGTTTTGCTCGACACGGCATTCGATCGTCGGCCATCGATCACGGTCGATGTAAGGCGCGAATGCCGAGACCTGGAAGTAGTCCTCCACGTCAATGCTCATCGCGTTGCGGGGCCGGGTGGTTGCCGTGGGCATCAACATGGCAGTCCCTCTCACTGCTGCTTGACCGCGTCGACCAGCTTTTGCAGCAATGCCAGCGTTTGCAGGTTGATGCGCTCCAGACGCATCATGCTGCGCTCCAGGCGTTGCAAGCGGTCTGCGTACTGTTCGTTGCTCAGGCTTGCCAGTTCGCTTGCCAGCGCGTCTGCATCCCCCAAGCCCGCGCGCAGGCGCGCGACGTCCAGGGCCATGGGTGCACTGTCAAGCCCGACGGGGCGGCTGTCCGACAAGCGGCCTGCGAGGCTGTCAGGCCCCGAAGCATCGGCAGCGCGCGGCGTCTCGCTCTCTTGGGCGATGTCACGCAGAACCTCTTTGACGTCGGCGAGCGTGAGATGCGTGCGCCCTTGCATGAACCCCAGCAGCAGCAGGCGGTCGCACAAGCGGTTGATCCGGCGCGGAATACCGTTGCTGGCTTTGTGAATGGCAGGGTAAGCGTCGTGCTCAAACGTGGGTTTGCCCGAGGAGCCAGCGCACTTGAGTCGATGCTCCATGTACCGCTGGGTCTCATCTTCGTCCAGGGGCCCGATATGGCACGTGGCTGCCACCCGCTGGCGGAACTGCTCCATCTCGGGCTTCTGCAGGATGCCCCGGAACTCCGGCTGCCCCACCAGGAAGGTCTGCAGCAATGACTGGTTGCTGAACTGGAAATTCGACAGCATGCGCAGTTCCTCCACCGCACGCGGCGTCAGGTTCTGGGCTTCGTCAACGATCAACAAGCAGCGCTTGCCTTGGGTCACCTGGCTGACGAAGAACGCTTCCAGCGACATCAGCAACTCGGACTTTGGCGCGTCCTTCACGCGCACGCCGAACGCTGCGCCCACCATCCGCAGGGTGTCCTCAGCATCCAGCTGGGTCGTGACGACATTGCCAATCACGACATTGCTGCGGTTCAGGCTGTCCAACAGCCCCCGCAGCAACGTGGTCTTGCCCGCCCCCACTTCGCCGGTGATGACGATGAAGCCATCGTTACGCAAGACACCGTAGTCCAGATACGCCTTGGCGCGGCGATGCTGCTTGCTGCCGAAATAGAAATTGGGGTCAGGGCTGAGCTGAAACGGCTTGCTGCTGAGCCCGTAGAAGGTTTCGTACATAGCGGTATCCGAGAACGGATTCAAACGCGACGCGGCGGCGCGCAGTTCAGCAACCCGCACGGGGCAGGCAACGAATTCATGTCAAAACTGTTGGGTGAGCGTCGCGTACGCAGCGTTCTCCGTGTAGGGCGTTGCACTCGCGAATCGGCTGTGCCGCGCCCCCAACTGCACGCTCACACGGGCACCCAAGCGGGTATTCAAATTGGCCAGCAGACTGCGCAAGCGCGTGTGCGCCAGGGCTGAATCACCCTGGCTCCGCTGTTGCGAAGCGGTCAATGCCAGCCCCGTGACCGGCGTCAGTTGATAACTACCGGTCAATGCGTAGGAGCGCTGCTCTACCGCAGAATTGGTCGCCAAATCGCCCTGATTCAAGCCACTCGCCACACGGGCGGTGATCGAGCGATTCAGCGTGGCGGTCAGGTTGGCCCGAATGCCTTGGAGTGTGAAACTCAGGCTCTGGTTGTGCAACCGCGCCGGGCCGGACGAAAGAAAACCCACCGCCGCCAAGGCGTCGGGAGCGAGGCCCAACGACGTGATGTAAGCCCGCACCAGCGTGTCACGCTTCACAGGGTCTGGCTCCTGGGACGCGAACAACTGAAAGTACAAGTCGTAATTGGTTCGGATGCCACCGGGCGCACCCGCCGTGCCCACACTGACGGAACGGCTGTCAGACGCCTGCACCGCTGCATGGCGAATGCGGTGCTGGAAGCTGAGGGCGTGGCTGTCACCATAGCTGTGGTGCTGCCAGTTCCCGCTCAGCCGGGTCCGCACCGTTGGGGTCCACTCGACGCCGAATCCTCCCGTCGGCCGCCCAGTCGCGCCGGACGCCCTGTCCAGGTAGTCGTTCCACTCCTGACCTGCATTCAGATTCAGCGCCCAATCGGGGTCAGGCTGGTAATCAACCCCACCCAGCACCGACCGGGTGTGGTTGGACAACGATTCCTTGGGCGCCACTTGCTGTGTGTTGGCCAACGCGTACCAGCGCAATACACCACCGCCCAGCGGGTTCACACGCAAGGTCGCGCCGCGCGAGTGACTGTCACCCAAAGCGCTGCCGCGAACCTGCGTCACCGACGCAGTCGCCCGCAAATCCACCGCCAAGGCCCCTGCAAGCTGCGTGCGAAGGTTGGGCGACACGGTGAGCGTGCCGGTTTCCCGGCGGTTCGGGTTGTCCAGCGCTGATACCGACCCTTGCGCGCCGAGAGTAGGCGTGGCCTGCAGCCCGAAGGCTGAAGCGTTCTGCTGCCCAATGGAAGCCTGAGCATCCACCACCAAGGTCTGAGGGACGACCTCCGCCTGCAAGTTGGCCGAGAGCGCGTTCTGGAAGCGCGACGGGACTGAGGTCTTCACATAAGCAATGCCATTGAGGGCGTAGTCCAGTGAGCCTCGGATGCTGCCGCTGTTCTTGACGTAACTCAGGCCGGGCGACACCGTCGTAACGAGCGCTGCATCCTTGTTTTGGTCATCCAGCCGCAGGTTGTCCGTCCAGGACTGGGACACGCTCAATCGAGGGCGCAAACCACCACTCGGCGGCGCGCCGCCATCGACCTGCTGGGCTTGCGCTGCCCACGCAGACAACGCCAGGCACGCAGCCGTCCAACGGAATTCAGGTTTGCGCTGCGTCATTGCCACCGTAGCCATACCCATAGCCATACCCGTAGCCATAACCGTAGCCATAGCCACCGGCCGCGTTCGGACTGGCCTGGTTCAACACCATCATCTTCACCGGGCAGGCCTCAATGGCCGCCAAGGCCTGTTGCACCGCACTTTGCGGCGTCTTCTCGGCGTGCACCACCACAACGATCTGGCCCATGTGCGAAGCCAGCACGCGAGCTTCGGTCGTGAGCAGCAGGGGCGGGGAATCGAAAATGATGATCCGATCGGGATATCGCTTGGCCATCGTGTCCACCAGGCGTCGCATCGCGTCACTGGCCAACAACTCGGTCGCCCGCGGGTGCGGCGTCCCACTGGGCAGCAGCGTCAGCTTCTCGACGTTGGTACGCAACAGCACGTCCGACATCTCGACACGCTCTTCGAGCACATCCAGCAAACCGGGCCCCTGCGGCAAGCCCAGCATGCGCAGCACCGAGGGCCGAGCCACGTCAGCGTCGACCAACATGACCGTGTTGTCCAACTCTGCGGCGATGCTCAGCGCCAGATTGATCGACGTGAAACTCTTGCCCTCGCCGGCCAAAGCGCTCGTCACCATCATCAGGTTCGCGTGGTTGATCGTGGCCGCGCCACGCCCCATCGCGTTCTTGATCAGCGGACGCTTGATGACACGGTACTGATCACCCGTCTGCGACCGCGGCATGTGCGGCATCAAGAAGCCTTGCGCAGCCAACGCCACCACATCCAATTCGACCCGCTTGGAAGACGACAGCGGCGCATCTTCCACCGCCGGCACGGCGGCAGACGCACCCGACACGGCGGCCGCATCAGCCACGACGTCAACAGGCATCGCAGCAGCGGTCTCCACGCTGGGGGCGGAGGCTGCCGACGGACTTTCATCACCAGGCAACACCACGCCTGCTTGCCGCAGTTGCTCCAACCGCTGGGCGGCTTGCTCAATGAGGCTCGTCATCTCAAACCACCTGTCGACTCAACTGCACAGCCAACACCGTCAATGCGACGGCAAACATGGCCAACAAAGCACCGGCTCCAGCCGAGAACCGAATCAAATCCACCCGCTGGCGGGCCCGGTCCGCATCGGTGACCAGCCGCGTCACCACCCCAAGAATGGGCAACTCCACCCGCGCCCGCAAGTCGTCCGCATCGTGGAACACCGGCCGCAGCTGGCTCGCAGCAAACGTGGTGAAGACACCAATGCCCAGGGCTGCCGCCATGGCACCAGCCAGCAACAACAGACGGTTCGGCGCCACAGGCTTCGGATTGGCACGCGGCGGGTCGATCACGCGGAAGTCGGCCACCCCGGAGGCCACATCCAGTTCGCCCGAAATAGATGCCTGCTCTCGGCGCTGCACCAACTCTTCGTAGTTGCGCTTGTGGATCGCGTAATCACGGTTCAACTGAGCAGCTTCCGCCTCCACTTGTGGGGCCGTTTTCATCGTCGACAGCGCCTGGGCGTAGCGGGCGGAGTACTCATCCACCCGCGCCTTCAATGCAGCCACCTGCACTTCGGCCGTGGCCTGAATACGGACCAACTCCTGCATGGCCAAACTGCCCCCGACCTGCCCGACTGACGGCGTGGGCACGTTCATCGCAGCTTTGCGCAACTCCGTGATTTCGCGTTTCTTTTGGTCTTCGAGGTCCTTGATCAGCTTGCGGGTCGAGATGATGTCGGGATGCTGGTCGGTATAGCGCTGCAGCAGCGCATCCAGACCCCGACGCAACTCGGCCAAACGGGCATCCAACTCAGGCGTGCTGACATTGGCCACCGATTCCTGAATCAAGCTCTGCGCCGTCGTCTGACCGCCGCCGCGGCTCTTTTCGCCCTCCAACTGCGCTTTGGCCGCGTCGCGCGCGTTCAGTGCCTCGCGGTACTCCAGACGCGCCCGCTCCAACTGGGCACCAAGTTCAGAGATGCGCGCCGCAGAGTCCTTGCCATCACCGGCCATGCTGGACAGGTTTTTCAGCCGAAACTCTTTGAGCCGAGCCTCGGCCTCTTCCAACTTGGCCTCGTACGTCTTGATCTGCTCGTTGATGAAGGTCGCGGCGGTCGAGGTGTCCTTGCGGGTCGCCCCGAGGCTCGATTCCACAAAGATCGACACCAGCGACTGGACGACGCGCTTGGCGGTCTCCGGATCACTGTCGCGATAGCCCAAGATGTAGAGATTGTCTCGGCCACTGCTTTGAATCGAGAGGTTGCTGGTCACCGTCTCGATCGTCGCTTCTTGCTGCGCCTTCGACTGGTTCTTGAGGTCCAAATCAGCCATCCGAACCAGCTTTTCCACGTTCGGCCGACTGATCAGGGTTCGGCTGAGCATGGTGACCTGCTGCTCGACGTTGGGCTGCACCGCCAAACCCGACATCAGCGGCTTCAAAATCGACTGGGTATCGACGTAAATCCGGGCGCTGGCCTCATACCGATCTGGCAGCACGAAAACCACGACCGCACCCACGATGCCGGCAACCCAAGCGACACCCAAACCCACCCAGCGGTATTTCCACATCCGCCGAACGATGTTCAGCAATTGGCCAATCAGCAATTCCATGCAGAAATATCTCGGTTAAATCAGCAAAGCCGCCCAGTCTTCAAGCACTCAGAAACTCAGAAAAAGCTCTGAGGAATGATCAGAATGTCGCCAGGGCGCATTTCCACGTTGGCGGAAACATCACCACGCTTGATCAGATCCTTCAACCGAACAGAATATTGCTTGTTACCTTCAGCAGTGCGGAGAATAGTTGCGCTGTTACCCGAGGCAAAATCTGTCAGACCGCCCACCGCGATCATGACGTCCAACAGCGTCATCTTTTGCTTGAACGGCAAGAACTGGGGCTTTGCCGCCTCGCCCACTACGCGAATTTGCTCGCTGTAGGGGCCGACAAAACTGGTCACGATGACCGTCACGACGGGGTCGCGAACATACTTACCCAACTGTTTCTCAACCTCACGCGCAACTTGAACGGACGTCTTGCCCTGGACCACCATTTCGTCGACCAAGGGCGCCGCGATCTTGCCGTCTGGGCGAACGGGCACCGCCATGGACAGTTCCGGGTTACGCCAAACCATGATATTCAAGCTATCACCGGCCCCAATGACGTATGAGTAGTCATCATTGGCGACAACCGCCGGAGCCGGTGCGAAGTTTTGCGTGGCACACCCAGCGGCAGCGACCGCCAAGACAGCCGAGGCCAGAACGCGGAACATGGATTGCGCGAAGAGCTTCACGAGTGGATCTCCAGAGAAGGAACGACTGCACCGTGAAGGACGGGCAGCAATCGCCGCGGCAGGCGGCCGAAAACAAGCAGCGGATGATGCCATAGGCCCACCTGGGCAAAGCACCGCCACCCCGTGACTGAAGGAGAATCCGCGCACAGTGTTTGACCACCAGCCACCCGGCCGCAAGCCCATGCCAGACCTTGCCTCAACCCTGCCAACCGCCGCGGTCTCGGACTGGAGGAAAGTGCTGGGCGCCGACCGGGTCTATTGCAGCACTGAGATCCCCCAACACCATCGATCGGACACAGCCTCCGGCGGCCATGCGCCAGCGGCGGTATTGAAGGTGGAGCGCGCCGATCAGATCCCGGCACTGCTGCAGGTCGCCCGACAACACCGCACCCCAGTCCACCCAATCAGCACCGGCAACAACTGGGGCTACGGCAGTTCGTTGCCGAATCAACCAGCCGCCGTCGTGCTGGACCTTTCGGAATTGACGGGGATTATTCACTTCGACCCGGCGCTCGGCGTCGTGACCGTCGAACCCGGCGTCACCCAGGGCGCGCTGGCGGCATTCCTCGAAAGCGGCGGACACGATTTCATGGTGCCCGTCACCGGCGCAGGCCCCACTTGCAGCGTCTTGGCGAACGCACTTGAGCGAGGCTACGGGATCACCCCGCATGTGGATCACTTCGCCGCGGTCACCGACATCGAAGCGGTACTCGCCGACGGAACCGTTTACAAGAGTGCGTTGCATGAAGCAGGCACCGAAGAACTCGCTCGGCTGTTCAAATGGGGAATTGGCCCCTACTTGAACGGCCTCTTCACGCAAAGCGGATTTGGCATCGTCACGCGAATGACGATTGCTCTTGCCCGACGCCCCGCCTGCACCAAGATATGCCTGTTCAATTTGGCAGACGACCGCCTGTTGGAGCGCGCCACCGAACGGATTCGCGAACTACTCCAAGAACTGCCGGGAATCCTTGGCGGCGTCAACCTGATGAATCGCCACCGAGTATTGGCCATGACGGCGCCCTACCCCGCCCCTTCCTCGCTGGACGAGGACGGACTCATGCCGGAGGACATGGTCAACGCGCTTGGGAAAGCCTATCAAATCGCCCCCTGGACCGGCTTCGCGACCTTGTACGGCACCCAAGACGTCGTCAAAGCGGCGCAACGTCATATCAGGCAAAAACTGAGGGGCACAGCAACGCGCTTGCTTTTCTTGAGTCCATCCAACGTCGACTGGATCGCCAAAGCCGCTGGCGCACTACCCGGAGAAATCGGCCGCCGATTGCAACGCACCGCCAATACTCTCCGGGCCTCGATGCAACTGGTACGCGGCCGCCCCAACGAAACAGCGCTTCCGATCACGTATTGGCGGAGCCGCTTGGAACAACCCAAGTCGGGGCACAACCCGGCTCACGATGGCTGCGGCCTCTTTTGGTACGCCCCGCTCGTCCCCATGAGACCTGACAGTGTGCGGAAGTTTGTCAATTTCGCAACCGCGACGTTGCGACATCACAAACTCGAGCCTTTGATCACGCTCACCAGCCAGGGCGACCGTTTGTTCGACAGCACGATTCCGCTGTTATTCGATCGCAAAGACCCCAGCGCTTCCGACAGCGCCCGGGAAGCACTGGAAACCTTGATCACCAGCGGAAGATCCTTGGGCTTTTATCCGTACAGGCTGCACATCCAAAGCCAGGAAGCGCACGGCCAACGGCAAGCGACCAGCGCACAACTCGCCAAACGACTTCGACGCGCTTTGGATCCAGACGATTTGCTGGCGCCCGGCCGCTACGACACTGCGCCAACGCGCACGCCGTCGGACGGCTGACCAAGCTCAAAGCTCGCGGGGCGGCGCATTGCGGCCGAGCATGGGGATCACCAAGCGACGATAGAACAAGCCGATTCCGGCCCACATCGTGATGAACCAAGGCGGCACACCACCGGGAACATCCAACGGATACCGCCACTCCCCGAACGCAACACCCACGTACTCGATCAGCGCACCCAAAACGAGCATGTGTCCGGCGTAGGCAAAGTCAGCCGGCTCATGAAACACGACAAACGCGACGCACAACACGACCGCCGTCACCCAAAACAACAGCTGCTGGTCAGTGACGACAGAGAAGGCCGCAGCAAAGCCCAAAGCCAACGCCCAGGTGACAAGGGGCCTGCGCACCGCCGGGCCGGAATCACGCCAAAGCCGATCCACATGCGTCAAGTAGAAGCCCCACATGACGAGTTCATAAACCGGCATACCCAGGACATCCGGACGCGTGAATAGAAATATGCCCTGATGCAGGGCCGAAGCGTTCATGCCCGTAAAAAATAGGCAAATTGCGGCTGCGGTCAGCAACTCCTTGCGTTGCAACGGCCAGAAAAGCAGCGTCCAAAGCAGCAAGAAAACTATCGCTTTGGTCAGGTTGCCAGGCACATACGCCAAGACCAACAGCGTCACAGCCACTTGAAGCAGAGCATCACGGACGCGAGCACGAGTCATTGCATCACACGCCAAAGTCAAAATGTCACGAACGCATTCAGTGAGGATGAGCCACCTGGAAGCTTGAACAAAGCTCCCCGAGCCTCACTCCAATGCAAACAAGAATTGCGCAAAAAAAAGCGACCTCTGTCGAGGTCGCTCTTCATCGGCGGAAGAAGCTTAGGCCGACTTGCGACGACGGGCAATACCAACACCCATCAAAGCAGCACCCACCAGAGCCAGAGAAGCCGGCTCAGGCAACTTGGCCAGACCCTTCACCGGGTCGTCGATGGCCAGTTGCCAACCGTTCGGGCCAGCGCCACCCGCATCGGACAAAAGAGCGCAGACGCCGTTGTCGACCGTGCAGAAGCTGTTCTTCGCGAGCAAATCAGCCAAACCGCCCAGCAGCGAGTTCGTGTTGAACCGATCGTACTCGGAACCACCGGTCACCTTCAGGTAGCCGCTCGCCACACCGCTCAGCGGCGTCGTGGCATCGAGAGAGCCAGAGACGGTGATCGGCGACAGGCCACCCAAGATGCCCGGCACGTAGTCAGCGGACAAGAACAGTTGGCCGTTGGCCACGTTGGAGATGCCGTTGTAGCAGAGCGCGTTGACCACACAGCCACCGCCTGCAGCTGCATAGCCAGACAAGCCTTGAGCAGAGCCATTGGCCGCCGCGTACGAGCCGGCAGCGTTCAGGTAAAACGCAGCAGAGCCGCCGGTCGAGCGGAGGAAGCTACCGCCGCTCGAAGCGTCGGTGGTGATGCCACCGAACACGCCAGTCAGCTCGGCGCCGTTGTCGCCGTCAGCCCAGATGGTCGTGGTGCCGTAGCCGATCGTCTGAATCGACGTGATCTTCAGGATGCCGAAGTTTTGCGTGCCAGCGGCAAACGGGTTGCCCGAGAAGGACTCGAAGCCCGCCAGCTTGATGCTGAAGGCGCCGTTCCAGCCGACGGGGACGTTTTTGAAGCTGAACGTCGGCGCCGCTTGCGCGGTCAGCGCAGCGAGGCCAAGAGCGAGAGCAGCGAGCTTGGATTTCATGGGAACTCCTCAGTGGGTTCAGATACTTGCTAGCAAGAGTGCCAGTCGCAGGGGATAAAGCACACACCGTGCCAGCAGCAAGAGCAACCCCGTAAGTGATTGATATTGAATGACAATTCCGGGGATCTCCACCGCAACACAGGAGACCCAACTCGGACCTGTAAAGACTTCCGACATCGGCTCAAGCCGTTAGCTCCAGCGAACCTCGAGCGTCACGGCTGCACCGCAACTTAAAGACCGCCTGACGCCAACAATTGAGAGATCAAAGGTCTTCCGCGACCTGGCCGGTCTCGAGTGCGCTGACGCAGCGCCGCCAAGCGGAATCCGCCTCCTCGAGGCGAAAACCGTAGAAGAGCCCCTGCTCTCCGACGTGCTGTCGGACAACCGTGACGTCCAGCGTCGCCGTCTCGTCAACACCCAGCTCAACGCGCGCAACGCCGTGCGCGTTGAGCGGCAACTTCAATTTCGATTGCGCCTGGAATCCGGTCAGCGACAGTTCAATGACCGTCAGCACGACGGTTTTGCCTTCGTCGTCTTGAAGTTGGATTTGTGCTGGACAACGCAGCGAGAAGCGTTGGTGCCGGCGCATGGCACTGAAGCTTTGATGCTTCGCACTGACCATCGGAAGCACGGGCCGGAACTCGGGCTGGTCGTAGATGGACCACAACAGCGCGCGACGTCGATCATCGAGTTCATCGAAAACTCGACTCCGTTGGTTGAAAAAATAATCCAACATGGACGGCGTCAGCACCGGATCTGTTGTCGTGAAATACTTGCGACGCGGCAGCCGGATATTCGGAAGCTTCAGCGTTACAAAGTATTTGTACAGGTTTTTCCGGTCGGTCCGAGCGTTATAAACGCGCCGAAACGTATCTTTCGCGCCGGGCAAATCAAGAGTTGCCCCAATCGCCGGCGCCCCGTTGGCGAAATCGTATCGATCGACCGTCTTTTCCTGAATGCGCTCGAAAAACAGGAGTGACTCGTACATTTCGATGCGATCCGGATTGACCGCGATCACCAAGTGCCGCGTATCGAAGTACTCGGTGCAGTACTCGTACATGAACTTCATGAGCGGGAACAGGATCGCACCGCCCGTTTTGCGATAGTCCTTGTGAACGGCCAGCGCAGAGATCTCCGCGATTTGCCCCTGCCGAAGCCGCACTTCGCTCAGGTCAAACACAGCCTGCATAGGGAAGCCGAACACCCCCTCCCGGATCATCGACATGGTGCCGACGACTTTCCCGTCGTACTTGGCGCACAACGTCGTCGTCGTCGGCAGCGCGTGGTACATCGTGATCCGCATGCCGGTCTCGGTCGGCTTCATGAAGCCGCTCGAAACATAGGCGTCATGCAGGATCTTGAAGCACGCTTCCAGTTCCTCTTGCGTGTTGGCGACCTTGAGCTCCAACCGCCCGTCGGGCGCGGGATCGCAGTCGATCATCCTGCGGTACAGCGCGAACTTGGCATCGCGTGGCAGCGATGCCATTGCGGATCGCATCAACCGGTGGACGGTCTTCCGGAAACTCGCTTGCTTGATCGCCATAGCCGAATGGTCGCACGACGCTCACAGCGTCGCCAGCAATCGCTTGACCTCGTCTTGCCGAGCGAACTTGGTACCGAGGGATTCCAGCCCTTCCAACTCGCGGCGCGCCGCCGCGCGCTGGTTGTCCTTGATCAAGTACTGGGCAAGGTGAAGCCGCAGCAGCGGCTGCGTGGGCGCCAATTCGACCGCACGGCGCTGCAATGTGACCGCCTGAGCTGCGCGCCCAGCATTGGCATGCAGTTCGGCAACGGTGTCCATGAAGTCAGGAGAATTCGGCGCCACGGCCAAGGCGCGCTCACCGAACTTCAACGCTTCCGCATCCCCCTTGCGGCCCAAAATCCAGGCGAGATTGTTCAGCGTCGCGCCGTCATTCGGCTGTGACTTCAGCACACTGCGGTAGAGGCGCTCAGCAACATCCGTCTTGTTCAACACCAAATAGCGGTCGCCCAGGTAGTAATTGAAAAGCGGATCGTCAGGATTGGCTTGGCGCCATGTGTCCTCGAACGCTTGGGCTTCTTTCAGCTTGCCCGCATCTTCCATGGCCCGATGCAGCTTGACCGCGGTCGCACCCACCTTGCCCTTCGACAGGCTCTTTTCGTAGGCCGCCACCGCACCTGCGTAGTTGGCCTTTCCGGCACGAAGGTCACCTTCCATCGTCCAGCCCAGCGGATCTTCCGGCAGGATTTTTTGGACGGACTGCGCCTGCTGCAACGCCTCGTCGGCTTTGCCCGCCCGCGCCAGCAACGACACCAGCTGGAACTGCACATCGCGATGCCCGGGCTCCAAAGCAACTGCCTTGCGAAGCTGTGTCAGCGCCGCGGCGGTATCGCGTCGGGCGGTCTGCACCTGAGCCAAGCGAAGCAAGGGCGTTGCTGAACGCGGCGCGATGGCAGCGAGCTTGCCGAAGGTCTGAAGCGCCTGGTTGAAATCCCCCGCAGCCATTTCCACCTGGCCAGCCATGTCCAACGCCTGGGTGCTGTCCGGGAAGGCCGCAACCAAGTCCCGCACGAGCTGCTGTGCCGCCTTCACATCCTTCAAGTCGAGCATCAACCGCGCCTGGGCGATGACCGGCTCCACGGCCTCTGGGTATTTCTTGACGAGTCGGTCCAGGTCCGCACGGGTCTGGTCGGTGGTCGCGCCCTGCTGTGACTTGATGGCGACGATGGCCAACTCGGCCTCCATCGCACGCGGAACTCGCTCCACAAACGACTGGTATCGAGCCAGTGCCGCATCGGAGCGCCCGGCCTGCACATCGAGCGCGCCCAGAGCGACGACGGCCCCCAGCTGCGAGGGCTCTCGCTTCAAGGCGCTTTCGAAGGCCTGCCGCGCCTGCCCCGCCTCACCGCGGGCCACCGCCAACTGGCCGCTCAGGAACGCGGCGAGCGCGCTGTCAGGCTGGCGCTGCTCCAACTGCGCGATCGCGGCGGCTGCATCATCGAAACGTCGCGCCTGCAAGTTCGCACCGAAGAGCAACAGGTCCACCTGCGCTGAGTCCGTGGTTTTAGCCAGCTGCTGCAACGCCCGCAAACCCTGATCCAGGCGCCCTTCGCTGATGTCACTCAGGGCCAAGGCGCTGCGCGCTTGTGTCCCCTTGGGATTGAGCGCCACGGCGCGTTGATACAGCAGTTTGGCCTTGTCAGGCTCGCCAAGCGCCGTGTAGGCGTCGGCTGCCAAAGTCAGCGCTTCGGGGCTAGGACCGTCCCCCACCAGCGGCTGAAGGGTGGACACGGCCTTCTTCATTTCACCGGAGCGAATCAGGGCTCGTGCCAACATCAAACGCAACGAGGCTGACTCTCCCGCGCGAAGCAATGCTTTGCCGAAGTGAGCTGCCGCCTGTCCGTAACTCGCGGTCTCGTAATCGACACTGCCGACCAATTGCAGGGCCGCCACGTTTTCCGGCGCCATTTTCAGGAGCTGATCCGCCCCTTCACGAGCAGCCTTCAGGTCTCTCTTGTCCAGGGCGAGCAAGGTGCCGAAATACAGACTGGGCAGGCCATTGGGGTCGGCCTCGCGCAGCTTGGCCACTTCAGCAGTGGCTGCGTCCATCTCCCGGGCGCGCAGGTGCAAGCCGATCAGGCCCAAGCGAGCCTGAGCGTTCCGAGGATCGCGCTTGAGCGCTTCGTTGAAGGCCAGCGCCACGTCCGCAGGTGCCGCGCGGCCGTCCTGCAGCAACTTGGCCCGCACCAGGAACGGACGCGCGGAGTCTCCATGCGCCTTGGCGGCCACCTCTACTTCCGCCAGGGCGGCCGCGGCGTCGCCCCCTGTGGCCAGAACCTGCGCATGCGCGAGGCGGGCCTCCATGTTGTTGCCGTCGGCAGCCAGCGCCTGCTGCACGGCTGCCGCGGCTTTGTCCAACTGCCCCTTGATGCCGTATGCCGCAGCCAGCGTTGCCTTGACCTGCGCAATCGAAGCTGGGCTGCTCAACTGGGTGTCGGACCATGTGGCAATCAGCTTGTCGAGTTCGCCCTGGTTGAGCATCGCCCGCGCCGACAGAGGCGCCAGCTGCTCCACGTCGTAGCCGGCTTCGGCCAATTTGTTGAACTCGACCAAGGCGCCCATGCTGTCGCCGGCCTCGAGCAACACGCGCCCGAGCAGAAAGCGAGCCTGCACGTTTTGCGGCTCAATCTGCAGCACGTTCTTGAACTCGATCTGCGCTGCGCGGTACTCCTTTTTGTCGAGGTGCGCGATACCGGCCGCAGTCAGTTGACCCACGTCGCGACCACTGCAGGCCGCAAGAGACGCCAGGGCCACCACGCTGAGCCAGCGTGCGGTCCGCGAGGATGGGCGGGAGGCGTTTGAAGTCATTTGATGTTCAACCGGTTGATCATGTCGTACAGGGTTGGACGACTGATGCCCAACAGTTCAGCGGCGCGGACGATGTTGCCGTCGGTTCTCGCCAAGGCGGTCACGATGGCTCGCCGCTCGGCCTCGTCTCGAATCGCCCGCAAATCCAGCACCGGCTCGGGCTCAGACCCTGCGCGCGCCTGCAGGCCCAAGTCGGCTGCGGTGATGCGGTCGTCTTCCGCCATGATGACCGCGCGCTTGAGCATGTTTTGCAGCTCGCGCACGTTGCCTGGCCAGCGGTGCGTTTCCAGCGCCCGCACCGCATCCTCGGCCAACGCCGGCACGGGTCGACGCATGTCGGTCGCGAAGCGCCGAGCAAACGCATGCGACAGCAGAACCGCGTCACCCATCCGGTCTCGAAGCGGCGGAATCTCGACGACGATTTCTGCCAAACGGTAGTAGAGGTCCTCCCGGAACCGGCCGTCAGCGATGCGCGCCTTCAGGTCCTGATGGGTGGCGCCCACCACACGCACGTCGATCGGGATCTCCTGCCGCCCGCCCACGCGCTCGATCACCCGCTCCTGCAAGAAGCGCAGCAACTTGGCCTGCAAGGGCATCGGCAAGTCACCGATCTCATCAAGCATCAGCGTGCCGCCATTGGCCGTCTCGATCTTGCCAAGCGTCGACTTCGTGGCACCTGTGAAAGCACCTTTCTCGTACCCGAACAACTCACTTTCCAGCAGCGTTTCTGGAATGGCCGCGCAGTTGATCGCAACGAAGCGCCCTTTGCGCTTGGAGGCGTCGTGGAGCCCTTGGGCAAGCACTTCCTTGCCCGTGCCGCTTTCGCCCAGCAACAGCACCGTGGCATCGCTCGGTGCGACGCGCTCGATCATCCGGCAGACCTTCTGCATCCCCGCATCGCGTGTGATGAGCCCCCCGAACACATCGCTGCTTTGCTGAAGCTGCAAGCGCCGGTTCTCTTGCTGCAGTTCATACAGCCGGTAGGCCCGCTCGACCGTCAGGCTCAAGACATCCGGATCCACCGGCTTGGCCAGAAAGTCGTAGGCGCCCATGCGAATCGCCCGCAGCGCGTTTTCCTGGTCGTTCTGTCCCGTCAGCACAATGACTTTGACGGCGGGGTCCAACTCGAGCAAGCGCTCCAAACACTTGAAGCCTTCAGACACCGAGTCCTGATCCGGAGGCAAGCCCAGGTCCATCGTGACCACGGCAGGGCCGTGCCGTCGAAACTGCAGCACCGCACTGGCCACGTCATCGGCGGCGACCGATTCAAAGCGATCCAACGACCACTTGAGCTGCTTTTGCAGCGCGAGGTCGTCCTCCACGATCAGCAGCGGCGCATGACGGGGCGTACTCATCGGGCCCCCAGTGCCGCCACCGGCGATTGGGCATGGAACAGCGGCAGCAGCAACGTAACTGTCGTCCCTCGGTTCAACTCGCTGGTCACGCTGATCTTCCCCCCCAGTTCCTGCACGTACTGATAACTTTCATGAGCGCCGATTCCCATGCCACTCTCCTTGGTGGTTTGAAACGGCTTGAACAATCGATTCTGGATGAATTCCTGGGACATGCCACAGCCGCTGTCCTCAACCCGAATGCGCGCCTGGCTGCCCTGCGCATCCAACGTCAGCCGGACCATGCCCTCGGTCGGCGTCGCGTCGAACGCGTTTTGAACCACGTGCCCCACGACGCGCTCGACACGGTCCGCATGGCCCCGGGTGGCCACTCCAGGCTGCAGCACCAACTCCAGCGCCCGGCCTTTGCTGCGCGCAGAAGCGGCCAGACGTTGGGCCAATTGCTCCAGATCAACGCCACTGCTCACGCCGTGCGGCTTGTCGCCCTCGCGAAGTTGCAACATGAGTTGCCGCATCTTCTCCAACGAGTTCTCTACGGTGTCGAGCATGTCTTGTTGGAATTCGGGGTTGTCGCGCAAGCGCTTGGCGTTTTTCATCATCAACGACAGCTGCGTGACGATGTTCTTCAAGTCATGCACCACAAACGCAGACATGCGATTGAACGCGTCGAACTTTCGCGCCTCGAGCAGCGCCTCTGTCGCTTGTGCTTGGTCGAGATAGCTCGATGCTTGGCTCGCCGCCGTTCGAAGCAGATCACGCACCTCCCAATTCAGGTCGATCACTGCCCGCGGTCGTCCCAAGACGACAAACCCCATCAGCCCTTCGCGCACCACCAAAGGCACCAGCAGCCAACAACGGGTCTCGGCGGCCAGCCACGGCGGAAGATCCAGGCCAGGATAGGTTGACGGCCGCCGTCGCCACTCATCCAAGTCAACGATCCAGCCGCTTTGCTGAAGGTAGGTCACCAGCGGGGCGTCCTGCAGAACGGATGCTGACTCCGTGGGCAAGTTCCAACGGGCGGCCTGAACGAAATCACTGCCAGCTGCCCGCTGCACCCAAAGCATGCCGCTCGGGCTCTCGACGAGGTTCGCCAAGGCGCGAATCACGGTCTCCGCGGTGTGTTGCGGCTCAGCACCAGACGACAGCATGCGCGTGAACCGCAGCCATTCCTCGCGGTAGTCGTAGCGATAGCTGAAGAAATTCTTGCTGATGTAGACCCGCAGCCGCGCCCGCATCGAGCCTGACGCCAGCAGCAGCAGCAGGGCCAGCAGCGCCACAAAGACCAGCGCGACCGACAAGGCCGGCCCCCACTGCCCGCCGGTGTAGCGGACGTAGTAACCCACCGCCGCAACCACCAGCAGGTAACCGCCCGCCAGCAGCAAGGCTGCCGAATGGAACACGGCCGCCCGAGATACATGCAAGCGCCCCAGCCAGTGGCCGTGCCGCCGCGAGGCCACCCACAGAAGTGGCACTGCAGCTGCCTGCACCATTGAGCGAACCGTCAAGGCTGCCGCATCGAACTGTTGAAACAAGGCCGCTTGCGCACCCGTGAACACGTCAAACGCAAACATGGCGCCCAGCCCAAGGCACAGGGGCTTGGCATTCCAACGTGCATCGCCGGCCGCGTTGCGGAGCACTTGCTCCACAAACACCAGGCCAACAACCGCGATCGCGAGCCCGGCAAATGCCTGCGCATGCGCCAAGGCACCCAGCGGCAGCGGGTCCGCCATCCATGCGAGCAGGGCCTCGGAACACACCGCCAGGGCTGCAAAGCCGGTCAACCAACTCACCGAGCGGTCGCTGGCGGCAGCAGGCAGCAAAGTTCGCATGAACACGAACCAAAACAGCCATCGAGCGGCGTCAAGGCACGGAAAAAGCCACCCTGGCCAACGGACCGATGGCGGCTGCAAGCC
The DNA here is from genome assembly GCF_043555935.1 of Pelomonas baiyunensis. Lineage (NCBI taxonomy): Bacteria > Pseudomonadati > Pseudomonadota > Betaproteobacteria > Burkholderiales > Sphaerotilaceae > Roseateles > Pelomonas baiyunensis. The sequence continues at coordinate 195,887 of NZ_JBIGIB010000002.1, read as the reverse complement.
GTTCCATGCACCGCCAAGCGCCCACGCCGCGCTGACCAGCAGTGCCAGAAGAAACGCTACGGCGGCGCGTGTAATGGGCGCCTGCAGCCGAGTCAGCTGGTGCACCGAATACGCCAACAGCGCCAGGTAAGCCCCGGCACACGCAAAGTCACCGAGGACAGAGAGGTTCAGCACAGACGCCCACACAGGATGCCACCAGGTGAAATCAAGGGTTCACCGCCACCCCGAGCCATGCCGAAAAACCGAACGCCCCGGCCAAGGAGCTGGAGGGCTGCGCCATCGCGCAAACGCAAAGCGTCAGCGAGCGCCCTTGCCGGTCAACACCACAGCCACGGTCTCCAGCATGATCAGCAAGTCCAGGAACAGGGAATGGTTCTTCACGTAGTACAGGTCGTACTGCAGTTTCTCGACCGAGTCTTCGATCGTTGACCCGTACTCATAGCGAACCTGAGCCCAACCCGTGACACCCGGCTTCACACTGTGCCGGACCGCGTAATAGGGAATCTTGCTGATCAGATCGTCCACAAAGAACTGTCGCTCCGGACGAGGGCCCACCATGCTCATCTCGCCGACGAGCACGTTGAACAGCTGCGGCAATTCATCGATTCGAACTTTGCGGATGAACCGCCCGACCCGCGTCACGCGGTCGTCGTTCTTGCTGGCCCAACGGGGCTTGCCGTCCTTCTCGGCGTCGGTTCGCATGCTGCGGAACTTGATCACCTGGAAAGGCACGCCATTCAAGCCGACCCGTTCCTGACGGTAGAGCACCGGACCGCGCGACTCGAAACGGATGGCGAACGCCGTGACCAGCATGATCGGCCACGTGAGCGCCAAGATGGCCAACGCGAAGATCACATCGCACACGCGCTTGATGGCAGCGCGAAGCATGCCTTGGCTGAAGCCGTCGCCAAACACCAGCCAACCGGCGTTGACATGCTTGATGTTGATCTGAGCCAGGGTCTTCTCGAAGTGCGTGGCGATATCCACCACGCGAACGCCGGACAGCTTGCAATCCAGCAACTGCCGCAATGGCATGCTGCCACCCCGTCGCTCACTCAGCGCGACGACGATTTCATCGACGTTGTGCTTCAACGCAGCCTCGGTGAGGCTGCCGCCGCCACGGATCAGCTCTGACGCCGGGACTTCCGCCTGCTCTTCGTTCGGACCCGCGTAGTAGCCAACGATCTGGACATGTGGATCTGACGCGCGCAGCGTGTTCCCGACGGTTCGTGCGGCGGGACCGGTACCGAAAATCAAGATGCGGCTGCGAAGACGACCTTGCGCACCCGAGTGCGCTGCATACACACGGTGAACCATCACCGCAGCGACCGCTGCCATGGCCACCACCGTCAACAAGTCACGGTGAGATGCCCCGGACGGAACAAGGCTGAAGATGGCGTACGCCAAAGGGAGTCCGAACAACAGGCCGAACAAGGCGCGAGCGCACGACTCCGTGATCGAGCGGTTGTGCACGTGCTGGTAGAAACCTGTCGCCGAGTTGATGACGAACATGCAACCCGCGAGCGACAAGCCATGCGAGGCCGCAAATGGCAATACCGACTCGGCCGATTCGCCTTGGCTCAAGACAACTGCAATAACTGCAAAAACGATCAAACCAAGGTCAAAAAACACTTGGAACAGCGTTTGTTTATGCAGATAGTGATTGAATATTCGAATCATTTGCTTTCCGATCCCTCGCCTGACTGCACCGGGGTGACCCATCGAGCGTTGCACGCGGTCAATATCGAGATTCCTCCCGACATGACTGGGCGCAAAGCGCTCCATGCCAACCCCACCAGGCCGCTCAGCACCGCGGAAGTTGCTCGTCGCCAGTGCAACAAAGCGCAACTCCGGTCGCTAACCGCGCCGGCATCATGCCCTCGCCCCTGGCCATTGAAAGCCCCCCGTTTGCAGGGGCGTTGCCCCATGAAAGGACGTCGTCATGGGACCTCCGAAAACGTCCTGGCGAGCGGACGCGGATCCAGCGGCGGCGCAGTAGAACCGATTCAGAGCCAAACCCGCGAGACCCGGCGCGAAGGATCGGCGTGAATCGTGCCTTTCGCACACGAGCAAATTGCCACCGGTCGATAACGATTGCAGCCAGCATTTCGCTTGTCTTGTGGATACCCACGGTTCACCGAAGCACGACCGGGAATAGTTACCGGATATCCACGCACTGGCACTTGTCGGCGATCAATCCAACGCAACAGCACCTCGATGCGACAAATGTTTGATTCGAGTTGTCGAAATTCACGAACCAAATAAAAACGCCCGCCGAAGCGGGCGTTGGGTCGTCAAGTCAGCCGATCAGCGAACCACGGCCAGTTGCTCACGCGCGCCACCCTTGTAGGTGTAGAGCGTCAGAGCGCCGTTCTTGATGTCGCCCTTGTTGTCGAAGGCGATCGTGCCGGTCACGCCTTTGTAGCCTTCGGTCTTGGCCAGCACCGGCAGGTACTTGGCGGGGTCGGCCGAGCCAGCCTTGGCCATGGCGGCAGCCATCACGTTGACGGCGTCGTACACGTACGGAGCGTAGATCTGCACTTCGACGTTGAACTTGGCCTTGAACTTGGCCTTGAAGTCGTCCATCGACTTCTTGGCTTCGCCTTCGACGCCACCCGCCTCAGCGCAAACGACTTGGCCGTCACCCATGGTGCCAGCGGCCAGCTTGGGCAGTTCGCCCGTGCAGATGCCGTCGCCGCCCATGAACTTGGCTTCGATGCCCAGTTGCTTCATCTGGCGCAGCATCGGGCCGGCCACGGCGTCCATGCCGCCGAAGAACACGACGTCGGGCTTCTTGCCCTTCAAGGAGGTCAGGATGGCGGTGAAGTCCGTGGCCTTGTCGTTGGTGAATTCACGACCGACAACCTTGCCGCCCGCGCCCTTGACGCCCTTTTCGAACTCGTCAGCCACGCCTTGGCCGTAGGCCGTGCGGTCGTCGATCACAGCGATCGACTTGCCCTTGAGTTGCGCGACAGAGTACTTGCCCAGCGTGCCACCCAGATGCACGTCGTCAGCCACGACGCGGAAGGTCGTCTTGTAGCCGTTGCGGGTGAACTTGGGGTTGGTGGCCGACGGCGAAATTTGCGGGATGCCCGCGTCGCTGTAGACCTTGGAGGCAGGAATGGAGGTGCCCGAGTTCAGGTGGCCGACGACGCCGTTGACCTTGGAGTCGACCAGCTTCTGGGCAGCTGCCGTGCCTTGCTTCGGATCGCCGGCGTCGTCTTCAGCCAGCAGTTCGAACTTGGCCTTCTTGCCACCGATCATCACGCCCTTGGCGTTGAGTTCCTCAATGGCCAGGCGAGCGCCGAGCTCGTTGTCCTTGCCGAGGTGGGCGATCGCGCCGCTGGTGGGGCCGACATGACCGATCTTGACGACCAGGTCTTGCGACATGGCAGCACCGCTGAGCAGGGCAGCGACTGCACCCACCACGACATTCAGCTTGATTTGCATGGATCAACTCCAGTTTGAAAGAGAGAGGAACAAACAGAGAACGTTGAGTTTTCAACGGAATGAACATACCCCAACTGGGGGTGCGCACTCATTCGGGAAAGCGTGGACCCTGGCCTGTCAACCACGCGCAGAAAAGTGGTCCAGGCGCGCTTGCACCTGCTGGTAAGCGCGGTAGCGCACGCGACCGGCTCGCACCGCCTCGTCGTCCGCCGACACGACCTCCAACACGCGCTCGAACTCGAATGCAGCGGTCGGCAAGTCATGCGACAGATTCACCAGCAAGCCACGGTGCGGCAACTGCGATGCATCCGACACCAGCAGCACCTCGCCGGGCAGATGCGGCTCGCCAGTCACCCAGCGCCGATGCGGCAGGAACTCTGCGGCATCAAAGCTCCAGAGCAACGCGTCCAGTCGCGCAAGGGCGGCAGGCTCGGCGCACACACCCACCGGCTTGCCGCTGGCCAAGGCCCGCCGCACCAGCCGGCAGGCGAAGTGCAGCGGTTCGGCCGCATCGCTGTAGAAGCTGACTTGCAGCGTCACGCCTTACTTCGCGTGGCTCAGCACAAAGTGGGTGAGCAGCCCCACCGGGCGGCCGGTTGCACCCTTGGCGGCGCCGCTTTTCCACGCGGTGCCGGCGATGTCCAGGTGACCCCAGCGGTATTGCGTGGCAAAGCGCTGCAGGAACTTGGCCGCCGTGATGGAGCCGCCCGCGCGCCCCGCGATGTTGGGCAGGTCGGCAAAATTGCTCTTGAGCCCTTCGGCGTACTCCTCGTCCAACGGCATGCGCCAGCACGGGTCCAGCGCCGCATCGCCCGCAGCGGTCAGCGAAGCGGCCAGTTCGTCGTCGCTGGCATACATGCCACTGCGCACGCCGCCCAGGGCGATCACGCAGGCACCCGTCAGCGTGGCCACGTCAACCACCACGGCCGGCTTGAAACGCTCGGCATAGGTGAGTGCGTCACAGAGGATCAGTCGGCCTTCGGCGTCGGTGTTCAGGATCTCGATCGTCTGGCCCGACATGGACGTGACCACGTCGCCCGGCTTCACCGCACGGCCGCTCGGCATGTTTTCGCACGCGGCCACGATCATCACCAGATTCAACTTGGGCTTGAGCTCGGCCACGGCACGCAGCGTGCCGATGACGCTGGCCGCACCGCCCATGTCGAACTTCATCTCGTCCATCTCGGCGCCCGGCTTCAGCGAGATGCCGCCGGTGTCGAACGTGATGCCCTTGCCCACCAGCACCACCGGCGCCACGGTCTTTGCAGCGCCTTCATAGCGGGCCACGATGAAACGCAGCGGCTCGTCCGAGCCCTGGGCCACGGCCAGGAAGCTGCCCATGCCCAGCTTCTCGACCGCCTTCTTGTCCATCACTTCCACCTTCAGGCCGTGGGCCTTGCCCAGGCCCTGCACCACTTCGCCCAGGTAGGTGGGCGTGGCGTGGTTGGCGGGGCGGTTCGCGCATTCACGCGCCAGCTCCACACCCGCAGCGATGGCTTGACCACGGACCAGGCCTTGCTTGGCCGCCTTGGTGTCCGCCTTGCCGACCAGCAGGGCCACCTTGGCCAGCTTGGGCGCTGCGGGGGCGCTGGGCTTGGTGTGGCGGTAGACGTACACGGCGTCCGATGCCGTCACGGCCGTTTGCTCGGCCAGCGCCTCGACCAGCGATGCGTCGAAGCCTGCGAAGGCCACCGCCGCGCTCACGGCACCGCGGCTCTTGATCTGGGCCAGACCTTGGGCCAGCGCAGCGCGGGCCGCAGACAGCGTCGTCTTGCCGCTGGCCACCAGCACCAGTCGCGGTGCCTTGACACCGTCGGCTTGCGTCAACGTCAGCGCCTGACCCGCCTTCAGCGCGAAGTCGCCCAGCTTCACGGCCGACTGCACTTGCTTGGCCACCACGGCATCCAAACCCTTGGGCAGCGCATCGCCGCCCAACACCACCACCAACGCGTCTGCACCCACGCCCGCGAGTGCTTCCAACTCAGCGGTTTGAATCTTGAAGTCCATAATGACCAGAAGTAGATAGAAGTGCGTTTGATGTTATTCGATTCATCCACGCGGTCCGAGTTGGCCAAGAGCTTCGGGGTCACGCTCGTGGTCATCCTGACCATCATGCTGACGCTGACCTTGATCAAAACCCTGGGACAGGCGGCCGGCGGCAATGTGGCGCCGCAAGATGTGGTGCTGCTGATGGGCTACGCGACCATCGCCCACCTGGCCACGATGCTGATCTTGTCCATCTTCATTGCAGTGGTGATCACGCTCGGCCGCTTCTACCGCGAGTCGGAAATGACCATCTGGTTTGCCAGCGGGCTGCCGTTGTCGCGCTTCGTGCGTCCGGTGCTGCGCATGGCCTGGCCGGTGTTGCTGGCGGTGGTGGTGCTGGAGCTGCTGGTGTGGCCCTGGGGCAACCAGAACAGCGCCGAGTTGCGCGACCGCTATCAAAAGCGCGGCGACCTGTCGCGCGTGGCGCCCGGCCAGTTCCAGACCTCGCGCGACGGCAGCCGCGTGTTCTTCATCGAACGCGATGGCGACGACGCCGCCACCGGCCGCAATGTGTTCATCCTGGCGAACCAACACGACCGCGAGTCGGTGACCACCGCCTCGCGAGGTCGGCTGGAAATCGAAGGCGACGACCGCTACCTGGTGCTGGCCCACGGTCAACGTAATGAAACCCAGGCCAAGACCGGCGAAAAGAGCTTGGCGCGGTTCGAGCAGTACCAGGTGATGACTGACCCGCAGGTGCTCTCCACCGCCACCCAACTGCCGCCCAAGGCCACGCCCACGTTGGACCTGTTCCGCAACCCGACCCAGAAGAACCAGGGCGAACTGGCCTGGCGGCTGGGCATGATCCTGTGCAGCGTCAACATGGCGCTGCTGGGCGTGGGCCTGGCCGCCTCCAACCCACGGCGGGCCAACAACTGGAATCTGCTGTTCGCGCTGCTGAGCTTCGTCGTGTATTTCAACCTGATCAACGTGTCGGTGTCGTGGGTCGGCAGCGGCCGCACGAGCCTGGAACGTGCCCTGATCGCCCTGCACGGCAGCGCCCTGGTGCTGGCGCTGGCCATCATCTGGCTGCGCGACAACAGCAACCGCTTTTGCCTGCGCCGCCGCGCCGCGGAGGCCCGCGCATGAAGACCGTTCGCCGCCTGCTCTACAAGGACATCGTCGGCTCGGTGCTGCTGGTGCTGACCGCCTTCCTGGCGCTCGTGTTCTTCAACGACTTCGTGGATGAAGTCGACCGCATGTCCCGCATTGGCGCGGGCACCGGCAAGGCTGCCTTGTTTGCGTTGATGGAGGTGCCCGGCAACTTCTACACGCTGTTCCCGATCACCGTGCTCATTGGCGCCATCATTGCGTTGGCGCGGCTCGCCCAAAGCAGCGAGTTCACCATCTTGCGCACCGGCGGCCTGGGCCCGGCTCGGGCGCTGGGCCTGCTGGCGCGGCTGGCGGCTGTGTTTGCGGTGCTGACCTTTGTGGTGGGCGACTACGTGGCCCCCGAGTTCGAGCGCCGCAGCGACGAGATGCGCGCCCGGTTGACCCGCGACGGCGGTCCGTCCAAGCGCGGCGCCTGGCTCAAAGACCACCAGAAGATCGACGGCCAAGAGCGCAGCTATTCGGTGAAGGTCGGCCGCGTGGGCGGCTCGGGCGACCTCGAAGAGGTTCGGATCTTTGAGTTCGACAGCGAAGGCCGCCTGCTCTCCCGCACCGAAGCGCAGCGCGCGGACGTGACGACCGAAGGCCTGTGGCGCCTGCAGTCGGTTCAACGCACGGTGTGGAACCCCAGCGCGGGCGCCGCTGCAGAGGCCGTCGGCCAAGTGGTGATCAGCGATCAACGGCTGGACCATCTCGACTGGCAAAGCTCGCTGCACGCCGGCGTGATTGCCGCGGCGGTGCTGCCGGCCATGTCCATGTCCACGCTGGAGCTGTATCGGTACACGGCCCACCTGTCCGCGCAAGAACAATCCGCCCAGGCCCACAACATCCAGTTCTGGCGCAAAGCTTTCTACCCCTTCGCCTGCTTCGTGATGGTAGCGCTGGCCCTGCCGTTCGCCTACCTGCACGGCCGCTCTGGCGGCATCAGCCTCAAAGTGTTCGGCGGCATCATGCTGGGCATCAGCTTTGTGCTGCTGAACAACGTGGCCGGCCACCTGGGCCTGCTCAAGAACTGGACACCCTGGGTCGTCGCCGCCACACCCAGTCTGCTGTACATGGGCCTGTCGATGGCGGCCTTCACGTGGTTGGTGAGGTACCGCTGATGGATGGTCTGCTGCTGTTTGCCCATGGGGCGCGCGATGCCGCGTGGGCCCGCCCGTTCGAGGCCGTGGCGGCGCGTTTGCGCCAGACCCGCCCCGAGACGCCGGTGGTGTTGTCGTTCCTGGAGTTCATGAGCCCCGACCTCGCCACCGCCGGGCAAAGCCTGGTGGCCACCGGCTGCACCCGGGTGCATGTGCTGCCGCTGTTCCTGGGCACCGGGGGCCATGTGCGCCGGGATGTGCCGCCGCTGTTGGAGTCGCTGCGCGCTCAGCACGGCGAGGCCGTCACCTGGGTGCTGCATCCGCCGCTGGGCGAGCATGAAGCGGTGTTGCAAGCCATGTGCGATGCCTGCCTGAACACGCTGCCATGAACCTGCATCAGTTCCGTTTCGTGCAGGAGGCGGCGCGCCGCAACCTCAACCTTACTGAAACTGCCAAGGCGCTGTTCACGTCCCAGCCCGGCGTGTCCAAGGCCATCCTCGAACTCGAGGAAGAGCTGGGCGTGGACATCTTCTCCCGCCACGGCAAGCGCCTGCGCCGCATCACCGAACCGGGCCAGCAGGTGCTGGCTTGCATTGAAATCATCTTGCGCGAGGTGGGCAACCTCAAGCGCATCGGCGAAGAGTATTCGCGGCAAGACAGCGGCACCTTCTCCATCGCCACCACCCACACCCAGGCGCGCTACGTGCTGCCGGCACCCGTGGCCCAGTTGCGCAAACAACTGCCGCAGCTGCGCATCAGCCTGCACCAAGGCAGCCCGGACCAGGTGGCCAAGATGCTCGTGGACGAAACCGCAGACCTGGGGCTGGCCACCGAATCGCTGGCCCAGTACGCCGAACTGGTCACCCTCCCCTGCTACGAATGGCAGCACGTGATGGTGGTGCCGCGAGACCACCCGCTGGCCAGCGCCGAGCGCATCAGCCTGGAGCAACTCGCGCAGGAGCCGCTGGTGTCCTACCACCCGAGCTTCACCGGCCGCACCCGCATCGACAAAGCCTTCGCCGCCCGCCACCTCACGCCCAACATCGTGCTGGAGGCCATCGACTCCGACGTGATCAAAACCTACGTCCGGCTCGGCATGGGCGTGGGCATCGTGGCCGAAATGGCGATGCGTGAGGAGCCCGCTGGCAGCGACCTCGTCGCCCGCCCGCTGGGCGCCTTACTGGGCAGCAACGTCACGCGCATCGCGTTCAAGCGCGGCGCCTACCTGCGCAACTACGTGTACGCGTTCGCGGAGCTGCTGTCAGAACGCCTGCCGCGCAAACTCATCGAAAAAGCGATGAGTGGCGACGCGTCGGATTTCGGTCTGTGAGCACCTGAACGGCTGACGGCCTGGCCGGCCGTGTGCCTCGTCAAGCGCCGAAGCGCGAGTCCAGCGGCAGCATCAAATCGACGCCATCGCTGCGCAGCCCGGATTCGTACAAATCCCGCGCCACGCTGTAGAGCGTCAGCAGATCACGGAACGAAGGCAACTCGAAGAGGCTGACGCCCGGGCCACGCCCTTGGCTTAGCAGGTCTTGCAGCATCTTCATGGCCGATGCCGGATCGCTCCAGACCACCTGCAGGTGCGCGATGACGCTGGGGCAACCATCCAGACTGCGGCCGCTGGCCAGGCTCTGCGACCAATCCGGCGCCAGGGCGCCGAAGCGCTTCTGGAACTGCTTCACCAGTTCGGCAAACACTTCCAACTCGCCGCGCTGTTGGCACAACTCCATCAGCAGCAGGTAGGGCATGGCGCTGGCAGACCCCTGCGTCAGCCGCGCGGCGAGCAGATCGGCGGCGGATTCGTGCTGCCCCAGCAACTGCAGGAAGTCGACCTGCTGCTGCAGGTCCAGCAATTCGTCCGCCACCGTCATGGCCGCCGGGGTGGCAGCCGCGGCCACCGACGCCTCGGGCATCGGCTGGGTGGACTCCATGTACGACGGGATTTCCGGTGCAGCCGTGCCCGCCGGCGGCCACGCCATGGGGCGTGGCTGCGGGCGGGTGGCCTGGTGCAGGCTGTCGTCGCCCGCCACCATGTCGGCCAGGTGCACTTGCGGGGCAATGCCGGGCGCCAATTGGCTGGGCGCTGCAGGCGCTGCCGCGGGCTGCTCGGGCAGCACCGAGGCGCCGTCCGCCGCATGCAGCGCTCGCCAGTACGCCAGTTCCCGGCGCGCCCGCTGATCCCGCCAGCGGCTGGCGTAGAACGCTGCGGCGCCGGCCATCAAGCTCAGGGCCAGCGTCATCACCCAGGTCATCGGGTCACGGTAAGCCGGCACGCGCGCGCTGTGAAGCACCGCGGGCGCCGGGGCGGCCGCCGTAACCACCGCCGATGCCGGCGGCGCGGCCGACGCCGGCGAGCTGGCTGCGCTCGCCGCTGCAGCCCCGGCTTCCGCCTGTTGACGGGCCAGCAACTCAGCGCGCAACTGGGCCACCGTGGCCTCGAGCTGCGTGATCTGGGCTTCCAGCTCTGGCGTGAGTTCCATGTCGGCGGCGCTGGCGGCCGGCTGCACCGGGCGCGGTGCCTCGGCCACCAGCACTTCCGGGCGCTCCAGCGTCAGGCGCGGCCCGGTGGGGCGCGGCTTGGCACGCACCCGGGGCTTGGTGCTGTTGCCAGTCGCCGATGCCGCCTGGGCGCGAGGTTTGGCACGCGGCTCCACGGCGGCAACCGTGGCTGCGGGCGAAGCTGGAGGCAGCACGGCGGCCATGGGCGTCACCGCTGGGGCCGGCGCCGCTGTGGCGGCGGGGGCAGGCGCGGCACCGGCCGGAGGGTCGATGAAAGCGTTGAACTCGCGCGTCAGCCGCAGCGGGCACCCCAGCGCCAGCGTGATGCGCAACGCGGGCTCCTCGATGCGGACCTGGCTTTGCAGCCGGATGCGCTGCTGGCCCGGCTCACCTTCAACGCGCAACTGCAGCAGGCCGGCCGGCACACGGGCGTCACCCGCCGTCACCTCGGCGCGCAGGCAACCATCGGACAGTTGCTCGCCCTCAGCCAGCGTCAGGGGCACGCTCACATCCAGCGGACGCCCCAGCGCCGAAGCCACCTGCGGGCGCCCCAAGCCCAAAGCCTGGGCCGGGTCGAACGCCACGCCGAGCAACAAGGCCAGCGCGGGAGTGAGGACGCCCCGAACAGTCGGGCGCAGAGCCTGGATGGGCATTGACAAACGGGGGCGTGGAGTGGGGTTTGAGCGGCTCGAATAGACAGCGCGAGCCACTCTAGCATGGGGCCTGCGGTCGCCGACCCGGGTTGGAGCGGCACAATGCCGCACAGTCATGAACGCACTCAGCCTCACCCCCGCCGAACGCCAGCAGATCGACCAGGGCGCCTGGTTCTCACGCCTGTCCGAGCCGCTCCGCAACGACATCCTGCAGCGGGCCTTCGTGCGCCGGCTGTCGGATGAAACCATGCTGTCTCACCGGGGCGAGCCGGCCGAGGAATGGTGCGGGGTGGCCAAGGGCGCCGTCCGGGTCAGCTCGGTGTCGCTGGCCGGCAAGCAGATTTCACTGACCTACGTGGAGCCGGGCACCTGGTTCGGCGACATCGCCTTGTTCGACGGCCTGCCGCGCACGCACGACGCCTACGCCCACGGCGACACCACGCTGCTGTGCGTGCGCAAGCCCGACTTCCGCGCGCTGCTCCAGGCCCATTCCGAGCTGTACGACGCCCTGCTGCGCCTGAACTGCCGCCGCCTGCGCCTGATGTTCGACATGATCGAAGACCTCAACACCCGCCCCCTGGCGGCGCGCTTGGCCAAGCAGGTGCTGTTGCTGGCGCGTTCCTACGGCGTGCAAGAGGGTGACGAGACGCGCATCGGCCTGCAGCTGGCGCAGGAAGACCTGGCCCAACTGCTGGGCGCCTCCCGCCAACGCGTCAACCAGGAGCTCAAGGCGCTGGAGCGCGAAGGCGCGGTGCGTGTGGAGCCCACGCGGCTGGTGGTGCTCAGCCGCGACCGCCTGCTGGCCGCCGCCGCCCGCTGACCCTCCGGGCGGCCCGTTGCCGCCCAGGAGACACCGGCGGCCCGGAGGGGCTCGCACAATCGACGGTTCAACGTCGTTACGCGCACCCCATGGAAGCATTCACCGGCACCCGCCCCCTCGCCCAAGCTCTGGACACCGAAGCGCTGCAAGCCTGGTTGCTTGCGCACGTGCCCGGCTTTCAGGGGCCGCTCAGCATCGAGCAGTTCAAAGGCGGCCAGTCCAACCCCACCTACCTGCTCAAGACGCCAGCCTGCCAGTACGTGATGCGCAGCAAGCCGGCCCCCGTGGCCAAGCTGCTGCCCTCGGCGCACGCCATCGAACGTGAATTCCAGGTGATGCAGGCGCTTGCCGGCACCGATGTGCCCGTACCCGCCATGCTGGCACTGTGCGACGACGAATCGGTGATTGGCCGGGCGTTCTACATCATGGGCTTCATGGCCGGCCGCGTGCTGTGGGACCAAAGCCTGCCGGGCATGAGCACGACCGACCGCGCGGCGCATTACGACGAGATGAACCGCGTCATCGCCGCGCTGCACCAGGTCGACTTCCGAGCCCAGGGCCTGGCGGACTACGGCAAGCCCGGCAACTACTTCGAGCGCCAGATCGGCCGCTGGAGCAAGCAGTACCTTGCGTCCGTCACCGAGCCCAACCCGGCCATGGACGCCCTGCTCGCCTGGCTGCCGGCCCACATTCCGGCCTCGGCGCGCGACGAGGCCGAGGTCAGCATCGTGCACGGCGACTACCGCATGGACAACGTGGTGTTCCACCCCACCGAGCCGCGCATCATTGCCGTGCTGGACTGGGAGTTGTCCACGCTCGGCCACCCACTGGCCGACTTCAGCTACCACTGCATGAGCTGGCACATCAAGACCTCTGGCGCCGCGCGCGGCCTGGGTGGGCAGAACCTGGCCGAACTCGGCATTCCCAGCGAACGCGCCTACGTGCAGCAGTACTGCGAGCGCACCGGGCGCAGCGATGTGGGCGCCGTGATGGCCGACTGGAACTTCTACATGGCCTACAACATGTTCCGCATCGCGGCCATCGTGCAAGGCATTGCCAAGCGCGTGGTGGACGGCACCGCCTCCAGCGCGCAGGCCCGCGAAACCGCCGCCAGCGCGCGTCCGTTGGCTGAGCTGGCCTGGAGCTTCGCGCAAAAGGCGTGACGAGAGGCGTCACAGGAAGCGTGACACCAGCGGCGGGCCCCGGCGCCTGCCCGCTTCAGGCGCCGTCGCCCGGGCGCGTGGTGTGGCTCCAGGCGATGGAGCTGGTGGTGGGCCACGCCCCGGTTTCAGACACCCGGGCGCTCAGCACCTCGGCCGCGCGGGCGGCCGACTCCAACAAGCGCACCAGGGCCTGAATTCGAGCCGCGTCCGCCTCGGCCATTGACGTGCGCAGGTACAGGTTGCCCCGCATCGCCATCAGCACGAACGGGTGCCATTCGGGCAGCAAGTCCTGGCTGGCTTGCACGAGCGCCTCACCGAACTCCCCGTCAATCCAGCCGGCGCACAAATCCTTGGTCACACCCACGACGCCGTAACGCTGACGCACGATCTGCGAGGCTGCTTGCTCGAACTTCGGGAACATCACCAGCCAACGCATCTCCTCGGGGGTGTCGGTGTCCACCCGGGTCTTGAGCGTGTCGGTGTAGGCCTCGAACACGGCGCGCTCCAGCTCTTCCATCAGATGGCGGCACACCACCATCAGCTGCAAGTCCGGATGCAAGCCCAGGCTCAAGCGCATGCGCAACTCGTGGCCCGGCAGGTAGCTGCGCTGGGATTCGCCCCACTCGATGCGCAACGGGCCGAGCGCGCCGCCTCCGCCGATCTCGACCAGGAAGCCCCCCCCGTCGGCGGTCTGCTCGAAGCTGCCGCCCCGCCCCTGAACCCATTCCTGGATGCTGCGCCAGCGAGCCGCGTTGGCGCGTGAAACCCACCAGTGCTTGACTTGATTGACGACCATGAATCCCTGGGACGGTCCCGTTCCGTGAACACCGCCGGCGCACACACCGGCGCACCAAGTGTATGCATGCGTCTGCCGCTTGCCGCGCTTCGCCCCGATGCGCGCCGGGCCGCGTGACCAATGCACCACAGCTGCAGCACAGCCAAGCGAAGTCCAAGCCTTGCTCACCCCGCGCTCAGGGGCGCACGCCTGGAGGCTGCATCGACAGCCCGGCCGAGCGGCGCGACAGGTACACCTGCAGATCCATCAGCAACGCCGCGTCCCACGCGGGCACGTTGGCGCGCACGCCGCTGAAGCAGCCCCGCAACCGACGTTGCAGGCTGCCCAGGGCTTGCCACTCCAGGCGGTAGACCGGGTAGTCGTCCACCTGCCCTTGCGGGATCACGCTGCCGCCCAGGCGCAGGCTCGCCCGCTCGTCGTGGCAGTGGGCGCACGACAGGTTCAGCGCGCCGCGCCGCTGGCGGTAGGCCTGCTCGCCCCGCTGCGCGGCGGCGTCCAAGCCCGGATGCGCCGGCGGCTGCACGACCGAACCGCGAGACTGTTGCGCCACCAAAGCCACCAGCGCCAGCCAGGACTCGTCCTCGGCCGCCCAGGCCGGCTGCTGCTGGTGCTGCACCCGGCAGCGCTGCACGCGGCCCGGCAGGTCCAGCACGCCACCGTCCCACGCCGGGTAGCGCGCGGCCACGCCGCGCAGCGACTCCACCGGACCGTGGCAACTGGCGCACGACCGCGAGCCCGCGCTCCACAACTCACGCCCCAGGGCCAGCGCCAACTGCGCCGGGTGCTGCGCGTCGTCCGCCTGCAAGGCACGCAGGGCGGGGCTCATGGTGTCGCGGCCCGAACGCCGCTCGTCGGCTTGCCCGGCGCCCGCCCACGCCAGCAAGACCAGCCCACACAGCACACGGCCCCAGCCTGCTCGCCCCCTCATGCCACGCTCACCGCCCGTTGCTCACGGTGCTCGAAGCCCTGGTCGCCGCGCCAAAGGAAGCGGAGCACCGCATCGCGCTCCACCTGCAGCCAGAACGACAGGTACGGATTGGCCGCCACCGCGGCAAACAGGTCGGCCGAGAAGGCCAGCTCCTCACCCACCCAACACTCGAAGCGGCGGACCAGGTCGCGCGGCAACCGGTTGCCGGCGTCATCGCTGCGGTAGCCGGTTTCCATCGCGTGGGCGACGGTCACCCGCACCTCGAAGGGCACACCCGCCTGCACGGCGGCGGGCAGATGCAGCAAGGCACGCACGGCCATCAGGGCTCCACGCAGGCGGCCAGGGTCACGATGACGTCCAGCCCCGCCTGCCAGCAGCGGCCATCGGCCGCCTTGGCCACCGCCACGATGCGCTGGCTGCGCGCCAGCCGGATGCGCGTGCTGAACTCGGGCCGCGCCACCGCCGGGCCGAAGCGCACCTGCAACACCTCGGGCTCGGGGTTCAGGGGCGCGAACAGGGCCAGGCCCACCACCGGCTCCGCGGCTGCCACCCGCACAGGCACGGCATTGCCGTTCTCCACCAGCTCGGCCATGTCCAGGGTCAGCACGCCAGGAGGCGGTGTCTGCCCGGCCCAGGCACGAATCGCAGCGGCCATGGCGGCCTCGGTGGCGCGGGCCTGGGGCAAGGCCGCCAGCGCCGAGGCGGCCATGAACAGCGTGCGGCGCGAGATCATGGCCGGGGCAGGCGCACGAGGTAGGCCACCAGGTCGTCCAGCTGCGCGTCGGTCAGCGCGGGCCGATCCGCCCAGGCGGGGGCCACATCGTGCAAGCCCTCCGTGGCGCGGAATGGGGGCATGACCGTGGCCGGGTTGAAGCGGCGCATGTCGGCCACGCGCTCCCGCAGCGCTTGCACCCCCAGCCGGCTTGCGGCGCTGTCGAGCGGCGGCGCGAGGTTGCCCTGGTTGGGGTCGCCCGCCGCCGTCAGGGCGTGGCACAGCAGGCACAGGCTGACGGTCCGATCCTGCAGCAAGGCCCGGCCGCGCTCGGCATTGCCACCCGCGTGGGCCGGGGCAGCGAAGGTAAGCGCCAGCGCCAGAGTCAACGCCACTGGCGTCGCCGTTCGCCACCGTGCGGTCATGGCTGCGGCCCGCCCCGCGTCAGACCAAGGTGTGCTTGCGCAGCGGCAGGTCGCGGATGCGCTTGCCCGTGGCGGCAAAGATGGCGTTGAGCACGGCCGGCGCCGCCACCGCGATGGTCGGCTCGCCCACCCCGCCCCAGAAGCCGCCGGAGGGCATGCAGATCGTCTCCACCGCAGGCATGTCTGCCATCTTGACCACCGGGTAGGTGTCGAAGTTCTGCTGCTCGGCGCGCCCGTCCTTGATCGTGATTTCTCCGAACAACGCGGCCGACAGGCCGTAGGCAAAGCTGCCCTCCACCTGCGCCGCGATCTGCTGCGGATTCACGGCGTGGCCCGGGTCGGTGGCGGCCACGATGCGGTGGATCTTGAGCTCGCCCTTCTTGGACACCGACACCTCGGCGCAGGCCGCCACGTAGCTGCCAAAGCCCATGATCTGCGCCAGCCCCAGGTGCCGCCCCTTGGCGCGCGGCTTGCCCCAGCCTGCCTTGGCCGCCACCGCGTTCAGCACTGCCAGGTGCTTGGGCGAGGCCGCCAGCAGTTCGCGGCGCAACTCCAGCGGATCCCGCTTGGCGGCGTGGGCCACTTCGTCCAGAAAGCACTCCAGGTACACCGCGTTCTGGTTCAGGTTCACACCCCGCCAGAAGCCCGGCGGCACGGCCGGGTTGCGCATGGCGTGGTCGATCAGCAAGTTCGGCACCGCGTAGCCCAAAGCGCCCTCGGCGCCACCGGCGTTCAGACCCTGAAACACCACCGGATCTTTGCCGTCCTTGATGTTCTGCGGGAACAGCCCCGCGATGATGCTCTGGCCCGAGATGCGCATGTGCAGGGCCGTGAGCTTGCCTTGCGCATCCAGCCCGGCTGACAGCTTGCACTGCGTGACCGGGTGGTAGCGGCCGTGCGCCATGTCTTCTTCACGGCTCCAGATCAGCTTGACCGGCGTGCCCGGCAACTCCTTGGCGATCAGCACGGCCTGGCGCACCCAGTCGTGCACGGCGCCGCGGCGGCCGAAGCCACCGCCCAGGTGCAGCTTGTAGACCTCGCAGGCCGAAGGCGGCAGGCCCGACGCCTCGGCCGCCGCAGCCAGCGCAGCCTCGCCGTTCTGCGTCGGCGTCCACACCTCGCAGCGCTCGGCCGCACCGGCCTTGGCGGGCGTGATCAGCGCCGTGGCGTTCATCACCTCCATGGTGGCGTGGTTCTGGTGGGGGTAGCTGTACACCGCCTCCACGCGCCGCGCGGCAGCGGCCAGCGCCGCTTTGGCGTCGCCCTGGCTGCTGCCCACGGCGGCCTCTGCCGCATCCAGGCCCGCGCGCAGCACGGCCGCGGTGGCGGCACTGTTCTGGCCGGCGTTGGGGCCTTCGTCCCACACCACGGGCAGGGCCTGCAGCGCCGTCTTGGCACGCCACCAGGTGTCGGCCACCACGGCCACGGCCGAGTCGCCCACCTGCACCACCTTCTTCACGCCCGGGCGACCCAGCACGGCGCTGGCATCAAAGCTCTTCACCTTGCCGCCGAACACGGGGCAGTCCTTGATGGCGGCGTTCAGCAGGCCCGGCAGTTTCAAGTCCATGCCGTAGACCTGCGAGCCGTCCAGCTTGGGTCGCGTGTCCAGCCGCTTGAGCGGGCGGCCGGCCAGCGTCCAGGCCGAGGCCGGCTTGAGCGGGATGTCCGCCGGCGCCGCCAGCTGCGCGGCCTCTGCGGCCAGTTGGCCGTAGCTCAGCCGCTTGCTGCCGTGCGTGACCCAACCTGCGGCGGTGGCGCACTCCACCACGCCCACGCCCCAACGGTTGGCGGCCGCCTGAATCAGCAGCGCACGCGCCAAGGCGCCGCCTTTGCGCACGTAGTCGTTGGACTCGCGAACGCCCCGGCTGCCGCCGGTGCTCATGCTGCCCCAGACGCGGTTGCGGGCCAGGTTTTGCCCTGGCGTGGGGTACTCGGTGCGCACACGCGCCCAGTCGCATTCCAATTCCTCGGCCACCAACTGGGCCAGGCCGGTCAGCGTGCCCTGGCCCATCTCCGAGCGCGCGATGCGGATCACCACGCTCTCGTCCGGCAGCACCTGCACCCAAGCGTTCAACTCGGGCGCCGCGCCGGCTGTGGCCTGCGCCAGCGCGGGCACATGAAAGCCCACCATCAACCCACCCGACACCGCCGTGGTGGTGCTGAGGAAGCCGCGGCGTGACAGCGCGGCGCTCATGCCTGGCCTCCTTCGATGACGATGGGAATCTGCTTGCGCTGCACATGGCCGGCGGCGAGGTGGATGGCCGCGCGCACCCGGTTGTAGGTGCCGCAGCGGCAGATGTTGGTGATGGCCGCATCGATGTCGGCATCGGTCGGCTTGGGCTTGTCCTTCAGCAGGGCCGCCGCGGCCATCAGCATGCCGCTCTGGCAGAAGCCGCACTGCGGCACGTCCAACGCGTCCCACGCCTTTTGCAGCGGGTGCGAGGCGTTGGGCGACAGCCCTTCGATGGTGGTGATCTTCTGCGCCGGCGTCAGCGCCGAGGCCGGCATCACGCAGCTGCGCACGGGGGCGCCGTCGATGTGCACCGTGCAGGCGCCGCACTGGGCCACGCCGCAGCCGTATTTGGTGCCCGTCAAGCTGAGCTGCTCGCGCAGCACCCACAGCAGCGGCGTCTCGGCTTCCGCCTCGAACTGCATCCGCTGGCCATTGACCATCAATTCCGCCATGCCCGCATCTCCAGCACCGCCACCCTTGGCGGGCGCGGGCAGCCTAGCAGCAAGCCCCCGGGCCTGTCATGCGTCATGGCTTCTCCAGGCGAGCCACGGCCCATGCCCAGGGCACGGGGCTCAGCGCACGGGGCCGTCCGGCGGCTCGCGCGGCGGCCGCGCCTCAGCCCGCTTCGGCGATCCGATAGCCCACGCCCGGCTCGGTGAGCAGCACGCAGGGTTCGGCCGGGTCCACCTCCAGCTTGGCCCGCAGTTGGCCCATGTAGAGCCGCAGGTAGTGGGTTTGTTCGGTGGCGTCCGCCCCCCACACATCGGCCAGCAGGCGCCGGTGCGTGACCACCTGCCCGGCCTGCCGCACCAGGCGGGCCAGCAGCTTGAACTCCGTGGGGGTGAGGTGCACATCGCATCCGTCCCGCTGCACGCGGTGGGCGGTCAGGTCCACCGCCAGCCCGGCGCGGCGGTAGGACGTGACGGCCGGCTGCGCCACCGTGCCCCGGTGCCGCAGCGCCACGCGCAGCCGCGCCAACAACTCGCCGATGCCGAAGGGCTTCACGAGGTAGTCGTCCGCGCCGGCATCCAGCAAGCGGATCTTGTGCCCCTCCACCTGTCGGGCCGAGATGACGATGAGCGGCGTGGACCGCTCGCGCCGCAGCGCCTGCAGCAGGGTTTCGCCGTCGCCGTCGGGCAGGCCCAGGTCCAGCAACACCGCGTCCAGCGCCCCGGCGTGGGCGAGCTGCGCCAACGCGTCGGCCAGGCTCGCGGCCGTCAGCACCTCGTACCCCTCCACGGCCAGCGCCTCGCGCAGCGTGGCGCGCAGCTCGCGGTCGTCTTCCACCAGGAGCAGCTTCATGCGACGGGCTCCGCCAAAGCCGGCAGCGCGGGCATGTCGCGCAGCGGCAAGCGGCACTCGAAGGCACTGCCACCATGGCCGCGCGGCCGCATCGTGAGGCGGCCGGCATGGGCTTCGGCAATGGCGCGGCACACGGCCAGCCCCACGCCGGCCCCGGCTGGCCGCTGCGCCAGGCCCGCCAGGTCGCCCCGTTGAAAAGCGTCGAACACGCGCGCACGCCAGGCCGGCTCGATGCCCGGGCCGCGGTCCCGCACGGCCAGCATCAATTCGGGCCCCACGCGGCGCACGTGCACCTCCACCGGCGCGGCGGCCGGGCTGTACTTCAAGGCGTTGTCGATCAAGTTGTCGAGCAGTTGAGACATCAGGGCCGCATCACACCACAGCAACGGCAGCTCGGGCTCCAGGCGCGCGTGCACGCGGTGACCATCCGGCCGGCGGCGCACGCGGCGCAGCGCCGCACCCACGATCTCCTCGGCTGATTCCCAGTCGCAGCGCAGCGCTGCGCGGGGCGAGTCGAGCCGGGCCAGTTGCAAGGTGTTGTCGGTGAGCCGCACGAGCCGCGCGGTCTCGTCGACGATGCGCGCCGCCAGCTCGTCCCGCTGCACGGCGGTCAATCGCTCGCCCTGCGCCTGCAAGGCCGACGCCGCGCCCATGATGGTGGCCAAGGGGGTGCGGTAGTCGTGCGAGATGGCCGCCAGCAAGGCGTTGCGGGTGGCTTGGGTCTGGGCCTGCTCGCCGGCCAGGCGGGCAGCGTCTTGCACGCAGCGCCGCTGCAAGGCCAGGCCCATTTGGTCGCACAGGGCCTGGGCGTGCGCCAGCAGGTCCGGCGGCAGGGCTTGCGTGCCCAAGCCGCGCAGGGTCACGGCGCCCAGGGCCTCGTCCCGGCCGCGCAGCGGCAGGTAGAGGTCGGGCTCTTCGGCGTGGTGGTCGGTGCCGCGCCCCAGCGCGCGGCCGGAGGTGACGCACAGCTGCAAGCCGGCCAGCGCATTCGCGTCCGGCTCGCCCAGCACGATGTCTTGCGCGTCAGGCGCCGGACGAATGAGCGCAGCCGCCGGGCGCCCGGCCAGCCGCTCCAGCTGCTGCAGCAGGGCATGCGCATGCGCCTCGGGGCGCTCGGCGCCGCGCATCACCTCGCCGAACTCGCGCAAGGTGCGCTCCAGCTGGGCGGCGCGCTGGGCCGCCCGCCAGCCCCGCCAGGCCCGTTGAAGCCGCCACCCCGTCCAGGCGGTGGCCATCAGCGTGGCGATGGCCAACCAGGGCAGGAACGGGGCGATGAGACGAGGAGTCATGGGGCGCACCAGTTTAGGCGGCGACCTCGTCCACGCGCGGCGCGGCAGTGGTCAGGCGGTCCTTCACCAGACCGGCCAGCAACACATCCACCAGCGTGCCGCCCTGCCCGCCGGCAGCGGCGCCCACCAGCACCTCGGGCACCAGCTTCACGCCCGCGCCGGCCAGCGCCTGGGCCACTTGCACGATGGCGTAGTTGCCCGACTCCATCGAGCCGATCTTCTGGCGAATGACCTCAGCCTCGGCCTCGCCGATGGCCAGCGTGCGGCCGGCCTCGGCTTGGCCCGTGACGCGCGTGACTTCGGCGTCGGCCTCGGCCGTGATCTTCTTGGAGCGCGCCGCGCCGTCAGCCGTTTTCACCGCCGCCTGGGCGCTGAACTCGGCAATCGCCACCTTGCGCTCGGCGTCCACCACCTGGGCCTGGGTGCGGGCCAAGGCCGTGGCTTGCTCCAGTTGCTGGCGCACGCCTTGGGCCTCCATCTGGGTCTCGAAGGTGACCTTCTCCTGCTCGGCCAGCTTGCGGTCGGTCAGCGTCTTCATCAGCTCGGCCGGGGGCACGATGTCGCCGATCAGCGTCTCCACCGCCCCCACGTCGTAGGCCTTCAGCGCTGCCGAGATCGCGGCCTTGGCCTCGGCCTGGCGCTCGCTGCGCTTCTTCAGGAAGTCGATGACGTCCGAGTTCTGCGCCGCGTTGCGGAAGTAGTTGCCGATGGTGGGCTCCAGCACCTGGGTGACCAGCGCTTCCATGCTGCCGAAGCGGGCGATGACCTTGGGCGCATCGTTGCGCGGGATGTGGATGATCTGGCTCACATCCAGGTTGAACGTGAAGCCGTCGGCCGAGCGCACGGTGATGGTGGAGAGGTTGGCGTCGAGCTTGTGTGCCTCGGTCTTGCCCGTGGCCCAGTTCAGCACCACGTTGGCCGTGGGCACCACGCGCACCTTGTGGGTGTAGGTGTTGATGGCGTATTTGCCGGGGTCGAGCACATCCACCCACACGCCCTTTTCGCCCTTGCGAACCATGTTGGCGTGGCGGAAGCCCTCGCCCGTCACGTCCACCCCCGCCTTGCCGACGAAGGCCACCACCACGCCCACGGATGCGATCGGCACCTCGGTCATGTCAATGATCTCGACGGTGGCGAACATGGGGTTGATGAAGTAACGGCCGGCCAGCAGTACCTGCTCCTGCAGGCCCTTGGTGCCGCCCGCATTCACGAAAGCCTGCGGGTCCTGGAACAGGTTGTGGCCCGGCACTTCCGGGCCGGCGATTTCGCCCGTGGCCAGGGACGCGCCTTCACGCGTGGTGACGATGCCCACCTTGTTGTCCGGCACGTCGGTCACCGGCACCTGCGTCACGCGGAACAGGCTGGGGTTGATGCGGTACTTGCCCTGCGGAATGACGTTCATCTGCGGGCCACGCTCGCCACCGCTGGCCATGAAGCCGCGTGCGTCCTGGAAGCTGTCGCAGGGCACGGCGCGGCCAATCACGCGGCCGCCATCCAGCGGGCGGCCATCGCGGGCTTCCACGATGCCGATCTTGCCGGGCTCGATCACCGTCATGCGCTCCAGACGCACCGTGAACAGCAGCGTGTTGATGCGCCAGGCGCCCGGGGGCACCACGGTCATCTGCAAGCCGCGTTCGCCCCCGGCGAGGAAGGCGCGGGCGTCCTGGAAGTTGTCGCAGTCCACATGGCGAGCCAGCACGCGGCCGTCAGGCAGGGGCAGGCCATCGCAGGCTTCGACGATGCCGATCGCGTCGTCCGGCACGACCGTGAACTTCACCAACTCCACGTCGTACTGCCAAGGCCACAGGCCCACGTGCAGACCCGGGGCCAGCGTGTCGGCCTGCAAACCGGCTTCACCGAACAGGGCCACGATGCGGCCGGGCGGCAGTTCGCGGTGACGGCCGAAAAGCACGAACTTCTTGGTGACGGTGCCGATGGAATCGTCCGGCACGATGACGAAGCCGAACAGGCGCAACAACGGCTTGTAGAACCCCACGGCCAGCAGCGCGGCCACGAGAACCAGCGTCAGCCACGGATGCGTGGCCGGGAAGAGCAGGATGTCCATACGGATCATGCGAGTTGAAGGAGCCCCCACTCTCGGAGGACTCGCATCAGGGCCGCATAAGGATGGACCGCAAAAAAAGAAACCCCGGCGCGTCACGCGCCAGGGTTCAAACCGCCGCCGCAACCACGGTCGGCGCCTGCTCAGGGAGGGAAAGCAGGAGGCTCAAGGCCCGGGTTCAATGTAGGCAACTCCAGCCAGGGCCGGTGTAGGACGACGGCGCGTCACGGCGCCACGCCGCCCCTCAGCAAGCCGGCCACAAGGGCCGCATCGCCCCGAGCGAAGCTCCGGCATCGGCGTCCCGCGGGGCCTGAAAGGCTTCGGCCAACCGGGCACCGAACTCCGGCCCGGTGCCGAACTGCATCAGCACCCGACCATCGCCGCCGCAGGCGCGAATCTGGCCGGGGAAGGACTCGAACACCCAGTGGGTCACGCCGGCAGGTTCCCCACGGCCTGCCGGGCCCGCAGCACCTGCGCGCAGCCCCTCAGCCATGGCAGCGACGCACATCGATGCACGTCTCCTCCCAGGCATCCGTGTGCGACTCGCCAGCAGCCAGCCCCGCTTGGAACTCGGCTTGCAGGGCGGTTTGCAGCGCTTCGTCAGCCCGCGTGGGCTGAAGCGCCGTGACGCGGCGCAGCGTCTCTCGCATCTGCTGTACAGACGCTTGGGCCAAGGCGGCCAGGGTGTGGGCGGTCATGCGGTACTCCTTGCAACAGACCGCCAGTCTCGTCAGCCCTCGGCGCACGGGCCATCGCCCCGTGGGGGTGCCTGCGGGGGATGGCCCACGCGCCGCCCCTCCCCCTCCCCCGGCGCATCCCTCCAAAGGGGGATGGACGCGTCAGCGCCGCGCCCAAGAAAAAAGCGCCCGGTTTCACTGAAACCTGGGCGCTTTTGCAGGCCTTGGCCTGTCCGGAGGGACTCGAACCCCCGACCTGCTGCTTAGAAGGCAGCTGCTCTATCCAGTTGAGCTACGGACAGCGATTGAGGGCGTGATTAGATCAGCACGTTGAGGATGGCGTTGCCGATGCCCATCAGAGCGGCACCGGAAATGAGGCCTGCGCAGATCGGCTCCATGCCTTCGACCCAAACGCGATGGCCGGGCGTGCCCGCCGTCTTGTGCTTCTTGCCCATGGCGAAAAACACGACCGCGCCGATGAACATGGCCAGCACCGATTCCGGCGGCAGCACCACGCCCAAACCCACCGCAACTGCGGAGATGGGGAAACGGCCCTTGGTCTTGATGCGCGCCAGTTCCAGCGCCACGGCGGCCACCGCAGCCACGGCCATGGAGATCAGCGCCGACGACGGCAGCCCCTTCAGGCCCTTGGCAATGATGTCGGCAACGCCCTTCCACTGAAGCGCGGCGGGCATGGCGAACTGGTCGGACACCAGCGTGGCCACGCTTCGCACGCCGTTCGAGTCAGGCGTCAGGAACAACAGGAAGAACAGCGGCACGCAGAACAACACCCCCGCCAGATTGCCGATGATGTGGCCGATGGCTTGGTGGCGCGGCTTGCCGCCGAGCATGTAGCCCGGCTTGATGTCCGACAGCAGGTTCGCGGCATTGGAGGCGATCTCGCTGGTCATGCCCGCCGGCAGCAGGTTGGAGCCCGGGTTGGTGCGGTCGATCGCGCCCATCGTGAACTGCGTGATCTTGGCCA
This sequence comes from Pelomonas baiyunensis, assembly GCF_043555935.1. Classification (NCBI taxonomy): domain Bacteria; kingdom Pseudomonadati; phylum Pseudomonadota; class Betaproteobacteria; order Burkholderiales; family Sphaerotilaceae; genus Roseateles; species Pelomonas baiyunensis. The sequence continues at coordinate 171,652 of NZ_JBIGIB010000002.1, read as the reverse complement.
GCGAGCCAGTCGGCGTCCACGACGTCAGGGCCATGGAGTTGGTGCAGATTACGGTCAACACGAAGATCAGCGGCAGCGACACCAGCGAAAGCCAGAACGGAACGCCGAAGAAGGCGTGCGTCACGTAGCTGCCCAGCAGGCTGAACACCGGAACGCCCACGTAGCTGATCCACAGGGGCACTTCGATGTCACGCAGGAGGTCGCTTTCCGCGCCAGCTGCCTTCGGTGCTTTGCGCTTGAAGGCGCTTTTGAAGATCTCGGGCTTGGCCATCAAGCTGACCAACGCGCCAACGACCATCATGGTCACACCCCACCACAGGGACCACTGGTTCACGATTTCACCGCGGTTCAGCGGGATGGCGACGCCGTTTGCACCCAACCGCGGTGCGATGTCGCCGGCCTGAATCATGATGGGGGCCAGCACCACGAAGTTGACAAAAGCGCCCAGGAAGCAACTCGTGGCCACCGCGATACCCATCAGGCCACCCACGCCCAACATCGCTGCGTCCAACGTGAAACGCAGACCCAGCTGGCGGATGTCCGTGCCCAAGATGGTGGGGATCAGCGACGAATCCTTGCCAGCCCACATGTAGTAGTACTGGTCCAGACGCTCATGCAGATGCCAGGGTTCCTTCAGTCCGGCCCACTTGTCCAGCATCAAGATCTTGAATTGAACCAGCTTCATCCAGCCATCGCTCACCGTGGCTTGGTACAGAGCCGTCAGCCCCCCCACCACGCCGAGCAGCTTGGCCTTGAAAACGCCCTCGTCGCCAGCACCGTGGTACAGCGAATCAAGAACCACGCCACAGGCGCGGCCTTCGGGGAACGGTGCCTGGTCCTCGTTGATGAAGCGGCGCTTCAGCGGGAACGCAAGCAGCACGCCAATCATCGACACCACGAAGATCCAGATCATCAGCTGCCACCAGGAGGGAATCACTCCCGTCACCAGCATGTACGCCGCCAGACTGGAAAACAGCGGCGTGATCACGTAGCCCGCGGCGGTCGCGATCGACTGCGTGCAGTTGTTTTCAAGGATCGTGTAGTCCTGGGCGAATCCACTGGCGTGCAGGGCTCGGAACAACGCGAACGCCAAGATGACCGAAGTCAGGCCCACGCCAATGGCGATACCGGTCTTGGCGCCGATGTACAAGCCGGTGGCCGAGAGAATGCCGCCCAGCAAAAAGCCGGTGAAGCCCGAACGCAGCGTCAACTGCGCCATATCGCCGCGGAACACGTTCTTGAACCACCACTCGTCCTTTTGGGCGCGGGTCCAGGTGGCGATCTGCTCGTCAGTCAGGTGTTGGAGTGCCATGGAATCTCGGGCGGCGCTTGTGGCGCGGCCGGGGTTGAAGCAAAGCGGGGAATTTTCCCGGCCGACCGCTCGGTCGGGCTTCGGGAGATGCCCTCGGGTGGAGCCCCTGGTTGCGGGGCTTCAAAAAAGACAAACCCGCCGGTGGCCTGAGCCAGCGGCGGGTTCGTGAAGAGGTTTGGTCGGGGCGGCGGGATTCGAACTCGCGACCCTCTGCTCCCAAAGCAGATGCGCTACCAGGCTGCGCTACGCCCCGATCAAGCCCGCCATTCTATGCCAGCTTGAACCCACCCCGCGCCAAGCCGCGAGCGATGCGACGGTGACGCCAGGCCTCATGCCACCGCAATGACACGCCCCGTGCCGCTGATGAGCGCGGCCCGCACCCCCTCACCCGGCTGCAGCGCCTGCACGGCGGCCACGTAGCCTCGCAGCTGCTCGTGATAGCCAGGTACCGCCTCGGGCGTGAGGCCCAGCTTGTAGTCCAGCACCCACCAGGTGGCCGGCTCGGTGGCGGTGGCGCGGCGGTGCACCAGGCGGTCGATGCGCCCTTCCCCACCGTCCACCGTGACTGGCACCTCGTTGCCGGCCCAGAGCAGCTGCGCCGGGTCGAAGAAGGGCCTGGCTTCATCGCTGGCCAGGATGGCCTCGACGCTGCGCGCCAGTTGCTCGCGGCCCGCTGCATCCAGGCCGAAGGCCTGCGAACTGCCCGCCAGCAGCACGTCCAGCGGCTGCGTCTGCCCGGGCTGGCTGACCCATTCCAGCACCCGGTGCAGCGCCTCGCCCACTTGCGCGGCGCGGGCGTTGTCAGCCGCGCGCACCGGCAGTGGCTGGCGCTGGCCTTGCCAAGCGGGCAGCGGTCGCCACGCCACCGGCGCGGCTTGCCCGGTGCGCCCCTCCACCAGCGGCAGGGGCCAGGCCTGGCCCAGCGGCGCCAGACGCGACCACCAACTGTCCTGCGGACGCTTGGCCGGCGTGCGGCTCACGATCAAGGTGTGCCGCGCCCGCGTGAGAGCCACGTACAAGGCGTTGAACTCCTCGCGCTGCCGGGCGGCTTGTTCTTCGGCCACCAGCCCGGCCAGCGACGGAGGTGGCTTGGCCTCAGAGCCGAAAAACGCGGCCCGTTGCGGCGCGGGCTGCCCCACGGGCCAGTCCAGCAGCAGGCCATAGGTTTCGGCCTTGGGCGGCGCAACCTCGGCGTCCAACAGCACCACCACATCGGCCTCCAGCCCTTTGGCGCCGTGAATCGTCAGCAGCTGCACGCCGTCTTCGCCGGGCGCCGCGGCCCAGGTGAGCGGACGGCTGCGCAGGGCACGCACGAAACCGTAAAGCTGGGCGTAGCGGCCGCCATCCAGGTCCAGCGCGGCGCGCAACAGCGCCTGCACGCTTTGCACCCGCGCCTGGGCCTCGGTGGGCGGGCTGCTGGCCAGCAGACGCGGCAGCAACTCACCCTCATGCACGATGCGGTCGAGCAGCTCATGCGGGGTGCTGCGCGTGGCCGCGGCCTGCCAGGCGGCCAGCAGGCGCTGTGCGCGAGCCAGCGCCGGGCTGGGTGACGGCAGCGTTTGCACCGCGGCCCACCAGGGCCGGGGCGGCTCGGCAGCGGGCGCGTCCAGGTAGGCCACACGGCCGGCGGCAGCGGCCAGGCGAAGCAATTCGTCGTCACCGATGGCGAACAACGGGCTGGCCAGTGCCTGCGCCAGGGACAGGTCATGCCCCGGCGACGCCAGCACATCCAGCAACGCCAGCAGGTCGCGCACCGCGGGGGCTTCCGCCAGCGGGGTCTCCTCGGGCGCCGCGTGCGCAATGCCCGCCGCCGTGAGGGCCACGCTCAGCTGACGCAGCGGGTCTCGCTTGCGGGCGAGCACGAAGATCTGCCCCGGTCGCAGGCTCGGCCGCGCCGCCAGCAGGCCGGCAATGCAGGCCGCCACACGCTCGGCCTCCGCCGCGCGACGCTCGAACTCGGGCTCATGGCGCGGCTCGGTCAGGCTGGGCCGCCACACGAGCGGGTCCACCTCGCGGTCGGTCTTCTCGCCCGGCGGGCCGTCCAGCAGCCACAGGCCCGCCAGCGCATCGCCGCCCGGGGCGCCCTCGGTGGTGTGGGGCCGAAAGCCGTCCAGCACGCCGTCCAGCGCGCCATTGACCGCCGCCAGCACTTCCGGTGCGTTGCGCCGGGTGTGGTCGCACGCCAGGCTGGCGCCACCCAGCCCGCCGACGACGAACTCGCGCGCGGCCACAAACACGCGCGGCTCGGCCCGCCGAAAGCGGTAGATGCTCTGCTTGGGGTCGCCCACGATGAACACGCTCAAGCCCGTGCCGCCACCAGCGCCGGCGTAGGCCGACAGCCACCCGTGCAGCGCCTGCCATTGCAGCGGGCTGGTGTCCTGGAACTCATCGATGAGCAGATGACGCACCTGGGCGTCCAGCCGCTGCTGCACCCAGCCCGCCAGTTCCGGCTGCGCCAGCAAGGCCAGCGCACCGCGCTCCAGGTCGTTCATGTCGACCAGACCGCGCTGGCGCTTCAGCGCCTCGAACTCGGCCACGAGCCGCTGGCCCAGACGGCACATGGCCGCATGCTGCTCGGCCGCGGCTTGCTGCTCAGCATCGGCCCGCAGCGCTTCCAGGTCGGCCGTGACCGCGCGCCACAGCGGCAGGTCATCGCAGGCCTTGCCCAGCTTGCGCGGCGTGCCGTGGCCCTTTTCGGTGAACAGCGCGGCCAGCACCTCGGCGAGGCTGCCCGCCTGCATCAGCTCGGCCGCGGCGGCTTGGGCTTTGGCACCAGTGATGGCGCCCAAAGCCCGGGCCAGCGCGGCGATGTCCGGTGCCAGGGCCTCGAAGCGCTCGGCCGGGTGATGCACCGGAGGCGGCACGCTGCCGTCCAGCACACCGTGGGCTTGCGCCAGGCCCAACTCCACGCGCTTGGAAAAAGCCGCCAGCAGCCACTCGCGCAGGTTGTGGCGCCCCCGGGCCAACGTCAGTGCCTGGAAGTCCGCCAGCAGCAAGGCGTCGGCCAGCACCGCCCCATGGAAGCGGCGCCACAGCGTGGGCATCAGCTCCGCTTCGTCCTCAATCAGCTGCAGTTCGGGCGAGATCTCCAGCTCGGTCAGCAGCGACAGCGGCGCCGCACGCAGCAGTTGCGAGAACCAGCCGTGGAAGGTGCGCACCTCCACGCCCCGGCCACCCCGCAGCAGCTCCGCCTGCAACTGCGCCAGCCGCGGGCGCAAACGCTCGGCGTCCTCGGGCGTGAGGCCGCGGTCGATGAGGGCCTGGCGCTGGGCCGACTCGCCGGCTTGCGCAAACTCGGCCAGCCACTGCGCCAATCGCTCCCGCATCTCGCCCGCAGCCTTGCGGGTGAAGGTGATGGCCACGATCTGCTGCGGCTCCGCGCCAGCCAGCAGCGCACGCAGGATGCGAGACACCAGCATCCAGGTTTTTCCCGCGCCAGCACAGGCCTCGACGATGCTGCTGCGCGCCGGGTCGCAGGCGATGGCATAAAAACGCTCGCGCGGGATGCGCTGGCCGTCGGCGTAGTAGGCGAACTGGGTGCCGCTCATGTCAGATCATCTTTACGGCACAGGCCGCGGGCTTCGCAGTAGTCACAAACGCGGCCTTCTCCCAGCGCAGGCAAGGCCTGGCCGGCCAGCACGGCCGACAGGTCGGCCTGCAGCCCCTCGCGCAGCACCTGCGCGGTGGCGCTCACCTCCGGGTGGGGAACGGTAGCCAGCGCTTCGGGCTCATCCATCGCCAAGTAGGCCGCCTGCATGGCCGGGTCGACATCCATCAGCAGCGCGTAGACGGCCAGCTGCGTGTCTTCCAGCGGCGTTTTGAGCTTGTCCTTCAGGTCCTTGGCGCGGCCGGTTTTGTAGTCCAGCAGCAGCGGGCCACCCGGGGTGGTGTCGATGCGGTCGATGCGGCCTTGCAGCGCCACGGCCGCCAGCGGCCCGTCGAACGGCTGGCAGCGCAGCTCGACCTCACCGGCCTCGAAGCGCTGGCCTGCCGCTTCGGTCTCGGTCAACCAGCTGACGTAACGCGGCAGCACCCGCTCGAACGCGGCGCGGTAGGGCAGGAAATCGGCAGCATCCAGGCTCTGGGCTTCGGCGTCGGCTGCTGCAAGCAGGTCGGCGAGATCGTTGCCCGTGCGGGCCTCGTGAAAGCGTCGCAGGACGTCATGCAGCCAGGTGCCGTAGTCGCGCTTGTCGAGCTCCACATCCAGCTCGCCCGGCTCGCGCAAGCCCAGCACGCTGCGGCTGAAGAACTGGTAAGGGCAGTTGCGCAGCGCCTCGATGCTGCTGGCGCTAAGTTGAGCCGGCAGTCGATGCGGCACCGCGGCGCGACGGTGCGCCGGCTGGGGCACCAGGGGCTCCACCGCGCGCGCATCCACCCAGGCCGGCAGGTGCGCCGCCCAGGCGGCCTCCAGGCGTTCGATCAGCGGACTGGGCGGCAGTGGCTCGGCCCCGGCATGGCTGCAGCGCAACAGCGTGACGGCCGGCAAACGCAGCAGCTGCGCAAACGCCCAGGCCTGCGCTTCGCGTTGCGCGGCCAGGCACGGCAGGCCCAGCGCCTGGGCGTCAGCGTCAGAGAGCACGCCATTGCGCGGCGCGGCCGGGGCCAGGGTGGCCGCGTCGGCGCCCGGCAGCACGGCGGCACCGAAGGGCCGCAGCAGCGCCCGGGCCAGCGGCGTGACGACGACGGCGGGCTGCGCGTCTTCCGGCGGGCTGAACTGGGCGCCTTCCAGCGTGGCGTCCACCCAGGCCAGGAATTCATCGGGCCGCAGGCGTGTCGCGCCGATGACTTGTTCATGCGCGCTGCCGGCCCAGGGGTTGCGGCTGATCCAGAGCGCGTTTAGCAGCGGCTCGCCGCCCTCCACCTCGGTCAGCGCGCCCAGGCGACGCAGCACGCGCCCCAGGTCGGCCAGCCAACCGCCCAACTTTCGGGGCCCGCCCGCCAGGGGCGCCGCGGCGTCGCGCGCCTCACGCCAAAGCGGCAGGCCCAGCGCGTCCAGCGGCCCGGTCTCCCGCCAGCCCTTGCGGCGGCACAGCGCCTCCAGGTTGCGCAGGGCGTCAGCATCCAAGCCGGCACCCAGCGGCGATTTCATCCACGCCAGCCAATCGTCCACACCACCTTGGGCGAGTTGCGCGCGCAGCAGCGCCATCAGGGCTGCCGCGGCCGGTGTAGTGGCCAGCGTCCAGCCGGTTTCGTCATGGATGGGCACGCCCTGGCGCATCAGCAGCGTGCGCACGCGGCGCACGGCCACCCGGTCTTGCGCCAGCAACGCAACCGGCGCCCGCCCGGCGTTCAGGTGCTGCAGCACGGCGGTGGCGGCCTGCTCGGCCAGGGTCTCGAAATCCGGGCAACGGGCCAACTGCAGGTCGACGCCCGTGGGCTGTGCGGCATCGAGGTCCACATCCGCACGCAAGCACAGCGACGGCACATCACCCGCGATGAGGGCCTGCGCCAGGGCGTCGGGACCGCCCACCTCCAGCACCAGCCAGGCGCTGGGCCGCTGCGTGAACAGCGCATCGGTGGACGGCGCGCGATCGTCCGACTGGGCCCAGGCCAGAGCGACCAAGCCCAGCGCCCGCTCCAGGTCGCCCGGGCCGCCGGCCTGCAGGTCCAGGCGCTCGGCCGCGGCGGCAAAGAAGGCGGCACGGCTCGCGGGTGCCCGCTGGCCTGCAGCTCGCGCCAGCGCATGTGCCGTCTCGACGAGCCGGGCGCGGGCGGCCACGTAGGCTTTTTCGTCCCGCGTGCGCAACGCCTGGGCCCAGGATTGGCCGGCGAGCAGACCGTCGGCCGTGAACGCGTCGATGGCGGCATCGCCGCTGAGCTGCCCCGGCGCGGCCAGCGGGCTGGGCCCCAGCGACGACGCCAGGCTGTGGCTGGTGGTGATCAAGGGTGCCCAGCCGCCCTGGGCCGCGAAGGCGCGACGCGCGGGCGCGATTTGCTGCGCGAAGGGCAGCAGCAGCACCGCATCACGCGCCGCAGCACCGTGGCGAGCCAGCCAGTCGGAGCTCAGAGCGGCCAGGCGGCGCCAGAAGCCGGGGATGTCTTCTCCTGGGGCGAGGCCCAGGCTGAGGGTGTCGTGCACTTGCAAAGGGGGCCTCCCGCCCCGAACTACCGGCTCACTTCGGTCACCCCGGCGACCTTCCGGGCAAAGTGGCTATGTCACAATGATTTTGCCTATACGGACGGGCCCCAGCGCGGTCCCGCCACCCTTTTGAGGCCAAGGAACCTCCCATGAGCAGCGAATTGATCAAGCACGTTTCCGACGCGTCGTTCGACGCCGACGTCATCCAGTCCGGCAAGCCGGTGCTGGTGGACTACTGGGCCGAATGGTGCGGCCCCTGCAAGATGATCGCCCCCATCCTGGACGAAGTCGCCAGCGGTTACGGCGACAAGCTGCAGGTTGCCAAGATGAACGTCGACGAAAACCGCGAAGTGCCGGCCAAGTTCGGCATCCGCGGCATCCCGACGCTGATGCTGTTCAAGAACGGCCAGCTGGCTGCGACCAAAGTCGGCGCCCTCTCCAAGGCCCAGTTGACCGCCTTCATCGACGCGAACCTATAATCTCGCGCAACTGCTGCAGCGCTTCTGGCGCCCCAGGTGCCCCGCTGCAGCAGCCAAAGCCAACACGCCCCGGGTGCATGGGTCACGAACCTGCACCCAGCCAGCGTGGCCTCGGCTCCCCCTCCCCCAATTTTTCTGATTCGATGCCGCAGGCTGTACGTGCGGTGTTGGTTCAGTCCTTCCACGGGGCGGCCGTGGATTCGCCGCAAGCGCCTTGGCTGGCGCAGCGGCTCCTGACGGGTGTTCACCCATGCATCTTTCCGAACTGAAAGCCCTCCACGTCTCGGCCCTCATCAAGATGGGCGAGGAACTGGAGATCGACAACGTCACGCGCCTGCGCAAGCAGGAGCTGATGTTCGCCATCATGAAGAAGCGCGCCAAGGCGGGCGAGCAGGTCTTCGGCGATGGCGTGCTGGAGGTGCTGCCGGATGGCTTCGGCTTCCTGCGCTCCATCGAGGCCAGCTACATGGCGTCGACCGACGACATCTACCTGTCGCCCAGCCAGATCCGCCGCTTCAACCTGCACACCGGTGACCTGGTGGAAGGTGAAGTGCGCGTGCCCAAGGATGGCGAGCGCTACTTCGCTCTCGTGAAGGTCGACCGTGTCAACGGCCAGACGCCCGAGGAGAGCAAGAACAAGATCATGTTCGAGAACCTGACGCCCTTGTTCCCCAAGGAGCAGTTCAAGCTCGAGCGTGAAGGCTACAAGGGTGAAGAAAACATCACCGGCCGCATCATCGACCTGACCTCGCCCATCGGCAAAGGCCAGCGCGCGCTGATCGTCGCCCAGCCCAAGACCGGCAAGACCGAGATGATGAAGAGCATCGCCCATGCTCTGGTCGCCAACCACCCGGACTGCCACCTCATCGTGCTGCTCGTCGACGAGCGCCCTGAGGAAGTGACCGAAATGCTTCGTACGGTGCGCGGCGAGGTCATCAGCTCCACCTTCGATGAGCCCGCCGCCCGCCACGTGCAGGTCGCGGAGATGGTCATCGAGCGCGCCAAGCGTCTGGTGGAACTGAAGAAGGACGTGATCATCCTGCTGGACTCGATCACCCGCCTGGCCCGCGCGTACAACAACGTGCTGCCCAGCTCCGGCAAGGTACTGACCGGCGGTGTTGACGCCAACGCCCTGCAGCGCCCCAAGCGCTTCTTTGGTGCGGCGCGCAACATCGAAGAAGGCGGCTCGCTGACCATCATCGGCACGGCGCTCATCGACACCGGCTCCAAGATGGACGAGGTGATCTACGAAGAGTTCAAGGGCACCGGCAACTGCGAAATCCACCTGGATCGCCGCATGGCCGAGAAGCGCGTCTACCCGTCCATCCTGATCAACAAGTCGGGCACCCGCCGTGAAGAGCTGCTGTTGAAGCCGGAAATCCTGCAAAAGAGCTGGATCCTGCGCAAGCTGCTCTACAACATGGACGAGATCGAGGCGATGGAGTTCATCCTCGACAAGATGAAGGCGTCGAAGAACAACCTGGACTTCTTCGACATGATGCGGCGCGGCGGGTAAGCCTCCACCCAGAACTAGCCAAACCGCAGGGAAGCCCGCTACAATCGCGGGTTTTCCGCCCTGACACCCTGGAAAGTGCGCTGGCACCAAGCACAGCGTGGCTCCCAACCTAAGCCAAGAGGTTCCCATGAAAGAAGGCATTCACCCCAACTACCGCGACGTCGTCTTCGTCGACCTGTCCAACGGTTTCCAGTTCGTGACGCGCTCGACCGTCCAGACCAAGGAAACCATCGAGATCGACGGCAAGACCCTGCCGCTGGTGAAGCTGGAAACCACCAGCGAGTCGCACCCCTTCTACACGGGCACGCAAAAGAGCGTGGACAACCTGGGCGGCCGCGTCGAGAAGTTCCGCAACAAGTTCGCGCACCTCAAGAAGTAATTTGCCGAAGCGGCATTGCGCCGCATCCGCACGCAAGGGCAGCTTCGGCTGCCCTTTGTCATTTCCGACGCCCGACCTCGAGGCGCACCCGCCAACCCAGGCTTCGAGCAACGATGCCTGCTGACAACTGCGTGGCAAGCCCGCACCGGTTCTGCGGCATCATGCGGCCGCCACCCCTCCTGCACTGCGCGTGAATCTACCCACCCCTGCCATCGTTGCCGAACGCGGCGTTGAACGCCTCCCGCGCCTGGCGCTGATCCTGCTCTGCGCCGCCTACGTGCTGCCGGGCATCTTCGGCCGCGACCCCTGGCGCAATGCCGACCTGACCGCATTCGGCTTCATGGCCAGCATTGCCGACGGTCGAGCACCATGGTGGCAGCCATCCATCGCCGGGCTGCCGGCCGACGGCGGACCCCTGCCCTATTGGCTCGGCGCACTGGCCATCAAACTGCTGCCCTGGCTCGATGCGCCCGTGGCGGCGCGTCTGCCGTACGCCCTGGTGCTGGTGGGCGTGCTGGTGGCCGTCTGGTACGCCAGCTTTCATCTTGCCCGCACCGAGGCCGCCCAGCCGGTGGCATTCGCCTTCGGCGGTGAAGCCCAGGCGGTGGACTACGCCCGCGCGCTGGCCGATGGCGCCTTGCTCGCGCTGATGGCCTCGCTCGGCCTTCTGCAGCTCGGGCATGAAACCACGCCAGAGCTCGTGCAGTTGCTCGCGGTGTCGGTCTACCTCTACGGCCTAGCGGCGGCCCCGTTTCGGCGCGGTCGTGCCCGGCTGGCGGTGCTGTTGGCCCTGCCCGTGTTGGCCGCCAGCGGGGCGCCCACCGTCGCGTGCGGGCTGGGGGCCCTGGGCCTGCTGCTGAACCACCGCTCCAGCTACGACGAAGCCAAAAGCCAGCGCGTGTGGCTGCTGGGCGCATTGACGCTGGCGGTGCTCGCGGCGTGGGCGTTCGACGGTTGGGCGTGGCGGGTGCAGCCCATCTTTCATGCGCCGTCCCTGCTGACCTTGCTGGCGTGGTTCTGCTGGCCGGCCGGCCCCCTGGCGCTGTGGACCCTGTGGCGCTGGCGCCGCCACGGCCTGCGCCGGCACATCACCGTGCCCGCCATTGCACTGCTGGTGCCGCTGGCCGCCTGCATCGGCATGGACGGCTCTGACCGCGCGCTGCTGCTCGCCCTGCCCTCGCTGGCCATCCTGGCAGCTTTTGCGCTGCCCACGCTGAGCCGTGGGTTCAGCGCGGCGGTGGACTGGTTCTCGGTGTTCTTCTTCAGTGCCGCCGCGCTCTTTTTCTGGCTGTACTACTTGTCGATGCACCTGGGCTGGCCCACGCGGCCGCTGGCCAACCTGCGCCGCCTGGCCGAGGGCTTCGAGCCCCGATTCAGTCTCGTGGCCCTGCTCATGGCCGTGACCGCCACCATTGCCTGGTTGGCCCTGGTGCGTTGGCGCACGGCTCGCCATCGCCATGCGCTGTGGAAAAGCCTGGCGCTGCCGGCCGGCGGCGTGGCCCTGGGCTGGTTGCTGGTGATGAGCCTGCTGCTGCCGCCGCTGGACTACGCCCGAAGCCTCGGGCCGCTGGTGGCGCGCTTGCAAGCCCGCATGCCCAACGACGTGCATTGCCTGGCCGCGCCGGAGCAAAACCTCGCCACGCTTGCCGCGCTGGAGTGGCATGGCCACTGGCCGGTGAAAGGCCGCGGCACGATTGAAACCTCCGGCTGCAGTTACGCCGTCACCAACCCCAACCAAGCCGTGCCCAAAGGGTGGCAGGTGGTGGCGCAAGTGAAGCGCCCGACCGACCGCACAGGCAGCGCCGGCTTGGTGCTGCTCAAGCGCCAGTGACAGATCAGCCAGCCGCGGCGCCAGCAGTCGATCAGGAATCCGACAGCGCCGCGGCGCCGAATGCGGCCTCATCGCCCAGCGCCGCATCGGACGCCGCCCGCACACGGGCCGCGGGGAACACGAGCCGGAAGCGCGAGCCCTTGCCGATTTCGCTTTGGATGAGCAGCTCGCCGCCATGGCGTTGCATCACATGCTTGACGATGGACAGGCCCAGGCCCGTACCGCCGGTCTCGCGTGAACGGCTGCCATCGACCCGATAGAAGCGCTCGGTGAGGCGCGGGATGTGCTCTCGCGCGATGCCCGGCCCCGTGTCCACGACGGTCAGTTCGCCGTGGCCATCGTCCAGCAGCCGCCACACCACTTCCACTTCACCGCCCTCGGGCGTGTAACGCACCGCATTGGTCACGAGGTTGGCGATGCCGCTCATGAGTTCGCTCTCCACGCCCGCCAACTCGGTGCCGGTGTGCACCTTGAGCCGCATCTGATGACGCCCCGCCGACAGCGCCTCGGCATCGGCCGCAATGCGCGTGAGCATCGCATCCAGCGACACCCACCGGTCCGGCGCCGGACGCGGGCTGCCTTCCAGCTGGGCCAGCGTCAGCAGGTCCGACACCAGGGTCTGCATGCGCTGGGTTTGCTGCGTCATCAGCACCAGCACGCGGTCCCGCTCGGCCTTGGTCAGCGGCAGGTTGTGCAGGGTTTCGATGAAGCCCGCCAGCACCGTCAGCGGCGTGCGAATCTCGTGCGAGACGTTGGCCACGAAGTCGCGGCGCATCGCCTCGTTGCGCACCCGCTCGGTGATGTCCAGCGACAGCACCAAGCGCATGCCGGCGCCGTAATCACGGACGATGATGGACAGCGTGCCCTGGCCGCGACCATTGCCCAGCACCAGCGGCTCGGCGTATTGCTCGGCCTGCAGGTAAGCCACGAAGGACGGCGCGCGAACCAGATTGGTGATGCGCTGCCGCAAGTCGCGGGCCGGGTCGAGCGAGAAGTGGTCCGCCGCGACCCGGTTGCACCAGACGATTTGCTCCTGCGCATCCAGCAACAACACGCCGTTGGGCGAAGCCTCGATGGCCGACAGGAACTGCTCCAGCGCCAGGCGCTCGGCTGCCAGCGCCCGGTCCCGGTCCCGCACGGCCCGCTCGATGCGGTAGCCCACCTCGCCCCACAGGCCGGTGTCACGCGGTGCGTTTTCGAGTTGGTTGCCCCGCAGCCAGCCCAGCAACCGGTGCCCGCGCACGGCGTCCACCAGCAACGTCAGCACGACCGCGCAGGCCACGCCGAACCCAAGCCCCAGGCTGTCGACACCCGACACCTTGCGAACCACGGCGCCCACCACAAAGCCCAACAAGGCCGCCAGCACGGCCATCAACAGTCTGGGCAGCAGCCAGGTCATGACAGGGGCGGTTCCTCAGGCGGACAGCGCGCTGGCGTGCTGCGTCAGGCGATAGCCCGCGCCGCGCACCGTCTCGATCATGCGGGCGCACTGAACGCGCTCCAGCGCTTCGCGCAGGCGCTTGACGTGCACGTCGATCGTGCGCTCCTCGATGAACACATGGTCGCCCCACACACGGTCCAGCAGCTGCGAGCGGCTGTGCACGCGCTCCGGGTGCGTCATCAAGAAGTGCAGCAGGCGGAACTCCGTAGGGCCGAGCTTGACCTCGGTGCCTTCGCGGCTGACCCGGCGGGTGCCCGGGTCCAGCAGCAGCGGGCCCACTTCCACCGCGCTGTCCAGCGCTTCAGGCGCCTTGCGGCGCAGCACGGCGCGGATGCGGGCCAGCAGCTCGTTCGTGGAGAACGGCTTGGTGATGTAGTCGTCCGCGCCGGCATCCAGGCCGGAAATCTTGTCGCTCTCCTCGGCCCGCGCGGTCAGCATGATCACCGGCAGTTCCTTGGTGCGCGGCGTGCTGCGCCACTGGCGCGCCAGCGCCACACCGCTCTGACCCGGCAGCATCCAGTCCAGCACGACGAGGTCGGGCAGCACGCGGTCCACCTCGTACTGGGCTTGCGTGGCGCTGCCCGCGATCGTCACTTCAAACCCGGCGTGGCGCAGGTTGATGGAAATCAGCTCGGCAATTGCCGATTCGTCTTCAACGACGAGAACTCGACTCATAGACATGCTCTTTCGAAAGGTGTGCCTTGCCGAGTGCCTGCCGCCGCGCCGACGGAGCCGGGCCGCTGACAGGGCCCCACAGGGGGCCGGCGAAGCCGGTACAGGGGTGGTTACCGCACCATCGTTTCAATGGCTTCCGGCGTGTTGTGCCGGACGTCTTGGCCCTTGACCACGTAGATCACGACCTCCGCCAGGTTCTTGGCGTGGTCGCCCACGCGCTCGATGGCCTTGGCGACGAACACCAGGTCGATGGACGACGAGATGGTGCGCGGGTCTTCCATCATGTAGGTGATGAGCTTGCGCAGCAGGCCGTCGAATTCCTTGTCGATCTCGTCGTCGTGCTTCAGCACGTCAAGTGCACGCTCCACATCCAGGCGGGCGAAGGCGTCGAGCGCCTTGCGCAGCTGGGTGGTCGCGAGTTCGGCCTCGTAGGCGAGATCGGACATGGGCACGCGCAGCCGGCTCGACACACCGCTGGACACCAGGCGCTGCGCGGTACGCGCGATGCGGGCGGCTTCGTCGCCCACACGCTCCAGGTTGGCGATGCTCTTGCTGATGGCGATCAGCAGGCGCAGGTCACGCGCGGTGGGCTGGCGGCGGGCAATGATGGTGGAGAGATCGCGGTCGATCTCAACTTCCATCGTGTTCACCCGGCCTTCACGGGCCAGCACTTCGTCAGCGGCTTCGGCGGAGAAATCTCCCAAGGCCTGCACGGCCTGGGCCACCTGGGCCTCCACCAGCCCGCCCATTTCGAGCACGCGGGTGGAAATGCCGCTCAGCTCGGCATCGAATTGCGTGGAGAGATGTTTGTCAACCATTCTTAGCTCCTCGATCAGCCGAAGCGGCCGGTGATGTAGTCCTCGGTGTCCTTGCGCTTGGGCTTCATGAACAGCTCCGCCGTGGGGCCGAATTCAATGAGGTCGCCGAGGTACATGTAGGCGGTGTAGTCCGAGCAGCGCGCCGCCTGCTGCATGTTGTGGGTCACGATGGCCACGGTGTAGTCGCTCTTGAGCTCGTGGATGAGCTCTTCGATCTTGCCGGTGGAGATCGGGTCCAGCGCCGAGCAAGGCTCGTCCAGCAGCAGCACTTCGGGCTTGATGGCGATGCCGCGCGCGATGCACAGGCGTTGCTGCTGGCCACCGGACAGGCCGGCGCCGCTTTGGTTGAGCTTGTCCTTCACCTCGGTCCAGAGCGCGGCCTTTTTGAGCGCCCACTCCACGCGCTCATCCATCTCCACGCGGGGCAGCGTCTCGAACAGACGCACGCCGAACGCGATGTTGTCGTAGATGGACATCGGGAACGGCGTGGGCTTCTGGAAGACCATGCCGACCTTGGCGCGGATCAAAGAGACGTCATCCTTGCTGGTGAGGATGTCTTCCCCATCCAGCAGGATCTGACCCTCGGCGCGCTGCTCGGGGTAGAGCTCGAACATGCGATTGAGCGTGCGCAGCAGCGTGCTCTTGCCGCAGCCCGACGGGCCGATGAAGGCGGTGACCTTCTTCTCGGGGATGTCGAGGTTGATGTTCTTCAGCGCGTGGAAGTTGCCGTAATAGAAGTTCAGGTTGCGCACCGACAGCTTGGCGCGTTCGCCCACGGGCGTTTCGACTTTGGCGTCCATGGTGAGTCCTCAGTGTTTGTTCTTGAAAAGCACGCGGGCCAGGATGTTCAGCAGCAGCACGCCCACCGTGATCAGGAAGACGCCGGCCCAGGCCAGCTTCTGCCAGTTCTCGTACGGGCTCATGGCGAACTTGAAGATGGTGACCGGCAGGCTGGCCATGGGCGCGCCCAGATCACTCGTCCAGAACTGGTTGGACAGCGCGGTGAACAGCAGCGGCGCGGTCTCACCCGACACGCGGGCCAGCGCCAGCAGGATGCCGGTGATGACGCCCGCCCGGGCGGCCTTCAGCGTGATGGCCAGAATGACCTTCCACTTGGGCGTGCCCAGGGCGTAGGCTGCCTCGCGCAGCGCGTTGGGCACCAGGCTCAGCATGTTCTCGGTGGTGCGAATGACCACCGGAATCACCAGCAACGCCAGCGCCAGCGAACCCGCCAAGCCCGAGAAGGTGTGCATGCGGGCCACGATGACGGCATACACGAACAGCCCCACCACGATGGAGGGCGCCGACAGCAGGATGTCGTTGATGAACCGCACCGCGCTGCCCAGCCAGGTCTTCTGGCCGTACTCCGCCAGGTACACACCAGCCAGGATGCCCACCGGCGTACCCACCAACGTGGCCAGGCCCACCATCACCAGACTGCCGAACAAGGCATTGGCCAGGCCGCCACCCTCACCCTGCGGCGGCGGCGTCATTTGCGTGAAGGTGGCCAGGTTCAGGCCGCCAATGCCCAGGTAGATGGTCTCGAAGAGGATCCAGATCAGCCAGAACACCCCGAACGCCATCGCGCCCAGAGACAAGGTCAGCGCGACCGCGTTGATGCGTTTGCGCTTGGCGTGCATGGCCAGACGGCCTGCGTCGAGCTTGCTCATGAGCGGGCTCCTTCGCTCTTCTTCAGTCGAATCAGCAGCAGCTTGGAAATGGTCAGCACCACGAAGGTGATGAGGAAGAGGACCAGGCCGAGGTACATCAGCGAGGCTTGGTGCAGGCCTTCGCCGGCTTCGGCGAATTCATTGGCCAGCGTGGAGGTGATGCTGTTGGCCGCCTCGAACACCGACAGCGAATTCAGCTGGCTCATGTTGCCGATCACGAAGGTGACCGCCATGGTTTCGCCCAGCGCGCGGCCCAAGCCCAGCATCACACCGCCCACCACACCGGTCTTGGTGTAGGGCAGCACCACCTTGGACACGACTTCCCACGTGGTGGCACCCAAGCCGTAGGCGCTCTCCTTGAGCATGGGCGGCGTGACCTCGAACACATCGCGCATCACCGAGGCGATGAACGGGATGATCATGATGGCCAGGATGATGCCGGCCGACAGGATGCCGATGCCCACCGGCGGGCCCGAAAACAGGCTGCCCAGGAATGGCACGCCCGTGAACACCGCTTGCAGCGGCTGCTGCACGAACGTGGCCAGGATGGGGCCGAACACCAGCAGGCCCCACATGCCATACACGATGGACGGCACGGCCGCCAATAGTTCGATGGCAATGCCCAGCGGCCGCTTGAGCCAGCTGGGCGACAACTCGGTCAGGAAGATGGCGATGCCGAAGCTCACCGGTACAGCAATCAGCAAGGCGATGAACGAACTGGCCAGCGTGCCGTAGATCATCACGAGGCCGCCGAACTTCTCCTGCACCGGGTCCCAGTCAGTGCTGGTCAGAAAGCCCAGACCGAAGGCCTTGAGCGCAGGAGCAGCGCCCATGATCAGCGAGCCGATGATGCCCACCATCAAGGCCAGCGTGAGCCACGCAGCACCTTGCGACAGCACGGCGAACAGCGTGTCAGCCCAAGGGGCAACGCGGCGGCGAGGGGGTTGAGGCTTCATCGATTGCGGGGGTGCAGCGCTGCGGGCGCTGTCGTTGGAAAAGATGGCGGCCAAGGGACCTCCGGTCGATCGGGTCTGGGAAAGCGGCGGATGCGGCAAAGCCCGGTTTGCACCGGGCTTGTTGGCCTCAGCCTGGGATCACTTGTGGGCGATGGCCTTGCCCGAGCTGTCCTTGATCTGGTCGGTCCACTGCTTGCGCACCAGGTCCTTGACCGAGGCGGGCAGCGGCACGTAGTCCAGGTCGTCGGCCATCTTGTCGCCGTTGACGTAGGCCCACTCGAAGAACTTCAGCGCAGCGCTGGCGTTGGCCGGCTTGTCCTGCGACTTGAACATCAGGATGTAGGTCGGGTTGGTCAGCGGCCACGACGTCTTGCCCGGCTGGTCGGTCGTGATTTGGTAGAAGGTCTTGTTCCAGTCCGCACCCGCGGCCGCAGCCTTGAAGGCGTCGTCGCTCGGGTTGACCCACTGGCCATCCTTGTTCTTGAGCTGCACGTAGGTCATCTTGTTTTGCTTGACGTACGCGTACTCCACGTAACCGATGGAGTTCGGCAGGCGCTGCACGAAGGCGGCCACGCCCTCGTTGCCCTTGCCGGCGGTGCCAGCCAGCCACTTGACGGTGGTGCCCTCACCCACTTTTTCCTTCCACTCCGAGCTGACCTTGGACAGGTAGTTCGTGAAGATGAACGTGGTGCCCGAGCCGTCAGCGCGCGCCACCGGGGCGATCGCGGCATCCGGCAGCGGCACGCCCGGGTTCAGCGCAGTCAGGGCCGCGTCGTTCCACTTGGTGATCTTGCCCATGTAGATGTCTGCCAGCACAGGGCCGGTCAGCTTGATCTGGCCCGGCGCCACGCCCTTGATGTTCACCACGGGCACCACGCCGCCGATGACGGTCGGGAACTGCACCAGGCCATCCTTGGCCAGCTCTTCATCCTTCAGCGGCATGTCGGACGCACCGAAGTCCACGGTCTTGGCCTTGATCTGGCGAATGCCAGCGCCAGAACCCACCGATTGGTAGTTGATGCGAGCGCCGGAGGCCTTGTTGTAGGCATCGGCCCACTTGGCGTAGATGGGCGCCGGGAAGGTGGCGCCGGCGCCCGTCACGTCTTGGGCTTGGGCCGACGTCGCGGCGAACAGCCCGGCCAGCGAGGACACCAGGGCGAACGACTTGCTGACTTGAACAAACTTCATCGAGAGACCTTCTACAGGCGGGTTTGACGATGGTTCGCATCCTAGGGAGCGAATGTGACGGTTCGGTGACGTGACCGTCACACAGTTGCGATTGGAGCGCGTTCAGGCCCGCCCGAGAAGCCGCCAAATGCGCTTTATGACACTGTCACACCGGTTTCACGCGATCGTCATTTGGCGTTTCTAGAGTGCAAACACCTCCACAAGCCTCGCTCCAAGCCATGCGCCACCTCCCCGCCTTGCTGTCCCGATTCGCGCTCGTCGCCGCCGTGTTCCTCGCGGGCTGCGCCACGACGCCCGCCCCGGCCCCGTTGCCCGACGCGCTGGCTCGCAACCCGCAGTTGTCCACCTTCACCCGCCTGGCCGTGCAGTCCGGGCTGGCCGATGATCTGCGCGGCGCCGGGCCTTTCACCGTCTTTGCCCCCACAGACGAGGCCTTCAAGGCCGTGCCGGCCAAGACGCTGGAGGCCTGGAACGCCGATCCGGCCCAACTGAAGGCCGTGCTGGCCTTCCACGTGATCGACGGCCGCGTGGCCGCCGCCGACGTCAAAGCCGGCCCGGTCAAGGCTCGCCAAGGTTCCAACCTGAACCTGGCCAAGGCCGGCACCTTCGTGACCGTGGAAGACGCCGTGGTGCAAGACGCCGACTTGTCCGCCACGAACGGCATGGCGCACACGGTCGATCGCGTGCTGATGCCGCCCAAGAAGTAAGTCGCCAGCCCGGCGCGGCGCGGCGCGCCCTGCCATGGCGCCACGCCGGAACAAGCCGGGCGGAAAAAAGCCGCCCGAAGGCGGCTGGGTCATGCCCGGGCCTGTGCCCTGGCTGGGTGCGTCACGCCGCCACGGCGTCGGCCAAGCGCTGGGCGCAGCGCTGCGCCAGAGCCGCGTCGGACGCCTCCACCATCACCCGCAGCAGCGGCTCCGTGCCCGAGGCCCGGATCAGCACGCGGCCGCGATCGCCCAGCTCGGCGTCGACGGCGGCTTGTTCTGCCGCCAGGCGCGGGCTCGACTTCCAGTCCTGCCCGGCTTGCAAACGCACGTTGATCAGCGTCTGCGGGAACAGGTCCACGCCGCTCAGTTGCTCGGCCAGGCTCTTGCCGCTGCGGCACACAGCCTGCAGCACCAGCAGTGCACTCACGATGCCATCACCGGTGGTGTGCTTGTCCAGGGCCAGCAGGTGGCCCGAACCCTCACCGCCCAACTGCCAGCCGCGCGCAGCGAGCTCTTCCAGCACATAGCGGTCGCCCACCTTGGCACGCACGAACTCCACGTCACGGGCGCGCAGGGCCAATTCCACGGCCATGTTGGTCATCAAGGTGCCCACGGCCCCCGGCACGCGCGCGCCCTGGCTCAGGCGATCAGCCACCATCACGTACAGCAACTCGTCGCCGTTGTAGAGGCGGCCGGCCGCATCCACCAGCTGCAAACGGTCTGCATCGCCGTCCAGGGCCACGCCGTAGTGAGCACCGTTCGCCTTCACCGCCTCCACCAAGGCCGCGGGCGAGGTGGCGCCGAACCCGGCGTTGATGTTGAAGCCGTCGGGCTTGCAGCCAATGGAAATGACTTCCGCGCCCAGCTCGTGGAACACATCCGGGGCCACGTGGTAAGCCGCGCCGTGGGCGGCGTCCACCACGATCTTGAGCCCCTTGAGCGTCAAATCAGAGCCGAAGCTGTTCTTGCAGAACTCGATGTAGCGGCCACGGGCATCTTCCAGGCGCTTGGCGCGACCGAGGTTGGCCGAATCCACCCACTGCGGCGCTTCTTCCAGCGCAGCCTCAACCGCCAGCTCCCAGGCATCGGGCAGCTTCTCACCCTTGGCCGAGAAGAATTTGATGCCGTTATCGGCAAACGGGTTGTGCGAGGCGCTGATGACCACGCCCAGGTCCTGCCGCAATGCACGCGTGAGGTACGCGACGCCGGGCGTGGGCAGCGGGCCGGTCAGCAGGACATTCACGCCCGCCGAGGCAAAACCGGCCTCCAGGGCCGACTCGATCATGTAGCCCGAAATCCGGGTGTCCTTGCCGATGAGCACCGTGGGCCGTTGCGCCGAGCGGCGCAACACGCGCCCCACAGCATGCCCCAAGCGGAGCATGAAATCCGGCGTGATGGGAGCCTGACCGACCGTGCCGCGAATTCCGTCGGTTCCAAAATACTTCCGGCTCATCGAACGTCTTCCTTTGTCTTTGGGGCCGGAATTGTCGCCGCATCGACGGCCGCCCAGACCTTCAGCGCGTCCACCGTGGCAGCGACGTCATGCACCCGCACGATGGACGCGCCATGCACCACGGCACGCAACGCCGCCGCCACGCTGGCGGCCACGCGCTCATTCACTGGCCGCCCAGTGATGTCGCCCAGCGTGCGCTTGCGCGACCAACCCGCCAGCACCGGATAGCCCAAGGCCACCAACACCTGCTGCCCGGCCAGCAGCCGCAGGTTGTGCGCCGCCGTCTTCGCAAAACCATAGCCCGGGTCCAGCACGATGCGCTCCGCCGCCACACCAGCCCGCTGCACGACCGATGCGCGATCCTGCAGGAACGCCGCGACCTCGGCCACCACGTCGTCGTACTGCGCCAGGTCCATCATGGAGGCCGGCTCGCCCCGCATGTGCATCAGGCACACGCCAGCCTCGCTGGCCGCCACAGCCTCCAGCGCCCCGGGGCGCTGCAGCGCCTGCACATCGTTGACGATGTCCACACCCGCGTCCAACGCGCGCCGCATGATGTCCGGCTTGTACGTGTCCACCGACACCGGCACGCCCATCGACACCGCGGCCCGCAGCACATCGCCGATGCGTGCCCACTCCCCGTCCGCATCCACCTGGGCAGCCCCGGGCCGTGTGGACTCGCCGCCGATGTCCAGCATGTCGGCCCCTTGCCGCAGCAGGGCCTCGCAGTGCGCAATGGACCCGGCAACGCCGGCATGCTGGCCGCCGTCAGAGAACGAGTCCGGCGTCACGTTGACGATGCCCATGACGCGGGGGCGAGAGAGGTCGATACGAAATCGTCGGGTCTGCCAGTGCATCAAACCAAAGTCCCAAATGAATCGGGCCCGGCATCAGCCGGGCCCGTGAAAGCAAAGTGAATCAGGCCGCAGCCGGTGCGCCGTCGGTGCTGACCGGCGGCGTGCCGCTCGGGCCACCAGCCGGTGCCGGCGGCGTGCCGCCCGGCTCCCGCGGGGGACGGCCGGCCATGATGTCCAGGATCTGATCCCGGTCGATGGTTTCCCACTTCATCAGCGCCGCCGTCATGGCTTCGACCTTGTCGCGGTTGTCTTCCAGAATCTTCTGGGCCACGGCGTACTGCTCGTCCAGGATGCGGCGGATTTCGCCGTCGACCTTTTGCTGGGTGCTCTCGCTGATGTTGGCCGTCTTGGTCATGCTGCGACCGAGGAACACTTCGCCCTCGTTCTCGGCGTACACCATCGGGCCCAACAGCTCACTCATGCCGTAGCGCGTGACCATGTCACGGGCCATGCGCGTGGCACGCTCGTAGTCGTTGGACGCGCCGGTGGAGATGTCGTGCACGAACAGGTCTTCGGCAATGCGGCCACCGAACAGGATGCTGATGCTGTTGAGCATCTGCTTGAAGTACAGGCTGTGCTGGTCGCGCTCGGGCAACTGCCAGGTCACACCCAGCGCGCGACCACGCGGCATGATGGTGACCTTGTGAACCGGATCGGTGCCCGGCAGGCACTCCGCCACGATGGCGTGGCCCGACTCGTGGTACGCCGTCGCACGCTTCTCGTCCTCGGACATGACCATGCTCTTGCGCTCGGGGCCCATGTAGAGCTTGTCCTTGGCGCGCTCGAAGTCGATCATTTCCACGAGGCGTGCATTGCGGCGGGCCGCGAACAGCGCCGCCTCATTGACCAGGTTGGCCAGGTCAGCACCGCTCATGCCAGGCGTGCCACGGGCCAGGATGGACGCGTTCACGTCTTGCCCGATGGGCACCTTGCGCATGTGCACGTTCAAGATCTGCTCGCGGCCGCGAATGTCCGGCAGCGTCACGTAGACCTGGCGGTCGAAGCGGCCCGGGCGCAACAGTGCGGGGTCGAGGATGTCCGGGCGGTTCGTGGCCGCGATGACGATGACGCCGAGGTTGGTGTCAAAGCCGTCCATCTCGACGAGCATCTGGTTCAACGTTTGCTCGCGCTCGTCGTTACCGCCGCCGAGGCCCGCACCGCGGTGGCGACCGACCGCGTCGATTTCGTCGATGAAGATGATGCAGGGAGCGCTCTTCTTGGCCTGCTCGAACATGTCGCGCACACGGGCTGCACCCACGCCGACAAACATTTCAACGAAGTCGGAACCCGAGATCGTGAAGAACGGCACCTTGGCCTCGCCGGCGATGGACTTGGCCAGCAAAGTTTTGCCGGTGCCCGGAGGGCCGACCATCAGCACACCACGCGGGATGCGGCCGCCCAGCTTTTGGAACTTTTGCGGGTCCTTCAGGAAGTCGACCAGCTCCTTCACCTCTTCCTTGGCCTCGTCGCAGCCGGCGACATCGGCGAAGGTGATGGTGTTGTTGTTCTCGTCCAGCATGCGGGCCTTGCTCTTGCCGAAGCTGAACGCCCCGCCCTTGCCGCCACCCTGCATCTGGCGCATGAAGTACACCCAGACGCCGATCAGCAGCAGCATGGGCGCCCAGTTGATCAGCATGCTCAGCAGGAAGCTTTGCTCCTCGCGAGGCTTGACGTCGAACTTGACGCCGTTCTTGATCAGGTCACCCACCAGGCCCTGGTCCTTGGCGGTGGCCAGGGTACGCAGCTTGTTGCCTTCGGTGTCTTCCGCGACCACGTCGCCGGCGAAGCCATCCGGCAACACGACCGACTTGATGCGGTGCGCCTGCACCAGATCCAAAAACTCCGAATACGTCACCTGCTTGCCCGGTGCCGTGGAGCCGCCGAACTGCTTCACGACCGTGAACAGCACCAGCGCGATCACGACCCAGACGGCGAACTTAGAAAACCATTGATTGTTCACTGCGACTCCTTGGCCCTGATGGCCCAGCGCGGGTTTCAGGACAGTGGGGGCGATTTTAGGTGACGCAAGGGGGCAACCCCGGGCTTCACTGGGGTTTCAGGCCAATGCCGACCAAGAAGGTCTCGGAAGACCGCTCCCGCGAGGCCTTGGGTTTGACCACCTTGACCACCTTGAAGTGCGCCCGGAAGAGCTGTACCAACTCGTTGTAGCCGCTCCCGTGGAAGACTTTGGCCACCAGCGCGCCTTCCGGCTTGAGGTGCCGGCTGGCGAAATCCACCGCCAGCTCGATCAAGTTGGAAATGCGCGCCGCATCGGTGGACGCGATGCCCGACAAGTTCGGCGCCATGTCCGACACCACCACATCCACGGGCCGACCGGCCAAGGCGCCTTCCAGTTGGGCCAGCACGGCATCCTCCTGGAAGTCGCCCTGGATGAACTGCACGCCCTCGATGGGCTCGAAGTCCAACAGGTCCAGCGCAATGATGGTGCCGTTCAACTGCCCGACCGCCGCCCCGCCCTGCCCCGCCTCTTTGGGCGCGAATTTGCGCCGCAAGTACTGACTCCAGGCCCCAGGCGTGGCGCCCAAGTCGACCACCACCTGCCCCGGCCGGATGAGCTTCAACTCTTCGTCGATTTCCTTCAGCTTGTAGGCCGCGCGGGAGCGATAACCGTCCTTTTGCGCCTGCTGAACGTACGGATCCGAGACATGGTTGTTCAACCACGCCTTGTTGAGCTTCTTGCTTTTGGTTTGCGTTTTCATGCCTACGGGATAATACGGGGATGCCTCAAATCAATCTCACCCCCGCCCAGCGCAAGGAAAAGCGCGCCGATGCCCATCACCTCGACCCGGTCGTGATGATCGGCGGCGAGGGGCTGACCCCGGCCGTCGTGAAGGAAACCGACGCGGCGCTCAAGTCTCATGGCCTGATCAAGGTGCGTGTGCTGGGCGACGACCGCGATGCCCGCGATGCCATGCTCGCCCAGCTGTGCGACGAACTCAATGCCGCCCCCATCCAGCACATCGGCAAGCTGTTGGTGCTGTGGCGCCCGATGCCCGAAAAGGCCAAGGCCGAGCGGGAAGACGCCATGCGGGGCCCGCGCGTGGTGAAGATCGTCAAGTTCTCCAAGAGCGGCAATTCGCGCCCCCAGGTGAGCAAGGTCAAGGTGCTCGGCAACGAGCGCGTGACGCAGGGCGGCGAAATCAAGCGCATCAAGAAGCGCCCGAAGACCACCAGCGTCAAGAAGTCCTTCGCAGACTGATCCAGGCCAGGGCCAGCACCGACAGGCCCTTGACGCCAAAGAACGCGAGCGAGACGCCATGCAAGGCGGCGAAGCTCGCCACCCCGGCCCCCGACCGGGCCTGGGCCATCAAGGGCTGCAGGCCGTAGTAGCCGGCAATGGTGCAAAACAGCGCCACCATCGGCAGCAACAGGCGGGCGGAAAACGGTTGATCGTTCACCTGCCCCGCCTCCGCCGCATCACGCGCCTGGCGGCGCTCGATCAACATCAGCACCAGGCCCAGCGCCAGGCTGATCTGCGCTTCCAGCGCGAAGACCCGTGCCACGTACGCGCCCGCCTGGGCGCGGTCGAGCACCGCAAATGCGCTGGGCGTGGCCACGAGCGCGATGCACAGCAAAAGGCCGCCCCAAAGGGCGGCCAGCAGGGCTTGGAGCCGAGCGAACATCACTCGTAGCGCACTTCGAGAATTTCGTAGCGCTTGATCCCGCCCGGGGCCTGCACTTCGGCCACATCACCGGCCTCCTTGCCGATCAGCGCGCGAGCAATGGGCGAGCTCACCGAAATGCGGCCCAGCTTGATGTCGGCTTCGTCGTCGCCGGTGATCTGGTAGGTCACTTCGCTGCCGCTGGCCTCTTCTTCCAGGTCGACGGTGGCGCCGAACACCACGCGGCCACCGGCATCCAGCGAGGACGGATCGATGATCTGCGCAGCCGCGAGCTTGCCTTCGATTTCCAGGATGCGGCCTTCGATGAAGCCCTGCTTGTCCTTGGCCGCGTCGTACTCGGCGTTTTCGCTCAGGTCACCCTGCGCGCGTGCCTCGGCGATCGCCTGCACCACGGCATGGCGTTCCACGGTCTTGAGGCGATGCAGCTCGGCCTTGAGTGCTTCAGCGCCACGCTTGGTCAGGGGGATGGTCGTCATGTCAAAACTGGAAGGGCAGAAAGAATTCCGCCGCTGCGGCCCGTCTGGAGGCAGCGGCGGCGGAATCGTTGGAGACGCAGTTTAGTTCAGCTCGGCGTGCAGTTCCTGCAGGGATTGCACGAGCAGGCCGTTCTGGTGCTTCATGCCTTCCACCGCGGCTTCGCAACCCGCCATGGTGGTGTAGTAGGTGACACGGTTGGCCAGCGCGGCCTGGCGGATGTAGCGGCTGTCGGCAATGGCCGTGCGGGTTTCGTCCACGGTCGTGAAAACGAGCTGGATGTCGCCGCCCTTGAGCGCGTCGACGATGTGCGGACGGCCGTCCTTGATCTTGTTGATCAGCTTGACCGGCACGCCAGCCTCCGCAATGGCGGCCGCCGTGCCCTTGGTGGCCACGATGCCAAAGCCCAGCGCGTGCAGGTCCTTGGCGATGGCGACCGCACGGGCCTTGTCGCTGTTCTTCACGGTGATCAGCACGTTGCCCGAACGCGGCAGGCGCGAGCCGGCGCCGATCTGGCTCTTGAGCATCGCTTCGCCAAAGGTCTTGGCGGCGCCCATCACTTCGCCGGTCGAACGCATCTCGGGGCTGAGGATGGGGTCCACGCCCGGGAACTTGTTGAACGGGAAGACGGCTTCCTTGACGCTGAAGTACGGCGGCACCACTTCGCGCGGCTGCTTGCCGTTGCGGTCCTTCTGATCCTTGAGCTTCACGCCGGCCATGCAGCGCGCGGCCACCTTGGCCAGTTGCTGGCCGGTGGCCTTGGACACGTAAGGCACCGTGCGCGAGGCGCGCGGGTTCACTTCCAGCACGTAGATCGTGCAGTGCGCCAGGCCCTTCGCGACGTCGCCCTGGATGGCGAACTGCACGTTCATCAGGCCCACGACCTTCAGCGCCTTGGCCATGGCCGCGGTCTGGCGACGCAGCTCGTCCTGCACGTCGGCGGCCAGCGTGTAGGGCGGCAGCGAGCAGGCCGAGTCGCCGCTGTGGATGCCGGCCGCCTCGATGTGCTCCATGATGCCGCCGATCATGGTGTCGACGCCGTCGGAGATGCAGTCCACGTCGACCTCGACAGCGTCTTGCAGGAAGTGGTCCAGCAGCACCGGCGACTTCTCGCTGACGCGCACGGCCTCGCGCATATAGCGCTCCAGGTCCTTGTCGCCGTGCACGATTTCCATCGCGCGGCCGCCCAGCACGTAGCTCGGGCGCACCACCAGCGGATAGCCGATCTCGTTGGCCAAGGTGACGGCCTGCTCTTCGGTGCGTGCGGTGCGGTTGGGCGGCTGCTTCAGGCCCAGCTCGTGCAGCAGCTTCTGGAAGCGCTCACGGTCTTCGGCGATGTCGATGGAATCGGGCGTCGTGCCGATGATGGGCACGCCAGCGCGTTCCAGGTCCAGCGCCAGCTTGAGCGGCGTTTGGCCGCCGTACTGCACGATGACGCCGACCGGCTTCTCCTTGTCGACGATCTCCAGCACGTCTTCCAGCGTGACCGGCTCGAAGTACAGGCGGTCGCTCGTGTCGTAGTCGGTCGAAACGGTTTCGGGGTTGCAGTTGACCATGATGGTCTCGTAGCCGTCCTCGCGCATGGCGAGGGCCGCGTGGACGCAGCAATAGTCGAACTCGATGCCCTGGCCGATGCGGTTCGGGCCACCGCCCAGCACCATGATCTTTTTCTTGTCCGTCGGCTGCGCTTCGCACTCAGCGCCCTCGCCTTCATAGGACGAGTACATGTAGGCCGTCTGCGTCGAGAACTCGGCGGCGCAGGTGTCCACGCGCTTGTAGACCGGGCGCACGTTCAAGGCATGGCGACGGGCGCGCACCTCGTGCTGGTTCGTACCCAGCAGCTTGGCCAGGCGCTTGTCCGAGAAGCCCTTGGTCTTGAGCAGGCGCAGTTCAGCTTCGGTAATGGACTCGATCGCGCGACCCTTGATCGCGCCTTCGATCTGCACCAGTTGCTCGATCTGGGCCAGGAACCACGGGTCCACCGCGGTCTCTTCAAAGATCTCGTCCAGCGTCATGCCGATGCGGAAGGCGTCGGCCAGGAACAGGATGCGCTCAGGGCCGGCTTCGCCGATTTCCTGCACGATCTCTTCACGATCGTTGCTGCGCTCGGTCAGGCCGTCGATGCCCGTCTCCAAACCGCGCAAGGCCTTCTGGAAGGACTCTTGGAACGTGCGGCCCATGGCCATCACTTCGCCGACCGACTTCATCTGCGTCGTCAGGCGCGAGTCGGCCATCGGGAACTTTTCAAAGGCGAAGCGCGGGATCTTGGTGACGACGTAGTCGATGCTGGGCTCGAAGGACGCCGGCGTGGCACCACCTGTGATGTCGTTCTTCAGCTCGTCCAGCGTGTAGCCCACGGCCAGCTTGGCCGCGACCTTGGCGATGGGGAAGCCCGTGGCCTTGGAGGCCAGCGCCGAGGAGCGCGACACGCGCGGGTTCATCTCGATGACGACCATGCGGCCGTCCTTCGGGTTGATGGAGAACTGCACGTTGGAGCCGCCGGTGTCCACGCCGATCTCACGGAGCACAGCGAGCGACGCGTTGCGCAGCAGCTGGTATTCCTTGTCGGACAGCGTCTGGCTCGGGGCCACGGTGATGGAGTCACCCGTGTGGATGCCCATCGGGTCCAGATTCTCGATGGAGCAGACGATGATGCAGTTGTCCGCCTTGTCGCGGACGACTTCCATCTCATATTCCTTCCAGCCGATCAGGCTCTCTTCGATGAGCAGCTCATTGGTGGGCGAGAGGTCCAGGCCGCGCTTGCAGATGGTCTCGAACTCTTCCGGGTTGTAGGCAATGCCGCCGCCCGTGCCGCCCAGCGTGAAGCTGGGGCGGATGACCATGGGGAAGCCGCTGCCGCCGATCTCGGCGTGGATCTGCTTCTGCACCGCCCACGCCTCTTCCAGCGAGTGCGCGATGCCCGACTTGGCCGAGCCCAGGCCGATCTTGGTCATCGCATCCTTGAACTTCAGGCGGTCTTCGGCCTTCTCGATGGCGACCTCGTTGGCGCCGATCATCTCGACGTTGTACTTGGCCAGCACGCCGTGCTTGTGCAGATCCAGCGCGCAGTTCAGCGCGGTCTGGCCGCCCATGGTCGGCAGCACCGCATCCGGACGCTCCTTGGCGATGATCTTCTCGACGACCTGCCAGGTGATGGGCTCGATGTAGGTGACGTCGGCCGTGTCCGGGTCCGTCATGATCGTCGCCGGGTTGCTGTTCACCAGGATGACCTTGTAGCCCTCCTCGCGCAGCGCCTTGCAGGCCTGGGCGCCGGAGTAGTCGAACTCGCAGGCCTGGCCGATGATGATCGGGCCGGCGCCGATGATGAGGATGCTCTTGAGGTCTGTACGTTTCGGCATGGCGGTCTGCGCTCTTGGAACTTTTTAGAGGGTGGCCGTGGCCAACTTGGCCCCGAATCCAACGAAAAGGGCACCGACGCCGGCGTTCGCGGTGCCGGCCAGCTTGCGGCGCGCACGGAAGGCAGCAGCCAGGCGGGCGCCGGCAAAGATCAGCGTCGAGAGATAAGCAAAGCTGAGCACCTGGATGATGGTGCCCAGGATCAAAAAGGTCAGCGCCGGCGCGGGATACGCAGGGTCGACGAACTGGATGAAAAAGCTCAGCAGGAAGGCAATCGCCTTGGGGTTGAGCAGACTCACCACCAGCGCCTTGCGGAAGGGTTGGCGGGCATCGACGACGCGCGGGGCATCGTCATTGGCATCCCCGCGCCAGGTACTGACAGCACCGCGCAGCAGTTGCAGCCCGATCCAGCCCAGGTAGAGGGCGCCGACCATCTTCACGGCAAAGAAGATCTGCGGGCTGGCCATCAGCAGCGAAGCGCCGCCGGCTGCAGCCGCGGTCATCAACACCGTGTCGCCCACGAACACGCCGCAGGCGGCGGTGTAGCCGGCACGCACGCCCCGCTGGGCCGCCACCGACAGCACGTACAGCGAATTGGGCCCGGGCAGCAGGATGATGAACACCGCTGCTGCCACGAAGGTGCCGAGGTCGGTGATGCCGAACATCGCGCCGTCCTCGCCGATCAGGCCTGGGCCATCAGGCCGATGAAGCGGTCAAACAGGTAGGCAATGTCGTGCGGGCCCGGACTGGCTTCCGGGTGGCCCTGGAAGCTGAACGCCGGCTTGTCCGTGCGGGCAATGCCTTGCAGCGTGCCGTCGAACAGGCTGATGTGCGTGGCCCGCAGGTGAGCCGGCAGCGTTTCCGCATCGACCGCAAAACCGTGGTTCTGGCTGGTGATGCCCACGCGGCCGCTGTCCAGGTCCTTCACCGGGTGGTTGGCACCGTGGTGACCGAACTTCATCTTGAAGGTCTTGGCGCCGCTGGCCAGCGCCAGGATCTGGTGGCCCAGGCAAATGCCGAACACGGGCGTGCCCGACTCGATCAACTCCGCCGTGGCGCGGATCGCGTAATCGCAGGGCTCCGGGTCGCCAGGGCCGTTGGACAGGAAAACGCCGTTCGGATTCAGGGCGAGCACGTCGGCCGCAGCCGTTTGCGCCGGCACGACGGTGACCTTGCAGCCGCGCTCGGCCAGCATGCGCAGGATGTTGTGCTTCACGCCGAAGTCGTAGGCGACGACGTGGAACTTGGGGGCCGCTTGCGTGCCGTAGCCAGCACCCAGCTTCCACTCGGTTTGGGTCCAGACTTCCGACGACGTGCGGCTGACAACCTTGGCCAGGTCCAGCCCCGCCATGGACGGCGCCGCTTGGGCCGCCGCCACGGCCGTGTCGATGTGCGCTTGGGTGATGGCCTCGCCAGCGGCCAGCGCCAGGATGCAGCCGTTCTGGGCGCCGGTGGTGCGCAGCACGCGCGTCAGGCGGCGGGTATCCAGGCCGGCGATGGCGACGGTGCCTTGCTCGCGCAGGTAGGCGTCGAGCGTCTTGCCAGCGCGGAAGTTGGAAGCGCGGACCGGCAGGTCCTTCACGACCAAGCCGGCCGCGTAGACCTTGGACGATTCCACGTCTTCGTCGCTGATGCCGTAGCTGCCGATGTGCGGGTAGGTCAGCGTGACGATCTGACGGCAGTAGCTCGGGTCGGTCAGGATCTCCTGATAGCCGGTGAGCGAGGTGTTGAACACCACCTCCCCCACCGTCTGGCCCGTGGCGCCGATGGACTGACCTCGGAACACTGTCCCATCCGCCAGAGCCAAGATTGCTTGAGGGGGATGGAGCAGGTCGGTCAGCACAGGGGGTCTCCGCAAATGGCACGCGTGGCCGGCGGCAACCCCGTCCGAAAGGACGGATCAGCTCAAGACACTGAAGGGGTGTGCGCCGGGCAGCGAGGTGGGTTCAGGTAAACCCATCGAGTATAGCCGACTGGGGTAAGTACGGAGGCTTCGTGACGCGCTGGTGACGCCTCAAAGTGCCGCGATGCCGGCTTTGGCGATTTCCGCGTCTTCGCTGGACTTCACGCCGCTCACGCCGACAGCGCCGATGCACTGGCCGTCCACCAGAATGGGCACGCCACCTTCGAGCAAGCCCTGCAGGCCGGGCGCACTCAGGAACGACGTGCGTCCCTGATTGATGATGTCCTCGTACACCTTGGACTCCCGACGGCCCAGGGCCGCCGTGTGCGCCTTGGCGGGTGCAATTTGGGCAGACACCGCCGGTGCGCCGTCCAAGCGCTGCAGCCACAGCAGATGGCCGCCGGCGTCCACGATGGCAATGGTCACGGCCCATTGGTGAGCCAGGGCATGGGCCTCTGCTGCAGCGGCGATGCGCTTGACGTCAGACAGTTCGAGTTGGGCTTGCTGTTTCATGGGCTTGAATTCCTTGGGAGGACGCCCAATGTAGCGGCGCCGGGCCACCCTAGAATCCGCCCGGTTTTCATTTCTCTCTTGGAGGAACGTCATGAACGAAAGCTTGCAGACCGCCTACGGCTTTGCCGGGGGTGACCTCGCGGCCGAGCGCCAACGCGTCTTGCGCAACACCTACTGGCTGCTGGCCCTGTCGCTGGTGCCGACGGTGCTGGGCGCCTGGATCGGCGTGTCCACCGGACTGTTCCGGATGATGAGCCCGGGCATGAGTGCCATCGTGTTCTTCGTCGGCGCCTTCGGCTTGATGTTCGTCATCGAGAAGACCAAGGAAAGCGCCGCCGGAGTGGGCGCCCTGCTGGCGTTCACGTTCTTCATGGGCCTGATGCTGTCGCGCCTCGTGGGCTACGTGCTGGGCTTCAAGAACGGCACCTCGCTCGTGATGACCGCCTTCGGCGGCACGGCGGCTGTGTTCTTCACCATGGCCAGCTTGGCTACCGTCATCAAGCGCGACTTGTCCTCGATGGGCAAGTTCCTGGTGGTGGGCGCCGTCATCCTGATGGTGGCCGGCATCGCGAACATCTTCCTGCAGTCGTCCGCGCTGATGCTGACCATGCTGGTGATGTCGCTGGGCATCTTCTCGGCCTTCATGCTGTACGACATCAAGCGCGTGATCGACGGCGGCGAGACGAACTACATCACGGCCACGCTGGCGATTTACCTGGACATCTACAACGTGTTCCAGAGCCTGCTGTCGCTGCTGGGCATCTTCGGCGGCGACCGCGACTGATCGCAGCACGCGCAAATCAAAGGCGGCTTCGGCCGCCTTTTTCTTTGCCCGGCCCGGCGATCACCGGCCCGCTTATTTGGCCGCCTATTTGGCCGCTGGTTTGGCCGCCGGCGTGTAGTTCTTCAGCACGTAGGGCGGGCTCAACAGCACCGGGTGGCCGACCTGCCCCAGTTGCAGAGCCAGATTGACGGTGCCCGCCGCAAACGCATCGCCTGACGCGCCGCTCACCACCACCGCCTCCAGCTTGTTGGTCAACGTCACCTGCCCGGCCACCACGGCGGTGTACGGCGCGGCACCCAGCTGCAGGAGCAGCGGCACCACGGCCCGCGCCTTGGCATCGTCGGTGTCCAGCCGCGCCCAGAGCAGCGCTTGCAGCTTGTCTCCCTTGGCGATGGCTGCACTCAGCGGCACCACCGCCCCCACATCCCAAGCGTTGGCCTTGGCGCCCATCCAGCCCACACGCAAGCAGGCCTTGCCGGTCAGCGCGCACGGCACGGTCTGCACGCCACCGGTGTCGCCATACACCGACCATGCGGCCAGGCTGGGCGCGTTGACCAAGTGGTCCAGCGCCGGGTCGCGTGCCGGCGCTGCGGCGGCTGCCTTGTCGGGAATCAAGGCGCCGAGGATGGGCTTCACCCAGCCATCTGCCTTCATGTCCCACAGGATGAAGTCCGAATCGAACTGCCAGTAGGTCCAGCCAAAGCCCCGCGCCTCGGCGGCGCGCGCCACCGCCGATGTCCAGGCCACGCGCTGCGCCATGCCGGCCGACTCCAGCGCGCCGAACTCACCCAGCAGGATGGGGCGCTGCTGCTGATCAGACCAAGCCTTCACCCGGTCCATGTCCTTTTGCAGCTTCTGCAACTCGGCCGGCGTGCCCCAGGTCACGCCTGACAGCTTTTGGAACTCCGGCGTCCAGTGCGCGCCCTGATGGGTGAACTCCATCGGGGTGTAGTAGTGGAAGGTCACGATGAGCCGCCGGTCGGCCGCGGGCAGCCGCAGGGTGTCCAGGTGGTCCAGCGAGTTCCAGAACTTGGGGCCGACGATCACGCGGCGCTGCGGATTGGTCTGCCGGATGATGGCCAGGTTCTCGGCCAGCATGTCGTTCCAGAGCGCATCCGCCGCGCCATTTGGCTCGTTCAGGATCTCGAAAATGACCGCGTCCGGCGCCCCTTGATACCGGGGCGCCACCTGCTGCCAGAAGGCCCGCAGCTTCGCGCGGCAGACCTCCACGCTTTGGGCGCACTCGGTGAAGTTGTGCTCGTCGAGGATGACCTGCAGACCCGCCTTCAGGCCTGCGTCGACCAGCGCATCCAGCTGGCGAAACCACGCGGCAGGCAGCCGGTTGTCGGCGTCCATGTGCACGAAGGCCTGGAGATTGAGCCGCACATGGTCAAAGCCGCCATCGCGAATCGCCTGCAGGTGTCGGAGCTGAAAGCGTGCTTGGGCCGGGTCTTTCCAGAGCGGGTCGTACCCGACGATGTTGACCCCACGGCGCGGCACCTCCGGCAGCGCCGTGCCCGCACCCTGGGCCGCTGCACAAGCCAGCCAGCCTCCCGCCAACAACGCCACTCCCAAGCGGCGAATCCATTGCAAACGCGTTCCCACGGGCAGTCTCCTGGATTGGAATGAATGAAGTAAACAAAGCTAAACAGCTTTGTTTACCTATTCTGTCCACACGCCAGGCGCCGGCGTATCGGGCTAACGCGGAGAAGCCCG
Organism: Pelomonas baiyunensis; assembly: GCF_043555935.1. Lineage (NCBI taxonomy): Bacteria > Pseudomonadati > Pseudomonadota > Betaproteobacteria > Burkholderiales > Sphaerotilaceae > Roseateles > Pelomonas baiyunensis. Next base: position 137,900 of record NZ_JBIGIB010000002.1, on the reverse strand, counting down.
CCGCGCGGGCCGCCGCAACTTCAGCACTCGAACACCGCGATGGATTCGACGTGCGCGGTGTGCGGGAACATGTTCACTGCGCTGGCTGCCGTGCAGCGGTAGCCCGCCAGATTCACCAGCAACCCGGCGTCACGCGCGAGCGTCGCGGGATTGCAGCTGACGTAGACGATGCGCCGCGGCGGCGTCCAACCGGGTGCCAGGCTCGGGTCCTGCGCAATGTCGGCCACCGCCTTGGCCAGGGCGAACGCGCCCTCGCGGGGCGGGTCGATGAGCCAGCGGTCGGCCACGCCGTCCGCGGCCAGCAGCTCCGGCGTCATCTCAAAAAGATTGCGCGCCACGAAATGCGTCTTGTGGGCCAGGCCGTTGACGACGGCGTTCTCGCGCGAGCGCTGCACCAGGGCTTCGCTGCCCTCGATGCCCAGCACCTCGCGGGCCTGCGTGGCCAGCGGCAGGGTGAAGTTGCCCAGGCCACAGAACCAGTCGATGACGCGGTCGTCCTTTTGCACCGCCAGCAGCCGCAGCGCGCGCCCCACCAGGGCCGAATTGATGTGCGGGTTGACCTGCGTGAAATCGGTGGGCTTGAACGGCATGCGCACGCCAAACTCCGGCAGGGCGTACGCCAGCTGCGGGCCGCCTTCGTCCAGCAGCTTGACGGTGTCCGGCCCCTTGGGCTGCAGCCACCATTGCACGCCATGCTCGGCGGCGAAGGCGCGCAGCAGCGCCACGTCGCCGTCGGGCAGCGGGTTCAGGTGGCGCAGCACCAGGGCGATCACCTCGTCCCCCATGGCCAACTCGATCTGGGGCAGGCGGTCGCGCTCGGCCATGCTGGCGATGAGTTGGCGCAGCGGCATCAGCAAGTCGCTCACGACCTTGGGCACCACCTTGCAGACCTGCATGTCCGCCACGTAGCGGCTCTTGCGCTCATGGAAGCCGATGAGCACTTCGCCCTTCTTGGCCACATAGCGCACCGAGAAACGTGCCCGGTAGCGGTAGCCCCAGGTCGGGCCCTCGATAGGCCGCAACAGCACTTCGGGCTTGACCTTGCCGAGGTGCCAGAGGTTGTCCTCCACCACGCGCTGCTTGACCGCCACCTGCGCCCCAGCCTGCAGGTGCTGCATCTTGCAGCCGCCGCAGGCGCCCGCGTGCAGGCCAAAGTGCGGGCAGCCCGGCGTCACGCGCAGCGGGCTTTCCTTCTTGATCTCGGTGAGCTGGCCCTGCTCCCAGTTGTTCTTGCGGCGGGAGATCTGGGCCTTGACGATTTCGCCCGGCAGGGCCCCGTCGATGAACACCACCTTGCCTTCAGCGTTGTGCGCCACGCCCTGCGCCTCAAGCTCGATGCTCTCGACCTTGAGCCATTCGGTTGTCTGATTCATCCCCGAATTATCCGGGGCCGGCGCGCCGGCTCAGAACAGCGAGTCCCGATCCACCCCGTGCCGCACCATGTTGCGCTTGAGTTTGCTCAGCGCCTCCAGCTGGATTTGTCGGATGCGCTCGCGCGTGAGGTTCAGGCGCACCGCCAGCACATCCAGCGTCTCCGGCTCTCGGTCGGCCAGGCCATAGCGGCCCGCCAGCACCTCGCGCTCGCGTTCGTTCAAGCTGGCCAAGCCATGGCGCAGCAAGGCCTCCACCTCGTGCGACAGCCGCTGGCCCACCGGGTCGAGCGCCTGGTCATCCGCCACCAGGTCCACCATCGCCTCACCGGCCTCAGCCCCTCGATCGACCGGCGCATCCAGCGAGCTCGGCAACTCGGCATAAGCCAGCAGGTCGTTCACCTCCGACACTGGGCGGTGCAGGGCCTGCGCAATCGCCTCGACGCGAATCTTGCCGTCGCCCCCTTGCGCACTCTGCACGGCCTCCAGCGCACGCCGGGCCTTGAGCACCTGGTTGAGCTCACGCACGATGTGCACCGGCAGCCGAACCAAGCGCGCCTGGTGCATCAGCGCCCGCTCGATGCTCTGGCGAATCCACCAGCTGGCGTAGGTGGAGAAGCGAAACCCGCGCTCCGGCTCGAACTTGCCGATGGCGTGCATCAACCCCAGGTTTCCCTCTTCGATGAGGTCGCTCATGGGCAAACCACGGCCGAGGTAGTGCTTGGCAATGCTGACCACCAGGCGCAGGTTGTGTTCGATCATGGCCTGGCGCGCCTCGAAGCTGCCTTGCCGCGCGGCCAGCGCGGTCTCGAATTCCTGCTGCGGCGTGAGCAGCGGCGTGCGGCGGATGTCCCTCAGGTAGGCCTGAAGCGCATTGCCTGTGTCGAGATCATCTCCGCCCGAAGGGCCCGGTTCCCCGGGGCTGGCGGCCGCATCGGCGGCCGGCTCACCCGGCTCGTCAGCGTCCTGCGGCGCACCGTCCGGGTTGTTCGGTGAAAGTCCAGCGCGCTTCATGACAGATGGGCGGGCTGGACATCCGTGGGGCGGCGCGAGCGCTCAGCGGCTCGGCAGCAACTTGGCCGGATCGACCGGCTTGCCGAGTTTGCGCACCTCAAAGTGCAGTTTGACCGTGTCGCTTTCGGTGGAACCCATCTCAGCAATCCTCTGGCCTTTGCGCACCACCTGATCCTGCTCGACCAGCATGGCGCGGTTGTGCGCGTAGGCCGTCAGGTAGGTGTTGTTGTGCTTGATGATGACGAGGTTGCCGTAGCCGCGCAAGCCCGAACCGGCGTACACCACGCGGCCATCGGCCACGGCGAACACCGGGTCCCCGGGCTTGCCCGCGAAATCCAGCCCCTTGTTGCGCTGGTCATCAAAGCCGGCGCTGACCGGCTGATGCACCGGCCACCCCCACGACAACCCGTCTTCGTCGGCCGCTGCCGCCGGTGCCGTCACGGCGGCCGAAGGCGCCGACGCTGCAGACGCCGACGTGGCCGGCGCACTGGCCGACACCACCGGCGCCTTGGCATCCAACGGCCGAGCCTCCGTCTTGGGTGCGGCGGCGATCGGCTTGGCCGACACCACGCCGGCATCCACACCCGGCGGCACCACACGCAGCACCTGGCCGACTTCGATGCGGTTGGGATTGTCCAGGCTGTTCCACTTGGCCAGGTCGCGCCAGCTCTGGCCGTTGTCGAGCGCGATGCGGATCAGCGCGTCGCCCGGTTTGACCGTGTAGTAGCCCGGTTTGCCGGCGTTCTCCGCGCCCGGCGGCGGCTTCACATCCGGTGCGGCCGGCGTCGCCACCGGCGTTGCGGCAGGCGCGCTGGGTCGTGCGGGCTGGGGGTTGCGATCCTCCACCGGCGCGCGGTGCAGCGAGGTGCCGCAGGCACTGAGCAGCAAGGCTGCTGCGAAGAGGGGGAGAGTACGCAGGCGATTGAGCATCGTGGAATACGGCACTGGGGCACGTGGGAGGCCGACCACGATTGTGTGGCGCGGTGCGCCGTCGGCCCCGTCAGACGACGCCGGATTTTAGGGGGACGAACAGCACCGCCTCATGCTCGCTGCGCACCCAGCGCTGACCACCGGCGTCGGAGAGGTGATCCAACACCACCAGCACCTGGCCGCGCCCCGCTGCCGCGGTCGGCGCGATCAGTCGCCCACCCGGCGCCAGTTGCTCCAGCCAAGCCGGCGGGATGTCGTCTCCGCCGGCGGCGGCAATGATGCTGTCGAACGGGCCGCTGGCAGCATGTCCCAGCCGGCCGTCGGCCCACAGCAGGCGTGGCGCACGCGGCAGCGCCACACGGTGGAGGTTGATCTGCGCCTTCTCGTACAAGCCTTGCAGGCGTTCGATCGAGGTCACCTGCCGCGCCAGCATGGCCAGCACCGCCGCCTGGTAGCCGCAGCCGGTGCCGATTTCGAGAACCCGGCCCAGGCCGCCGCGCTGCGCAGCGCCCGTGCCCGCCATCAACAGCCCCAACATGTGGGCCACAACAGAAGGCTTGGAGATGGTTTGACCGTGACCGATGGGCAGCGCCGTGTCCTCGTACGCCTGGGCGGCGAGCGCGGTGTCGACGAATTCGTGTCGTGGGACGCTGGCCATCGCGGCCAACACACGCTCGTCAAAACGCCCTTCCGCCCGCAACCGGGCCACCATGCGTTGACGCACGGCACCGCCGTCCAAACCAGTGCCGCTGGGTCGTGCCAAGCGGGCCGCATCGGCCGCCGCCAACTGCAGATGGCGCTGCGGCATCAGCAACTCTCGTTGCGGTGCCGTCACCGTCTTCAGGCTGGCTGGAAAGCGCTTGGGAGCCGACATTCAAAGGCCGAGTCGCTGCGCCCAACCACCCAACGCGGCATGGTCCGTCAGGTCGACCTGCAAGGGCGTGATGGACACCTGGCCGTTCATCGTGGCGTGGAAGTCGGTGCCCTCGCCAGCATCGCGCGCATCGCCCGCCGGGCCGATCCAGTAGATGGTTTCGCCGCGCGGGTTGACCTGCTCGATGATGGCCTCGGCCGAGTGACGGCGACCCAAGCGCGTGATCTTGCGCGGCAGGGTGTCGGCATCGGCCCGGTTGGGGATGTTGACGTTCAGCAGGAAAGCCTTGTCCAGCCCACCGGCGATGACCTGCTCGACCACGCTGCGCGCCGTGCGAGCGGCGGCTTCCAGTTCGCCCCAACCCTTCTCGGCCTGAGAGAACGCAATGGACGGGATGCCGAACAAATAGCCTTCGGTGGCCGCAGCCACGGTGCCGGAGTAGAGCGTGTCGTCGCCCATGTTGGCGCCGTTGTTGATGCCCGAGAGCACCAGGTCCGGCCGGTAGCCGAGCAGCCCGCTCAGCGCGAGGTGCACGCCGTCAGACGGCGTGCCGCTGACATACCGAAACCCGTTGGCCGCGCGGTAGACGTTCAGCGGGCGGTTCAGCGTCAACGAGTTGGAGGTGCCGCTGGCGTTTTGCTCGGGCGCGATGACCTCGATTTCACCGAGGCCTTCACACGCTTTGACCAGTGCCGCCAGGCCCGGTGCCAGGTAGCCGTCGTCGTTCGAAATGAGGATGCGCATGGGGTCGGATTGTAGGGAGCGCGTCACCTGCGGGACCGGGTGTTAGCCCTCCGATTCCTATCATCCGCCGCTTGCAAAACCGGAGATGACGATGAAGGCTTGGCTCTGTGAAAACCCCGTCGGCGTGGAAGCCCTGGCATGGCGTGAACTGCCCTCCCCCACCCTGGCACCCGGGCACCTTCGTGTGGCGGTGCATGCGGCCAGCCTCAACTTCCCCGACCTGCTCATCGTGCAGAACAAGTACCAGATGAAGCCGCCGCTGCCCTTCATCCCGGGCACGGAGTTCTCCGGCGTCGTCACCGAGGTGGCCGACGGCGTCAAGGGCTTCACCGTGGGCCAGCGGGTTGCCGCCTTCGGCGGACTGGCCGGATTCGCCACTGAGGTCTGCATTCCGGCGGCACTTGCCATGCCCTTGCCCGACGCGTTCTCCTTCGAAGACGCCGCCGCGTTCATCTGCACCTACGCCACCAGCCACCACGCCCTGATGGATCGCGGCGCCCTGCAACCGGGCGAAACGGTGCTCATCCTGGGCGCTGCGGGTGGCGTGGGCACAGCGGCGCTGCAAATCGCCAAGGCGGCGGGCGCCCGCGTCATTGCGGCCGTGAGTTCGGACGCCAAGGCCAACGCCTGCCGCGCGCTCGGCGCCGATGCTGTCATCAACTACACCCAGCAAAACCTGCGGGACGAACTCAAAGCGTTGACCGAGGGCAAAGGCCCGGATGTGGTGTACGACCCGGTCGGCGGCGACCTGGCCGAAGCCGCCTTCCGCTCCATCGCCTGGCGCGGTCGCTACCTGGTGATCGGCTTCGCCCAAGGCAGCATTCCGGCCCTGCCGCTGAACCTCGCACTGCTCAAGGGTGCCTCACTGGTTGGCGTGTTCTGGGGCGAGTTCGCCAAGCGCGAGCCCCAGCGCAACGCCCGCATGCTGGCCGAATTGGCTGCGTGGTACGCCGCTGGCAAGGTCAAGCCAGTGGTGGACCAAGTGCTGCCGATGGAGGACCTGCCCCGCGCCTTCGCCCGCATGGCGGCGCGCGACGTGGTCGGCAAGTTGGTTCTTACCAATGCTTGAAGCCTGAAACGGGGGCGAGGCGCCGCCGCCTGACAACGGGTTTTCCAGGGGGCGTGCGCTACATTCCTCTGTTGGATTTCCCGCCGCCGCCAGACCCGCGCCATGACCGTCAAAGTCCTGATCATCGAAGACAACCCCGTCGCCCGCAGCTTCCTGTGCCGCGTGGTGCGCGAGAGCTTCAGCGACGCGATGGAAATCACCGAGGTCGGTGACCTCGAAAACGCGCGGCGCCAGGTGGGCAAGCACACCAACAGCGCGGGCGAGGTCGGCTTCAAGCTGATCCTGGTCGACCTGGAGCTGCCCGACGGCAACGGCATGGAGTTCCTGACGGAACTGAACGGCTCGACCGCCATCAAGATCGTCACCACGCTCTACTCGGACGACGACCACCTCTTCCCCGCGCTGCAATGCGGCGCCGACGGCTACCTGCTCAAGGAAGACCGCTTCGAAGTGCTGGTGGAAGAACTGCAGCGCATCGTGCGCGGTCAGCCGCCGCTGTCGCCGGCCATCGCCCGCCGCTTGCTCGCCCACTTCCGCCCGGCCTCGGGTGAGAGCGGCAACATGCCGCTGAACTCAGGCTTCGGCAGTCTGTCCACGGCACAAGCGCCCTTCTCCAGCAGCCGCAACGTGGCGCTGGACCCGACTCCCGAGTGGGAGCGCCTGACGCCCCGCGAAAGCGAAGTCCTGACCTACCTGAGCAAGGGCTTCACCATCAAGGAAATCGCCAACCTGATGGGCATCAAGTGGTTCACGGTGAACGACCACATCAAGAGCATCTACAAGAAGCTCAACGTCTCGAGCCGCGCAGAAGCGGCGGTGCTGGCCTCCAAGCAAGGCCTGGTCTGACGCCAAGCCCCAAACCGCCCCACCTCGAAAAGGCCTCGGCACCCGCCGCGGCCTTTTTTCTTTGTTCAGCGTCACCATGGTGCGGCAGCCTCGACGCCAGCACACGCAACTAGCTCATCTGATGAGCCAGCCATCCGCTACGCTGCGCAGCACCCAACGAAGGACACCATGCGAGCGACCATGACCTCAAAACCCGGCAAATACAGCGACCTGTGCAACGAAGTGCATGCCAAAGCCGAAGCGAATGGCACGGTCGTGGTGGTGCACGACGGCATGTTCGGCAATGGGTTCTCGGCCATGGGCTCACCGGAGTTCTGCATGGCACTGCCGCAAATCCTCCGGCACGTCGCGGACCAACTCGAGGCCGACAACCGGTCCAAGAAGCATCGACTGAGCTGATTGTCAGGGCCGCACCCAGGCGTCGCCTCGTGGCCACGGTCACGCCGGCCTCTGCGCCACCGCTTCGCTCAGGCCGCGCGATTCACCGCCCACCTGGGCTAGCTCAATCAGCAGCGCGCCAAAAACAAGAAAGCCCGCACAAGGCGGGCTTTCAGGTCCTTGCTGAGCAAGGCAATTGGCGGAGAGGGAGGGATTCGAACCCTCGGTACGGGGATACCGTACGCCTGATTTCGAGTCAGGTACATTCGACCACTCTGCCACCTCTCCTGATTCGGTGTGAGCGAAGCCTGCCATTATAAGCAGAATTTTCGCCCACGCAAAGAATCATGCGCGCAGCACCTCGACGCCGCCCATGTAGGGGCGCAGCGCCTCGGGCACGGTGATGCTGCCGTCGGCGTTCTGGTAGTTCTCAAGCACCGCCACCAGGGTGCGTCCCACGGCCAAGCCGGAGCCGTTCAGGGTGTGGACCAGTTCGTTCTTGCCCTGCGCGTTCTTGAAGCGCGCCTGCATGCGGCGGGCCTGGAAGGCGCCCATGTTCGAGCAGGAGCTGATCTCGCGGAAGGTGTTCTGCGCCGGCACCCAGACCTCCAGGTCGTAGGTCTTGGTGGAGCCAAAGCCCATGTCGCCGCTGCACAGCAGCACCGTGCGGTACGGCAGGCCGAGCTTTTGCAAGATGGCTTCAGCGTGGCCGGTCATCTCTTCCAGGGCGGCCATGCTGTGGTCGGGGTGCTCGATGCGCACCATTTCCACCTTGTCGAACTGATGCTGGCGGATCAGGCCGCGGGTGTCGCGCCCGGCCGAACCGGCTTCCGAGCGGAAGCAGGGGCTGTGCGCCGTGAGCTTGACGGGCAGCTCCTCAGCCTTCAGCACGCTTTCGCGCACGGTGTTGGTCAGCGAGATTTCCGACGTGGAGATCAGGTACTGCTCCGGGTGTTCCGAGTCTCCGCCGCGCAGCACCCAGAACATGTCCTCCTTGAACTTGGGCAGTTGGCCCGTGCCTTCGAGGATCTCGCGGTTGACGATGTAGGGCGTGTAGCACTCGGTGTAGCCGTGCTCGGTGGTTTGCACGTCGAGCATGAACTGCGCCAGTGCGCGGTGCAAGCGCGCGACGGAGCCCTTCAGGAACGTGAAGCGCGAGCCCGACAGCTTGGCGCCGGTTTCGAAGTCCAGGCCCAGCGGGGCACCCAGGTCCACGTGGTCGCGCACGGGGAAGTCGAAGGTACGGGGCGTGCCCCAGCGGCGCACTTCCACGTTGCCGGATTCATCCACGCCGGCCGGCACGCTGGCGTCGGGCAGGTTGGGCACGCCCATGAGCAGTTGGTTCAACTCGTGCTGAATCGCGTCCAGGCGTTCAGCGCCCGCCTTCAGTTCATCTGCGATGCCGTTGACTTCGGCCATCAATGCCGAGGCGTCTTCGCCCTTGCCCTTGGCCATGCCAATTTGCTTGGACAGCGCGTTGCGACGCGCCTGCAGTTCTTCCGTGCGGGTCTGCACGGCCTTGCGCTCAGCTTCGAGCGACTTGAAGGCCTCCACATCCAGATACGGCTGGGGCGATTTGCGCGCGTTCAGACGCTCGATGACGACGTCGAGGTCCTTGCGCAGTTGGGTGATGTCGAGCATGTCGGGTACCTAGGAAATTCGGACAGGAAAACGGCGCCGATTCAGGGCGCCGCCCGGTGCACAGCACGCGGCGTCAAGATCGGGAGGCGCTCACCTCGGCCATGGATTTGTCGCCCAGCCCGAATGGCAGGGGGAAGCGCACATGCTCTTCCACGCCGGGGAGGCTGCGCACCGTGGTGGCACCGAATTCACGCAGGCGCTCGATGACGGCCTGCACCAGCACATCGGGAGCCGAGGCGCCCGCCGTCAGGCCCACGCGTGGCCGGCCTTCCAGCCACGCGGGCTGCAGGTCTTCCGCGGCGTCCACCATGTAGCCCGGCGTGCCCAGCCGCTCGGCCAGTTCACGCAACCGGTTGCTGTTGGAGCTGGTGGGGCTGCCCACCACAATGACCACATCCACCTGCGGCGCCAGCACCTTCACGGCGTCTTGCCGGTTCTGCGTGGCGTAGCAGATGTCTTGCTTTTTGGGCTCGCGCACCTGCGGGAACACGCGCTTCACCTCGGCCAGGATCTCGGCCGCATCGTCCACGCTCAGCGTGGTTTGCGTCACCACGGCCAGCTTGGCAGGGTTCTTCACCTGCACCTGGGCCACATCCTGCACCTCTTCGACGAGGTAGATGCCGTCGGACAGCTGACCCATGGTGCCTTCCACCTCAGGGTGGCCCTTGTGGCCGATCATGATGAACTCGAAGCCCTCGCGGTGCAGCTTGGCCACTTCCACGTGCACCTTGGTGACCAGCGGGCAGGTGGCATCGAACACCTGAAAGCCGCGGGCCGCCGCCTCGCGGCGCACTTCCTGGCTCACCCCGTGGGCGCTGAACACCAGCGTCGCGCCGGGCGGCACCTCGGCCAGGTCCTCGATGAAGATCGCGCCGCGCGACTTCAGGTCGTTCACCACATAGGTGTTGTGCACGATTTCGTGGCGCACGTAGATGGGCGCACCGAACTTGACCAGGGCCCGCTCGACGATTTCGATGGCCCGGTCCACGCCCGCGCAGAACCCCCGCGGCTCGGCCAGCAGCACCTCTTGCAGGTTCACGGCGTCGGTCATCACAGCACCCCGATCACGTGCACCTCGAAGCTGACCGGCTGGCCAGCGAGCGGGTGGTTGAAGTCGAACAGCAGCGCGGAATCTCCCATTTCACGCACCACGCCGGCGTAGCCGCCCTGCCCGTCCGGGCCAGGAAACTGCACCACGTCGCCAACGTTGTAGGCCTCGTCCGGATCGCCCAGCTGCCGCAGCAGCGACAGTTTCACCCACTGAAGCAACTCGGGATTGCGGTCACCAAAGGCCTCACCCGGTGCCAGCTCGAAGCGCTCCCGCGCGCCTTCCGGCAAACCGACGAGGCGCTTTTCAATGGCGGGCGACAGCTGCCCGGCGCCCAGCGACAGCGTCGCCGGCTTGTCGTTGAAGGTGTTGACGATGTCGGCACCGTCCGGGCCTGAGAGCCGGTAATGCAGCGTGAGGAAAGAGCCGGCCTGGATGGGGTTCATTCGAGAGGGGCAAGGAGCGCTTGGCTAGACTGCCGATTTTATGCCGCTGACCCACCTGCCCCCGGACGCCCGGCCGCGCGAGAAGCTGCTCGCCCGCGGCCCGCAGGCGCTGGCGGACGCCGAGTTGCTGGCCCTGTTGCTGCGCACCGGCATCCAGGGTCACCCGGTGCTGCAATTGGCGCAATCGCTGCTGGACCGCTTCGGTGGCTGGGCTGGCTTGCTGGCGGCGGATGTGCAAGACCTTGCACAGGTGAAGGGCCTGGGCCCGGCCAAACGGGCGGAAATTGCCGCCGTGCTGGAGATTGCACGCCGCTCGCTGGACCAGCGCCTGGCCGAGAAGCCCGCCATGGCCGATGTGCAGAGCGTGAAAACCTACGTGCGCCTGCACCTCGGGCGCCTGGGCCACGAGGTGTTTGCCGTGCTGTTCCTGGACGCGCAGCTCAAGCTCATCGCGCTGGAAACCCTGTTTCAGGGCAGCCTCACCTCCACCACCGTGCATCCGCGCGAGGTGGTCAAACGCGCGCTGGCCCTGGGTGCCGGCGCCGTGGTGCTGGCCCACAACCACCCCAGCGGCCATGCCGAGCCGTCGCATGCCGACGAAATGTTGACCCGCCACCTGAGCCAGGCGTTGGCCCTGGTGGACGTGAAGGTGGTGGACCACCTCGTGGTGGGCGCCCACGAGGTGGTGTCATTTGCCGAGCGAGGGCTGCTGTGAGCAAGACGGCGCGCAGCTTTGCCGACCTCAAGCCACTGGCGCGCGAACTGCAGGCCGCCCGCGTGGCGGCCGAGATGGAGCGCGAGCGGCGCGCGGCAGCGGCCCGGCTGGCCGAGCAGGAGCGCCGGGTGTTCGAGCTGACGGTGGGCCCGGTCACGCCGTTGCGTCAGGCCGACCGCGTGCTGCATGAAGTCCCGCGCCCGGAACCTGAGCCGCGCCAACGCGAGGCGGATGAGCGCGCAGTGCTGCTGCAGGCCTTGTCCGATGACATCGACATCGACACCCTGCTCGACACCGACGAGACGCTGAGCTTCCGCCGCGAGGGCATCTCGCTGGAGGTGGTGCGCAAGCTGCGTCGGGGCCATTGGGCCTTGCAGGCTCAATTGGACTTGCACGGCCTGCGCCGAGACGCCGCCCGAGAAGCCATGAGCCAGTTCATCCACGACAGCGCACGCCGCGGCCTGCGCTGCGTGCGCGTGGTGCACGGCAAGGGGCATGGGTCGCCGGGCCGCGAGCCCGTGCTCAAAGGCCGCGTGCGCCGCTGGCTCGTGCAAAAGAACGAAGTGCTGGCCTTTGTGCAGGCCCGCGCCAGCGATGGCGGCGCGGGCGCCCTGATCGTGCTGCTGACCGGCACGGCCTGACATCCGGCTGACGCTGGCGCGGGAATGGTGCCGGCGTCGCTGCACCGCCACGCACCCCAACGGCCGCAACAAATGCGACCTTTGCGCTGACAGGCCTGCGGTAGCCTGGGGTCAACGCGTCACTGCGCGACATCAGGTTTCCCTCAGCCCACCCAAGGAGCGCCCATGAACCTGTCCCGTCATGCCCCGTCCCCCGCCCGCTATGTGGGCATCGGCTTGGTGGTGGCCCTGCATCTCGCAGCCTTGTATGCCCTGAGTGCCGGGCTCATGAAAACGCCGCCCCGTGCGCACCAGCCCACCGAGTTCAAGCCGCTGCCGCCCGACCTGCCGCTGCCCAAGCCGCCCGTCGAGCCGCTGCAAGCCGAGCAGCCGCGGTTCAGCCAGCCGAACGTCATTCAGATTCCGGTACCTGATGTCGTCGTGGAAGCGACGACCGACGCCCCGCCGCTTCGCACCGCGCCCCTGCGCCCAGACGCCACGGTTCCCAGCACGCCCGGCACACCACGTGTCGACACGCCGCCCGCCGTCACCCACCCACCGCAAATCCGCGCGGCGGGCGCGGTCTGCGCGGTGATGCCCCAACCCGAAGTCCCGGCCGTGAACTGGACCGGCGAGGCCGTGTTGCAGGTGGTGGCCACCGTGCGCGGCGGTCGCGTCGTGGGCACGGAGTTCCGCACCGTACAAGGTGCACTGGACGCCAAGACCCGGCGTGCGTTGCAGCGGTCGGTTGAAACGGCGCTGTCGGGTTACCAATGCCAGGGTGAAGCCGTCTTCCAGCAGGACTTCGCCTTCCGGATCGACTGAGCCTGACCGGGTTCGGTGACGTCAGCGGCGCACCGAACCCAGCACCTGCTGCAACTCGTCCAGGCCCAAGGGCTTGAGCCGGGTTTCAGCGGCGCCCAACGCGAGCGCGCGCGTTCGAGTCGCAGTGTCCAACGCGCCACTCAGCACCACCACCCGGGTGTCGCTGAGAGCGCCGCCCGCCTGCAGTTCGGCCAGCCAGTCCAACCCACTGCCGTCGGGCAGTTGCACATCCAGCAGCACCAGGTCGGGCCGCTGCGCCCGCCACGCCTGGCGGGCCTCCGCCACGGTGCGGGCGGTGGCTGCGGTGCACTGCTCGGTTTCAATCAGCAGCGCGAGCACCTCGGTGGCATCGGTGTTGTCGTCCACCACCAACACATGGGCGAAAGCCGAGGCGGCGGTCATGAAGCGACGGGGGCCGTCAGGCGCAGCGAGACCCAACGGCGAGCCGCCCGCCCCTCAGCCACCGACGTTGCGCATCCAGTCGGCCGTGCCCGCAAAGGACTCGGCCAGTCGCGCTTGCAGTTGCGGGTCCACACCCGTCTCGGTCATGGCCTGGGCCATGCAGGCCAGCCACTCGTCGCGCTCGGCAATGCCGATGCGAAACGGCAGGTGGCGCGCCCGCAGGCGCGGATGGCCGAACCGGCTGATGTAGTGATCCGGGCCGCCCAACCAGCCGCACAGGAACCAGAAGAGCTTGTCCCGGGCCGACTCCAGCGACGCGCCGTGGGCCGCCCGCAAGCGCACGTACGCCGGCTCCAGATCCATCAGGTCATAGAAGCGGTCCACGAGTTCGCGGACCCGCGGCTCCCCGCCAATCCACTCGAACGCCGTGGTGGGCTGTGCGTCAGCCAAGGATCTTGGAGGCCAAGGCCTTGATCGCCTGGGCCGCATCGCAGCCCGGGTAGTGTTCCAACATCAGCTGGCGCTTGAGCACGGCCTGGCGCACGGCCACATCGGCCTTCACCTCGCCCATCAGTTCCAGCTTGAAGGTTTGGCCCGGCGTGGGGCCCACGAAGCGCTGCAGCACCTGCTGCAACTGCCCGCAAATCAGCTTGCCCTCGCCCACCCGGTTGGCCTGGTTCACCAGCAGGCCCACCGTACGGCGCTCTTGCTGCGTGGCCAGCACCTTGATGGTGGCGTAGGCGTCCGTCAGCGACGTGGGCTCGGGCGTGGCCACCACCAGCACGTCTTGCGCCAGCGAAATGGCGAACAGCACCACGTCCGAAATGCCGGCGCCGGTGTCCAGCAGCACCCAGTCGAACCGGGGCTTCACGAGGTCGATGATGTGCAGCAGCTTGTCACGCACCTCGGGCGTCAGCCGCGAGTACTCCACCATGCCGGAACCCGCCAGCAGCACCGAGAACCCGCCCGGCGCGGGCAGGATGGCCTGCTCCAGCGTGGCCTTCTCGGTGAACACGTCGTGCAGCGTGAGCTTGGGGTGCAGGTTCAGCACCACGTCCAGATTCGCCAGGCCAAGGTCGGCGTCCAGCACCAGCACCTTTTGCCCGCGCGCGGCCAGCGCCGCGGCGAGGTTGGCGGTGACGAAGGTCTTGCCAACGCCACCCTTGCCGCTGGTCACGGCCAGCGTGCGGGCGCCGGAACGCGCCGGGCGTGATGCAGCAGGATCGGGGGTCATGCTCATGGCAGGTCCTGTTGCGTTTCAAGATTCAGCGAGGCGAACAACATGCCCTTTTCTTCAGCGCTGACCAGAGAGTCCACCTGCGGCTCCAGGCAGGCACGATTGCGGCCTTCGGCCTTGGCGCGGTAGAGCTGGCGATCGGCCCGCTCCGTCCAGAGCAACGGCGACGACCGCACCCATTGCGGCGCGAAGGCACCACCCAGGCTCACGGTCACGTTCAGCATCTGCCCGGGCGTGACTTCCACGCCGATCTCAGACACCCGCTCACGCACCCGCTCTGCCACCGCCAACCCCACGTGCGAGGCGCAGTTGGGCAGGATGATGGCGAACTCTTCGCCACCCACGCGCGCCACCAGGTCCATCGGGCGCACGGTTTGCTCGATGGCCCGCGCCACAGCCCGGATCACCAAATCGCCGGCGCCATGCCCGTAGGTGTCGTTCACGGCCTTGAAGTGGTCAATGTCCAGCACCAGCAGCAGGGCCGCTTCGCCCGAACGGGCCACCCGGTCCACTTCGCGGGCCAGGGCCATCTCGAAGCTGCGCCGGTTCACCAGGCCGGTGAGCGCGTCTTTGCTTGAGAGGTCGCACAAGGCATCCACCACCGCCTGCAACCAAGCCACGCTCTTGGGCGCCTCGTGCGGCAACCGCGCCCCCGCCTGCTGCAGCAGCTGCAAGGCTTCGTCCAGAACGAGCGCTTCGGCGTCGATCAGGTGGGGTGGAGGCGCAGGGTGTTCCAAGGGGGATGCAGGACCGGCAGGGGGCGTGCGGCCAGTCTAGCAGCGGGGCCAGGCTTCACAGGTCGTGAAACAGGCACGTTCCTGACGGCTCTTTGCACTATCCTGCCTCGCAACCGGCTCGGGGGCGACGCCCCGCAGTGCAGAATCAAAGTGCCCTTCGTCATACACGCAGCGAGCACGTCTCCACCTGATCGATTCACATGCCCGCTCCCGACCTCGCCTCCGGCTCGGACGCCCTCGACCACGAGTTCAGCTTCAGCAAAGCTGACTTCGACCGGGTGCGCGAGCTGATCTACAAGCACGCCGGGATCAGCCTGCACGATGGCAAGCACGCCATGGTGTACAGCCGGCTGTCACGACGCCTGCGCGAGACCGGCCACAAGAGCTTCGCCAGCTACCTGCAGTGGCTGGAGGCGTCCACCGGCCCCAACGGTGCTGCCGAATGGCAGGAATTCGTCAACTGCCTGACCACCAATCTGACGTCCTTCTTCCGTGAGGACCACCACTTCCACGCGCTGAAGGACGACCTGAAGCCCTTCGTGGGCAAGTCGGTGCGCATCTGGTGCTGCGCAGCGTCCACGGGCGAGGAGCCCTATTCCATCCTGATGACGTGCAGCGAAGCACTGGGCCCTGGCGCGTCGGTGCAACTGGTGGCGAGCGACATCGACACGAACGTGCTGGCCACGGCGCGGCGCGGGGTCTACAACGCCGACGCCCGCGGCCTGGACGCCAACCGCCTCAAGAACTTCTTCATGCGCGGCACGGGCGCCAACTCCGGAAAGATCCGCGTGAAGCCCGAGCTGCAGCGCTGGGTCGACTTCCGCCCGCTGAACCTGATGGACCAGCAGTGGCAACTCGGCGACCCCTTTCACATGGTGTTCTGCCGCAACGTGATGATCTATTTCGACGCGCCCACCCAACGCAAGGTCTTGGAGCGCATTCACCGCGTCATGCGGCCGGGCGGACTGCTCTTCGTGGGGCATTCCGAAAACTTCACCGAATCGCGCGACCTGTTCAAGCTCCGCGGCAAGACGATTTACGAACGGGTCTGATCCATGAGCACCCCCCTCGCTTCCGCATCGACCCTCGGCAACCCAGCCGCGCTGGCCAAGGTCAACCAGCTCAAGGCGCAACCGCGCAAGCAGGGTGAGGCGTCGTTCTTCTTCTACGACGCGCACTTCAAGAACGCAGCGGTCAAGATCCTGCCCGGCGAATACTTTGTGGATCAGGAAGACCTGCTGGTCATGACCACGCTGGGTTCGTGCATCGCCGCATGCCTGTGGGACCGCGTGGCCAAGGTGGGGGGCATGAACCACTTCATGCTGCCCGAGGGCAACGGCGACTCGGGCCGCTACGGCTCGTTCGCGATGGAACTGCTGATCAACGAAATGATGAAGCGCGGCGCGAGCAAGAGCCGCATGGAGGCCAAGATCTTCGGCGGCGGCGCCGTGATTTCGGGCATGAACTCGCTGAACGTGGGCGAGCGCAACACCAACTTCGTCATCGACTTCCTGAAGCTGGAGCGCATTCCCATCGTGTCCAAGGACGTGATGGACGTGTACCCCCGCAAGGTGTGCTTCCTGCCGGCCAGCGGCAAGGCCATGGTCAAACGACTGGCCCCCACAAACACGGACGCCTTGGTCCAACAGGACAAGGCCGCGATCCAGAAGGTGCAGCCGGTCGCCAGCAGCGGCGGCTCCATCGACTTGTTCTGACAGGAGACATCCATGGCCAAGACCAAGGTCGTGGTGGTGGACGATTCGGCGCTGGTGCGCTCCATCCTCACCGAAATCATCAACCGTCAAACGGACATGGAATGCATCGGCGCAGCCGCCGACCCGCTCGTGGCCCGCGAGATGATCCGCAACCTCAACCCCGACGTCATCACGCTGGACGTGGAAATGCCGCGCATGGACGGGCTAGATTTCCTCTCCCGCCTGATGCGGCTGCGCCCGATGCCGGTGGTGATGGTGTCCACGCTGACCGAGCGCGGCGCCGAGGTCACGCTCAAGGCGCTGGAACTGGGCGCCGTGGACTTCGTCGCCAAGCCCAAGATCGGCGTGGCCGACGGCATCCGCCTGCTGGCGCAGGACATCACCGACAAGATCCGCATCGCCGCCAAGGCCCACATCCGCCGGGCGCATGCCGCGCCGGCACCGGGCGCTGCACCGGCCGCGCCAGTCAAGGCCGTCACCATGGCCAGCCTGGGCAAGGCGTCCACTGAAAAGCTGATCTTCATCGGCGCGTCCACCGGAGGCACGGAAGCCACCAAGGATGTGCTGATCAACCTGCCGGCCGACAGTCCGGCGGTGGTCATCACGCAGCACATGCCGCCCGGCTTCACCAAGAGCTACGCCGCGCGGCTGGACGGGCTGTGCAAGATCCGCGTGAAAGAGGCCCAGGACGGCGAGCGCATCTTGCCGGGCCACGGCTACATCGCCCCGGGCGGCTTCCACCTGACGGTGGAGCGAAGTGGTGCGAACTACATCGCCCGGGTGCAAGACGGCGAACCCATCAACCGGCACAAGCCCTCGGTGGAGGCCCTGTTCCTGTCAGCTGCCAAGGTGGTGGGGCAAAACGCGATCGGCATCATGCTGACCGGCATGGGCGCCGATGGTGCACGCGCCATGAAGGTGATGAAGGACGCGGGCTCATACAACTACTGCCAGGACGAAGCGAGCTGCGTCGTGTTCGGCATGCCGCGTGAGGCCATCGCTGCTGGGGCGGCCGACGAAGTGCTGCCGCTGAACCAGATCGCCACCAAGGTGCTGGAGCGCCTGCGCGCCACGTCCGGCATCTCGCTGAACCGCGTCTGACCCCCAGCTGCGCGGTGGCAGCGCCGCGTCTTGCCCCGCTGGCGCTGGCTGGGCTGGGCCGCAGCGGCTTGACGCAACCGATCAGCGCGACTTCGCCAGGATTCCGCTGGCCGCGCTCGAAGCTGCTGCCAGCCGCAGGGTGTGGTCTGCGGTTGGCAGTGCCTCATCCGCCGTCCAGGGCCTGAATCCATCCAGCCGCTTGGGCGACGGCGGCACCCACACCACCCGGCGCGGCACGCCGGCCGGGTCAGGCACCACCACGCGAGCTGCGGCACGACGGTCCGCCACCGCTTTCGCCACCTCTTTCGCCTCCGCGTTCTCGTCGCTGAACGCTTGAGCGCTCAGGGCGGCGGTCAACAACATCGGCGCCAGCAGCAACGGGGTCCAGTGATTCAACGTGTGCATGGTCACTCCTTGGGTTTGCTGGTTATCCTATGCACCCAATGAGCCCGCGCAAAACGCTGAAATCTTCATTGGCTGGGCAGCCAAACCTACCAAGATGACCTCGCTCGACCGCTTCCCGCTGCAGTACCTGGCCGCGTTCCGAGCGGCCGCGCAGACCGAAAACCTCCGTGCAGCGGCCGAAAGCCTGCACCTCACGCACAGCGCCATCAGCCAGCAGATTCGCGGCCTCGAAGCCCAGCTGGGCTTTGAACTCTTCACCCGGCAGGGCCGGCGCCTGCGCCTGAACCCCGCCGGCCAGGCGCTGCAACGGGCGGTCAGCAAGATGTTTGCGGAACTGCAAGCCGGGCTGCTGGCAGCCGGCCAGGCGCACGGGCAGCAGGCCCGCCTGCTGCGCGTGACCTCCCTGCCCTCACTGGCCCAGCGCTGGCTGATGCCCCGCCTGCCCCGTTGGCAAGCCCTGCAGCCGCACATCACCCTGGACCTGCACACCGGCCATCAAGTGATGGACCTGGAACGCGAGGGCTACCAGGTCGGCCTGCGCGTGGGCCGTGGGCCGTGGCCCGGGCTGGTGCACGAAAAGCTGTTCCATTCGCCCCTGATTGCCGTGGCGGCGCCCGCCCTGGCGCACCGCCTGATCGGCCAGCCCTTGCAGGCCCTGGCCCAGCAACCGCTGCTGGACGATGTGGACGTGTGGCGGCAATGGTTCGCGTTGGCCGGCCTGCCGGTGGCACCGGTGGTGGTGGCCAGCTTCAATGACGCCGGCGTGCTGCTGCAAGCCGCCGAGCAGGGCATGGGCGTGGCCCTGGCCCGCGAGTTGATGGCGGGCGATGCATTGCTGGACGGCCGCCTGGTGCGCGTGGCCACGCAGGAGCTGGACTTCGACGTCGGACGCGACTACCACGTCGTCTACCCCGAAGCGCTGCGGGACGACCCCGCCGTGCGCATGTTCTGCGACTGGCTGCACGCCGAATTTGCCGCCCTGCAACAACGCCTGAACGAGGCAGCCGGCCTGGCCTGAACCGGCGGGCTTTCCTCCCGGCAACGGGCGCCGGCCTAAAGGAACAACTGCTGCAGGTCGCTCAAGAAGTCGAACCCACGCTCGGTGGGCTGAATGCGAGCCAGGTCGGGCGACAGCAGACCGCGCCCGCGCGCCTGGTCCAGGCCGGTGGCGATGGCCGACAGCGGCAAGCCCGTGCGCTCCAGGAACTGGGTCACGGTCACACCCTCTTTCAGGCGCAGCGCATTCAGCATGAACTCGAACGGCAAGTCCTTGCGAGCCACCTCATGCTCGTTGCTGACTTTCTCGGCCTGGGCCATGTAAGCAGCCGGCTCGCGCCAGCGAACCTGGCGCAGCACACGATGGGGGAAGCTCAGCTTGGTGTGCGCGCCCGCGCCAATGCCGAGGTAATCGCCGAACTGCCAGTAGTTCAGGTTGTGTTGGCACCGGTGCCCCGCCTGCGCATAGGCCGACACCTCGTACCGCTGCAGGCCCTGAGCCGCCGTCTTGGCGGTGATGAGGTCCAGCATGTCGCTGGCCAGGTCGGGGTCCGGCAGCCCGGCCGGCGTGCGCGTGGCGAACACCGTGTTGGGCTCGATGGTGAGGTGGTAGATGGACAGATGCGGCGGCCGAAAACTCAGGGCCGTGTCCAACTCCTGCGCCAAGTCATCCAGGCTCTGACCTGGCAGGGCGTACATCAGGTCCAGGTTGAAGGTGTCGAACGCCTGTGCGGCCTCGGCCAAGGCCTCGCGCGCCTGCGCAGCGCTGTGCACGCGGCCCAGCGCCTTCAACTGCCCGTCGTCAAAGCTCTGCACGCCCACCGACAGGCGCGTGACGCCAGCAGCCCGAAAGCCCTTGAACCGCTCTCGCTCGAATGTGCCGGGATTGGCCTCCAGCGTGATCTCGCAACCCGGCTCCAGCGGCAAGCGTGCGCGGATGTCGGAAATCAGCTGCCCCACCTCGTCGGGGTTGAACAGGCTGGGCGTGCCGCCGCCGATGAAGATGCTCACCACCGGCCGCCCCCACACCAGCGGCAACGCAGCCTCCAGGTCGGCCCGCAACGCGGCCAGGTAGGCCTGGGCCGTGTCAGGCGCCAGTGCGCCGCCCCGCACCTCGTGGGAGTTGAAGTCGCAGTACGGGCACTTGCGCAGGCACCACGGCAGGTGCACGTACAGCGCCAGTGGCGGCAGCGCCGGCAGTTGCAGCGTGCCCGGGCGCATGAGGTGCAGCAAGTCCGCCATGCGGGTCAACCGAGGTGCCAGACCTCGCGGAACTGCGCGATCAGTTGCTGCGCCGCCAACGCCCGGTGGCTGTGACGGTTCTTCACGTCAGCCGACAAGGCCGCCACGCTCGCCCCCATCGACGGGATGTGCATGAGGGGGTCGTAGCCAAAGCCCCCCGCGCCGTGCGGCTCGGTCAGGATTTCACCCATCCAGCGGCCCATGGCCACCAGCGGCTCGGGGTCGGCGTCGCTGCGCACGGCCACCAAGGCACACACGAAACGCGCACGGCGATCCGCCTCCCCGGCCAGCACCTGCAGCAAGCGGGCGTTGTTGGCTGCGTCGCTTTTCTCGCCACCGGCATCCAGCGCGTAACGAGCGGAACGCACGCCGGGCGCGCCGCCCAAGGCATCCACACTCAGGCCCGAATCGTCAGCCAGGGCCGGCAGGCCGCTTTCGCGCGACGCGTGCCGGGCCTTGGCCAGTGCGTTCTCGACGAAGCTGTTGAACGGCTCCTCGGCCTCGCCGATGCCCAAGCTGCCCTGGGTGACGAGCTCAATGCCCAGCGGCGCGAACAGCGCCTGCAGCTCCACCAGCTTCTTCGCGTTGTTCGACGCGAGCACGAGCTTCATGCGCGGCTCTGCAAGTCGATGAGCTGGCGAATGCCTTGATCGGCCAAGTCCAGCAGCGCGTTCATTTCGTCGCGCGAGAACACCACGCCTTCGGCGGTGCCTTGCAGTTCCACAAAGCCCCCGGCGCCGGTCATCACGACGTTCATGTCGGTGTCGCAGGCGGAGTCTTCCGTGTACTCGAGGTCCAGCAGCGGCACACCGTTGACGATGCCCACCGAGATCGCGGCCACGGCGTCCTTGATGGGCGACTCGGTGATCTTGCCGTCGGCCAGCAGGCGATTCACCGCGTCACGGGCCGCGACGAAGGCGCCCGTGATGGCGGCGGTGCGCGTGCCGCCGTCCGCCTGGATCACGTCGCAATCCAGCGTCAGCGTGCGCTCGCCCAGCTTGGAGAGGTCGAACACCGCGCGCAGCGAACGGCCGATCAGGCGTTGAATTTCCTGCGTGCGGCCGCTTTGCTTGCCCTTGGCCGCTTCACGGTCGCTGCGCGTGTGGGTGGCGCGCGGCAGCATGCCGTATTCGGCCGTCACCCAGCCCTCGCCCGAGCCGCGCTTGTGCGGCGGCACGCGCTCCTCCACCGAGGCGGTGCACAGCACGCGGGTGGCGCCGAACTCGATCAGCACCGAGCCCTCTGCATGCACGGTGAAGCCCCGGGTGATGCGAACCGGGCGCAATTGATTGGCAGCGCGGCCAGCGCTGCGCAGGTAAGTCTGGGTCATGGGTGTTCGGAAGTTAGCGGCGGCTGGCGCGTTCGCGAATGACTTCATTGATCTCGCGCACCGAGCGCTCGATCTCTTCGTCATCCATGCCAGCCACCAAGTCGGCATCCAGGGCGCCCTGGATGGTGGACGCGAACCCGGAGTTGCCGAGGTTCTGTGTCGTGTCGCCGCCGGGGTCGCCATCGCTTTCCCACTCGACGGCCAATGCGGTCACGTTGTCGCTGCGCTCGCCGCCGCGGCGAAGCGCCTGCTCCACCAACTCGGGCACGGCCTCGCCAATGCCGAGGTCGGCGAGTTGCTGGACGATTTCGAAATCTTCCACGCTGCCCCAGAGACCGTCCGAGCACAGCAGCAGGCGGTCGCCCTGTTCCAGGATCAAGGGACCCTGGCAGTCCACCATGGGGTTGCCCGGGCTGCCCAGGCACGTGAAGAGCACGTTGCGGTTGAAGGCCTCACCGGGGCGCGAGGTGCGGCCCAGCGCTTCTTGAAGTTCCGAGTACGAATGGTCTCGGGTGCGGGCGATGAGCTTGCCTTGGCGCACCAGATACAGCCGCGAATCGCCGCAGTGCGCCCACCATGCCTGGTTGCCTTGCAGGATGCAGGCCACGACCGTGGTGCGCGGGGTGTCGGACAGGTCTTTGCTGTCGGCGTAGCGCAGCAGTTGCTGGTGGGCGATGACGATGCTGTCTTGCAAAAACCGCTGTGGGTCTTCGATCGCGGGGCGAGCATCTTGCTGGAACAGCGCGGCCAAGGTTTGCAGCGCAATTTGCGCCGCCACTTCACCCTCGGGGTGGCCACCCATGCCATCGGCCAGAGCAAACAGACCGGCTTCGCTGGTGTAGCAGTAGCCCATGCGGTCTTCATTGGTCTCGCGGCCGCCACGGCGGCTGACCTGGAAGACAGCGAACCTCATGCCTTCGCTCCGGACTTGAGGTTCTCGAGTTGCAGCTTCAGTCGCTCACTGAACGACAGCTTGGTGTAGCGGCGCTCGGTCTCCCGCGCCAGTTCCTTTTGCAAGGCGAACACGCTTTGCGGGCGCGACAAGGCGTCCAGCGACATGCACCATTCGGTCACTTCCAGCAGGTTGTCGGAGTACACATTGCGCAGCCGCGACAAGCTCAGCGACAGGCGGTCCTTGTCCAGGCGCTGCGGGGCATCGTTGGGCGGGTAGCCCTGCATGCAGGCGTAAATGCACGCGCCGATGGCGTAGATGTCCGTCCAAGGGCCCAGCGAGCCATCGCGGCGGTACATCTCCGGTGCGGCGAAGCCCGGCGTGTACATCGGGCGGATGAAGTTGCCTTCCTTGCTCAGCACTTCACGCGCGGCGCCAAAGTCCAACAGCACGGCCTTGTTGTCGTTCGTGATGAAGATGTTGGCCGGCTTGATGTCCAGGTGCAGCATCTTGTGCTGATGCACGATGCGCAAGCCACGCAGGATCTCGTCGAAGAGGCTGCGGATGGTGGACTCGCGGAACACCTTGTCGCGTTTCAGATCGCGCGCGGTCACGATGAAGTCCTGCAGGGTGTCCCCTTGCAGGTAGTTCATGACCATGTAGACGGTTTCGTTCTCGCGCAGGAAGTTCAGCACCGAAACCACGCTGGGGTGCGAAATCTGCGCCAGCGAGCGGCCTTCCTCGAAGAAGCTCTTCAGCCCCAGCCGGTACAACGGCTGTTTCTCCGGCTTCACCCGCGGCGTCAATTCACCGGGCGAACGTTCGGCCAGGGATGAGGGCAGGTATTCCTTCAGCGCGACCAGGTGATGGTCGGGATCCTCGGCGAGATAGACGACGCCGAAACCTCCCGCCGCCAGTCGCTTGATGATCTGGTAGCCCCCAACCACCGTGCCTGCTGGCAAGGGCGCCGGCTTCGGCTTGGACATAATCGCGTTTTGTCTGTTTTGCGAGTGCGAAATGCCAGTCTACAGCATGACCGGGTATGCCAATTCCCTGGCACAACCCCCTAAAGCCGACGACGGCAACCCGTCACAGTCTGCGTCCGTCAGCGTTGAATTGCGGTCCGTCAACGGACGATTTCTGGACTTGTCCATGCGCATGCCGGAAGAGCTGCGCGGCCTGGAACCTCAACTGCGTGAACTGATTGCCGCACGATTCAAGCGCGGCAAGATCGAACTGCGGATTAACACGCAGAAAGACAGCGACGGCGCGTGGCCCAGCCCCCAGCCAGACCAGCTGAACCGATTGGCCAACCTCGAATCCAAGGTGCGAGCCTGGCTGCCGCAAGCGGCGCCGCTGTCCGTTCACGAAGCCTTGAACTGGTGCAAGAGCGGCGGGGCCACGCCCGTGGCGCTGGACGCTGCCACGCTGGAGGCGGCGCAGGCCTGCGTCCAAGGCCTGGCGGACGCCCGAGAGCGAGAGGGCGCCAAGCTGGTGGCCATCTTGCAAGAGCGCATCCAACGCCTGCGCCAACTGGCCGACGAAGCCGAACCGCTGCTGCCCGCCGTGGTGGCACGCCAACAGCAACGCTTTCTGGAGCGCTGGCAGGAAGCCCTGGCCAGCACGGGCGGCGCCACGTCCGTCCCCCAGGAAGCCTTGCAGGAGCGCGCCTTGAACGAGGCCGCGGCCTTCGCCATCCGCATCGACGTGGCAGAGGAACTGGGGCGGCTGCGCGCGCACCTGGACGAACTCACGCGCCTGCTCAAAAAAGGCGGGGAATTGGGCAAACGGCTGGATTTCCTGATCCAGGAATTGCACCGCGAGGCCAATACCCTGGGCTCGAAGTCGGCCGCGCTGGAGTTGACGAATATTTCCGTCGAAATGAAGGTCGCGATCGAGCAGATGCGCGAGCAGGTTCAGAACATCGAATAACAGGCAGTCATGGAATACCCGGGCAATCTTTTCGTCGTCGCCGCCCCGAGCGGGGCAGGCAAATCCAGCCTCGTGAAGGCGCTGCTGGAGCTGGATGCCAAGCTGGCGGTGTCGGTGTCACACACCTCGCGTGCGCCCCGTGGGCAGGAGCAACACGGCCGCGAGTACTGGTTCGTGGCGCCGGATGAATTCCGCGCCATGGCCGCGCGCGGTGATTTCTTCGAATGGGCCGAGGTGCACGGCAACCTGTACGGCACCTCGCGCGCCGGCATCGAAGAGCGGCTGCAACACGGCGAGGACGTGGTGCTGGAGATCGACTACCAGGGGGCGCTGCAAATCAAGCAGCTGTTCCCGTATGCGGTGCTCATCTTCATCTTGCCCCCGAGCTGGGATGAGCTGCGCCTGCGCCTGAACCGGCGTGGCGACACCGAACCGGAAGTGATTGCCAAGCGCATGAACAACGCCCGTGTCGAAGTGGCCCAGGCCCAGCACTTCGATTTCGTGGTGGTGAACGCCGTGTTCGACACCGCCGTGTTCGACCTGAAAACCATCGTCCACGCACAGCGGCTAAAATACGCGGCTCAGCGCCGAAATCGCTCGGCTGTCTTCCAGGCGCTCGATCTGCCCTGACCGACCGCCCGCACCGCACACCTCAAGGAACACCATGGCCCGCATCACCGTCGAAGACTGCCTGACCAAGATCCCGAACCGCTTCCAGCTCGTGCTGGCTGCCACCTACCGTGCTCGCATGCTGAGCCAAGGCCACAGCGCCCGCATCGAAAGCAAGAACAAGCCGGGCGTGACCGCCCTGCGCGAAATCGCGGCCGGCGAAGTCGGCGTCGAGATGCTGCGCAAAGTGCCGGTCTGATCGATTCCTTTCCCGTTCAACGGGCGTCCTGGGCTTCCCAGGACGCCCGTTGTGCTTTGGGCATCAGCTAAATTCGGGCCATGGCCCAACGATCTCTCACTGCCTGGTTCACGCTGCCCGGCCTTCGCCCGGCGGCGCCACCCACGCCAGCAGAGGCGGCCTCTTTCGACGCCCTGCTGCCCAAGCTGGGCTACCTGAGCAAGGCCGAGGTCAAGCGCGTGCGCGAGGCCTACAAGTTCGCCGACGAAGCCCACCTCGGCCAGAAACGCGCGACCGGCGAGCCCTACATCACACACCCCATCGCCGTGGCCGGCATCTGTGCCGAGTGGCGGTTGGACGCGCAGGCGTTGATGGCGGCGTTGATGCACGACGTGGTCGAGGACTGCGGCGTCTCAAAGGCCGAGTTGATTGAGAAATTCGACGCAACCACCGCCGACCTGGTGGACGGCCTGACCAAGCTGGACAAGCTCCAGTTCTCCACGAAAGAGGAATCGCAAGCTGAGTCCTTCCGCAAGATGCTGTTGGCCATGGCGCGCGACCTGCGCGTCATCCTCATCAAGCTGGCCGACCGGCTGCACAACATGCGCACGATGGGTGCGATGGCGCCGCACAAGTCGCGGCGCATCGCGCGCGAGACGTTTGACATCTACGCCCCCATCGCGCACCGGCTGGGGCTGAACCAGACGTTTCGCGAACTGCAAGACCTGTCCTTCCAGTACTTCCACCCCTGGCGTTATGCGGTGCTGACCAAGGCGGTGGCCAAGGCCCGCGGCAACCGGCGCGATCTGGTGTCCCGCATCGAAGGCGAGATTCGCGCGGCGTTCACCAAGGCCAGCCTGCGGGTGTCGGTGCAGGGGCGCGAGAAGACCGTCTACTCCATCTATAAAAAGATGCGCGAAAAGGGCGGCCTGTCCTTCGCCCAGGTGAGCGACATCTTCGGCTTTCGCATCCTGACGGAAGAGCCCCTGCAGTGCTACACGGCGCTGGGCGTGCTGCACCAGCTCTACAAGCCGCAAGCGGGCCGCTTCAAGGACTAC
The DNA here is from genome assembly GCF_043555935.1 of Pelomonas baiyunensis. Taxonomy (NCBI): domain Bacteria; kingdom Pseudomonadati; phylum Pseudomonadota; class Betaproteobacteria; order Burkholderiales; family Sphaerotilaceae; genus Roseateles; species Pelomonas baiyunensis. Next base: position 111,486 of record NZ_JBIGIB010000002.1, on the reverse strand, counting down.
GTGGCCACGCCGAAGGACAACGGCTACCAGTCGCTGCACACCACGCTGATGGGCCCGCTGGCCACGCCGCTGGAATTCCAGTTGCGCACCGAGGGCATGCACCAGATCGCCGAGCAAGGCGTGGCGGCGCACTGGATCTACAAGAGCCGCGGCAAGCAGGCGTCAGCGCTGATGGCGCAGCAGGCCAACGCGCGATGGCTGCAAAGCCTGATCGACATCCAGGACGAAACGCGCGACGCGAACGAATTCCTGGAACACGTGAAGATCGACCTCTTCCCGGACTCGATCTACGTCTTCACCCCCAAGTCCAAGATCATGGCGCTGCCCAAGGGCGCCACGCCCGTGGACTTTGCCTACGCCATTCACTCCGACGTGGGCGACCACTGCGTGGCCGCGCAAGTCAACGGCGAGCCGGTGCCCCTGCGCGCCGAGCTGCGCAGCGGCGACATCGTCGAAATCATCACCGCCCCAGGCGCCAGCCCCAATCCGGCCTGGCTGAGCTTTGTGCGCACCGGCCGGGCCCGCTCCAAGATCCGTCACTACCTGAAGGATCTGGAGCAGGAGGAGTCCCGCGAACTGGGCGAAAAGATGCTGGCCCAAGCGATGCGCGCCGAGGGCTTGGCGCTGCCCAGTCTGGAAATGGACGACCCGGCCCACCCGATGTGGACGGAGCTGGCCGCCTGGGCCGGCAGCTCTGGCGTCGAGCAGCTGCTGGTGGACGTGGGCGCGGGCCGCAAGATTGCCACCATCATCGCGAAGAAGCTCGCCCGCCTCATGGCCGCACAGGGTCAGAAGCCTGATGCACTGGCGCTGACGCTCGGCCGCTTCAGCGAAACCTCGGCGCAGCAGGGCAGCGTCACCATCGACGGCAGCGAAGGCGCGTCGGTGCAGTTGGCCACGTGCTGCCGCCCCATTCCGGGCGACGAGGTGCGCGGCTACCTCGGCCGCGGTGAAGGCCTGGTGGTGCACACCTGCGAGTGTGCGGTCGGGCGCCGCCTGTTCCAGCGCGACAGCGAGCACTGGATCCAGGTGGAATGGGCCGAAGAACTCAAACGCAGTTTTGAGGCTGGTATCGCGCTGCTGCTCAACAACGGCAAGGGCGTGCTCGCGCAGGTGGCCCAGTCGGTGGCGCAGGCGGAAGCCGACATCACGCACATCTCCATGACGGACGACGCGCCCCTGCGCGAAACCGCGGAAATGACTTTGCTGCTGGACGTTCGCGACCGGCTGCACCTGGCCGATGTGCTGCGGGTGCTGCGCCGCACCGCCCCGGTCCAGCGCGTCTGGCGGGTGAAGCCTTGAGTCAGGCGAAACGGGTTCAAGCGCCGAGCGGCCGGTAGGCCCGCATCAGGCCTTGGGCGCCGGGTACTGAACGTCCACCACCTCGATTTTTTCCACGCCCACCGGCGTCACCAGGTTCAACTCGTCGCCCACCCGCGCCTTGAGCAAGGTGCGGGCGATGGGCGAGATCCAGCTGACCTCGCCGGCCAGGCTGTCGGACTCATCGATGCCCTTGATCGTGACGGTGCGCTCCTCGCCGCGGGCATTGGCATAGGTCACGGTGGCGCCGAAGAAGACCTGCTCGCGGCCATGGTGCACGCTCGGGTCCACCACCTCGGCGATGTCCAGCCGCTTGGTCAGGAAGCGCAGGCGCCGATCGATCTCCCGCAGGCGTTTTTTGCCGTAGAGGTAGTCGCCGTTTTCTGAGCGGTCGCCGTTCTTGGCCGCCCAGGACACGGTCTCCACCATCTTCGGTCGCTCGACGTCGATCAGCTGCATGAACTCTGCGCGCAACCGGGCGTGGCCCTGAGGGGTCATGTAGTTGCGCGATCCGGCAGGCAGCGCCGGCAGCGACACGCCGTCGCCGTCGTCGTCTTCGGCCCCATCCGGCTCCTTGGTGAATGCCTTGTTCATGCGAGCATTGTCCGATGCAAGCCGCCGCCCCTGCCGCCTCGCCCGCCCCTCCGGTTCGCCCGCTGGAGGGTTTGAAGGTCGTCGAAATGGCGGGGCTGGGCCCCTGCCCGCTGACCGGCATGCTGCTGGCGGACCATGGCGCCCAGGTCACCGTGATCGACCGCCCCGGGCCGCCCGCCATCGACACGGGCACGGGCTTGGCTCGCGGCAAGCAACGCATCTGCCTGGACTTGAAACACCCTGGTGACCTGAACCAGGCCCGGCAACTGATCGCAGGCGCAGACGCCCTCATCGAAGGCTTCCGGCCCGGCGTGATGGAGCGCCTGGGCTTGGGGCCTGCTGAACTGCGCGCACAGCACCCGGCGTTGGTGTACGGCCGCGTCACCGGCTGGGGGCAAACCGGCCCGCTGGCCCAGGCCGCAGGTCACGACATCAACTACGTGGCCTTGACCGGCGCGCTGTCGATTGCCAGCCGCGCCGGCCAAGCGCCCAGCATCCCCGCCACGCTGATTGGCGACATGGGCGGGGGCGCCCTGATGCTGGCGTTCGGCGTCATGGCCGCGCTGTGGCAGGCGCGTGCCACCGGGCAAGGTTGCGTGATCGACGCGGCGATGACGGACGGCGTGGGCCTCATGGCCGGCCTGCTGCATTCGCTTCGCGCCGCCGGGCGCTGGGCGGAGGCGCCGGAGCAGAACTTCTTCCTGCACCAGTCTCCGTTCTACGACTGCTTTGAATGCGCGGATGGACGTTACGTGTCGCTGGGCGCCTTGGAGCCCCAGTTCTACGCGGAATTGCTGCAGCGCTTGGAGCTTGGCGACATCTCGCCGGCAAGCCAGCACGACACCCGACAGTGGCCCGCCGTGCGCGAGCGCGTGGCCCAGCGCATCCGTGAACGCACGATGGAGGAATGGCAGCAGCGCCTCGAAGGCACGAACGCCTGTTTCGCACCCGTGCTGAACCTGGCCGAAGCGCCGGACCACCCGCATGCCCGCGAACGACAAAGCTACCGCCGCCGTGCAGACGGACACTGGGAACCCTCGCCCGCACCGCGGTTCAGCCGCTGAACTCCGCCGCGAGCCAATCGGACGCACAAACAAAAACGCCCCGGTGCGAGGAGCACCGAGGCGTTTTGCATTTCTTGTTTTTGGCGCGGCTGGCAGGATTCGAACCCACGACCCCTTGGTTCGTAGCCAAGTACTCTATCCAACTGAGCTACAGCCGCGTTGCTGTTTAGCTGGAACTCAGCATTCTAGCTGGAATTTCAGCGCTCTAACTCGATCTCTTCAATTTTTCGCGCAACGACGAACTCGCCGCCGGTCCGATCGCGTGTCACTGCAGCGCGCCCAGGGAAGGCGCACGCACTGAGGCACCAATGGAAACGGGTCCGGTGCTTTCGCACGGGACCCGTTGCTCTTCTTGTTATGGCGCGGCTGGCAGGATTCGAACCCACGACCCCTTGGTTCGTAGCCAAGTACTCTATCCAACTGAGCTACAGCCGCTGAAGCCTCACAGTATAACCAGTTTTTGGAATCCCGCGCAAGTTTTCTGCCAAGCAGCGCGCCGCTTCACTCACACGGTCTGCAGGACAGTGCTTTTTGTGAACCTACCTGACGCTGCTCGGCGCACTCAAGGCAGCCGCGCGGCCGATTCGAAGCAACGCGCGCGGCGCGCGTCGTCGCCGTCGTTTTCGGCCATCGCGGCCAAGGCCAGCCAACTGCGACGTCGGGCGACCGAGGGCATGGTCGCGTCCTCTGCCACCACCTCGAGCATCAAGCGCGCCTTGCCCCACAGCTGGCGCTCGGCGAGCGCATGGCCCAGCGCGTAGGCCAATGCGCGCTCGCGCGGGAAGCGGGCTTGGGCTTGCTCCAACCGCTGCAGCCAATCCGGGCCACAACCGGCCAGCACTGGCACCAAGGCCACGGCCAGCGCGGAACGATCGTCTGCTTGAAGCGCAGCCAAATCGTCGAAGAACGGCCGCAGCCAGCCGCGACCGTCATCCGGCGCGCCCAGTTGCCCGGCACATTGAGCCGCGCGCGCAGCCACCAAGGGATCGCGGCGATCGCTGGCATCCAGTTGCTGCCAGGCGGCGCGCAACTGGTCGACGTCGCGTGCGCCGTCCAGCGCCTCAAACGCCAGGGAACGCAGCAGGCTTTGCGCGGCCGCCTTGGAGAACGCCTGGTGCTTGGCCAACAGACGGGCCGTGCGCAGTGCGTCCAGCGGTTGCTTGGCCAGACGAGAGGCCTGCAGACGCAAGCGCAGCGCCTGCGTGCGCCGCGCCACGCCAGGCGCCAACTCGCTGAGCACGCTCAAGGCGCGCGGGGCGTCGCGATCGTCCAGCGCCCACTCCGCCGCCAGCAGCCGGGCGCCGTCTTCCTGCGCGCGGGCGCCACCCAAACGGCTCGTCAGGCCCAGGGCCAACTGCAATTGCTCGTCCCGGTGACGGCGGTCTTGCAGGCGGTGGGCACTGGCCGCCGCCAGCAGGTGCGCCAGCGCCATGAAGGACGGGTCTGCCGCCAACTCCGGCGTGGCGGACTGGATGCTCAGCGCCTTTTGCGCCGCCTTCTGGGCGCGGCTGTAGCGGGCACCGAACAGCTCCACCAGCGACTCGCGCAAAGCCATCTGCGCACTGCGTTCGCGCTGCGCCAAACGCCATTCACGGGCGCGCTTGGGGAGCGTCGTCAACGCCTCGATGGCCTGGATGGCCGTCACCAGCGCAAAGCACCCGGCGATCAGCAGCAACAGGAACAAATTGAGCGACAGATCCAGACGCCAACCCGCCCAGTAGAAGCTCGCAAGCCCGTCGTTGGACCCGAGGGTGAGCGCGGCCACCACGGCCACCGCGAACAGCAGAACCAGCCAAATCACCAGGCGCATGATCAACGCCCCGCAGCGGCGGCCGTCAGGGCGGCCAACGTGTCGTCAGGCCGCGGCACGCTGACCTGCCGCGCCTGCCCCGCCACTTGGCGCAGCAGCTCCAGCACCGCCCCCACCTTGCGCGAACGCGTGTCGAAGTAGCGGTTGAGCATGTCTTGGCTGTCGCGCAGGTCGGACTGTGCGGTGTCGAACTGCCGGCTCAGCAGCGCCAGCCGCGCATTGAGCAGGCGCAGCTTCAGGTTCTCGCGCAGGAAGAAGCTTTGATCCGGTGAGACCAGCGCGGCTTCGGGGTGCTCGATGCGCGTCACGCGCAGCAGCGTGCGGGCCTCGCCCCAGACCAGGCCCGTCCAGCTGGACAGTTGCTGGCTGGCCTGCCACCACCACAGCGCCAAACGGCCGTCGGCCGCAGCAGCGGCTTGCTCGCGCTGCAGCTGCAGGGCGCGCTCACGGTCCTTGGCCGCGTCCGCATGTCGCTCGTCGTTCCGCGTGCGCGGGGCGGCCTCACCGGCCGACACCAGCGCCAGCTCATCCGCCATGCGCACGACTTCGTCAAGCTTGATGGTGAGCGTGGACACATCGATCACGGCCACGGCCTTCACGCGGTCCAGGTCTCGTGCCACCGCGCGGCGCACGCCTTCCATGCGCGGTTGCTTGTAGCGCAGCAGGCGTTCATCGGCCTGCTTGAGCGTTGCGATCAGGGGTTCGGCGCTGCCGGTGATCTGGGTTTGTTGCAAGGCCACGCGGATGGACGCCTCGATGTCACCGACGACGTTCTCGTCGCGCGATCGGGACATGGACTGGATGAGCTCTTCCAGTTGCCCGCGCTGCAGCGCCACTTCGGCCAGCCGCGCGTCCAGCAGCGACACCTTGGCCGCGGTGTCCCGCACCAGCTCAGCCGACTGCTTGGCGGCCACGCGCGCTTCGGCGGCCTGGGTCTGGCTGGCCTCTTGGCGGCGCACCAATTCCTGTTCCAGCGACTGCTGGCGCGACAGGCTCTGCCAGGCCAGGGCCACGCACATCAGCACGGCTGCGCCCAACAAGGCCAGCAGCCAGGGCAGCCAGGCGGGCAACGCTGGGGCCGCCGTGGCGGCAGGAGACATCGGGGCGGCAGGCTCGGCTGCGGCAACTACGGGGGGATTCAGCTCGGGCTCACTCACAGTGCGCCAGATTCTGTCAGAGCCCCTCCAGGGCCTGCGTCACCGCTTCGGGGGCCGGTCGCGCCAAAACCACAGGCAGGAAGCCCGATGCGCGCGCAGCCTCCGCAATGCGAGGGTGCGTGGCGATCGCCCGCTGCCCGGTCAGGCCGAAGGGCGCCAAGTGCCCCACCGCCTCGGCGCTGCTGAAGAGCCACGCGAAGTGCTGCGGATTGCGGCGCACACGCTCCAGCAATGCTGCTTCGGCAGCATCCAGGCGCGGCCCGGTGCGGTGGTAGGTGGTCACGGCCTGCACCTGCGCGCCGGCCTCCAGCAGCCGCTCGGCCAACCATTCACGGCCGCCGTCGCCGCGCAGCAGCAGCACGCGTGCGCCGGCCCAAGGGCGTCGCGGCTGGAGCTGCGCCCAGAGGTGTTCGGAATCCAGGCTTGCCGCATCGTCGGCCGGCTGCACCACCTGCGCGGCCGGCACGCCGTGCGCCAGCAGGGCCTGCGCACTGCCCGGTCCCACACAGGCGGCCAAGGTGTGTGCCGGCCAAGGCCGGCCGCCCGATGCCGCAAAGAACTGCGCCACCGCATTGGGGCTGACAAACACCGCCAAATCCACCTGCGGCAACGCGGCCCAGGCGGCTTCAACCGGTGCTGGGTCGCGCGCCGGCAAGATCTCGATCAGGGGCAAGGCCACTGCCTCCACCCCCAACGCCGCCAGACGCGCCAGCCACGCGGCGCATTGCGCCCGCGGCCGGGTGACGACCAGCGTGGGGCGGGTCATACGGGCAGGTACTGGCCAGCGCCCAGCTCGCGCAGACGGCTGGCTGCCTGCTGACCCAGCGCACGTGCGGCATCCACCGTGTCCACCGTGCCCGCCACGGCGGCGCGCAGCAGCGGCGAGGTGTGCCACTCGGCATGGCCCAGCGCGGCATCCAGATGCAGCGCCCCGTCTTGCCAGCGGGCATGCGCGGCCAGCGGCAGGCTGCAGCTGCCGCCCAGGGCGCGCGACACGGCACGCTCGGCCTCGCAGGCCAGCCAGGTTGGCAGGTGCGCCAGGCGCGCCAGCGCTTGCGCCAGCGCGGCGTCGTCGGACCGGATTTCCAGGCCCAGCGCGCCCTGCCCTGCGCATGGCAGCATTTGGTCCACCTCAAAGACGCTGCGCACGCGGTGGCCCAGGCCCAGGCGCTTGAGGCCCGCAGCGGCCAGCAAGATGGCGTGATAGCCGCCTTCGTCGAGCTTGCGCAGGCGCGTGTCGAGGTTGCCGCGCAGCGGCTCGACACGCAGGTCCGGCCGCACGCTCAGCAGTTGCGTCACGCGCCGCAGGCTGGAGCTGCCCACCACAGCACCTTCGGGCAACTCTGCCAGCGAGGCGTAGTCGTTCGAGACGAAGGCGTCGCGCGGGTCTTCGCGCTCCAGCACGGCGGCCAGCGTGAAGCCCTCGGGCAACTCCATCGGCACGTCCTTGAGCGAATGCACAGCCAGGTGGGCGCGGCCCTCCGCCAAGGCCGTTTCCAGCTCCTTTACGAACAGGCCCTTGCCGCCGATCTTGGACAGCGTGCGGTCGAGGATCTGATCACCGCGCGTGGTCATGCCCAGCAGGGCGGCGGTGATGCCGAGTTCGTCAGCGAGGCGGGCCTGCACATGCTCGGCCTGCCACAGCGCCAGGCGGCTTTCGCGGGTGGCGATGGTGATGGAGGTGGTCATGGCCGGATTATCGAGGCGCCACAATCGCGCTTCACCGCACCCCACTGCTTGCAAGGAGTCCCTCTTGATCGTCACCGTGTTCCGCTCCCGGCTCAAGGATGAATCCCGGACGGACTATTTCGATCTGGCGCCGCAGATGGGAGCGCTGGCGCAGACCATGCCCGGCTACCTGTCGCACAAGGTGTTCACGGCGGATGACGGCGAGCGGGTGGTGATCGTGGAGTTTGAAGACGAAGCCAGCCAGCAGGCGTGGGCGGTCAATGCGCTGCATGTGAACGCCAAGAAACAGGGCCGTGCCAACTTCTACGCCGAATACAACCTCAAGGTGTGCCAGCTGCTGCGCGAGTCCAAGTTCAAGGCCGACGGCTCTTGAAGAACGCGTTGAGCGTGAGCCGCCCCGGGTCTTGCGCGTAGGCCGCCGGCGACGCCCGGCCGATGTCGCCGGAATGGAAGATGCCGCCATCGTAGAACACCGCACGGTTCCATTTGGCGGGCAAGCGGCCGATGACCTCGAAGTGCCGGTTGCCCTCGGTCATGTAGCCCGGCGCGATGCCGTATTTCTCGCCGAAGGCGGACGCGCTCAGGTGGTTGGCGTCGTGCATGAAGGCCTCGGTGTCGGCGGCGTTCATGCGCGAGCGGAAGAACACCGTGCCGCCCAGTGCCGGGTCCTGGAACAGGTAGTGCACCGAGGCGCAGATCATCTCGCCCGCCTGCAGGCCGGAGTCGTCTCGGTGGCACACGCGCTGCCGGGCATCGAGCGTGGACGGCGCCTGCATCACGCGTGAGAAGCGGCCGTACATGCCCACCGGCTCGCCTGCACGCAGCGGCTGACGCAGATGGCGCTGGAAGAACTCACTCAACTCCGCGCACAGAGAGGCGGGCAGGCCCAGTTGCGGGCCGGGGTACGGATGCCCCTCGGGTGCTTCGAACTGATCGCGCTGGGACTGGGCCCAATCCACCAGGGCTTGCGGGTCTTGCACAAAGTCGTCCAGCACATAGACCTTGGAGCCGTCATCCAGCGTCACGATGCTGGGCACGGCCTGGGGGTTGATGCGCAAGGCCGGGGCGCTCACGGCAGCGGGCGGGGCCGCGGGTCGGGCTGCAGGGGCCGCGCGGTCTGGTGCGGGTGCGGGGCAGAACTGCTGGATGAATTGCTGGTGGCGCGGCAACTTCATCAGCTGGCGCGCCACATCCTTGCGCACCGTGCCGAGGAAGTCCGACAGGCTGGCGTTGTCCATCTGCCGGGTGATAGGGTGGTGCGCGCGGGGCACGATGCCCTGCCCCATCATCACCTGCACCCAGGAGTTCTCGGCGAACAGATCACCCGCGGCCGGCACGAAGCGCGCGGAGTCGCGGAACAGCTGGATGCGGTGCTGCAGCGAAGCCGGCACGTCCATGTCGCGGCACCGGCGCCAGAAGTCAGAGTCGGCCCGATGGGTGACGTGGTAGTGCAGGATGATGAAGTCGCGGATGTGCTCGATGGACTCGCGCGCCTGGCGGTTGTATTCGTCGATGTCGCTCTGGAAAATGCCGTCGGTGGGGAAGAGCTCCACCAGCCGCGTCAGCCCCTTCTGGATCAAGTGGATGCTGGTGGACTCCAGCGGCTCCAGGAAGCCGCTGGACAGGCCGATGGCCACGACGTTGCGCTTCCATACCGCCTCGCGCTGGCCCGGCGTGAAGTGAATGACGCGCGGCTCGCGCAGCACCTCGCCCTGCACGTTGTCCAGCAGCGCGCGCCGGGCGTCGTCGTCACTCACATGCCGGCTGCTGAACACCAGGCCGTTGCCCACGCGGTGCTGCAGCGGAATGCGCCACTGCCAGCCCCACGGGTGGGCAATGGAGCGCGTGTAGGGCACGGGCTCCTCCACCGATGTGGTCTGCACCGCCAGCGCGCGGTCGCACGGCAGCCACTGCTGCCAGCTTTCATAGCCCACACCCAGGGCCTGGCCGATGAGCAAGGCCCGCATGCCGGTGCAGTCGATGAAGAAATCACCGTCCACCCGCACGCCACTGTCCAGCGTCAGGCCGGTGATGTCGCCCTGCTCCGGCGTCTGGTGCACCTGCACGATCTTGCCTTCCAAGCGCCGCACGCCAAGGTCTTCGGAGAAGCGGCGCAGGTATTGGCCGTAGAGCGTGGCGTCGAAGTGATAGGCGTAGTTCAGGCCGCCCTCGGGCAGCAGGGCGAAGCGCTTGTCCAGCGCGGCGCGCAGTTCCAGGCAGTAGTCGCCATAGTCACTCGCCAGCCCGCGCTTGCGGCCTTCCAGCCAGAAGTGGTGAAAGCCCGCCGTCCAGTGGCCCTGGCCGGTTTTGCCGAAGGAGTGGAAGTAGTGCTCGCCGACGTTGCGCCAGTTCTCGAAGCTGATGCCCAGCTTGAACGTGGCTTGCGTGGCCTGGATGAACTCCTTCTCCTCCAGGTCCAAGATCTCGTGCATGAAATGCAGCGTCGGGATCGTGGCTTCGCCAACGCCCACGGTGCCGATTTCCTCGGACTCGACGAGACAGATGTCGTACTGCTGGCCCAGGCACTTGGCCAGGCCAGCGGCCACCATCCAGCCGGCCGTGCCGCCGCCGGCAATGACGATGCGTCGGATGGGCTGGGGCGAGGCTGCGGAGGTCATGCGGGTCTAGCGGTTGAGTCGTTGCAGCAACGCGGCGCGCAGTTGGCGCGCGGCGTTGTCATCCAGCGGCGCCAGCACGCCGCGCGCGGCAGCGGGGATGTGGGCGGCCGTGCTGGCGTCGGCATCGAAGATGTAGTGGTTGAACAGCACGCGCCAGGCGTCGCGCTGCGCGGGCGGCAGGTCGCGCAGGCTCAGCAGCGCCATCATCAGCGTGTTGAGCGGCGTGTCCATGTAGGCGGGCGATTGCCGCCACCAGAAGTTAACCAGCCCGTTGATCGCGGCCAGGCTTTCCACGCCGTGCCACCACTGGCTCGGGATGAAGACCGCATCGCCGGGGTCCAGCTCCACCACCTGGGCGTGGCGCAGCGCCTCGGCGTAGCGGGGGTAACGGTCCAGGTCGGGGGCCGCCAGGTCCACCAGGCTGATGGGCTGGCCGGCGGGCGTGAGGTCCAGCCGGCCGATGTACAGGTTGGCCACCTGGTCGGGCGGGAACAGCGTGAACCGGCGCCGCCCCGCCACCACGCAGGCCACGTTGTCCGGCAGGTCGAAGTGCGTGGCCACGCGGGTGCGATTGCCCAGCCACAAGCTCACCAGAGGATCGGGCGCGCCGACCTCCAGCGGATGGGCTTGGCGCAAACCCGGAAAGCTGCCGTCCAGCTCGGTGGAGCCAAGGTACAGCGCGTCCGCCGAACCGGCCAGCAACTCATCCAGCAGCTGGCCAAAGCGCGCCACCTCACGGTGGAAGTTGAAACCCGTGTGGTCGGCGTTGTAGAAGAAGCGCCCGTCGATGTCGGGGCCACCCCGCCACAGGCCCACCCGCGTGTCAGCGCCGTAACGGCGCAACTCTGCGCAAAAAGCGGCGTCGGACTGCTGCGCCGCCTGCACCAGCGGCCAGTGCCGCACCAGGCCGCGCAGCAGCACGGGCTCGGTGGACTGCAGGACGGCAGCGTCCAGCACGCGGCTTTCGCGCATGGGCCTCAGGCGTTCAGGGCCAAATGGCGGCGGATCAACGCCGGCAGGTGGGACAGCGACGCGATGGCCATGTAAATGGGCTGCAGGTAGTCGGCCTCGTGCAGCAGGCCGATGGTGGCGGCGTCCAGCGACGCCAGGCGCTCTTCATGGATGATGAAGAAGCCCACCAACTCGCCCCGCGAGCCGTCGGGTCGCTCGACTTCGATGCGCACCGATTCCAGCAACTCGTGCGCCACCAGCGCCTGCATGAACTCGGGCGCAGCTTCCAGGCCCTCGTGCAGTGTGCGCAGCACGGTGTTGGCGTTCTCGATGAAATCGGTGGTGCCGCCGTGCGGCAGGAACACCGCCTCGCCCTCGGCGCCGTGGCTGATGCGCGGGCTGGCCATGTCCACCATCATGCGCAGCTCGCCATTGGTCACGCCAATGGAGAACGGCAGGCGCTGCATGGACAGCGGCAGGTATTCCGCATCCCAGCCATCGGCCGTCAGGAACAGGTTCTGGCCCTGCTCCAGGCCGAACAAGGCCACGGCCTGGTAGCCGCCTTCGCCGTCGGGCTGGAACAGGATGGGGTAATGCGCTTGCACGCTGCGGAACTCGTCCGGGGTGATGAGCGCCGACATCACGTTGTCGCCCCACTGCGCCCCGCGCTGGGTCACGACGCGCAGGTCTTTGTGGGTGATGTTGTTGAGCAGTTGCAGCATGGGTGTGGGCTGAAATTCGCGGCGAAGGGCAGTGCTTTTGATTGTGGCCCCGCCGGGCAGAAAAACAGGACGGGCCGGGCGCACGGCAAGCGCGCGTCCGGCCCGGTTCAGCCGCAGAGCTACGCCCCGAGAGGGGTCAGGCACCTGCGGCCGAGGGCACCGCTCAGAAGCGGTAGCGAGCGCCGATCAGGTAACGCCGGCCGGTCTGCGTGGCCGAGATCAGCTGCTCCTTGGCACGGCCGTGCTGGCGGATGTAGCCATCGTTCAGGTTGATCAGGTCGGCCTGCAGAGTCAGGTCCTTGCCGATCTTGTAGCCGATGGACATGTCCACCTGACCATAGGCTTCGGTGTAGACCGGGTTGTTGCCCGCACCGTCAACCTTGGAGGCCAGGAACTCGTCGCGCCAGTTGTAGGCCGCGCGCACCGACCAGGTGTTGTCTTCATAGAAGCCCACTAGGTTGGCCGAGTCGCTCACGCCCAACAACGCCGCCTGCGGGGTGGTGATGTTGGTGTTGTCGTACTTCAGGCCTGCACGGGCAAAGGTGTAGTTGCCCGACACACCGAAGCCGCTGTTGCCGAACATGTGCTGCGCATTCAGCTCCAGGCCCTTGATGTTGTCGCCCTTTTCGTTGGACGGCGTCGTGACCTGGAAGCTCAGCAGCGGGTCACCCGGCTGGCCGGCGATGGTGCCGAGGATTTCGCCCGACGCGTTCACGCCGGTCTGCACCACCCCAGGCTTGCCCTTGAAGTTGTTGAAGATGTAGTTGCGAATGCACAGGGGCTGCGCATTGCCACCGCACGCCGCCAGGCCGGCCTTGTAGTACGCGCCGCCGATCGGGGTGGTGACACCCGGAATGGTTTGCGTGACGTTGGACGTGCCGACGAAGTTGCTGACCTTCTTGTAGAACGCACCGGCGGCCAGGTAGCTGCCCTTGCCGTAGTACCACTCGGCCGAGAGGTCGAAGTTCTTGGACAGCAGCGGCTTGAGCGACGGATCGCCTTGCGAGCCCGTGCCGCCCCCGGCGTTGGCGCCAGCACCGAAGTTGGTGCCGCCCACCAGGTCGTTCCAGCCCGGACGGCCGATGTTGTGGCCGTAGCTGGCACGCACCTTCACATCGGGGGCGAGGTCAGCGTCCCAGTCGATGCTGGGCAGCACGTAGCTGTACTTGCCAGTCTTGCTGTCGAACACCGTGGCGCCGGAGGTCAGCGTCACTTCGTTCTGCGAGATCCACGACGCCGAGGTGCGCGACACCACCTGCGAGGCGGACACGACCTTGGTGCTTTCATAGCGCAGGCCGGCCGACAGGTTCATCGGGATGGCCGTGTCGAACGAGTGGTCCCACTGCGCGAACGCGCTGCTGGACTTCTCCGTCGTGCGCCAGTCGTTGCCCAGCGAGTAGTCCGGTGCAGCGGAGAAGTAAGCCTCCGCTTGCGCACGGCTCACGCCACGCGACGCCATGAGCACTTCAATCGAGCGAGCACGCAGGCTGTTGAAGTCGAACATGTAGAAGTTCGGGAACAGGCGCGAATCACCCGAACCCGGGATCTGGCTGAAGAAGCCGGGCAGGCTCTCCGTCACCGTCGCCACGTTCGAGTACTGGCCTTGCGAGCCCACGCCACCCCAGTCGTTGTTCTGGTTGTTGTAGCTCGCGGCGCGGTTCTTCACGCGGGTGAAACCCAGGCCGGCGGTCAGCTTGTTGTCCACGTCCACGCGGTAGCTGCCTTGCGTCTGGAACTGGTCCACCGTCTGGGCGCTGAGGTTGCTGACGAACTGGCTGCCCGTCAGCATCAGCTTGCTGGCGTCGAACTTGGTCGTCGGCAGGCTGAAGATGGGGAACTTCTGGTCGTAGTAGGCCGTCGCGTTGCCCTGGTTGAACAGGCCGAAGTCCATCGTCGAGTAGCTGCCGAACGGGCTGTTGGGCTTGGTGCTGGACGTGGAGTGGTGTGCGTCGAACTCGAACTTCAGGTCGTTGTTGACCTTCCACTCGGTGTTGAAGCCGGTGGAGCGCACCTGCGTCTTGTCGCCGTAGATGCCGCCGTTGATGGCCAGGTCGTGGTCGTTGTTCGGGAACAGCGCCGTCTGGATGATGGGCGTCGCCACGGGGCCGCTGGTGAACGTGGTGGGCGGCGTGGACGGGCCGAACGAGAAGTTGAACCAGCTGGAAAGCTCGGCGTTCTTCTTGTTGATGGTGTTGTTGGCCAGCGTGTAGTCCAGCGTGAACTTCAAGTCCTTGCTGGGCGCGTACTGCAGCACGGCCTGGCCGTTCACACGCTCACGCTGCAGCGCAGTCAGCGAGTAGCGCATGTCGGTGGACGTGGAGTACAGGCCGGTCGGGCGGTTCACGATCGGGTCGGTGCCCGTGGCCGGCTTGGCGGGGATGGTGCCCCAGTCGCCCGAGTTGGCGGTGAAGGTGCGCCAGCCGTTTTGCGTGTAGGCCTTGTTCGAGCCGGAATCGCGCTTGGAGTAGCTGCCGCTGATGGCCAGGCCCAGCGTGCCGTCGGCGAAGACGTCGCTGTAGATGCCCGAGACTTCCGGCGTCACGCTGCTGCCCTTGAACGCTTCGGGCAGGCGGCTGTTGGAGCCGTCGAAATTGGCCTTGATGCCCAGGCTCGCGATGCGGACCTTGCTGTCCAGCGGTCGCGCGGTCTTGACGTTGACCGTGGCGCCAATGCCGCCCGTGGGCGACGACGAACGTGCGGTCTTGTAGACCTCCAGCGCCGAGATGGAGTCGGACGACAGGTTGGCAAAGTCGAACGCGCGGGAGCCGTTGGCGCCGCCGTTCTCGTTGCTGATCACGCCGGTGGGCATCTGGCGGCCGTTGAGCAGCACCAGGTTGAAGTCGGGGCCCACACCGCGCACGGTGATCTTGGAGCCTTCGCCGCTGGGTGCGCGGTCGATGGACACGCCGGCGATGCGCTGCATCGACTCGGCCAGGTTGCTGTCCGGGAACTTGCCGATGTCTTCGGCCACGATGCCGTCCACCAGGCCGCGGTTCTCGCGCTTGAGCGTGACAGCGCTGTCAAGCGACTTGCGAATGCCGGTCACCACCACCGTCTCGAGCGCCTGCGTGGCGCCGGGGGCGGCGGGAGCCGCTTGCTGCGCCTGCACCGCAGCAGCGCCGGTCAGCAGCGCCACCGACGAGGCCCACGCCACCGGCTTGAGCCGGCGGGCGAACGGGGCGTCGTGCCGCGTCTTGGAACTTTGAGGATGTTTCATTTGTCTCCTTGTTTGCTTTGACGACTCCTTGCGGAGCCGGTGGACGATGTTCTCTCTTCACCCACGGCCGCTGTTGGTAGCGATATCAACAACCGGCCGAATGCTGGAACAACCTGGGCGCCGAATGGACTGTATTGATTCGATTCCCCCTGTTCTGCTAGGGTTTACGCGAGACCTCGTTGCTATTTAGCGCCACAAAACGGCGGGTCTGCCGCGTCTGCGGGAGCCCCGGCAGCCCAGGCCTCTGGCGGTTTCCAAGGCGCATCTCAATCACAACTGGTAGCGATCTCAATGTCTGACCAAACCGCAAGAAATGCTGCGTTGGCGTCAAATTGACAACGCTGTCTACGTTAGCCGAATCGACTGACGGCATCAATGCTGCCCCCTCTCTGGTTTTCCCTTGGCTGCAGCCCTCACGCCACAAAACCCGCCACAAAACGCCCCAGGAACAGGGGCCTGGCCGTGTCACAACAAGCAGCGCCCGGGCCGCCCGCTCACGCCCAGTCGCAGCGGTATCCCACCCCGTAGACCGAACTGATGCAGGACTGGGGCGGCTCCAGCGTGGCGAGCTTGCGCCGGATGTTCTTGATGTGGCTGTCCACCACGCGGTCCGACACATCGCGGAAGTCCTCGTGGATCAGGTCCAGCAGCTGCGCCCGCTCGAACACCCGCCCGGGGTGGGTCAGCAGTTGCCGCAACAGCCGGAACTCCACCGGCGTGAGCCCGAGCGCCTGCTCCTGCCACACGATGCGCTGCCCGGCTTCGTCCACCCAGAATCCGCCACCCACCGGCACCAAGGTGGGCGGTGCCAGGCGCCCTTGGGCGCGGCGCAACAGCGCCTTCACACGCGCCACCAGTTCGCGCGGGCTGAAGGGCTTGCACAGGTAGTCGTCGGCCCCCAGCTCCAGCCCCAACAGCCGGTCCAGCTCTTCCACGCGCGCGCTGCTGATCAAGATGGGCAGGTCGCTGAACGCGCGCACCGCACGGCACACCTCCAGGCCGTCCAGCCCGGGCAGCATCAAGTCCAGCACCACGGCGGCAGGCGGCGGGCCGCCGCGCAGGCGCGCCACCGCCTGCAAGCCGTCGGCCAGGCATTCGGTGCGGTAGCCGGCCGCGTGCAGGTAGTCGCACACCAGCGCGGCGAGCTTGGGCTCGTCTTCCACCACCAACACCAAGGCGCTCATGCAGCACTCCCAGGCGGGTGCAGCGGCAGGGTCAGCACCATGCACAAGCCGCCCAGCGACGACGCCTCGGCCGCCAGGCGCCCGCCGTGCGCCAGCGCGATGGCCCGGGCAATGGCCAGGCCCAGCCCGGCACCGCCATGCGCCCGGCTGCGAGACGGGTCGGCGCGAAACAGTGGGTCAAACAAACGCTGCAGGTCTGGCCCCGCCACACCGGGCGGCGTGTCCTCCAGGCGCACCTCGATGGCCGCACCCAGCGAGCGGGCCCGCAACTGCAGCAGGCCGGGCGCCCGGGTGTAGCGCAAGCTGTTCTCCAGCAGGTTGGCCAGCAGTTGCTCCACCCGCACCGCGTCCCAGCGCGCTGCGGGCAAGTGCTCGGGCACCTGCACTTCCAGCACCAAGCCTTGCGCTTGCGCTCGCGCCGCCACGCGCGCAACGGCCGCCTGCAGCACCGCCGCCGGCGCCACCGGCTCGAACGTGCACGGCAGGCTGCGCAGCTCCGAGGTGGCCAGCAGGTGGAAGTCCTCCACCAAGCGCGACAAGCGCCGGATTTCCTCTTGCAGCGAGCCCAGCGCCGCCACCTCCAGCGGGCGGATGCCATCCACCAACGCCTCCACCTCACCCCGCAGCACCGCCAGGGGCGTGCGCAGCTCATGCGACAGCTCCGCAATCCAGCGCTGCCGGCTGCTTTCCAGCCTCGACAAAGCCGCCGCCATGGCATTGATGTCCTGGTGCAAGCCGGCGATCTCGCTGGCCCCAGCGCCCCCGCGCGGACTGGGCAGGCGCACGTTGAATTCACCCGCGGCAATGCGCCGAGCCGCCGTCTGCGCCTGGCCCAGCGGCCGCGCCCAGCGCACCGCCAGCACCCGCGCCATCACCAGCGCCACCAGCAGCACGGCGCCCGCCACAGCGGCCAGGCCCAGGTACTGCCGGCGCAGGAACTTGGCGTCCACGCCCTCCACCGGGCCGGCACGTTCGGCCAGCTTCAGCACCACCACCGTCTGCCCGTTCAGCTTGACGGCGCGGGTCTGGCCGGGGCGGTTCCACAACTCGCGCCGGCCGGCCAGCGGTGTCAGGCCATCGGCGGCCAGCACCACCATGCGCGGCCCGAAGTTGCCCGGGTCGCGCCGCGGGGGTGGCGGAGGCGGCGGCAGGCGCCCGTCCGGCCCAGCTCGGCGCTCGGGCGGGGGTGCGTCAGCCTCCGGCGGCGCGCCGCGCACGCTGGTGAGCCGCACGGTCTCCAGCCAGTCGTGCAGCACCGGCCGCCAGTCTTGCGGCAGGCTCGGCCGGCGGGCCAGGTCCTGCTCGGCGGCTTCCATCAGGCGGGTCAGGTGTTCGCCCTCCTGCGCGGCGAGGTAGTCCGAAAACCCCGCCCGCAGGTTCCACCCCACCACCGCCGCAACCGCAGCCACCACGGCCAGGGCCGTGGCCATGAGCAGCAAGGACAACTGGTGCACCAGACGCATGCCGTCATCTTGCCCTGCAACTGTGAACGCGGCCTCCACAGTTCCTCCATCGTCTGCGCACCTTGCCGCACGACGCTGAGCGCCATCCCCAACCGGAGACGCTCATGCCCCACCGCCCACCGCTGCTTGATGCCCCGCGCCACCTATGCCTGCACGGCGCGTGGGGGCTGGCCCTGTCCCTTGGCCTGGCCGCCGCGCTGTCCGGATGCGGTGGCGGCGCTGACCCCTCAGCCCCCACCGAAAGCGCCACGGCGGCGGACGCTGCCCCCGCCATCACCTCCGCAGTCACCCCCGCGGCCGTGCGCCCACCCGCGCCACCCGCGGCCCCGCCCACGACTCCACACACGGCCGCCGCACCGCGCCCGCCTGCACCCTCCTTGGCCAGCGTCGGTAACCGGCTGTTCGACGACACCCGCCTCTCCGCCAGCGGGCGCCTGGCCTGCGCCAGCTGCCACGCCGAAACCCGCGGCCACGCCGACCCGGCCGGCGGCTTCCTGCCGCTTGGCGGCATCGACGGCCAGCGCCAAGGCCTGCGCAGCTCGCCCAGCCTGCGCTACCTGGACGCTGCCGGCGCCTTCCGCTTCGACGCCCAGGGCCGCCCGCACGGCGGGCTGTTCTGGGACGGCCGGGCCAACAGCCGCATCGAGCAAGCCCGCGGGCCGCTGTTCAACGCCAACGAAATGGCCAACCCCGACGCCGCCACGCTGGCCACCAAGCTGCGCGCCCTGCCCTACGTGGCCGATCTGCGTACCGCCGCCGGCCTGAGCCCGGCGGCCACCGACGACCAACTCATCACCGCCGCACTCACCGCGCTCGACCGCTACCAGGCGGAAGACCCCAAGTTCCACCCCTTCACCAGCAAGTTCGACGCCGTGCAAGACGGCCGCGCCACGTTCAACGCGCAAGAACTGCGCGGCCAGGCGGCCTTCAACGACCCGCAGCGCGGCAATTGCGCCGCCTGCCACGACAGCCGGCCCGTGCCCAACGCCAGCGGCATCAACCGGGCGCTGTTCACCAACTTCAGCTACCACGCGCTGGCCGTGCCCCGCAACGTCAGCCAGGCCACCGCCAACCCGGCGTTCTTCGACCTGGGGCTGTGCGGGCCGCAGCGCACCGACCTCAGCGCGCGCACCGACCTGTGCGGCCAATTCCGCGTGCCCACACTGCGCAATGTGGCTTTGACGGGACCGTACTTCCACAACGCCCGCTTCGCCACGCTCGAAGACGTGCTGGCCTTCTACGCCAGCCGCGACCAAGACCCCGCCCGCTGGTACCAGGTGGTGAACGGCCAGGTGCAGCTGTACGACGACCTGCCCGCCGCCTACCGCGCCAACGTGCACCGGGGCGCGCCCTTCCGCCGCCCCGGCCAGCCGCCGGCGTTCACGCCCCAAGACGGGGCAGACATCGTGGCCTTTCTGCGCACGCTGACCGACGGCTTCAGCCCGGCCCCACCCGCCCCCTGAGGGCGAAACCGGGGAGGCGCCCGGAAGAAGAAACTGCTAGAGTGATGCGGAGGTAACTTCGTTACTTCTCCTATAGCAATTTCTTTCCGGACGCCTCGCCATGCCTCCTCGCGCAGCCCCCGCCCGCCACGACGCCGACAAAAAAGTCGACAAGAACGAGCCGTTGGTGGCCGACATCCGGCTGCTCGGTCGCATCCTGGGCGATGTGATCCGCGAGCAGGAAGGCCGCGAGGCCTACGAGCTGGTGGAGCGCATCCGCCAGCTGTCGGTGGCCTACCGCCACAAGCACGACAAGGAAGCCGGCAAGCGCTTCGACAAGCTGCTCAAGAGCCTCTCCGGCGAGCAGGCCGTCAGCGTGATCCGGGCGTTCAGCTACTTCTCGCACCTGGCCAACATCGCGGAAGACCGCCACCACGTGCGCCGCCGCGACATCCACGAGCGTGCGGGCAGCCTGCAGCCGGGCTCACTGGCCTTCTGCCTCGAGCACCTGCACGAAGCCGGCATCCGCCCGACCGAAATTGCCGAGGTGCTGCAGCGCGGCTTCATCTCGCCGGTGCTCACCGCCCACCCGACCGAAGTGCAGCGCAAGAGCATCCTGGACGCCGAGCGCGCCGTGGCCGCCCTGCTGGAAACGCGTGACCGTGCGGGCACCGAGCGCGAACTGCGCGAGACCGAGAGCCTGCTGCGCGCCCGCATCACCCAGCTGTGGCAGACGCGCATGCTGCGCTACTCCAAGCTCACGGTGGCGGACGAGATCGAGAACGCGCTGTCGTACTACCACGCCACCTTCCTGCGCCAGATCCCGAAGCTCTACGCCGAGTTGGAAGAGCACCTGCCCGGCGCGCAGCTGCCCAGCTTCCTGCGCATGGGCCACTGGATTGGTGGCGACCGCGACGGCAACCCCAACGTCGGCGCCGCCACGCTCAAGCGCGCCATGCAACGCCAAAGCGAGGTGGCCCTGCGCCACTACCTGACGGAGCTGCACGAACTGGGTGCCGAGCTGTCCATCTCGCTGCGGCTGACCGGCGTGTCGCCCGAGATGCAGCTGCTCGCCGAACGCAGCCCCGACCAGAACGCCCACCGGCTGGACGAGCCCTACCGCCGCGCGCTGACCGGCATGTACGCGCGCCTGGCCGCCACGCTGCATGAACTGACCGGCACCGAGGCCCTGCGCCACGCCGTGGCCCCGCAAGACCCTTACCGCACGCCGGAAGAGCTGCTGGCAGACCTGCGCACCATCGAGGCCTCGCTCAAGAGCCACCACGCCGAGGCGCTGATCGCGCCGCGCCTGGCGCCGCTGATGCGGGCCGTGCAGGTGTTCGGCTTTCACCTCGCCACGCTGGACCTGCGCCAGAGCAGCGACCAGCACGAACTCGTCATCGCCGAGCTGCTGGCCGCGGCCCGCATCGAGAGCGACTATTCGGCGCTGGACGAAGGCCACAAGCGCGAGCTGCTGCTGCGCCTTTTGAACGACGCCCGCCCGCTGCGCGTGATCGGTGCGCACTACACCGAGAAAACGCTGGGCGAGCTGGCCACCTTCGAGGCTGCGCGCGAGGCACTGAACCGCTTCGGCCGCGAGGCGCTGCGCCACTACATCATCAGCCACACCGAATCGGTGAGCGACCTGCTGGAAGTGGCCCTGCTGCTCAAGGAATGCGGGCTGCTGCGCGGCGTGCTCAGCGAGTACGCCACCAGCGACCTGATCATCGTGCCGCTGTTCGAGACCATCGGCGACCTGCGCGTGGCGCCGGAGATCATGCGCGAGTTCTACGCCCTGCCCGGCATCCGCGGCATGGTGGACCGCTCGGGCGGCGAGCAGGACATCATGCTCGGCTACTCCGACAGCAACAAGGACGGCGGCATGTTCACGTCGTCGTGGGAGCTGTACCGCGCCGAGATCGCGCTGGTGGAGCTGTTCGACGAACTGCGCCGCGTGGGCCCGCTCACGCTGCGCCTCTTCCACGGCCGCGGCGGCACGGTGGGCCGCGGTGGCGGCCCGAGCTACGAGGCCATCCTGGCTCAGCCCCCGGGCACCGTGAACGGCCAGATCCGCCTGACCGAGCAGGGCGAAGTCATCGCCTCCAAGTACGCCCACCCGGAAATCGGCCGGCGCAACCTGGAAACGCTGGTGGCCGCCACGCTGGAGGCCACGCTGCTGCACCCCACGCAAAGCGCGCCCAAGGGCTTCCTGCAAGCCGCGCAGGCGCTGTCGGACGCGAGCTTTGCGGCCTACCGGGGCCTCGTCTACGGCACGCCGGGCTTTGCTGACTACTTCTTCGCCAGCACGCCCATCCGCGAAATTGCCGAGCTCAACATCGGCTCCCGCCCCGCCTCCCGCAAGGCCACCCGCGCGATTGAAGACCTGCGCGCCATTCCCTGGGGCTTCTCATGGGGTCAGGCGCGCGTGGCGCTGCCGGGCTGGTGCGGCTTCGGCTCCGGGGTGGAAGCCTTCCTGGGCGAAGAACCGGCCCAGCGCGCCAAGAACCTGGCGCTGCTCAAGCGCATGCTCAAGGGCTGGCCGTTCTTCCGCGCGGTGCTGTCCAACCTCGACATGGTGCTGGCCAAGACCGACCTGGCCCTGGCCGAGCGCTACGTGGAACTGGTGGAAGACAAGAAGCTGGGCAAGCGCATCTTCACGGCCATCAAGGCCGAGTTCGAGCGCACGCAGGCGGCCTTGAGCCTCATCACCGGCGACGACAAGCGCCTGGCGGCCAACCCGTCGCTGGCGCGCAGCATCGAGCACCGCTTCCCGTACATCGATCCGCTGAACCACCTGCAGGTGGAGCTGATGCGCCGCTACCGCCGCACCCAGGCCGACGACCCGGCCATGGAGCGCGTGCAGCGCGGCATCCACCTGTCCATCAACGGCATCGCGGCGGGCCTGCGCAACACGGGCTGAGGCCCGCCCAGAGCCGGCGCAGGCCGCTTCAGGCGGCCAGCAGCGCGGCCCCCACGGTGGCCTCGCTCGGCTGGCGCAGGCCCACCGGTGCAGACGCCATGCCCGGGGCCAGCCCCAGCACCTGCACGCCCTCCGGCGCGATCAAGCCAGCCAGGGCCTCGGCAGGCGACTGGCCGTTCGGCAAGCGCACATGCGCCACCACGGCGCCGTCGCTGAGCTTCTGGCCGGTCTTGCCGAAATAGATCAGCGGGTGCTGCCCCGGCCGCCCCGCCTCCACACGCGCCAGCCACGTCACCACGGGCGACTGCGGCTGGCCCGCGCCCGCGAGGTCCGGCTGCGTGCAGCACACATGGGCCACGCCGCCTTCCGGCAACAGCGCCAGGCTGTAGCCCTGCTCGGGGCCTTGGGTCCACACCTCGTGCATCGCATCGGCGGCCACGTGGTGCAAGGTCGTGAGGCCGCGCGCGGGCAGCTCGGTCACCCACACCTGTCGATCGGTGCGCACCTCGCCTTGGGGTGAGCGCACGGGCGACGTCGTTGCCCCCACCCAGGGCCCCACGGGCAGTTGATCCAGCGCCGCCTCGGCGCCGGTCACGGCCAAAGGGCGGCCATTGCGAAGCAGTCGAACCACGGCATCAATCGTCATCAGTTGGTGCATGAGGCAATCCCGGAGAGCGAAAAACAACGTCCACAACCGTCGATGCCTCCTTGCCGGTTCACCGAGCGACTCTGGAATGAACAGCTCGACTTTATCGCTTAATTCGGCTTATTTGATATTTTCAAGCCCATTCAAGCCGAACAATCGCACAAATTCGCCAGCCGAACGCAGCCCGGGTGGGGGTCGCTATCGCGCTTGCCGCGCGCGCCATTGCGCCATGGCGTAGGGCAGTTCGCCCTCGCGCGCCAGTTGCGCCGTCAGGTCGCCTTGCGCTTGCAAGCTGCGGCAGCTCATGTCGGCGCCCGGCCGCGCGTGAGCGACCTCCAGGAAGGTGGCCCACGCGGCGGCCAACGCCTCGGCGGTGAACGCCTGGTCGCGCTTGGGCACCGAGAGGTCGTCCGCCATCTTCTGCGCCAACGTGGCTTCCATGAAATCGGTGCTGGCGGCCAACATCTGCCGCGCCACGGTCTGGCACACAGCGAAACGCGCCGTCGGGCGGCGCGCCTCCCCGCCACACGCCCGGCGCAACGACGCCATGCCCGCATCGGCCCAGGCCGCCTGAATGCCCATCGTCACGATCAACACCTGCGCACGCGTCGCCGGCTCCATGGCTGGTGGCAGACCCTGCAACACCTCGCTGGTGAGCAGATGGAAACGGCGAGACAGCCTCGGCCGGCCCGCCAGGGCGGCCAAAGCTTCCTCCACCGCGAGGGTGTCTTTGGCCTGTTGCGCCTGGCTCAGCACCAGCAACCAGGGTCGGGCGTCGCTGCTGTCCAGTGCCGCCCAGCGCTGCGGGCTCAGGGCGCCACATCCCGCCCCGCCCTGGGCCAGCCCCCGCCCGACACAGCCGGCCGTGGCCAGTTGGTAGGCCCCCACGTCACTGCCCAGCACCGCCAACGAGGCCGCGCCATCCGCGTCGCCCATCAGCAGCCGGGCCGCCACCTGCTGCCGCACCGGGCCCGCCGCCAGGCGAGCCGCCACCTCGGCCACGGCCGCCTGGGTGCGCGCCTCCAGGCCCTGCATCTGCTGATCCAGCCAGGCGCGGCCCAGGTCGGGGTTCGCGCGCCAGAGCCGAACCTGTTCGGCCGGGACACGACCACCACCGCACACCTCCAAGCCCTCATCGGCACCATCGGGGCGCGGCAGGGCCCGCGGCGCGCTGGCAGCTGAGGCGCCCGCCCCACCCGGCAAAGCCACGGGCTGCGGCAGCGGCAGCGGCAGCGCGGCCACGGGCACCGGGGCCTCGGCCGGCGCACCTGTTGATTCGGGTGCCTCGCGGGCCCAGTGCCAGAGGGCGCCGGCCAGCAGTGCCGCCAACCCCAACAGCCAGGCCGCGTGCCGACGTGCCGTCGGCTTCACGCGCGCCGCCCGCCGGTGAACCCAGGCCCCAGGTGCGTCAGCACCTCACCCCCGCAATCGCCTCCCGCACCGCCGCCACCTGGCGGCGCGACACGGCCAGCCATTCATCCACATGCGCCACGCGCACGGCCCAGCTGTCTGCCGCCTCGCCCGACGGGTCGCCCCCGTCGAGTTCACCAAAGTTGGTGGCGGCATGCCGCTCGAGCTCGCGCACCGCGGCGCGGGCCACCAGGGCGTTGCGGTGCACCCGCAAAAAGCGCGACGGGAAGCGTTGCTCCAGGTCCGACAACGAGCCATCGAGCAGATGGCTGGCGCTGGCGGTGCGCAAGGTCAGGTACTTCAGTTCGGCCTTGACGTAGAGCACGTCCGACACCGGCACCCGCAGCACCCGCCCGCGCTCGGTGAGGGTGATGAACTCGCCGGCCTCCAGCGGCGCCGGGGCGGCCACCGGCGGGGGCAGGCCCTGCACGGCGGCGCGCTCGGCCAGCCGCAGCGTGGCACGGGCCAGGGCGGCTTGCAGGCGCTCGCGGCGCACAGGCTTGGTGAGGTAGTCCAGCGCCTCCAGCTCGAAGGCCTGCAGCGCGTGCATGGCGTGCGCCGTGACGAAGATGAACAGCGGCGCGCCCCCCGGTGGCGGCACGGCCCGCAGTTTTTCGGCGAGGTTCAGTCCGTCGACACCCGGCATCTGCACGTCCAGCATCACCACATCACACCGGTGCTCGGCCAGCCACTGCGTGGCCTGCGCGGCGTTGGCTGCCTCGCCCACCACCTCGCAGCGGGGTTCGGCGATCGCATCCAGCAGCCCGCGCAGGCGCAGCCGGGCCAGGGACTCGTCGTCCACGATCAACACACGAAGGGCGGCATTCATAACGGCACGAGTATCCGCAAGGCATACCGGTGGGCGGAAGCATCCACATCGAAACGAGCTGCAACGTCGTGCATCAGCGCCAGGCGCTGCCGCACGTTGCGCAAGGCCAGCCCGTGCCCGGGCGTGCGGGCCGGCGCGCCCACGGTGTTCACGATGCGGATCTCGACCTGGTCGCCCCGCCGCTGCGTGGTCACTTGCAGCTCGCCCCCATCGTCGTTGGGCTCCACGCCGTGACGCACCGCGTTCTCCACCAGCGGCTGCAGCAGCAAGGGCGGCACGCGGGCGCCGTTGGCCTGCGGGTCCAGTTGCCAGCGCACCCGCAGGCGGTCGCCGAACCGGATCTGCTCGATGGCCAGGTAGCGCTGCGCCAGTTCCACCTCTTCCCCCAGCGACACCGCCTCGCTGGCCTCGCCCAGCGCCACGCGGAACAGCTCGGCCAGGTCTTCCAGCACGCTCTCCGCGCGGGCCGGGTCCACCTGCACCAG
The DNA here is from genome assembly GCF_043555935.1 of Pelomonas baiyunensis. Taxonomy (NCBI): domain Bacteria; kingdom Pseudomonadati; phylum Pseudomonadota; class Betaproteobacteria; order Burkholderiales; family Sphaerotilaceae; genus Roseateles; species Pelomonas baiyunensis. The sequence continues at coordinate 85,965 of NZ_JBIGIB010000002.1, read as the reverse complement.
GGCAATCGCACTGTTGAGCGTGTTGAACAAAAAATGCGGCCGGATGCGCGATTGCAACTCCACCAGCTGCGCCAACGCATCCGCCGGGCGTTGCGAATGCGCCCGCAGCTGCAGCCAGGCCAGCAACACGCCCGCAGCGGCCGCACCGCTCAGCAGCACGCCCGTCGCGCGCCAGGCGGTGAAGGGCTCATCACTCGTCAGGTTCAGCAGCCCCAGGCCCAGCAGGCCCGCCGCGCCGCCCCACCCCATCAACAACGGCCACAAGACCCCGGCGGTCAAGCGCGGCCACAGCCGCTTGCCGGCGCACACCCCCACCAGCCAGGCCAGCACGGCAAACATGGTCACCACCGTGCCCTGGGCCATCAGCGCAAGCCACTGGCCGCCGTCGCGCGCCATCAGGGCGGCACCCAGGGCCAGCACGCCATGCACACCCAGCACCGCCCGCAGCACCAGGCCCACGTGGCACACGTCGAACGCCTGTGCGTCCGACGCGCCGGCACCGGCCCCGTCACGGGTGCGCGGGTCCAGGGCGGGCAGCGGTGGCAGTTCGGTCGCGCCGAAGGTGTGCCACTGGCTACGCTGGGTGGTTTCCTGCCAGTGGCCCTGCGGCGGCGCGGGGCGGCGCTTGAACAAAGGCATCTCGGGGCTCGAAGGGCGGTTGAGACCGGGCGTTCGATAATCCCGCGTCGCGGCGCATTGTGCGCGCTGAATCTCCGCTGCCCCATGTCTGACAACCAACTCGCCAACAAGTCCCAAGCCTGGTCTGCCCTGTTCTCCGAACCCATGAGCGACCTGGTCAAGCGCTACACCGCCAGCGTCGACTTCGACCAGCGCCTCTGGCGCGCAGACATCACCGGCAGCCTGGCCCACGCCGAGATGCTGGCCGCCCAAGGCATCTTGAGCGCCGAAGACCACGCCGCCATCCAGCGCGGCTTGAACGACATCGCCGCCGAGATCGAGGCCGGCCAGTTCGAGTGGAAGCTGGACCTGGAAGACGTGCACCTGAACATCGAGGCCCGCCTGACCGAGCGCGTGGGCATTGCCGGCAAGCGCCTGCACACCGGCCGCAGCCGCAACGACCAGGTCGCCACCGACGTGCGCCTGTGGCTGCGCAGCGAGATCGATGAAATCAGCACGCTCTTCGCGCACCTGCAGCGCGTGCTGGTGGATCAGGCCGAGCGCCATGCCGAAGTCATCCTGCCTGGCTTCACGCACCTGCAGGTGGCCCAGCCGGTGGCCTTCGGCCACCACATGCTGGCCTACGTGGAAATGTTCGCCCGCGACGCCGAGCGCCTGGCCGATGTGCGCCGCCGCGTGAACCGCCTGCCGCTGGGTGCCGCCGCCCTGGCCGGCACCAGCTACCCGCTGGACCGCGAGCGCGTGGCCCGCACGCTGGGCATGGAAGGCGTGTGCCAGAACAGCCTGGACGCCGTGAGCGACCGCGACTTCGCCATCGAGTTCACCGCCGCGGCCTCGCTGGCCATGGTGCACATCTCGCGTCTGTCGGAAGAACTCATCCTGTGGATGAGCCAGAACTTCGGCTTCATCGCGCTGCCCGATGCCTTCTGCACCGGCTCGTCGATCATGCCGCAGAAGAAAAACCCGGACGTGCCCGAACTCGCCCGCGGCAAGACCGGCCGCGTGGTGGGCCACCTGATGGGCCTGATCACGCTGATGAAGGGTCAGCCCCTGGCCTACAACAAGGACAACCAGGAAGACAAGGAACCCTTGTTCGACACCGTGGACACCTTGAAGGACACGCTGCGCATCTTTGGCGACATGCTGGCCGGCCTGACCGTGAAGCCCGATGCCATGCGGGCCGCCGCCCTGAAGGGCCACGCCACCGCCACCGACCTGGCCGACTACCTGGTGAAGAAGGGTCTGCCCTTCCGCGACGCCCACGAGGTGGTGGCCCACGCGGTGAAAACCGCCACGCAACAGGGCGTGGACCTGGCCGCGCTGACGCTCGCGCAACTGCAGGCGTTCGACGCCCGCGTGGAAGCCGACGTGTTCGAGGTGCTGTCGCTGGAAGGCTCGCTCAACGCCCGCAACGTGCTGGGCGGCACCGCCCCGGCCCAAGTGCGTGCGCAAGTGGCCCGCCACCGTGCCCGCTTGGCTTGAGTTGCCTCAATACCGCGCACCACCACGCTGCCTAGCATTCCCACCATGACCACCCTTGCCTGGACCGACTCGCTCGTCCTGAACCAGCCGCAGCTGGACACCACCCACCAGGAATTCATCGACCTGCTGAACGCCTTCGGTGCGGCGCTGGACGCCGGTGAAGACGCCCTGCCCGCCTACCACGCGCTGCTGGCCCACACCGAAGCCCACTTCGCGATGGAAGAGGACTGGATGGCTCGCGTGGGCTTCGAGCCGCAGAACTGCCACAGCAGCCAGCACGCCATGGTGCTGAACGTGATGCGCGAAGCCCTGCGCTACGCGAACGAACTGAACGACCGCGAGCCGCTGAGCATCCTGCGCGGCGAACTGGCGCAGTGGTTCCCGCAGCACGCCGAGATGATGGACGCCGCCCTGGTGTGGACCATGGAGCAGCGCGGCTTTGACCCGGCCACCGGCGAGTGCCGCGAGGCCGTGGCCACCGAAGCCGCCGCTGCGGGTTCTGGCTCCGGCTGCGGCTCCAGCAGCTGCGGGCACTGAAGCCCCCCTCACCCCCGTTGACATTCGGGCCGCACGTGCGGCCCGATTCTTTTTCCACCCTCGGAGCCGCTTCGCTCAGAAGCGCCCCTCCAGCCCCAGCCGCAGCGACTGCTGAGCCCCGCTGCGGCCGCTGAACTGCGTGCCGACGTCGACCGACACCGCCAGCCGGCCGCCGGACTGCACCCACTTGGCCCCCAGTTCCGCCGCCCCTTGGGTGCGCTTGTCTTGCGCCGGCTGGGCGCGGTACACCGGTGTCTGCGGCCCGAGGTCGGCATAGGTCATGGCTGCCGGGTCCGTGCCTTCGAACTGGTGCTGCCACTCCAGCCGCAGCCGGGGTTGCAACTCACCACCTTGCAGCGGATGTGCAAAGGCCGCGCGCAGGCCCAGCTTGCCGGTGGCCATGCGCACGCGCTGATCGGCAAAGCTCAGCGCCGCCACATCGGCCGCGGTCTCGGTGTAGGCCGCCAGCGTTGCGCGCATCCACTCCAGCCGACCATAGGGCGCCAGCATCCAGCCCCCGGCCAGGCGCGACTCGTGGCTGGCGGTCACGGACCCGAACCACTGCCGCCCGCTGCGCGAGCCGGTGGCCCAGCCGCCGTCATCGGTGATGTAGCGCTGCAGATCGAAGCTCTGCCGGCTGTAGCCCAACACACCGTCCACGAACACCTGCTCCGCCGGCCGCCAGGCCCCGTACACCGCCACCACGCCATTTCGGGCCGTGCTGCGCGAGCCGTGGGTGCCGATGTCCGCCCGGTCACTGCCAAAGCCTCCGCCCACGCCCAAGGTCCAGCGGTCGTTGACCCGGCAGTCGGCCCCGAGGCTCACGCCATCGGTGTGAAAGCGCAGCCGCTCCTGGCCGGTCAGCGCATCGCGCCGGCCGAAGTCGATGCCACCGCCCATCCAGAAGGCCCACGGCTCGCGGGCCTCGGCGCCGTCACTGTCTCGACCGGCGTTTTGACGGTCGCCCGAACGCAGATGCGCACGGGGCGCAGCGCCGGCGTCCGGCCCACCCTGTGCGGCGCTCGACACACGAGCGCCGCCGCCCCCGGCCCGAGCCCCCGGCATCGCGGACCCCGTGGCATCCCCGCCGCGCCGGGCATCCAGTTGGGCCAAGGGGTCCATCCGGGCCTCGGCCCGAGACTGCACGCCGAAGGAGCTCAGGCCCAGGTCCAGGCTCGACCGCCCCCAGCCGCCCGCACTGTGCAGGCTTTCCAGGCGCCGGTTGAAGTTGCCTAGCTGCGACCGGGCAAAGCGCCGCGCGGTGTCGGCCTGCGACGCCAGCAGGCCGCCCACCTCGGCGTCCTTCGACGGGTCCAGCCGGCCCACCACCGTGACCGTGGCCGTGCCCTGCGTGCTGCCGTAGGCATTGCTGAGGGCGAAGGTGATGGTGGCCACACCGGCAAACGCCACCGGCGGCGTGTAGACCAAGGTCAGGCCTTGCACCTCGGTGCGCCCCTCGGCGGGTGCTGACACCACCGTCAACCCGGTGAAGGGCCCGCCCGTGGCCTGCGCCGCCACGGCCAGCACTACCGGCTGGCCGCCCTTGGTGCGCGCCGTGGTGCCGGCGCTGCCCAGCACCGGGGGCGGCGGCGTGACCTGAATGGTGACCGTGGCCGGCGCCGAGGTGCCGCCGGCGTTGGTCATGGTGTAGGTGAAGCTGTCCGTCCCGACAAAGCCGACGTTGGGCGTGTAGGTGACAGTCGCGCTGCTACCGCCCGCGTCCTGCCGCCCGGTGAATGCACTCGCCTGCACGCGGCCGGCCTGCTGGATGCCGGCGAGCGTGACCGTGCCGTGCGCCGGCGGCACAACGATGGTCACGCCCGTCACTGGGCCGCCCTGCGAGGTCAGCGTGATCACCGTTGGCTGCGGCACGCCGCCGTTGTTGGCGCCGCGGTTGATCACCGTCACGTTGCCCGGCTGCGGCACCGGCAGCGGCGGGTTGACGGTGACGTCCACCGCCGCCGGAGCCGAGGTGCCCGACACGTTGCTGGCGGTGTACGAGAAGCGGTCCGTGCCCGTGTAGCCGACCGTCGGGGTGTAGGTGACCGTGAGCCCGCTCACCGTGACCGTGCCGTGCGCCGGCGCGCTGGACACGGCCACGGCGGTGGCGGGTCCGCCGCTGAGGGCGGGGGCGAGGTCCAGCACCGTCGCGGTGTTGAACGCCACCGTCAGGCCCTTGGCACCGGCAATCGGCAAGGCCGGGTCGGTGGTCAACACGAACTCGCGGCTGCCGGTGCCCACGGCGCCGGCGGTGCTGTCGCTGGCCTGCACCGTGAACGCGAAGCGCCCCGCCGCCGTGGGGGTGCCGGAGAGTGCACCCGTGCTGGCGTTCAGCGCGAGGCCGGGCGGCAGCGTGCCGGCAGACACGCTGAAGCTGTAGGGCGCGTTGCCACCGGTGGCGCTCAGGGCCTGGCTGTAGGGCACGCCCACCTGTGCGCGGGCGAGGCTGGCTGGTGCCAGCGCCACCGTGGCGGCGCGGATGGTCAGCGTCAACAGGCCACTGGTGGCGCGGAAAGGGCCGGCGCCGGTGCTGCTGTCCGTGGCCGTCACGGTGAACTGGAAAGTGCCGCCCGCCGTGGGTGTGCCGGCCAGGGTGCCGTTGGCCGCGAGGCTCAAACCCGCCGGCAGCGCGCCGCTGGCCACCGCATAGCTGTAAGGCGCTGCGCCGCCGCTGGCGCCAGCGACCGACTGGCTGTAGGCCGCGCCGCCGACGCCGGGCGCCAGCGGGGCCGGCGCGTAGCTCAGCGTGGCCGAACCCACGTTGACCGTCACCGTGGCGGACGACGCACCGAAGGCGTTGCTCGCGCTGTAGGTGAAGCTGTCTGGCCCGGCATAGCCGGCGGCGGGCGTGTACAGCAGGGTCGTCGGGCCCGACACCACCGCCGTGCCGTGCGCGGGGCCTGACACCACGGCCACCGCTGTGGCGGCCCCGCCGGTGATGACAGCGCCCAGGTTCACCGGGGCGGGCGTGCCGTAGCCGGTGTCCACACGGGCGGCCGCCGCCCGCGGCTGGCCGGCGGCCATGACCACGGTGTACGCCTGCGTTCCTTGCGCGGGGCCGCTGCCGCTGGTGGCATCGGTCGCCTTGACGGTGAAGTTGAACGTGCCGCTGACGGTGGGCGTGCCCGAGATCGCTCCGGTGGCGGCATTCAGCGTCACGCCGGCGGGCAGGCTGCCGGCGCTGAGGCTGTAGGCATAAGGCGCCAAACCGCCGGAGGCGGTGGCCTGCTGGCTGTACGCCAGCCCTTGCTGGCCCGCGGCCAGGCCGGCCGGCGCCACGGCGAGGGTGGGCAGCGCGATGTTGAAGCTGTAAACCTGCGAGCTGCTGAAGCCGCGCTGGTCGGTCACCTGCACCGTGAACGCAAACGCCCCCGCCGCCGTGGCCGTGCCCGACAGCGTGCCGGTGCTCGCCCCCAGCGCCAGGCCGGCCGGCAGGCTGCCAGCGCTCAGGCTGAAGCGGTACGGCGCCGTGCCGCCCGACATGGTGATGGTCTGCGCGTAGGGCTGCGCCACCGCGGGTGCCAGCAGCGTGGCCGGGCTGATGGTCAGCACCGGCGGCGCCACGGTGAACGAGCGCGTGACGGTGGCTGCCGGCAGGTAGCTGGCGTTTCCGGCTTGGTCGGCGCTGATGGTGCAGGTGCCCACGGCCAGGAAGGTGAGCGTGCCGGCCGCCGTGACCGTGCACACCGCCGGCGTGGCCGAACTGAAGCTGGGCGTCAGGCCCGCGTCGGAGGTGGCGCTGAGCGTGGGCGAGGTGCCGAAATTCTGCGTGCCCGGGTTGGCAAAGATGAGCGTCTGCGCGGCCTGGGTGGCCACCGCATTGGACGCTGCCGAAGCCCCCCCGGTACCGGCCCCATTGGTGGCCACCACGGTGAAGGTGTAGGTGGTGCCGTTGCTGAGCCCGGTGACGGTGATGGGGCTCGCCGCGCCAGACGCCGTGATGCCGCCCGGGCTGGAGGTCACCGTGTAGCTGGTGATGGCGCTGCCGCCATTGCTGGCCGGTGCGGTGAAGCTGACGCTGGCCTGCCCACTGCCCGCCGTGGCCGTGCCCATCGTGGGCGCCCCCGGCACCACGGCGTTGACCGTGAAGCTGCGCGACACGGTGGCCGCGGCGAGGTAGCTGCCGTTGCCGGCTTGATCGGCATTGATCGTGCAGGTGCCGCTGGTCACAAAGGTCAGCGCCCCGCCACTGGTGATGGTGCACACGCCCGTGGTCGCCGAACTGAAGGTCGGCGTCAGGGCTGAGTCCGACGTGGCGTTGAGGGTGGGCGTGGTGCCGAAGTTCTGTGCGCCGGGGTTGGCGAAGGTGATGGTCTGGCCAGCCTTCGGCGTGGCCACGTTGGACGCCGCCGAGGCGCTGCCCGTACCCGCCGAGTTCGTGGCCGTGACGGTGAAGGTGTAGGCCGTGCCGTTGGTCAGGCCCGTCACCGTGATCGGGCTGGCGGCGCCCGAACCCGTGGCCCCACCCGGGTTGGCGGTGACGGTGTAGCCCGTGATGCTGGCGCCGCCGTTGGAGCCCGGTGCGGTGAACGTAACGCTGGCCTGCGTGTTGCCCGCCGTGGCCGTGCCCACGGTGGGCGCGCCCGGCGCCACGGCGTTGACCGTGAAGCTGCGCGACACGGTGGCCGCGGCGAGGTAGCTGCCGTTGCCGGCTTGGTCGGCATTGATGGTGCAGGTGCCGGCCGTGACGAAGGTCAGCGCACCGCCGCTGGTGGTGGTGCACACGCCCGGGGTGGACGACGTGAAGCTGACCGTGAGCGCCGAGTCGGACGTGGCCGTGAGCGTGGGGGTGGTGCCGAAGTTTTGCGCGCCCGGGTTGGCGAATGTGATGGTCTGGCCGGCCTTGGGCGTGGCCGCGTTGGACGCCGCCGAGGCGCTGCCCGTGCCCGCCGAATTCGTGGCGGTGACGGTGAAGGTGTAGGCCGTGCCGTTGGTCAAACCCGTCACGATGATCGGGCTGGCCGCGCCTGTGCCGGTGGCCCCACCCGGGCTGGCCGTGACGGTGTAGCCCGTGATGCTGGCGCCGCCGTTGGACGCCGGCGCCGTGAACGTGACGCTGGCCTGCGCGTTGCCCGACGTGGCGGTGCCCACGGTGGGCGCGCCCGGCACCACGGCATTGACCGTGAAGCTGCGCGACACGGTGGTGGCGGCCAGGTAGCTGCCGTTGCCGGCTTGGTCCGCATTGATGGTGCAGGTGCCGGCCGTGACGAAGGTCAGCACCCCGCCGCTGGTGATGGTGCACACGCCGGTGGTGGACGACGTGAAGCTGACGGTCAGCCCCGAGTCGGAGGTGGCCGTCAGCGTAGGTGTGGTGCCGAAGGTTTGCGCGCCCGGGTTGGCGAAAGTGATGGTCTGGCCAGCTTTCGGCGTGGCTGAGTTGGACGCCGCCGAGGCGCTGCCCGTGCCCGCCGAGTTCGTGGCCGTGACCGTGAAGGTGTAGGCCGTGCCGTTGGTCAGGCCGGTGACGGTGATCGGGCTGGCCGCGCCTGTGCCGGTAGCCCCGCCCGGGCTGGCGGTGACGGTGTAGCCGGTGATGCTCGCGCCGCCATTGAAGCCCGGCGCCGTGAAGGTGACGCTGGCCTGCGTGTTGCCCGCCGTGGCCGTGCCCACCGTCGGCGCCCCCGGCACCACGGCGTTGACCGTGAAACTGCGCGACACGGTGGTGGCGGCCAGATAGGCCGCGTTGCCCGCTTGATCGGCGTGGATGGTGCACGTGCCGACCGTGACGAAGGTGAGCGTGCCGCCGCTGGTGGTGGTGCAGACGCCGGTGGTGACCGAGGAAAAGGTCAAGGCCAGGCCGGAGTCGGAACTGCCCGGCAGCGTCGGCGTGGTGCCGAAGTTCTGCGCGCCGGGGTTGACGAAGGTGATGGTTTGCGGCGCCTTGGGGGTGACCGTGCCCGACGCACCCGACTGCGCGCCCGTGCCGACGGCATTGGTGGCCGTGACCCTGAACGTGTAGCCGACCCCGTTGGTGAGGCCGGTGACCGTGAGCGGGCTGGACGCACCTGTCATCGAGAACCCACCCGGGCTGGAGGTGACCGTGTAGCTTGTGATGGTGCTGGCACCGTCGTAGGCCGGCGCCGAGAAGCTCACCGTGGCCTGCGCGTTGCCGGCCGTGCCGGAAATGATGGTCGGCGCACCGGGCGCGGTGGCGGACACCACGATGGTCACCTGCACCGTGTCGCCATAGGCGTCGTAGAGCGTGACCGAGTCCGTGCCGGTGTATCTCACCGTGGGGATCTGGTACACCAGTTTGTCCACGTTGGGCGTGTTCAGGTCGGTGGCCATGCTCCCGCCTTGGGAGGTCGAGATGCTGCTGGTGGAGCCAAAACCGTCCGTGTAGACACCGTCCACCCCGCCCGGATCACAACTGCCGTAGTCGCTCGGCGTGAAGGTGTAGACGTAGGAACTGGTCCCCGTGTTCGCCAGGTTCCAGGTGATGGAACAACGCACCGCCGCCATGGCCGGCGCCGCAAAGCACAGGCTCAATGCGGCCAGCAGCAACCAGCGCGCAGCACGGCACAGCACGGCCAGCGCACCGAAGGCGCGGGCTGGCGGGTCCGAGCGGGTGTTGCGGCAGCTTCCCTGACGGCAGCTTCCCATGGGTTGGTCTCCTCCGGTGCTGCGAGGTGGCCAGCCACACCCCTGTCTTGCATCCGAGGCGGAGGTTGGCGAGGCGGCCCGCTCGCTGGGGCTCCACGGCCCATCGAATTGATGCTAAAGCTAGAAATGATTTCAAGCCTTCAACCCAGGCGGCAAATGAATCCCCCGCATGACTTCTGACCGGTTTGCCGCGCGCCGGTGCGCCCACGGCACCACACCACACCACACCACACCACACCACACCACACCACACCACACCACACCACACCGCACCCTCGCCCGGCTTCGCCCCGCACCCAGCACAGGCAACAAAAAAGGGCCCGAAGGCCCTTGTTGCATTCCCGGCGGTTCAGTTCACTTCTTCAGGTACTCGAAGAAGGCCTGCGAGTTGGACTCACGCCCCAGGAAGTCTTTCACCAGCGCGGGTGCGGGCTTTTGCGCACCCTGCCCCAGCACCAGCTCGCGGTAACGCTGGCCGACCGTGGGGCTCAGCTTGTCAGCCGCGAAGGCGGTGCGCAGGTCCATGGCCACCACCAGGCTCCAGAGGTAGCCGTAGTAGCCCGCGCCGTAGCCACCGGCGATGTGCGCGAAGCCGGCGGGGAACATCGTGCCCGGCACGTAGCCCAGCGGCGTGGCGCCTTCCATCTGCGCCCAAAGCGGCAGCGGCTCGGGCTTGGCCGATTGGTGCAGGGCCAGGTCATAGCTGGCGTACAGGTGCTGGCGGCCGAACTGACCGCCCTTGCCGTACTGCTTGGCGGCCACCGCCTGCGCCACCATGGCGTCGGGCACGGGCTTGCAGGTGGGGCACACGTCCTGCATCAGCTTCAGCACGTTCTTGTCATACACCCAGTCTTCCAGCATTTGCGACGGCGCTTCGACGAAGTCGTGCATCACCGTGGTGCCGGCGGTGGCGGCATAGCGGGTCTTGGACAGGTTCACGTGCACCGCGTGGCCCAACTCGTGCAGCAGCGTTTCCACCTCGTCCAGCGTCAGGCCGTTGCGGTCGAAATTGACCACCAGCGCCGCCACCGGGGTGCGACCGATGCGCGTGGCGCTGCCACGCAGCGGCCAGACGGCGGCGTGGTTGTACTTGCCGTCACGCGGGTACAGGTCCACGTACAGCTGACCGATGGCCTGGCCCGAGGCCGCGTCGCTCACCACGTAGGTCTGGGCTTCGCTGTGCCACAGCGTGTTGGCCACGCGCTCGTACTTCACGCCCATGAGCTTCTCGATCACGTGCAGCGCGAACTCCAGGCTCGCCTGCGGCGGGAAGTAGGGGCGGAAGGCGTTCTGGTCGACGCTGAACTTCTGCAGCTTGACGCGCTCGCTGTAGAACGTGGCGTCCCAACGCTCCACCTGCGTTTGCTCCAGCGGCGTGCCCAGGTGCTGGGCCTTGGCGGCGCGCAGTTCCTCCAGCTCGGTTTTCTCTCGCGCGTTGACGGCGCCGGTCACAGAGTCCAGGAAGCGCGTGGCCGTGGCACCGTCCTTGGCCATGCGGCGGCGCAGGTTGAAGTCCACGTAGTCCTTGAAGCCGAACAGCTTCGCGTACTCGCCCCGCAGCGTGACGATCTGGGCCAGCACATCCAGGTTGCCCTGGCCACCCTCGTTCGTCTTGGCCAGCCACATGCGCCGGCGGGTTTCGCCGTTCACGGCGCTGCGCATCACGGGCACGTAGCTGGGGTAGTCCACGCCCAACATCAGCCGGCCCTGGTCGTTGCGCGGGGCTTTTTCCCACACGCTCACCGGCACGCCTTCGAGTTCGGCCACGGTGAAGGGCACGCGGGTGCCGGCATCGCGCAGCGTCTTGCCGAATTGCTGGTCCAGCTCGGTCAGGCGGTTCAGGATCTGCTTGGCGCGCTCGCGCTTGGCCTTGGGCAGGGCCACGCCGCTGTCCTCGAACTGACCCGAAGCCAGGCGCACCAGTTCAGCGTCGATGGCGTCCTTGCGCGGTGCCTTTTGCAGCGCGCGGTAGAGCTTTTCGTTCTGGCCCAGGCTGGAGCTGAAATCCGCCCAGCGCAGCGAGCAGGCTTGCGCCGCATCGCGCACCGCCTTGTCGGGGTGCACGTTCAGCACGAAGTCCACCGGCCCCTGGTGGTCTTCAAAGTAGACCGTCAGGTCATCAAACGCCGCCAGCCAGCCGGCGTCGAGCTTGCGCTTTTCCAGCTGCGTCACGCGCTGCTGGGCGCCCTTCAGGCCGGTGTCGCACGCGGCTTGCACATCGGCGGGCGAGCCGAAGCTGGGGAAATTGGGAGCCGGCAGGCGAGGTTGGGCCTGGGCTTGGGCCACTGCGCCGAAGGCCAGGGCGGCCAACAGGGCAAGAACGGGTTTCATCGCGGGACTCATCGCGTCTCCTTGTGGGAAGGCCGCGATTCTGCGGCCGCGCGAAGCGCCCGGCTGGCCGTCACACCGGGTTGTGGCGTGCGGCGAACGGATTCACCTCGATGTTGGCCACGTGGCTGATGCGCAGGCCGTCGTCGCCCGGCACGGCCACGATGGACATGCGGTTGTGCGACGCGGGCCGCGGCTCACCCGAGGGCGTGGTGTATGCCCCCAGCCACCACCGCACCACCAGCAGGCGCACGCCGCCGGGCAACGCCTTGACATGCTCCACCGCCTCCAGCTTCAGAGGCACCCCGCGGAACATCACGTCGAAGAACACCGCATGCGCCTTCTTCACATCGGCGTGGCCTTGCCAGTGCATGCCCACCACATTGACCCAATGGATGTCGGGCGTGGCCACGGCAAACATCGCATCCATGTCCGACGCGTTCCAGGTGTCTTCCATGACCTGCAACAAGCGCGCGACCGGGGGTTCCACACCGGCCAGAGACGAAGCGTTGGGAGACGCAGCGGATGGGGCAGCGGCAGCAGACATGGGCAGGGCTCCAACAAAAGGCAAGGCGGCAAGGCGGCTCAGGTGCTGAATCCAGCGCCGGCGACCGGGCAAGTGCATGGCAAGACTCCGCAACGGTGAACACAGGCCTGCACCCTAGGCCCCGACGCCGCCGTCGGATTGCACAAACCGGACATGCCCGCCCGCCGTCAGGCGCGCCCAAGATCGGGCCACTGGCTCAGAAACGCGCGGGGCGCTTCACCGGTGAAGGCCCGGCAGTCGCGAATGCAGTGCGACTGGTCAAAGTAGCCGGCCTCCAGGGCCAGCGTGGTCAACGCGGCTTGCGGGGCTCGCGCATGCGCGGCCATCAGCGCCTGAAAGCGCAGCAGCCGGCCGTGCAATGCGGGCGACAGGCCCGTGCGCTCCAGAAACCTGCGGTGCAGGTGGCGCTCACTCCAGCCCAGGCGGCACGCCCAGGTGGCCACGGGGGCGACGCCATCCTCCAGCCGCCAGGCGGCCACCGCCCGGTCCAGCGCGTCGGCCGGCCGCGAGCTGGCAAGCCGCTCCAGCAGCCAACCGCTGGCCGCCTGCACCCGCGCCTCAAAGCCGTGGGCCCGTGCCAAGCGGTCGCGCAGCTCCAGCACCCCCGGGCCCACCAGTTGGTTCGCCGGCACAGCCAGGTTGTCCAGCGATTGCAAAGACAGGCCAAACAACCGGTGCAGCCCGGTCGGCTCGAAATGCACCGTGAAGGTGTCCACATCGCCCACCAGGTGCAGCCGCTTGCCAGGCCGCGTGTGCGGGGCCACCAGCACGATGTCTGGCGCGGCCACGGGGGCCTGGGCGTCGACGGCCACGCGCACGGGCTCGCCCAGGTAGAACTCGATGAAGCGGTCCAGCCGGGCCGGCAGCCCGAAGGCCGGGATGTGGTGTTGCGCGTCCACACAGCGCCGCTGCGAGAACCGCGCCACCACGCCCTGCAGGGCGGGCGGTGGCGGGGCTTGGCGGTAGTTCAGCATGGCTGTCAGCGCAAACAGGCTGACAGCATAGACCGGCGCTCAGCGGGCCAGCAGGGCCTTCACCTGGGCCAGCGCGTTCGGGTCATCCAAGGTGGTGAGGTCGCCCGGGTCGCGCCCTTCGGCCACAGCTTGCAGGGCGCGGCGCAGCAGCTTGCCCGAGCGGGTCTTGGGCAGCACGCTGACGAAGTGCACCCGCGCCGGGCGGGCCACAGCGCCGAGCTGGCCGTCCACGTGCTTCATCACCTCGCCTTCCAAGGCCGGCGACGCCTGCTCGGGGTTGCGCAGCACCGCAAACGCGATGGCCACCTGCCCCTTGAGCTGGTCGGCCACGCCCACCACCGCCACTTCGGCAATGGCGGCGTGGCTGGAGATGCTTTCCTCGATCTCGCGCGTGCCCAGCCGGTGGCCGGCCACGTTGATGACATCGTCCGTGCGGCCGAGGATGAAGGTGTAGCCATCGGCGTCGCGCAGGCCCCAGTCGAAGGTGGAGTACACCTGTTGCCCCGGCACGCTGCTCCAGTAGGTGCGCACGAAGCGGTCGTCGTCGCCCCACACCGTCTGCAGGCAGCCCGGCGGCAAGGGGTGGGCGATGGTCAACACGCCCTTCTGGTTGGGCTCGCTCAAGGGTTGGCCGGTTTGCTCGTCGAGCAGCTGAACGTCGTAGCCGTACATGGGCATGCCGGGCGAGCCGAAGCGCGTGGGCACCGGGTCCACGCCCGGGATGTGGTTGGCCACCGTCAGCAGCGGCCAGCCGGTTTCGGTCTGCCAGTAGTTGTCGACGATGGGCACGCCCAGGGCCTCGGCAATCCAGCGGCCCGTGGGTTCGTCCAGCGGCTCGCCGGCGAGGAAGAGCGCACGCAGGGACGACAGGTCATGGCGTTTGAGCAAGGCCGGGTCATGTTTTTTGAGCACGCGCACCGCCGTGGGGGCGCTGAACATCACCGTGACCTTGTATTTCTCGACCAGGCTCCACCAGATGGCGGCGTCCGGGTTGATGGGCAGGCCCTCGTACATCAGCGTGGCCATGCCGGCGATGAGCGGGCCGTAGATGATGTAGCTGTGGCCCACCACCCAGCCGATGTCGCTGGTGGAGAAGTAGGTTTCGCCGGCCTTGCCGCCGAAGATGTAGTCCATGCTCGTGGCCAGGGCCACGGCGTAGCCGCCCACATCGCGCTGCACGCCCTTCGGTTTGCCCGTGGTGCCGCTGGTGTAGAGCGTGTAGCTGATCTCGTTGGCTTCCAGCCAGGCCACCGGCACGCGGGTGCCGGCGTGCTGGGTGCGCTGGGCGGCGTAGTCCAGGTCACGGCCCGCCACGGGCGTGAATGCGGCCAGGCCACGGTCCACCATCAACACGCTGGCCGGCTTGTGCGCGGCGAGCGTGATGGCTTCATCCAGCAGCGGCTTGTAGGGCACGACCTTGCCGCCCCGGCTGCCCGCATCCGCGCTGACGATGAGCTTCGGGCTGGCATCGTCAATGCGGCTGGCCAGGCTGTGCGACGCAAAACCGCCGAACACCACCGAGTGGATGGCGCCGATGCGCGCGCAGGCCAGCATCGCAAACGCCGCCTCCGGGATCATGGGCATGTAGATCAGCACCCGGTCGCCCTGCCCCACCCCTTGCGCCTGCAGGATGGCGGCCATGGTTTCCACCTCGGCCAGCAGTTGCGCGTAGCTGTAGACGATTTCCTGACCGACTTCGGTGGACACCCAGATGAGCGCCGCATCGCCCGGCCGCTGCGCCGCGTGGCGGTCCACCGCGTTGTGGCACAGGTTGGTGGTGCCCCCCACGAACCACTGCGCAAACGGCGGCCGGCTCACATCGCAGATTTGCTGCGGCGGGGTCTGCCAGTCGATGCGACGGGCCTGCTCGGCCCAGAAAGCGTCACGGTCGGTGAGGCTGCGGCGGTGGAAGTCGGCGTAGGTCGTCATACCGGCCAGTGTGGGCTTGGCCCACTGACATCAGTCTGACCCCGTCGCAGCCGTGAGAAAATCAAGGGTTTCCACCGACCTCGCCGCTCGCGAAGCCGGGGTTTGCCCTCAAAATCGACGGTTTGGCTCCCCCCTTGGTTGACGGTGCCGGGCCTGCCCCCTAACCTGCGCACCGCTTTCACCCCCCTGCTACCGCGACCGCTTGCGGCCCGCCCCTGGCTCCTGGTTTCCGCGTTCCGAATGTTCCTGGCCCCCCGTTCCCTGCTTCAGCGCACCGCCGCAGCCTGTCTGCTGGTGGTGGGCTGCGCCGCGCAGGCGCAGGGCGTGGCCCAGGCGGCCACCACGCCGCCGCCAGGCACCATGATGGGCGCCTACGGCCAGAGCCTGCAGCAGCAACAGCAGCACCAACAAGCCGCGCCGGAGCGCAACGCCACCGCTGCGGCCACCCCGGCCACGGCACCGGCCAAGCCGGCCACCGCGCAAGACGCCGTCACCCGCTTCCTGAGCGAGCGCGGCCTGTTGAACAGCACCGAGCAAGGCGCCTCGTCCCGCCTGCTGGCCAGCGTGCGCGACACCGCGTCGGATCTGGTGCTGTCGGCCATGAACTTCCTGGGCGTGCGCTACACCCGGGGCGGCAATTCGGTGGAAAACGGCTTCGACTGCAGCGGCTTCACCCGCCACATCTTCGAGATGAGCGTGGGCCTGGTGCTGCCGCGCCGCGCCGACGAGCAAGCCAAAGACAGCAGCCTGGCCGCCATCCGCAAAGACGAACTCAAGCCCGGCGACCTGGTGTTCTTCAACACCATGCGCGCCACGTTCAGCCACGTGGGCATCTACGTGGGCGAAGGCAAGTTCATCCACGCCCCCCGCACCGGCAGCGCCGTGCGCGTGGAAGACATGCGGGACGCTTACTGGGCCAAGCGCTTCACCGGCGCGCGCCGCGCCGACCTGCAAGCCGCCGAATCGGCGCGCTGACTGCGTCGGGCGCCTGCCGCCCACGCCCCCGGCTGCGATCAGCTGCAACGGGCCGCAAGGACTTCAGACAACGTTCAGCTCCGCCGGGCATCATGGCGACATGAATCGCTGCCTTGCGATCCTTGTGGGAGCCCTGGGCTTGGCGCTGGCGCACACGGCCGGTGCCCAGGCTTGCCCTCGCCCGCTCACGGTGGCGATGACCTCGCTGCAGCCCTCACGCGCCGACGCACCGCTGGAGCGGGCGGCCGACGCCTTGCTGGACGAGCTCGCCCAACGCAGCGGCGTGCAGTGGACTCGCACCGACATGCCACGCATGCGGGCGGTGACCGAGTTCAAGGCCGGCCGCGTCGACGTGCTGCCCATGGCATCCCGCAGCGACGAGCGCGACGCCTGGGGCCGGCTGCTGCCGCTGGGGCGGGTGAAGCCCTTGCTGATCCTGCCTCGCCGCAACCCCATCACGCCCCAGCAGGTTCAAGACCTGACCGCCTTCGATCAGCCGCTCACCCTGGTGCGCGGCCAGCAGTTCGGCTCGCGCTTCGACGCCTGGGCCGAAGGCCTGGCCCGCGCCGGCAAGATCCACATCGTCAGCGACCAGGGCACGGCCGTGCGCATGATGAAAGCCGGCCGCAGTGCCGGGGCGCTGGGGCTGCCTGCCGTGTATGAATCGGCGCTGCAGCAGGCGCAGTGGTCGGGCGAGGTGCAGATGCTGGACCTGGACCTGGGCGACCCGGTGGACATCGGCATGTACCTGTCCACCGCCACGCCGGAGGGCTGCATCGAGCCGTTGCGCCGCGCTGCCGAGCAGATGCGGCGCAGCGGCGCCTACCTGGCGCTGCTGGAGCGGTTCTTGTCGCCGCGCATGCGCCAGGGCTTGCTGCCCTGACGCCCCGGCGCGTGCATCAGCCCGCCACGCGCTTGGCCACCAGCGTCAGGATCTCGTAGCTCGCGCACAGCTCGCCGCGCTGGTTGGTCACGGCCACGTCCCAGCCGATCACGCCCTGCGCAGGCTGGTCGTCGCGCGGCGGGCGGTCGATCTTGCGCTTGGCCGTCAGGCGCGCCTGGATGGTGTCGCCAATGGCCACGGGCGTGACGAAGCGCAGGTTCTCCAGCCCGTAGTTGGCCAGCACCGGGCCCGGCGCCGGGCTGACGAACAAGCCCGCCGCGGCCGACAACACAAAGTAGCCGTGGGCAATGCGCTGGCCGAAGGGCGATTCCTTCGCCGCCACCTCGTCGAAGTGCATGTAGAAGTAGTCGCCCGACAGGCCACCAAACGCCACGATATCCGCCTCGCCCACCGTGCGGCGGTGCGTCAGCAGGCTCATGCCGACCTCGACGTCCTCGAAGTAGCGGCGGAACGGATGCACTTCGCTCTCCGTCACCGCACCGCCGCGCTGGTACTCGCCAGTGATGGCTGAAATCATCGTCGGCGAACCCTGCACCGCGCAGCGCTGCAAGTAGTGCTTCACGGCGCGCAGGCCGCCGAGTTCCTCGCCCCCGCCCGCGCGGCCTGGGCCGCCGTGCTTGAGCTTGGGAAGCGGCGAGCCGTGGCCGGTGTTCTCCAGCGCGGCCTCGCGGTCCAGCACCAGCATGCGGCCGTGCCAGGCGGCGAACGTGGGCACCGCCTGCGCGGCCAGAGCCGGCGATTTGGTGCACACCGTGCCCACCAGGCTGCCCCGGCCCAGCGTGGCCAGGTGCAGGGCTTCGTCGAAATCGCCATACGGCAGCAGCGTGGTCACCGGGCCGAAGGCTTCGAGGTGGTGGGCGTCGCTGGCCGCCGAGTCGCGGGCCAGCAGCAGCGTGGGCGCGAAGAAGGCGCCCTCGCCCACACCTTCACCCTTCGGCGCAAAGCCGTCGCGCTCGCTCAGCAGCAACTCGCAGTTCTTCGCCAGTTGCGCCACACGCTCGGCCACGTCGGCTTGCTGGGCCTTGCTGGCCAGCGCGCCCATGCGAACGCCTTCCACGGCGGGGTCGCCCACCACGGTTTTGCTCAGGCGGGCCTTCAAGGCCGTCGCGACCGCATCGGTCAGGTGGCGCGGCACCAGCGTGCGGCGGATGGCCGTGCACTTCTGGCCGGCCTTGGCCGTCATCTCGCGGGCCACTTCCTTGATGAAGAGCTCGAACTCCGGGTCGTCCGGCGTCACGTCGGGCGCGAGGATGGCGCAGTTCAGGCTGTCGGCCTCGGCGTTGAACGGAATGCTCTTCTTCAGCAAATTGGGGTGGGCGCGCAGCATCAGCGCGGTGTCGGCACTGCCGGTGAAGGTCACCACGTCGGCTTCATCCAGCCGCTCGAACAGGTCGCCCGTGCCGCCGATGATGAGCTGCAGCGCACCCGCCGGCACGAGGCCGGACTCGACGATCAGCCGCACGCAGGCCTCGGCCACATAACTGGTGGCCGTGGCGGGCTTCACCAGGCAGGGCATGCCGGCCAGGAAGCTGGGCGCGAACTTTTCCAACATGCCCCACATCGGGAAGTTGAAGGCGTTGATGTGCAACGCCACGCCGCGCTTGGGCACCAGCACGTGGCTGCCGATGAAGTGGTTGTTGGCGCCCAGCCGCATCGGCGGCCCTTCATGCAGCACGTTGCTGCTGGGCAGGTCCTTGCCGCCGATGGACGCGTACGCGAACAGCGTGCCGATGCCGCCCTCGATGTCGATCCACGAATCGCTGCGCGTGGCGCCGGTGTGGGCGCTGATGGCGTAGAGCTGCTCCTTGCGCTCCATCAGGTAGGTGGCCAGCGCCTTGAGCACGCGGGCGCGGTCCTGGAAGTGCGTGCGCAGCAGCCCGGGCAGCGCGGTGCCGCGAGCAAAGGCCATGGCCTCAGCGAAATCCAGCCCTTCCTCGTGGGTGTGGGCCACCGTGCGGCCGTTGATCGCGCTGGTCAGCGCCTTGGCCGCGCGCTCGCCGACCCAGCGGCCAGCGATGTAACTCTGAAGTGTGGCAACTGCCATGTCGAATTCCTTCGGCCGCTCATGCAGCCCGGTCGAAAAAAGGACGGCCCCGCAGGGCCGTTCTCTGCGGAAGGCGGCGCCCGGCCGCCCCGCTTACTTGATGAGTTTCCAGGTGCCGTTCTCGATCTGCACCATCACGCGGGCGCGCTGGTCCAGGCCCAGGTGGTCACCGGCCGACATGTTGAACACGCCGTGCGCGCCGGCCAGGTTCTTCACGTTCTCCAGCGCATCGCGCAGCGCGGCGCGGAAGGCCGGCGTGCCCGGCTGCGCCTTCTTCAGCGCCTCGGGGGCGGCCGCAGCCAGCAGCAGGCCGGCGTCCCAGGCATGGCCACCGAAGGTGGACACGCTGCCCTTGCCGTGCGCGGCCTCGTACTTGGCGATGTAATCCTGCGCGCTCTTCTTCACCGGGTGGTCGGCCGGCAATTGCGCGGCCACGAGCACCGGGCCCGACGGCAGCAGCGTGCCTTCCACATCCTTGCCGCCCACGCGCAGGAAGTCGTTGTTTGCGACCCCGTGCGTCTGGTAGATCTTGCCGGCGTAGCCGCGCTCCTTCAGCGCCTTCTGCGGCAGCGCCGCGGGCGTGCCCGAACCGGCGATCAGGATGGCGTCGGGCTTGGCGGCCACGAGCTTGAGCACCTGGCCGGTGACGGAGGTGTCCGTGCGGTTGTAGCGCTCGCTGGCCACGATGTTGAGCTTCTTGGCAGCGGCGATCTTGTTGAACTCGCCCCACCAGCCTTCCCCGTAGGCGTCGGCAAAGCCGATGAAGCCGGCGGTCTTGATGCCGTTGTCCACCATGTGGGTCACGATGGCCAGGGCCATCATGATGTCGTTCTGCGGGGTCTTGAAGACCCACTTCTTCTTGGCGTCCAGGGGCTCGACGATGCGGGCTGAGGCGGCCATGGAGATCATGGGCGTGCCGCTCTCCGACACGGCGTCAATCATCGCCAGCGAGTTGGGCGTGACGGTGGAGCCGATGATCAGGTCCACCTTGCTCTCGGTGATGAGCTTGCGGGTGTTGGCCACGGCGGTGGTGGTGTCGGACGCGTCGTCCAGCACGATGTAGTTCACCTTCTGACCGCCCAGCGTCGTGGGCATCAGCGCCACGGTGTTCTTCTCGGGGATGCCCAGCGAGGCGGCCGGGCCGGTGGCCGACACGGTCACGCCGACGTTGATGTCCGCGTGCGCGGCCAGGGCCAGCGTGGCGGCCAGGGCCACGGTCATTTGCTGCAGCTTCTTCATGGTCTCGTCTCCTCAGGGTGAATCGTCAAGGTGCCGGGGCGGGCGGCTGCACCGCACCCAGGCCGCCAAAGAACAGGTCGCTCACCAGACTGGCCAGCGTCTCGTGCGAGAGCTCGCCGTCCGGCCGCAACCAGGTGAAGGTCCAGTTGATCATGCCAAACAGCAGCATGGTCAGCGGTTTGTGAAGCCGGGCTTCGTGCAATTCCGGCCGCACCTGGCCGATGGTGGACGCGAACTCGCCCACCACCTGCCGCTCCACGTCCAGCAGGCGCTCACGCTCGGCTTCGGCCAGGAACTTGATCTCGCTGGTCAGCACACGGTGCTCGTCCTGCGCATCGGCGTAAGCCAGCGTGAAGCGCTCGATCAGTGCGCGCAGCCGGGCTTGGGGTGCCAGGGCCTGGGCACGCACCTCCTCCACCAGCGTCAACAGGTCGTGCACGTGGGCGTCGCAGATCTGGGCCAGCAAGGCCTGCTTGTCTTCAAAGTAGTGATACAGCGTCGGCTTGGCCACGCCGCAGGCCTCGGCCACCTGGTTCATGGACGTGGCACTGAAGCCCTGCGTGGCGAACAGCTGGGCCGCCGCGGCGAGCATGTCCTCGCGTTGGGCTTCAAAGCCGGGGGCGCGTTTGCGGGCCATTAGAAGCTGTGGACGGACACCGCGCGGCCGAGCAGACCGTCCCGGCGGCGCCAATCAAGGCGCAAAGCGCAGCCGTCGCTGGGGCTACGGCGAGCATTTGCCACGCCGAGCGGCGACGTTGCGGCGGGATGAGCGGGCGTGTGGGGTTCGTTCATAGCTTCTACCGTTCGTCGAAACTGATCACCACCCGCTCGGTCAGCGGATGCGCCTGGCAGCTGAGGATGAAGCCGGCCGCAATCTCGTCCTTGTCCAGCGCGAAGTTCTTGTCCATGCGCACCCGGCCTTCCACCAGCTTGCAGCGGCAGGTGGAGCACACGCCGCTCTTGCACGAGAACGGCACGTCCATGCCCTCGCGGGCGGCGGCGTCCAGCAGGCTGGGGTCACCGGCGTGGAACGCGATCTCGCGGGCGATGCCATCGCGAATGACCGTCACGCGGGCCTCGGGCGCATCACCCGGCTTGACTTCGTGCGGCGCGGCTTGGCCGCTCAGCGACTGCGGCGTGCCGAAGCGCTCGATGTGGATGCGCTCTGCGGGCACACCCGACCCCAGCAGCGCGGCTTCGGCCTGGTCGTTCATCTCGAACGGGCCACACACGTAGACCTGATCCACGCTGGCGGCCGGCACGGCACCGGCCAGGAAGGCGCTGAGCTTGCCGGCGTCCAGGCGGCCGCCATACAGCGGCGCGTCCACCGCCTCGCGGCTGAACACGAGGTGCAGCGACAGGCGCGTCATGAAGCGGTTCTTCAGGTCTTCCAGTTCTTCCTTGAACATCGTCGACGCGGTGCGGCGGTTCGCGTAGATCAGCGTCGCGCGCGACTGCGGCTCCCGATCCAGCAAGGCGCTGAGCAGGCTCAGGATGGGCGTGATGCCCGAGCCACCGGCGATGAACAGCACGTGGCGCCCGCCCTGCGCGGCCGGCAGCGTGAATCGGCCCTGCGGCGGGTAGGACTCGATGACATCGCCCACCTTCAGCTGCTCGTGCACCCAGGTCGAGAACGCGCCGCCGTCCACGCGCCGGATGCCGACTTTCAGCGCACGGTCAGAGCAGATGGAGTAGCTGCGGCGCAGCTCCTGGCCGGCCAGGGTGGTGCGCAGCGTGAGGTACTGGCCCGGCTCAAAGCCGAAGCCCTCGGGCGGAGCCTCGAAGCCGACAACCATCGCATCGTCGGTGTCGCGCTCGACCGAAGTCACGCGCAGGGGGTGAAAGTGGAGGGCCATAAGTCGCAGTCAGGTGGGGACGGAGCTACTCGCTTTGCTCGATCGGTCGGTCCCGCAAGGTCATCAGATGGGCTTGAAGTATTCGAAGGGCTCGCCGCACGCGATGCAACGCCAGGTGGACTTGCACGGCGTGGAGCCGAAGCGGGACAGCTGCTCGGTCTGCCCACCGCTGCAGCGCGGGCAGCGCAGTTGCGGCACCACGCGGATGGCCTGCTCCGCACTGCACTGCGGCGGCACGATGCCGTACTGCTGCAGCTTTTCGCGGCCCTCGGTCGTGATCCAGTCGGTCGTCCAGGCGGGCACGCGTTGCAGCGTCACCGTCACGGGGCCGAACTCGGCCAGCGCCGCGCGCACATCGTCGGCAATCAACTCGGTGGCCGGGCAGCCGCTGTAGGTGGGCGTGAGCACCACCTCCAGGCCCGCTGCCGTGGCCCGCAGGTCGCGCACGATGCCCAGCTCCACCAGGCTCACGGCCGGGATTTCAGGGTCGGGCACGGCGGCGAGCTTGGCGCGGGCGAGGTCCAGATTCACCACACGCCCCCGGGGTAGGCGCGCTGCAGGTGCTGCATGGTGGCCAGCAGGTGGCCCATGTGCTCGCTGTGGATGCCGTGGATGCCTTGCGGCTGCATGGCGCTGTCGCGTGGCGGCGTGAGCGTGGCCTCAGCCAACAACGTGGCCCAGCGCGCGCGCCATTCAGGCTCCAGATCGGCCCAGGCCGGGCCCACGCCCTCCACGCCGGTGGCCGCAAAAAGTTCGTTGAAGTACGGCGTCAGCACGGCGAGCGCCGCCTGCATGCGGGCTTGCGATTCGGCCGTGCCATCGCCCAGGCGCACCACCCAGTCACTGCTGTGCTGGCGGTGGTAACGCACTTCCTTCAGCGACTTGGCGGCAATGCCGGCCAGTTCGGCGTCGGCGCTGGCCTGCAGGCGCCCGTACAACAACTCCAGCCAAATCGAGACCGCCGCGTTGCGCAGCGTGGTGAACGCGAAGTCGCGGCCGCCTGCGCCGTCGCTCGGACTGGCGGCGGCGTTGGGCAACTCCACCAGCACGAGATTGCGGTAGTCGCGCTCGTCGCGCAGAAACGCCAGCTGGTCTTCATCGCGGCCGGCGCCTTCGATCTGCCCCGCGTGGGTCAGCAGCGCACGGGCCTGGCCCAGCAGGTCCAGCGCCATGTTGGACAGGGCGAGGTCTTCCTCCAGCACCGGCGCATGGCCGCACCACTCGCCCAGGCGCTGGGCGTGGATGAGGCAGCTGTCCGCCAGTTGCAGGACGTAGTTGAGGCGGGCGTCCATCACATGTGATTGAGCTCTTCAGGGAGCTCATAGAAGGTGGGATGGCGGTAGACCTTGTCATCGGCCGGCTCGAACAGGCTGCCCTTCTCGACCGGGTCGCTGGCGACGATCTGCTCGGAGCGCACGACCCAGATGCTTGTGCCTTCCTGGCGGCGGGTGTAGACGTCACGGGCCATCTGGATGGCCATGGCCGAGTCGGCCGCGTGCAGGCTGCCGCAGTGCTTGTGGTCCAGGCCCGCCTTGCTGCGGACGAACACTTCCCACAGCGGCCATTCGTTGTTGCTCATCTCGTCTCCTTCAGGCCGCCTGGGCCTTGGTGGCTTGTTTCTTGGCGTGGGCCATGGCCGCGTCGCGCACCCAGGCGCCGTCGTCCCAGGCCTTGTTGCGCGCGGCCAGGCGCTCGCGGTTGCAGGGGCCTTCGCCGCCCACCACGCGCCAGAACTCGGCCCAGTCGATGGCGCCGAAGTCGTAGCTCTCACGCTCGGCGTTCCACTTCAGGTCCGGGTCGGGCACGGTCACGCCCAGGATCTCGGCCTGCGGAATGGTCGCGTCCACGAACTTCTGGCGCAGTTGGTCGTTGGTGACGCGCTTGATGCCCCAGCGGATGCTTTGCTCGGAGTTGGGCGAATCCTTGTCCGCCGGGCCAAACATCATCAGCGCCGGCCACCACCAGCGGTTCACGGCGTCCTGCACCATGGCTTTTTGCTGGGCGGTGCCCTTTTGCATCATCACCAGCAGGCTCTCGTAGCCCTGGCGCTGGTGAAAGCTTTCCTCGCGGCACACGCGGATCATGGCCCGCGCGTACGGGGCGTACGAGCAACGGCACAGCGGCACCTGGTTCATGATGGCCGCGCCGTCCACCAGCCAGCCGATGACGCCGATGTCGGCCCAGGTCAGCGTGGGGTAGTTGAAGATGGAGCTGTACTTGGCCTTGCCGCTCAGCAGCGCCGCCGTCATCTCGTCGCGGCTGGTGCCCAGCGTCTCGGCAGCGGCATAGAGGTAGAGGCCGTGGCCGCCTTCGTCTTGCACCTTGGCCAGCAGAATCGCCTTGCGCTTGAGCGTGGGCGCGCGGGTGATCCAGTTGCCCTCGGGCAGCATGCCGACGATCTCGCTGTGCGCGTGCTGGCTGATCTGGCGCACCAACGTCTTGCGGTAGTGCTCGGGCATCCAGTCCTTGGCCTCGATGAAGTCTCCGGCATCGATGCGGGCTTCAAAGGCTTGCTCGCGGGCCAGCTCCTCGGCGCTTTTGACGACCTTGGGCTTGGCTTCCCGCGCCATCAGATCCATGGCTTGGGTGTACATGCAGGCTCCTTACTTTTTGCGTTGATCCACCACGCGGCGGGCCTTGCCCACCAGCGTGCGTTCGATGGATTCGGGGTGTTCGACGCTCACCTTGGCGCTCACGCCGATCAGGTTCTTGATGCGTTCAGCCAGGCGCTGGCCAATGCCGTCGTCGGTGGCGCCCAGCGCCAGCTCACAGCGGATGACGAGTTCGTCCAGGTGGCCGTCGCGCGTCACCACCAGCTGGTACTGGCCGCCAAGGCCCGGCTCCTGCAGCACCAGCTCCTCCACCTGCGTGGGGAAGAGGTTCACGCCGCGGATGATCAGCATGTCGTCGCTGCGGCCGACGATCTTGCCCATGCGGCGCATGCTGCGCGACGTGGGCGGCAGCAGGCGCGTGAGGTCGCGCGTGCGGTAGCGGATGACGGGCATCGCTTCCTTGGTGAGCGAGGTGAACACCAGTTCGCCCTCGCTGCCGTCGGGCAGCACCTCGCCGGTCTCGGGGTCGATGATCTCGGGGTAGAAGTGGTCTTCCCAGATGACCGGGCCGTCCTTGCTCTCGATGCATTCGTTGGCGACACCCGGGCCCATCACTTCAGACAGGCCATAGATGTCCACCGCGTCGATGCCGGCACCCTGCTCGATATCGCGCCGCATGGCCTCCGTCCAGGGCTCGGCGCCGAAGATGCCGATCTTCAGCGACGACTCGCGCGCATCCAGCCCCTGGCGGCGGAACTCCTCGATCAGCACCTGCATGTAGCTGGGCGTGACCATGATGATGTCGGGCTTGAAGTCGGTGATCAGCTGCACCTGCTTCTCGGTCTGGCCGCCGCTCATCGGGATGACCGTGCAACCCAGGCGTTCCGCGCCGTAGTGCGCGCCCAGCCCGCCGGTGAACAGGCCATAGCCGTAAGCCACGTGCACCAGATCACCCGCCCGGCCGCCCGAGGCGCGGATGGAGCGCGCGACGAGATTCGCCCAGTTGTCGATGTCTTTCAGCGTGTAGCCCACCACGGTCGGCTTGCCGGTGGTG
This sequence comes from Pelomonas baiyunensis, assembly GCF_043555935.1. Taxonomy (NCBI): domain Bacteria; kingdom Pseudomonadati; phylum Pseudomonadota; class Betaproteobacteria; order Burkholderiales; family Sphaerotilaceae; genus Roseateles; species Pelomonas baiyunensis. Next base: position 60,302 of record NZ_JBIGIB010000002.1, on the reverse strand, counting down.
CCCGACGACGCATGGATGCGGGCCATCTGCTCGCGCGGCACCGCGAACAGGCCGAACGGGTAGTTGGCGCGCAGGTCGTGCTTGGTGGTGAAGGGGAACTTGGAGAGGTCGGTCAGCGTCTTGAGGTCCGACGGGTGCACGCCCTTGGCATCGAACGCGGCCTTGTAGTGCGGCACGTGGTCGTAGGCGTGCTGCAGGCTCCAGCGCAGGCGCTCCAGTTGCAGGGCCTGCAACTCATCGCGGCTGGCGGTTTCGATCGGGTCCAGTTCGCCCGGCTTCGGAACGCGGATCGGGGCTTTGGCACTCATGCTTGTCCTTGATCGAAAACCTGGCGGTCACCCAGCCGGTGCGAGCGGCCGCGGAACATGGCGATCAGCTCGCCGTGCTGGTTGGTGACGGTGATGTCGTACAGGCCCGTGCGGCCGGCCAGCGAGGTCTCACTGGCGGTGGCGGTCAGCACGTCGCCCAGCTTGGCGCTCTTGACGATGTCGATGCCGAAGCCCGAAGCCACGGTCAGCGCATTGCGGCTGTTGCAGGCGAACGCGAAGGCCGAATCGGCCAGCGTGGCGATCAGCCCGCCGTGGCAGATGGCAAAGCCGTTGAGCATGTCGGCGCGCACCGTCATGGTCACCACGGCACGCCCCGGCGAAATCTCGGCCACGTGAAGCCCCAGCATGCGGCTCGCGGCGTCGTCCGCGACCATGACGTCGCGAACGCGGTCGGCAACGGCTTGCGCGTCCATCAGCGGTCCTTGAAGGCGGGCTTGCGCTTGTCCAGGAAGGCCGCAGCGCCTTCGAGGTAGTCGTAGGCAAAGCCCATCTGGCTTTGCAGCACGGCCTCACGCTGCAGGGCGGTGTCGAAGTCGAGCTTGAGCGCTTCGTCCATCGCATTGCGCGTGGCCACCAGCGCGCGGGTGGGCATGGACGCCAGCTTCTGCGCGGTGGCCATGGCGGCATCCATGAGCTCAGCGTCCGGCAGCACGCGGGAAATCAAGCCCAGGGCTTGCGCCTCCGCAGCCTTGAGCTTGTCGCCCAGCAGCGCCAATTCCAGCGCCTTGGCGCGGCCCACCAGGCGCGGCAGCAGCCAGGTGCCGCCGCAGTCCGGAATCAACCCGATCTTGGAAAACGCCTGGATGAAGCTGGCGCTCTCGGCCGCCAGCACCAGGTCGCACCCCAGCGCCAGGCTGGCGCCCGCGCCGGCCGCGACGCCATTCACCGCGGCCACCACGGGCACGGGCATGCTGCGCACGCGCCGGGCCAGCGGAATGTAGAAATGGTCCAGCAGGTGGCCGATGTCCTTGGGCGGCGTGCCGGGTTCGCGGCTGGGCGCCACGTGCGGGTCGCCCAGGTCTTGCCCGGCGCTGAAGCCGCGGCCCGCGCCGGTCAGCACCACGCAGCGCACCTCGCGGTCGTCCGCCGCCGCGTCCAGGGCCTGGCGCAGCTGGGCCAACAGGCCCGTGGTGAAGGCGTTCAGCGCCTCGGGGCGGTTCAGCCGCAGCAGGCGCACGGCGCCGTGTTGCTCGATCTGGATCAGGGAGGACATTTCGGACATGGGATTTCTCTACCGACCGGTCGGTTAATCGTAGAAGCCCCCTTGACCTGGATCAAGAGACCCGCGGGCAAACCCTAGTCCGGCGTCATGCGCACGCTGGAGGCGAGCCCGTCGGCCACTGCGGCGCGCGGCGGCACCCAGCCGGTCACGCTGCACGCGGCCGCGCCGGCAGCCAGCGCCCAGCGCAGGTGCTGCGCGGCCGGCGCTCCGGCGTCGCGCATCAGGCTGTCCAGCAAGCCGGCCAGCACGGCGTCGCCCATGTCGGCGGTGTCGCCCAGGGCGTGCGGCGGCGGCTGGCCGTGGCACTCCTGCACCCCGTGGTACAGCGTGGCGCTGCCGTCAGCCCGGGTCAGCAGCAGCCAGCCGGTGGGGTTCCAGGCCGCCATCTGAGCCAGGCCCGACCGCACATCCCCCACGCGGAACAGCCCCCGCAGGTCCGCCTCTGACAGCCGCACCAGATCAGCCATACGGCACATCAGCTCCAGCGTCTCGTCGTAGTTGGAGTCCATGGGCAGGCCGCGGTAGCCCGGGTCGTAGCTGATCAGCCGCCCTTCCCCCTTGAGCGCCTGAGCCAGCGCAATCAGCCGCCCGGCAAGCGGGCGACGCACCAGCCCCAGGCTGCCGAAATGCGCCCAGCGCAGCGCCCGCGTCCAGCCCTGCGGCAGGCCCTCGGGGCGAAAGTGCAGGTCGGCGCTGTCGTCGCCGATCAACTCCCAGTGCGGCGGCTGCACCGAGTGAAGGACCGCCAACAACGGCGCGCGCGGCAGTTGCTGCAGGAAGCGCAGGTCCAGGTTGGCATCCTGGCTGGCCTGCCACAGCGCCGTGCCGAAGGGCTCCTGACTCACCGCACCGGCAAAGGCACTCAACTGCCCGAGGCTGGACAGCGCCACCGCCACCCGCCATGGCGCGCCGGCGCAGCTGCTTCGCCAGAGGTCCGGCCCCACACGGGTGAGTTGCGTGAGGGCTTCGCCGAAGGCAACGAAGCGCGGAAGGTCGGCATGCAGTACTGCGGGCATGCGCGCCATTCAACCGGGCGGACCGGGCCGCTGGCAAGCGCAGCCGCGTGGCGGCATCCTGAAGCCTGACGATGACGGCGCCGCGCAAGTCCTGCTAAGCGCAAGGCCGCCAGCGCAGAGTGAGAATCACTGCATGAGCTCACGCGAAGTGCCCCTGACCTTCCACCCGCCCGCCGCCCCGCTGCAGGTGCCGGCGCCGGGCTGGCAGCCGGGCCCCTTGCTGGCCGACGCCTTGGGGCGGCCCCTGCGCGACCTGCGCATCTCGGTCACCGACCGGTGCAACTTCCGCTGCGGCTACTGCATGCCCAAGCAGGTGTTCGACAAACACCACCAGTTCCTGCCGCACGCCGAGCTGCTGAGCTTTGAAGAGATCACCCGTTTGGCGCGCGTGTTCGTGAGCCTGGGCGTGGAGAAACTGCGCATCACCGGCGGCGAGCCCACGCTGCGCCGCGGGCTGGACGAACTCATCCGCATGCTGGCTGCGCTGCGCAAGCCCGACGGCACCCCGCTGGACCTAACCCTCACCACCAACGGCTCCACGCTGGCCAAAAAAGCAGCGGGCCTGCGCGCGGCCGGCCTGCAACGCCTGACCGTGAGCCTGGACGGGCTGGACGACGCGGTGTTCCAGCGCATGAACGACGTCGGCTTCCCCGTGGCCGACGTGCTGGACGGCATCGCCGCCGCGCAAGCGGCCGGTCTCGGGCCGATCAAGGTCAACATGGTGGTGCAGCGCGGCGTCAACGACCACCAGATCCTGCCCATGGCGCGGTACTTCCGCGAGCACCACGGCGGCGCCGTCGTGCTGCGGTTCATCGAATACATGGACGTGGGCGCCACCAACGGCTGGCGCATGGACCAGGTGCTGCCCAGCGCCGAGGTGCAGCGGCGCATTGCCGCAGAGTTCCCGCTGACGCCGCTGTCGCCCAGCGCTGCCGGTGAAACCGCGGAGCGCTGGGCCTATGCCGACGGCCGCGGCGAGGTGGGCTTCATTTCCTCAGTCACACAGGCCTTTTGCGGCGACTGCAACCGCGCCCGGCTGTCGACCGAAGGGCGGCTCTACACCTGCTTGTTCGCCACCCGCGGCACGGACCTTCGGCACTTGCTGCGCAGCCCCGACGCGCTGGCCGACGACCAGCTGGCCGGCGCGATTGCCGGCCTGTGGGGCCAGCGGCGCGACCGCTACTCGCAACTGCGCGGCCAAGGCCAGGCGCCCAGCGGCGAGCGGCGCGTGGAAATGCACTACATCGGCGGCTGACCGTCATGGCCTGGTTCACGCCCCGCCTGCGCCGCCTCGCCCTGTGGGCCGTGGTGGCCGGTGTGGCACTGCCCTGGCTGGTCGGCGAGGCCGCCAAAGGCTTCTTTCAGCCGGGCCTGCACCCGGACCCGCACCGCTCGCAGCTGCTCATCGACTTCATCGTGGCCGGCGCTCAGCTGTTCAGCCTGAGCATGGTGCTGACCTGGCTCATCGGCTGCTGGGTGACCGCCGTGATGCAAGGCCCGCGGCAAGACGCCGACGCGTTTCCCGGCGCGCCGGGCGAGCCCCCGCCGTGACGCCCGCGCCCATCGTGGGCCTGGTGCTGGCCGGCGGCCGCGGCACGCGCATGGGCGGCGTCGACAAAGGCCTGCAACCCTGGCACGGGCGCCCGCTGGCGGCGCATGTGCTGGATGCCCTGGCGCCGCAGGTGCAGTCGCTGATGGTGAGCGCCAACCGCCACCTGGACGCTTACGCCGCGCTCGGCGTGCCCGTGCTGCCGGACCCGCCCGCTTACGCCTTTGCCGGCCCCCTGGCGGGCATGCTGGCCGGGCTGCTCGCCGTGCCCGACGACACCTGGTTGCTGACCGTTCCGTGCGACAGCCCCCAGCTGCCGTCCGACCTGGCCGCCCGCCTCTGGGCCGCTGCGCTGCCGCATGGCCTGGCCTTCGTGCAGGCCGAGCGCGAGCACCCCACCCACGCGCTGCTGCACACCCGGCACCGCGCCACGCTCGACGCGGCACTGGCGCAAGGGCAACATGCGGTGCTGCGCTGGATGCGCAGCCAGCCGCACGGCGTGGCGCAGTTCAACGCGCCCGGCGCCTTCGTCAACTTCAACCACCTGACCGACCTGCACCCGCCCGCCCATGGCTGACCTCGTTTTGCGCCCGCTGCTGGAGCCCGACCTCATGGCCTACAAGGCGCTGCGCGACGCGATGCTGGCCGGGCACCCGCAGGCCTTCACGTCAGACGCCGAAACCGAGGCCCAGCGCGACATCGCCAGCTACCGCAGCCGCCTGGCTGGGGGCAGCCAGGGCGCCACGCTGTTCACGCTGGTGGCGCTGGACGGCGCACGGCTGGTGGGCGCCATCACCTGCGAGCGCGAGCCTCGGCGCAAGGTGCAGCACGTGGCCCATCTCATCGGCATGATGGTGTCGGACACCCACCGCGGCCGGGGCATCGGCCGTGCGCTGTTGCTCGAAGCGCTGGCTCGGCTGCGGGCCACGCCGGGTCTGGCGCAGGTCACACTCAGCGTCACCGCCGGCAACCGCGCCGCCGTGGGCCTGTACGAGAGCCAGGGCTTCGTCTGCTACGGCAGCCTGCCCGACGCGGTGCGGCTACCGGACGGGCGGCAACTCACCAAGCAGTTGATGCGGCTCGGGCTCTAGCAGGTCGAACTCCACCACCAGCGCGTCCTGCACCGCCAGCAAGCCGCCGAGCACGCTGAACGGCTGCACCCCGAAGTCGGATTGCCGCACCACCGCCACGCCGTGCGCGCGGCGCCCCTGCACCTCCACCGCCAGCCACTGCCGGCGCGTCACGCCGTGCAGTTCGATCTCCACCTCCACCGCCCGCCGTGGGCCTTCGCCGCGCTGCTGCAGCGTGCGCACCACCACTTCGGGGTGCGCTTGCGCCTCCAGCGCCCGCAGCAGGTTGGCACGCGTGCCGGCTCGGGCGTCGTCGTCCACCACGCTGGCAAATGCCGGGCCCGCCGCTGCCCGCAGCTCCGGCGGGTCCACCGCCAACGCATCCAGCCGGAACCGCAGCACCGGCCCAGCCGCCGGCCACTGCACCCGCAGGTCACCCGCCCGCATCACATGGTTGTGTCCCAAATGCGCCGCCGCCCCCGCGCGGAACACCCACACCCGCAAGCCGGCGGTGGCGTCCGGCTGCGCGTTGGCGGCCGCAGCCGCCGGCGCGGCTTCCAACCGCGCCGGCGGCACGGAGGGCGTGGCCGTGCAGGCCACCAGGGTCACCAGCGCCAGGGCCGGCAACCCGTGGCGATACATCAGGCGCCAAGATGCGTGCATTTCAGGGGAATTCCTTGGAGTCAGGCCCGGTGCGGGCCACCTGGCGCGCGAAAGCCTGCACTAGCATAGCCAGCACCGCCACGCCTGGAGCCTGCCATGGCCAGCCTGTTCCGTTCTGCCCTAGACCTGATGGCGCAATACGCCGCCTACCACCGCGATCGCCGCAACATCGCCACGCATTTCGTCGGCATTCCGCTGATCGTGTTCGCGATCAGCGCGCTGCTGGCGCGTGCGGAGTTTGCGGTCGGCTCCACCCCCATGAACGCAGCCATCGTGCTGTGGGGCGTCAGCGCGGTCTGGTACCTCACGCGGGGCAACTTCATGCTGGGCGCGGCCACCACCGTGGCCAACGGTGCGCTCACCGCGCTGGCCATGATGGCCACGCAAGGCACCACCACCAGCCTGTGGCTGGCCATCGGCGTGGGCAGCTTCGTGGTGGGCTGGATCTTCCAGTTCGTGGGCCACTACTACGAAGGCCGCAAGCCCGCCTTCGTCGACGACCTCGTGGGCCTGCTCGTCGGCCCGATGTTCGTGGTGGGCGAGGCCCTGTTCATGGCCGGCTGGGGCCGCGGCCTGCTGGCTGAAATCGAGCGCCGCGTCGGCCCCACGCACCTGCGCGACCTCGCCCAGCCCGTGTGACCACGCTGCTCGTGATGGGGGCCGGCTCGGTCGGCTGCTTCGTTGGCGGGTGCTCCCAGTTGGCGGGATGCACGGTGCACTTCGTCGGCCGGCCGCGCATGCTGGCGGCCTTGCAGCAACACGGCATGCGCCTGACCGACCAGGACGGCCTGGATCGCCACCTGCCCGCCGCCCAACTGCACCTGCACGACACACCGCCCCCGGGCCTGCAGCCGGACCTGGCGTTGCTGTGCGTGAAGTCCGGCGCCACGGCCGAAGCCGCTGCGCAACTGGCCCAGGCGCTGCCCGCCGGCACGCCGGTGGTGAGCCTGCAAAACGGTGTGGGCAACACCGAGCTGGCCCGCCGTGCGGCGCCCGCCCTGCAGTGGCATGCCGGCATGGTGCCGTTCAACATTGCTGAGCTGTCGCCGGGCCATGTGCACCGCGGCACCGACGGGGCCTTGGCCGTGCAGGCACAGCCGAGTGATGCCGCGCTGCACGCCTGGCAAGCGGCCCTGGCTGCACTGCCCTTGCCGCTGAAGCTGCTGCCCGACCTGGCGCCGGTGCAATGGGCCAAGCTGCTGCTCAACCTCAACAACCCCGTGAACGCGCTCAGCGGCCTGCCGCTGCGGGCACAGTTGCTGGAGCGCGGCTACCGCCGCGTGCTGGCCGCCTTGCAGGAAGAAGCCCTGGACCTGCTGGACGCCGCCGGACGCCCCCTGGCTCGCCTGACGCCCCTGCCGCCCCGGCAACTCGTGCGCGTGCTGCGCTTACCCACCTGGCTGTTCCAGCGGCTGGCCGCCCGGATGCTGCGCATGGACGACCGTGCCCGGTCCAGCATGGCGGACGACCTGGCCCTGGGCCGCCCCACCGAAATCGATGCGCTGTGCGGCGAGGTGGTACGGCTGGCCACGCAGCTGGGCCGCGCGGCGCCCCTCAACGCCCGCATGCTCGCGCTGGTGCAGCACTGGCCCGCGCAGCCGCGCACCTACACACCGCAAGACCTGCTGCGCGCCCTGGGCACGCACTGAGCGCTGGCCCCAGACCCCCCGCAGCACCCGCCTGCACCTCGGAAAAACCGAAGCCAGCGTCAGCCCTCGGCTGGAATCACCCGCCCATCCGCTGCCGACAATGCGCGATTCACCTCGGACGGAACACGATGCTGGAACTGCTCTCCAACCCGCAAACCTGGATCGCCCTGGCGACGCTGACCGCACTGGAGCTGGTGCTGGGCATCGACAACATCATCTTCATCAGCATCCTGGTCGACAAGCTGCCCAAGGCGCGCCAGGAGGTGGCCCGTCGCATCGGCTTGTTCGCCGCGATGTTCATGCGCATCGGCCTGTTGCTGATGCTGGCCTGGATCGTGGGCATGGTGGAGCCGCTGTTCACCCTGCCCATCCTCGACAAACCGATTTCCGGCCGCGACCTCATCCTGATCGGCGGTGGCCTGTTCCTGATCTGGAAAAGCACCGGCGAGATTCACGGTTCGCTGGAAGGCGAGGACGAAGCCCACGCCAGCCCCGGTGCCAAGGCCAAGGCGGCCTTCGCGTCCATCATCTTGCAGATCATGCTGATCGACCTGGTGTTCTCGCTGGACTCCATCATCACCGCCGTGGGCATGGTGGATGACGTGCGCATCATGATCGGCGCCGTGGTGTGCTCGGTGGCCTTGATGATGCTGTTTGCCGGCCCGATCGGCCGCTTCGTGAGTGATCACCCGACCATCAAGATGCTGGCGTTGAGCTTCCTGGTGGTGGTGGGCGTGGTGCTCGTGGCCGAAGGTTTTGGCCACCACGTGCCCAAGGGCTACATCTACTTCGCGATGGCGTTCTCGCTGGGCGTCGAGATGATGAACATCAAGATGCGCAAGAACGCGGCCACCAAGGTCAAGCTGCGCCAGCAGATCCCCGGCGGCGACGACTGAGCCCGTCGCTCGGGCAGCACTTGCCGCCCTGCTGGGGCGGGGTGAACTGACCGGGGCGTCAGGTCGCCCAAATGCGCGGGGCGGCGCTGTCCAGGCGCCACAGCCGCTCGCGCCACAACGCGTGCACCTGGCGCAGGGCGCCGGTGACGGCCTCCACCTCGTCGCCCACCACGCGAACGATCAACACGGCACCGCCGGCCAAGGCCAGGTGGGTGGCGCCGGCATGCGGCACCGCCGCCAGCAGCGCGCGGGCGTCATCCAGCAAGCCCGGCGCTTCGGGCAGCGGCACCGTCTGCGCATAGGCGAGCGTGCCCAACACACGGTGACCGGCCAGGCCGCACGGGCCATCCAGCAGCGCATGGTCAGCCGCGTCCAGGCGGCCGCGATCCAACCACAGACCGGCGATTTCCAGATGCTGCAGCAGCCGCCCCCGCACGTAGGGCTCACCCGCGGCCGGCAGGCCCAGGCCCAGCACCTCGCTGGCGAACAGGCTGGCACCCGGGGCCAGGCGCAGCCGCACCTCGTTGCGCGCGTCGCAGGCCGGGTAGGCCAGCGTCTCTTGCGGCAGCCATTCCAGACGCGCGCCCGCGCCCACCCGCGCCTGCACCACCTGCGCGGCTTCGCCGGCGTTGGAGCGGTAAAAGCGCGTGGCGGCCGGCGTCGTGACGAGCAGATGTGCGCCCGGCTGCACATCCAACTCGATGTCCAGCCGGTCCCCGCCCACAAGCCCGCCTGGCGGATGCACCAGCACCGCATGCGCCACGCCCGGCCCTTCCGGGTAAAGCGTTTTGAGCAGCCGCAACGGGCCGTCGTGCCGGGCGTGCAGCCGGGTGGCGGCGCCGTCGCGCGTGGCGTTCAGGGCCAGGCGTGCCGGCCAGCGAACCGCGTCAGCCAACCAGCAGGCCCTTCTTTTCGATGAAGTCGACCACCTCGGCCAGCCCTTCACGGGTTTTGAGGTTGGTCATGACCCAGGGCTTGACCGGCCGCATGCGCGCGGTGTCGCTGCGCATGATGTCCAGGTCCGCGCCCACATGCGGGGCCAGGTCGGTCTTGTTGATGACGAACAGGTCGCTCTTGGTGATGCCGGGGCCGCCCTTGCGCGGGATCTTCTCGCCGGCGGCCACGTCGATCACGTAGATGGTGAGGTCCGACAGTTCGGGGCTGAAGGTGGCGGCCAGGTTGTCACCGCCACTTTCCACGAACACGATGTCGGCGTTCGGGAACTTCTCCAGCATGCGGTCCACCGCTTCGAGGTTGATGGAACAGTCCTCGCGGATGGCGGTGTGCGGGCAGCCGCCGGTCTCCACGCCCATGATGCGTTCGGGCTCCAACGCGCCGGCCACGGTCAACAGGCGCTGGTCTTCCTTGGTGTAGATGTCGTTGGTGACGACCACCAGGTCCCAGCGCTCACGCATGGTCTTGCAGAGCATTTCCACCAAGGTGGTTTTGCCCGACCCCACCGGCCCGCCCACGCCCACGCGCAGCGGCGGCAGCGTCTTGGTTCGGTTCGGGATGGCGTGGAGTTGCGCGGGGTGGACAGTCATGAGCGGAACAAGCGGGAATATTGAGTTTCGTGACGGGCGCCGTGGATGCCCAGCAGCGGGGCAAACGCCAGCGGCTCGGGCTGTGCCAGCGCCTGGGCCACGGCCTCCGGAATGGCATGCACGAGCCGTGCCAACAGCCGCTGCCCGGCCGTTTGGCCCAGGGGCACACAGCGCACGGCGGCCTGCATCAGGTTTTCGGCCCAGCCGAAGGCGATGGCCTGCAACGCGGCCTCCAGCGGCGCTTGGCGCGCAGCGGCCACCGCGCCCATCACCACGGGCCAGGTCGGCGCTGGGCTGAGCGCTTGCAGCAGCGGCAGCACGGGGGAGCCCGGCAGCAGCGACTGCATCCACACCACGAGGCTGCGGCCCATCTGCTGCACCTGCTGCAGGCTTTCGGCCGTCTCGCGGGTTTGCAGCACCCAGGCGTTCAGCGCCGCCAGCCGCTCGCCGTCCAGCGCCAGCGCGGCGGCATGGGCGCCCGCTGCCACGGGCAACTCCGCACGGGCCTGCACCAAGGCCAGTTGATTCAGCAGCCAGTCGCCCGCCGAGGTTTCATCCGTCACCACACCGGCATCCACGGCGGCTTCCAGGCCCTCGGAGTAGCTGAAGCCACCCACCGGCAGCGCCGGGCTGGCCAGCCAAAGCAAGTGCAGCAGCGCGGGGGGCGTGGGCGTCATGTGCGGTGGTTGGCCGTCAGAAGTTGAACCCGATGCCCAGGCCGACGGAGCGCACCGTCACGCCCTGACGGGCGGCGTTGGGTGACTCGCGCAGGTCGGCGCGCGTGACGTCCAGGTTGGCACTGGCACTCCAGTGCGGGCTGATCTGCCACACGAGGCCCAGCCCCGCGTAGGGGTTGAACGAGGTGGTGGTGATGGTGCCGGGGTTGCGCCCGGCCAGGCCCACGGCGGGCTGCAGGCGCAACTCGTTGGAACTGCCGCCCAGCCGCGCCCAGGCGCTGAAGCTGTCGGTCAGGGGAATGGCGTAGGCCGTGCCCAGGCCGAAACCGGTGAACTCGGCCGAGTAGTTGGCTCCCAGCACACCCCAGTCCGCCGCGATGCGGCTGTAGGTCACCTCGAAGGCCCAGCCATTGCCCAGGCGGTGCCCAGCGCGGAGCACGCTGCTGGCGTCCACACGGCTGCACGGGGTGTTGGCCGGGCAGTTCAGCCCGACCTTGCCCGTGCCCACCGAAGCGCTCAAGTAGGTGGCGCCCGCCAGGTTGGGCGACTGCGCCCAGACGGTGCTGGGCAGCAACGCAACGGCCAGCGCTGCGAGCGAGGTGAGGGCCAAGGGACGGATGGATGTCATGGGAGTCAACGGCCTGAAACGCGGCCGCCCGTGCGGCCCGCGCGCCGGATGCTAATGCAGCAAATCGGCGGCACCAGCCGTCATGCCGGCGGGCGGTTTCAGTGGTCGTGCCCGCAGCCGGGGCCGTGCACATGCCCCTCGTGCCCATGGCCGTCATGCGCCTTCACCGGAATGCCCACCGGCTTGCCCGACCGGGCCGGCAAGGCGGGCGCATGCCCGTGCGCCGCATGCGGCTCATGGGTGTGGTGCGCGTGCCCGCACGCGGGGCCATGCTCATGTACATGCTCGTGTCCATGGTCGTGGCCGTGTTCGTGGTGCGCATGACCACAGGCGTGCCCCGGCTCGTCATGGGCATGAGCATGGGCGTGGCCATGGTCGTGACTGTGGTCGTGTCCATGCCCATGGCCCGCCCCGTCGCCATAAGCCCCGCCCTCCGGCTCGAACGCCGCGTGCGTCTCGGTCACGATCAGGTGCTGACGGCGCAGCATGTCGGCCAGCACCGGGTCGGGCTCGAACTGCAGCACGTCGGCCTGCACCTCCAGCGGCACGTGGCGGTTGCCCAGGTGGTAGGCGGCGCGCAGCAGGTCCAGCGGCTGGCCGTGCGCGGCGCACACGCGCACCTGCATCACCGGCTGCGGCGCGGCCAGCACCCGCACCAGGGAGCCGTCCGACACCACCATCACATCGCCCCCGCGCACCGCGGTGCCGCGCGGCAGGAACACCGCCAAGCGGCGCCCGGCACTGTCGGTGGCCTCGAAGCGGCTTTTCTGGCGCACATCCCAATCCAGCTCCACCTGGGTGGCCCGTTTGAGCAACACGGATGCGAGGCCATGGCCCCGCGCAATGATCTTGTCGACGGTCAGCATCCCGCGATTGTGCGACTTCCCCCGGGCGTGTCCCGAGGCCGGGTGACTATCCACGCCGACCCAAAAAACTGATACTTCATCACAAATACAAACGATATCCGTTGGGTCCGCAAACTGCAATATTGATACATTTGCGAATTCTCAACCGTCTGAGGATGACGACCCGCCATGGACTTGCGTGACGCCCGACTGCTGCTCGTGGATGACGACCCCACCGCCATCCACACCATGCGGCATTTGCTGTCGGACTTCCCCAACCTGAACTTCGCCAGCACGGGCGAGGAAGCCTTGCGGCTGGCACGCGCCTCGCGGCCGGACCTCATCGTGCTGGACGCACGCATGCCCGGCATGGACGGTCTGCAGGTGTACGACGCCATGCGCCGCGACCCCGACCTGCGCGCCGTGCCGGTGATCATGGCCACCGCCGACGACGAGACCGACACCGAACTGGCCGCCGTGCAGCGCGGCGTGAACGACTTCATCACCAAGCCGCTGGTGCCCGAAACCTTCCGCGCCCGGGTGCGCGCCCGGTTGCGGGAACGGGCCTTGATGGCGGCAGGCGCCAGCGCCGGCACGGGCGCCCTGCCCGCCGCCGACCCCGGCCGCGCGCGCGACTTGCCGGCCCTGCTCATCATTGACGACGACGCCGCCGCCGTGCAGATGTTGGGCAGCACGCTGCAAGACCTGGGCAGCATCCATTTCGTGACCGAAGGGCGCAACGCGCTCAAGATGGCGCGGCGCATCGAGCCTGACCTTGTGCTGCTGGACGCCATGATGCCGGGCCAGGACGGCTTCGCCATCTGCGCGGCGCTGAAGGCCGACCCGCGGCTCAAAGGCGTGCCCGTGGTGTTCGTGACCCGCTACGACCGCCCGGCCGACGAGACCCGCGCCCTGGAACTCGGCGCGGCCGACTTCGTCAGCAAGCCCATCGTGGCCCCGGTGCTGCGGGCCCGCGTGCGCAACCTGCTGGACCTCAAACTGCGGCAAGACGCCGAACTGCGCGCCGCCGGCGAGCGCTGGCGCCGCATTGCCGATGCGCGCGTGTCCGAGATCGTGCGCACCGCCACGGACGCCATCCTGGTGTGCGACGAAGCCAACACCGTGCTGCTGGCCAATGCCGCCGCAGCCGAGATGTTTGCCGGGCGTGAAGGCGCCGTGGTGGGCAGCCCGCTGTCGGCCTGGCTGGATGCGCCCACGCTGCTGGCCGAGCAGGCCCGCCGTGCGCCGGTGCGTCTGCAACTCAGCGGCCGCAACGGCGCGCCGAAGCCAGTGGAGGCCACGGCCTCGGCGTTGGTGGAAGGGCAACACCAGTTCACCACCTGGGTGCTGCGCGACATCAGCGACCGCGAACGCCTGCAGGCCGAGAGCGTGGCCCGCGCGGCGGCCGAGGCCGCCAGCACAGCCAAGACCCGCATGATCGGCGTGATCGCCCACGAGCTGGGCAACCCGCTCAACGCGGTGCTGGGCTTCGCGCAAATCATGCGCATGGACCCGGCGCTGGACGCCAAGCGGGCCGAAGGGCTGGACCGCATCCAGAACGCGGGCCGGGCGATGCAGCACCTCATCGAAGACCTGCTGGAATTCGCACGCGGCGAGACCGGCGCCCTCAAGCTGAACCTGGGCGCGGTGGACCTGCGCGACACCGTGGCCGAGGCCCTGGCCGCCGTGGCACCCGCCGCCAGCTGGGCGGGCGTGGACGTGCGCGAACCCGTGCTCACGCAGCGCCCGCCACTGGCCCAGGCCGATGCCCGGCGCCTCACGCAGTGCCTGAGCAACCTGCTCTCCAACGCCGTGAAATACAACGAGCGTGGTGGCCATGTGGGCGTGGAGATCGACGAGCCGGCCCCCGGCCGCGTGCGCGTGGCGGTGCGAGACGACGGCATGGGCATGGACGAAACCCAGCTGCACAGCCTGTTTGAACCCTTCAACCGCCTCGGCCGCGAGCGCTCGGACCGGCCCGGCACGGGCCTGGGCCTGGCCATCACGCGGCAGCTCGTGCATGCCATGCACGGCGAGCTGTCCGTCACCTCCACCCCCGGGCAAGGCAGTTGCTTCGCCATCACGTTGCGCTGCGCCTGAGCCTTGCTTGCATGAACGCCCCCGAACTTCTTCTCGTGGATGACGACCCCGGCATGATTCAGGTCATGGCCGGCGCCCTCAAGGGCATGGGGCGCATCCGCTTTGCGATGGACGGCCACCAAGCGCTGGCCAAAGTGCACGAACACGTGCCGGACCTCGTGTTGCTGGACGGCGACCTGCCAGACATCAGCGGCTTCGAGGTGTGCCGGCGCATGAAGGCTGACCCGGCCCTGGCCGACGTGCCTGTCATCTTTGTCACCGGCTACCTGGAGCCCGCCGACGAACTGCGCGGGCTGGAAGCCGGCGCGTCCGACTTCATCACCAAGCCCATCAGCGAGCCCCTGCTGGTGGCCCGCGTGCGCACCCAGCTGCGCGTGAAGGCGCTGACCGACACCCTGCGCGCGGTGGCCGCCACGGACGGCCTGACCGGCCAGGCCAACCGCCGCAGCTTCGACGAAGCCCTGCAGCGCGAATGGGCGCGGGCCAACCGCACCGGCCAGCCCCTGGCGCTGCTGATGATGGATGTGGACCACTTCAAGGCCTACAACGACCACTACGGCCACCCCGCGGGTGACGACTGCCTGCGCCGGGTGGCCGATGCCGCAAGCGACTCGCTGCGCCGCCCGACCGACGTGCTTGCGCGCTACGGCGGCGAAGAGTTCGTCGTGCTGCTGCCCAACACCGACGGCTCCGGGGCCGAAGATGTGGCCGCCCGCATCCAGAGCCGCCTGCGGGACGCGGCGCTGCCGCACGCCACGTCCCAAACGGCCGACCACGTGACGGTGTCCGTGGGCATCGCGGTGTATCCGCCGCGCTCCGCAGGCCCGGCCGCACCCGGGCTGGCGCCGGAGCGCCTGACCCAAGCCGCTGATGAAGCGCTGTATGCCGCCAAACAGGCCGGCCGCGACCGCACCTGGCGGCAAGACATCCTCGACGCCCAGCCCTCCCCGGCCGCCCCGGGTGGGTGCCCGCTGCCCTCCACCGACTCGCCCGCCACGCGGGACGCCCAGGGGAGCGCGGCGTGACGGGCCGCCGGCCCGAGGGCGACTTCAGCACCGCGTTGCGCGCCGCACTGGGCGTGGTGGTGCTGACCGGGCTGGCCACGGCGGGCGCCGCCGCTTGGCAGGCCCGCCACAACCAGCAGGCCGTGCGCGAGGCGCTGCAAAGCCGCGCGCAGGAAGCCACGCGCGAAATCCAGGCCCGCATCACCCGCTACGACGCCGGCCTGCGCGGGCTGCGAGGTGCCGTGATGGCGGCCGGCGGGCGCAGCCTGCGGTCAGAGCAGATGCACGCCTACATGCTCAGCCGCGACGCTGAGCGCGAGTTCCCGGGCGCACGGGGGCTGGGCGTGGTGTGGCGCGTGCCGCAGGCTGACGAAACCGCCTTCGTCGCCCGCGCCCGCGCCCAGGGGCAGCCTGACTACGCCGTCCGCCAGTTCCGCCCGCACGAGGGCGAGCGCAAGCTGGTGGCCTTCGCCGAACCCCTGGCGCAAAACCAGGCGGCCATCGGGCTGGACCTGGCCTCGGAACCCGCGCGCGACGCCGCCACCCGCCAAGCGGCGCGCGATGGCGATTCCGTGCTGAGCGAGCCGCTGACCTTGCGCATTGCGCGCGACGGCGGCAGTTCGGGCCTGATGTTGGCGCTGCCCATCTACCGCTTTGCCGACCCGGGCGCCACCCCGGAGGCCCGCGAAGCCAACACCATGGGCTGGACCTACGCCGTGCTCGTTGCCCGCGACGTGCTGGCCGACGTGGGCGCAGCCCACGGCCATGTGGCGCTGGACCTGTTCGACCTGCCCCAAGGCGGCACCGGCAACCCACGCCAGTTCATTGAGCACACCCACCCGGGCGAAGGCCACGACACCGAACCAGCCACCACCGACGTCGAGTTCGATATTCGCGGCCGCCGCTGGCTGGCCCGGGTGCACGCCACACAAGACTTCGTGGCCGGCCTGCGCCTGCCGCCGCCGGAGGCCGCGGCGGCCAGCGTCGGCGGCGTGGGCCTGCTGCTGGCGGGGCTGACCTTCTTCTGGGTCACCGCCCGGGCCCGCGCGGGGCGCGAGCGGCTGGAGCAGGCCCGCCGCGCGGCCATCGTGGAGGGGTCCGACGACGCCATCATCGGCGCGACCCTGGACGGCGTGATCACGGAATGGAACGGCGGCGCCGAACGGCTGTTCGGCTACACCGCGACCGAGGCGCTGGGCCAAACGGTAGAAGCCCTGCTGCTGCCGCCCGAGAGCCTGAGCGATGACCTGTCGTTTCGCGCCACCATCGCCCGCGGCCAGCGCGTGCCGCCGTTCGACGCCCTGCGCCGCCATAAAGACGGGCACCTGATCGCGGTGTCGCTGACGGCAGGCCCCATCCTGGACGACCAGGGCCGCTGCGTGGGCATGGCCAAGACGTTGCGCGACATGCGCGCCGCCCAGCAGGCGCGCGAAGCCCTCGCGGCCCTGAACGCCAGCCTGGAAGCCCAGGTGGAGCAGCGCACCGCCGAACTGGTGGCCGCGCTGCGCAACAACACCGCGCTGCTGCAAACGCTGGACCGCTTCGCCCTGGTGGCCATTTCCGACCGCGACGGCCGCATCACCCAGCCCAACGCCCTGTTCTGCGAGCGCTCCGGCTTCAGCGCCGACGAACTGATCGGCCGCACCCACCCCACGCTGGCCGCCCCCGAGCACACGCCCGCGTTCTGGGCCGAACTCGGCCAGCACCTGCTGCAGGGCGACGCCTGGCGGGGCGAGATCTGCAACCTGGACAAAGCCGGCGAACGCTACTGGCTGGACAGCATCGTCGCGCCCTTCCTGGACGCGCAGGGCCAGATCGAGCGCTTCATTTCCATCAGCATCGACATCACCCCCATCCGCCGCCTGCAGCACGAGGCCGAGCAAGCCCGCAAGGCGGCGGAGGACGCCAGCCGCTTCCTGCAGGAGGTGACCGACCGCCTGCCGCTGCGCATTTCCTACATGGACCGGGACCACCGCTTCCGCTTCGTGAACGCCGCGCAATGCGAGGCCTACAACCTGCCCCGCGAGGCCTTGCTGGGCCAACAGCCCCGCGCGTTCGTGGACGGCACGCCCCCGCCCGAGCTGGCTGCGGCTTTCCATGGGGCGCTGGCCGGCCAGTCGCAGATCTTCGAGACGGTCATCCCCAGCCGACACGGCGAGCTGCGCGACTACGAAGCCCGGCTGGTGCCGGACCTGAACGCCGCGGGCGAGGTGCAGGGCTACTACGCGGTGTCCACCGACATCTCCGAGCGCAAGCGGGCTGAACAGGCGCTGGAACGCGCGCTCACCACGTTGCGCGCGGTGCTGGATGCCGCCACGCAGGTGTCCATCTTGAGCGTGGACTTGAACGGCCGCATCACCCTGTTCAACCGCGGCGCTGAGAAGCTCACCGGCTACACCGCCGACGAAGTGATGGGCCGCAAGGCCGTTGAGCTGCTGCACGACCCGCTGGAGCTGGAAGAGCGCCGCGCGGCGATGCAGGCGCAACTGGGCGAGTCGGTCGGCAAGAACCGGGTGTTTGTGGACGACAGCGTGGTCGGGCTGCCCATCGAGTGGAGTTACTGCCGCAAGGACGGCAGCCGCGTGCCGGTGTCACTGGCCATCACCCACATCCGCGACGACGCCGGCGCGCTTGTGGGCTTGCTGGGCATCGCGCACGACGTGAGCGCCCGGCAGGAGTTCGAGCGCACGCTGCGCGAAGCCATCCACCGCGCCAACCACGCCAACCAGGCCAAGAGCCAGTTCCTGGCCAACATGAGCCACGAGATCCGCACGCCCATGAACGCGGTGATCGGCCTTTCGTACCTGCTGGAGCGCACACCGCTGGACGGCGACCAACGCGGCTTCGTCACCAAGATTCAGCAGGCCAGCAAGTCGCTGCTGGCGATCATCAACGACGTGCTGGACCTGTCCAAGGTTGAGGCGTCGGAGATGAGCCTGGAGGCCGCCCCCTTCTCGCTGGAGAACCTGCTGGATGAGCTGGCCGGCATGCTGGGCGTGCAGGCGCAGGACAAAGGCATCGGCTTCAGCATCGACCGGCCGCGAGACCTGCCCGAGGCGCTGGAGGGCGACGCCACCCGCCTGCGCCAGGTGCTGACCAACCTGCTGAGCAACGCCATCAAGTTCACTGCGCAAGGCGAGGTGCGGCTGCAGGTGCAGGCCCAGCCCCTGCCGGCGGCTGGGGCGGCGAACGCGAACGACCCGGCCCGCGTGGCGCTGCGCTTTGTGGTGCGGGATTCCGGCATCGGCATTGCGCCAGACGCCCTGGGCCGCATCTTCCAGCCCTTCGCCCAGGCCGACACCTCCACCACCCGGCGCTACGGCGGCACGGGCCTGGGGCTGTCCATCGTGCGGCAGCTCGTCACGCTGATGGGCGGCACCGTGGCGGTGACCAGCCAGCCCGGCGTGGGCAGCGAGTTCACCGTGGACCTCACGCTGCGCACCGCGTCGGCCGACGCTCTGCCCCTGCTGCACGCGGCCGCCCCCACCACGCCGGCCGGCCTGGCCTTGCAAGGCGTGCACGTGCTGGTGGCCGACGACAGCGAACTCAACCTCGAGGTGGCCCGCCGCATCCTGCGGCTGGAGGGCGCCACCGTCAGCGTCGCGCACGACGGCCAGGCCGCCGTGCAGCACCTGATCGACCACCCCGGCCAGGTCGACGTGGTGCTGATGGATGTGCAAATGCCGGTGCTGGACGGGCACGACGCCACCCGGCGCATCCGCAGCGCGTTGGGGCTGCACACCCTGCCCGTGATTGCGCTGACCGCTGGCGTGACGGTGGGCGAACAGCAACGCGCCTCGGCCGCCGGCATGAACGATGTGCTGGGCAAGCCCTTCGACCCGCAAGAGCTCGTGGCCTGCCTGCGCCGGCACCTGGGCGAACGGGCGCCCGCCACCGCTGCACCGGCCGCCCCTTCCGCAGAGGCCCCAGCGGCGCCGCCGGACCGCGCAGCCTGGCTGGACATCCCCGGCATCGACGGCCCCGACGCACGCCGACGGCTGGGCGGCGACTTCACACTGTTCTGCACCCTGCTGCGCCGCCTGCTGAACGACTTTGCCGACGTGCCCACGGCCGTGCCGCTGGACCGGGACGAACTGCCCCGCTGGACGCGGCGCATGCACAACCTCAAAGGCAGCGCCGGCACGCTGGGCGCGCGCGAGCTGGCCCGCGCCGCCCAAGTGGCTGAAACCGCCTGCGGCCAGCGCAACCTGCCCGAGGCGGATGCCAGCTTCGGCCCGCTGGCCGCGCAGCTGCAAGCCTTGAGCGCCGCCGCCGCGCCCGTCTTGAGCACGGCCGAGGCCCCGGTTTCGCACAGCGCGGAGCCCCTGCCCGCGGCCCGCCTGGCCCACCTGCTGGAGCAACTGGACAACGGCGACCTGGGCGCGCTGCAACTGTTTGCCGAGCTGGGCCCGGCCCTGCGGCAGCGCCTCGGGGCCGAGGCGTTTGCGCAGGTGCGGGATCAGATGGAACGCCTGGCCTTCAGCGCCGCCGCCCAAGCCCTGCAGCCTTTGCTGGACCCGGCCCACGTGCCGCCCCCGGCGGGCTGAGCGCGCTCCAGGGCCGCCCCGAAGGCACGGCGGCGGGCAAATATCACCGCCCGTGTCACCCTTGAGCGGCCGGGCCAGGCCGGGTGGTGGCACGATCACATCACTTGAGCCCAGGCGGCGCGGCCCCGGCGCGCCCCATAACCTGCCCCTCGCATGCAACTCGACACCCTCGCCATCACCCTGCAAGACCACATCGCCACCGTGCGGCTGAACCGCCCGGACAAGGCCAACGCGATGAACGCCACCATGTGGCAAGACTTCCGTCGCGCCTTCGACTGGCTGGACGGCCAGCCCGAATGCCGCGTGGTGGTGCTGGACGGCGAAGGCAAGCACTTCACCGCCGGCATCGACCTGCAAATGATGATGGGCCTGGCCCCGCAGATTCAGGACCCGTGCGACGGCCGCACCCGCGAGGCCCTGCGCCGCGTGATCCTGGACATGCAAGACACCCTCACCAGCCTGGAGCGTTGCCGCAAGCCCGTGCTGGCGGCCATCCACGGCGCCTGCGTGGGCGGCGGCATCGACCTCATCTGCGCCGCCGACATGCGCTACTGCAGTGCCGACGCCTACTTCTCCATCAAGGAGATCGACATCGGCATGGTGGCCGATGTGGGTACGCTGCAGCGGCTGCCCAAGCTGATCGGCAGCCAGGGCCTGGTGCGTGAGCTGGCCTACACCGGCCGGCGCGTGGAAGCCGCCGAGGCGCAAGCCATCGGCCTGGTGAACCGCGTGTTCGACACCCGCGAGACCCTGCAAGCCGGTGTGCGCCAGATCGCCGCCAGCATTGCCGCCAAGTCGCCGCTGAGCATTCGCGGCACCAAGGAGCAGCTGAACTTCGCCCGCGACCACTCGGTGGCCGACGGCCTGAACTACATCGCCACCTGGAACGCCGGGATGTTGATGAGCGAAGACCTGACCCGCGCACTGATGGCCGGCAAGGGCGCCGCGCCCACGTTCCGCGACTGACCCTCACCCCGGCCTGGAGGCACGCCATGCTGCTGGACCTGGACCGCTTCTTCCTGATTGAAGGCGCTGCGCCGCCCAGCCTGGTGCCCGGCACGCACGACCCCGCACTGGTGGGGCTGTCGGTGCTGACAGCCGTGCTCAGCGCCTACATCGCGCTGCAACTGGCCGTGAAGGCGCGCGAGAGCCTCACCCCGCTGCTGCGCCGCGCCGCGCTGACCGCGGGTGCGCTGTCGCTGGGGGTGGGTGTGTGGGCCATGCACTTCATCGGCATGCTGGCCTTTCAGTTGTGCACGCAGGTCGGGTATGACCACCGCATCACCGCGCTGTCGGTGCTGCCCGCGCTGGCGGCCGCTGCGGTGGCGCTGAACCAGCTGGCCGCGCGCCGCAGCAGCGGCTGGCGCCTGCTGGCCGGAGGCGTGTTGATGGGCGCGGGCATCGGCGTCATGCACTACAGCGGCATGGCCGCCCTGCAAACGCCCGCCAGCCTGCGGTACGACCCGCTGGGCTTTGCGGCGTCCATCGTCGTCGCGGTGGTGCTGGCCGTGCTGGCGCTGTGGGTGCGCGCAGCCATGGCCCAACGCGGCTGGCCCGACCGGCTCGCCGACCTGTCGGCCGCCGTCGTCATGGGCAGCGCAATCGCGGGCATGCACTACACGGCCATGCAGGCCTCGCGCTTTGTGGGGGTGGCGGACGTGTCGGGCATGGTCAGCCTCAGCCGCCACGCGGACCTGGCACTGGCCATCGCCCTGGTCACGCTGCTGGTGAGTGCGCTGGGAGGCGCGGTCAGCTCGGCGCTGCGCCACCGGCTGCTGTTCCAGGCCCTGCGGCGCAGCGAGGCGCGCCTGCAAACCCTGTTCGACACCGCGGTGGACAGCGTGCTGCGCATGGACGCCGACGGCCGGGTGCTGGGCGTGAACCGCGCGGCCACCGAACTGTTCGGCGGCCGCGAGGCCGAGCTCATCGGCCGCTCGCTGCACGAGCTGGTGCCCCAGTTGCGCACCGACCAGGCCAAAGGCGCCGAACGCGACGGCGTGACAGAAACCGTGGGCCGCCGGCTGGATGGCCGCGAACTGCCGCTGCGTGTGGCCTTCGGCCAGACCCTCAGCCAGGGCGAGGCCATGCAGGTGGCGTTCATTGCCGACATCAGCGAGCGGCGCCACATCGAACAGGCCCTCCAGGAAAGCGAACAGCAGCACCGCAGCCTGATCGCCAACCTGCCCGGCGCGGCCGTGCACGGCATTCACGACTTCGCCACCGGCCAGACCGAGCTGCTCTACATCAGCGACCGCATCGAGCGCCTGACCGGCTGGACGCCTGACGAACTGCGCGCCCCCGGCGCCGGGCTGGACGCGCTGCTTCACCCAGACGACCTGCAGCGCGTGGGCAGCCCCGCGCGCCGCGGCGCCAACACCGCCCGCACCTACCAGCTGGAATTCCGCATCTGCCGCCGTGACGGTGAGGTGCGCTGGTTCTCGGAAACCGGCAGCATCACGCCGCTGGACGGCAGCCGCGCCCGCATCGACTCGCTGCTGATGGACATCACCGAACAGCAATTGCGCAACGCCGAGTTCTCCGGCGTGCTCACGGCCATTCGCCGCGCGCTGGTGGTGATCGAGTTCGACCTGGACGGGCACATCCTGCACGTCAACGACAACTTCCTGGCCCTGGTGGGCTACACGGCCGAGGAGCTGATCGGCCAGCACCACCGCATGCTGTGCCTGCCGGAGGAAGCGGTGGGCCGCGACTACGCGGAGCACTGGGCCGCGCTGCGACGCGGCGAGTTCCGCAGCGGCGAGTACGAACGCGTCGGCAAAGACGGCCGCCACATCTGGATTCAGGCCACCTACAACCCCATCCTGGACGCCAACGGCCAGCCCCTGCGCATCGTCAAGTTCGTCACCGACCTCACCGAGCGCCACGCGCTGGTGCAAGACCTGCGCATCGCCAAGGACCGGGCCGAGCAAGCCGCCGCCGCGAAGAGCAGCTTCCTGGCCAACATGAGCCACGAGATCCGCACGCCGATGAACGCCATCATCGGCTTCACCGACGTGGTGCTGGACGGCGAACTGCCCCCCGCGTCACGCCAGCACATGCAAACCGTGCAGCGCTCGGCCCGGGCGCTGCTTGGGCTGCTGAATGACATCCTGGACACCGCCAAGCTGGAAAACGGCGCCGTGGAGCTGGAGTCGCGCCCCTTCGCCCTGCGCCAGTTGTGCGAGGACGTGCTCTCCACGCTGGAGCTGAACGCCCGCCGCAAGGGCCTGGGCCTCACCCTGGACCTCGACCCCACCCTGCCGCCCCTGGTGATGGGCGACCCCCTGCGGCTGCGCCAGGTGCTGCTCAACCTGGCGGGCAACGCGGTGAAGTTCACCGAACAAGGCGCCGTGACCGTGGCGGCCACGGTGCGGCCCGATGGCTGGCTGGAGTTGTCGGTGGCGGACACCGGCATCGGCATCGCAGCGGACCGGCTGGACCGCATCTTCGACCCCTTCGCCCAAGCCGACGCCAGCATGACGCGCCGCTTCGGCGGCACGGGCTTGGGCACCACCATCGCCCGGCAGTTGGTGGAGCTGATGGGCGGCCGCATCGGTGTGCAAAGCGAGTTGGGCCAAGGCAGCCGCTTCTGGGTTCGAGTGCCGCTGCAGGCGGCGGACGCCAGCGCTGCAGCCAGCCACGCGCTGAACAGCCACGGCCCCAGCCTGCCGCCGCTGCGCATCCTGATCGCCGACGACGTGCCCGAGAACCTGACGCTGCTGGAGTTGCGCCTGCGCCAACAGGGCCACACCGTCACCACCGCCACCCATGGCGGCGAAGCGCTGGAAGCCATGCGCCAGGGCGGCTTCGACCTCGCCCTGCTGGATGTGCAGATGCCGGTGATGGACGGCCTGCAGGCCTGCCGTGAACTGCGCCAGTTCGAGGCCGCGCAAGGTGCGGGCCACTTGCCGGTCATTGCGCTGACCGCCAGCGTCATGCAGGGCGACCGCGACATGACGCTCGCCGCCGGCATGGACGGCTTTGCGGTCAAGCCCATCGACTGGCCGGTGCTGCTGGCGGAAATCGCCCGCGTGCTGGGCCTGGCCCCAGGATCAGAACTGACCCCGGGCGCCGCCGCTGCGGCCAGCCCCGCCACTGCCGCCACGGTGGCCGGCTTGCCGCCGGGCATCGACTGGTCAGCCGGCCTGGCCCGTTGGGGCAGCGCTGAACTGCTGCGCGGCCAGCTGTTGCGCTTTCTGAACGACAGCCTGGACCGCTGGCCCACCGGGCAGGAAGACGCGGCCTGGGCGCACCGCCTGCGCGGCACCCTGGCCAACCTGGGCGTTCCGGACGACGGGCAGGCCCTGGACGCTCTGGAACACGGCACCGTGGCCGACGCCCCCGCGGCCTGGGCGGCCCAGCAGCACCGCCTGCAGGCGCTGCGGGTTCAACTGCAGGACGCCGGCACGCCCACGGTGCCGTCCACCCCCGACGCCGCCACAATCGAGCACATGCCGGCGCCCGAGCCTGCGGACGTGCGCGCTCTGGACGCCGCGCTGGCGAAGGGCGAAATGCCTGACGCGCTGTGTCAGCGCGTGCTCAGCCGCTTGCCGGTGGCCACCCGCGAGCGGCTGGACGCGGCGATGATGGATTTCGAGTTCGATGAAGCCCGGCGCGTGTTGGCCGGGTTGTTGAAGGACAGTGCATGACCGACAGTCCCGACGTTGCAGACGACCGGCGCCCCAAGCTGCTGGTGGTGGATGACGAACCGGCCAACCTGCAGGTGCTGCGTCAGGTGCTGCAGTCGCGCTACCGCCTGGCCTTTGCACGCGACGGCGAGAAGGCCCTGGAGTTGGCGGCCCGAGAGCGGCCGGACCTGATCCTGCTGGACGTGATGATGCCGGGCCTGTCCGGCCTGGAGGTGTGCCGGCGCCTGAAGGCGCCCGACGCGGACGCTGCCCTGCGGCGCATTCCGGTCATCTTCGTGACCGCCCTGGCCGACC
This sequence comes from Pelomonas baiyunensis, assembly GCF_043555935.1. Classification (NCBI taxonomy): domain Bacteria; kingdom Pseudomonadati; phylum Pseudomonadota; class Betaproteobacteria; order Burkholderiales; family Sphaerotilaceae; genus Roseateles; species Pelomonas baiyunensis. Next base: position 35,620 of record NZ_JBIGIB010000002.1, on the reverse strand, counting down.
CCGAGCACGAAGCCGAGGGCTTCGCCGCCGGCGCGGTGGACTACATCACCAAGCCCATCAGCGCGCCCATCGTGCTGGCGCGGGTGCGCAACCACTTGTCGCTGGTGGCGGCGGACGAGCTGCGCGCCAGCCGGCTGGCCATCGTGCAGTGCCTGGGCCGCGCGGGCGAGTACCGCGACAACGAAACCGGGCGCCACGTGTTGCGCATGAGTCATTTCGCAGCCGTCATCGGGCGGCGCCTGGGCATGAGTGACGCCGAGGCCGACGACCTGCTCAACGCCGCCGCCATGCACGACGTGGGCAAGATCGGCATTGCCGACGCGGTGCTGCTCAAGCCCGGCAAGCTCACGCCCGAGGAGTGGGCGCACATGCGCAGCCACCCGGAAATGGGCGCTGAAATCATTGGCGAGCATGACGCCCGCGTGCTGCAAATGGCCCGCCGTGTGGCCCTTCACCACCACGAGAAGTGGGACGGCAGTGGCTACCCGCACGGCCTGGCGGGCGAGGCCATTCCGCTGGAAGCGCGCATCGTGGCGCTGTGCGATGTGTTCGACGCCCTCACGAGCGACCGGCCCTACAAAAAGGCCTGGCCGGTGGACGAGGCCGTGGCGCAGTTGCGCGCCGATGCCGGCAAGCACTTCGACCCCACCCTGGTGGAGCTGTTCGTGGCGGAGTTGCCGCAAATGCTGGCCATCCGCGAGCGCTGGGCCGACTGAACGCGGCGCTCAGAACGGCGCGCCACCCCCGCCACTGACGCCCTCGCCGCCACCGGCAGCACGCAGGCCCGCCAGTTCCGCCCGCAGCAGGGCGTTTTCGGCTTCCAGGTCGGCCACCCGCTGGCGCAGGGCATCGATCGACGGCAAGGCATCGCCCGCCTCAGGCGCGGCCGGCGCGGCGGAAGCCTCGTCGGTGGCGGCCACCTCAGCCGGCGGCGCCCGGCGGCGCGATTCGCGCACCCGCTTGGCCGCCTGCTTCAACTCTTCAGCACCGGCCGCAGCCGCCGCGGCCTGCTCCTCCACCGGCAGGCTCGCCACCGCCGCCGCCGCATTGATGGACACGGTGCCCGCCCGCACGGCCGCCACCAACTCCGGCGCGCCCTGCTTCTGGATTTTTTCGATCAACACCACCTGGCTGCTGCTCAGGCGCGCGGCACGGGCCAGGGCCTCACGGGTTTCCAGGCTGTCTTGCGGCGGCAGCGCGGCTGCGGGTGCTACGGGTGCTGCGGCCACGTCGCTTGCCATGTCCGCCGACGCCACCGCGTCCGCCGCGGCCTGCACAGCCGGCGCCGCCACCGTTTCCACCGCACCCGACTCCACCGCCGCCACGCGCGCCCGGCGCTCGGCCACGATCTCGCGCTTGCGCAGCGCCAGCACGCCACGCTGGAAGTCCGACACGCTGCGCCGGCCCAGGTGCTGGTCGATCATCCACAGGTGCACGTCTTCCAGCGACTTGAAGCGCGGGTTCTGCACCGTGCGGAATGGAATGCCGTGTTTGGTGCACAGCCGGTGCCGGTTGTGGCCGTCCACCAGCACGTTGCCCCACAGCACCAATGCATCGCGGCAGCCTTCAGCCAGCAGGCTGCGCTCCAGGGCCTCCTCTTCGTCCGGCGTGAGGGGGTCGATGTATGCCTTGAGGTCTTCGTTGACGACGATGTCCATGGGAGCCGGGCGGGTGCGAACTTCGGAAAAGGGGGCGGATTCTAGAGAGGCGCGTTCAGGCGGTTGCGCGGCTTAGCATCGCGCCCATGCTGACGCTCGCCCAGACCCTCGCCTTCCTCGCCGCCGCGCTGGTGCTCACCGCCACGCCGGGGCCTGACAACCTGATGGTGCTCAGCATGGGCATGTCCCGCGGGCGGCGGGCCGGCATGGCCTTTGGCCTGGGTTGTGCGTTGGGCTGCCTCAGCCACACGCTGCTGGCGGTGGTGGGCGTGAGCGCGCTGGTGGCGGCGTCACCGCTGGCGTTCGGCTTGCTGAAGGCCGTGGGCGGCGCCTACCTGGTGTGGATGGGCGTGCAGGCCTGGCGCCACGCGGGCCGGGTGGCCGTGGGCGGCGGCAGCGATGACGGCGCCTCGCTGCGCCAGCTGTTCGTGAAAGGCCTGGTGGCCAACGCCATCAACCCCAAGGTGGTGCTGTTCTTCCTGGCCTTCCTGCCGCAGTTCGTGGTGGCTTCGCAGGGCGGCGTGCCGGTGCAGCTGGGGCTGCTCGGGCTGTTGTTCACCGCGCAGGCGGCGCTGCTGTTCGGCGCGCTGGGCTACTTCTCGGGCCGCGTGGGCGCCTGGCTGAACCGGCGCCCGGCCATCGGCCCTTGGTTGGACCGACTGGCCGGCACGGTGTTCATCGGCCTGGGCCTGCGCATGATCCTCACGAAATGACCTCCAACCGGAGGTGAAATTGCACCCTCCGCTCCAGCAGCCGGAAGCCTTTTTGGGCTGCGAAGGGTCCCTACACTGCGCGCCTTTTCACGACGAGCGGGAGGGGATGGATGGCACGATCGACGACCACGCGCGGCCAAGTGGTGGCCACGGCATGGATCACTGGATTGACATTGGCCTTGGCTGGATGCGGCGGCGGTGGAAACCCCGCCCCCACGCCCGTGGTCCCGGCTCCCGTGCCCACCCCGGCCCCCACCCCTGAGCCTCCGCCGCCTGAGGTCAAGACGTCGGTTGCCGGCAAGGTGATTGACGGCTACATCAGCGGCGCCACGGTGTGGCTCGACATCAATGCCAATCACGTGAAGGACGCCGACGAGCCGTTTGCCGTGTCCAAGGCCGCGGGCGCTTACCAGCTGGAATTGAACGAAAGCCAAAAGGCGTGCCTGCCCTATGCCACGCTGTACGTGGATGTGCCGGTTGGCGCGGTGGACGAGGACACCGGCCCGGTCAAGGCTGCCTACCAGATGGCCATGGCGCCACAGCTGCGGCCGTTGACCCCCGAGCAGGTGATGAACATCTCGCCCCTCACCACCGCCATCTGGGATCAAGTGCGCACGCGGCTCACCGCCACCTCCGCCAACCTGAACAGCTGTGAACAACTGCGCCAGAACCAGCAGCTGCGGGAATCGATGAGCTCCGAGATTCGGAACGTCATGGGTGACCTGGTGAGCCGCTACAACCTGTCGGAGGCCCGCATCCATGCGGACTTCATCCAGACCCAGGACACCGGCAGCCATGCCCTGGCCCAGGACATCGTGAAAGGCTTGAAGGCGGGATACGCCTACAAGCAGCAACTGCACGCCCAGTACCCGGACGCCCGCTTCATCCGCGCGGAGGTGTACCGCGGTCGCGGCACGGACAACATCAACGATCGCGCCGGGGTCTGGTACCGCAACGTCTCGGTGTGGCGCCCCTCAGGCTATCGCCACGAATGGGTCATGCTGGACGACAGCCTGACCCGCGTGACCCGGGTGTTGAACCTGACGGTGGAAGACAGCCAACCCTTCGGCAACGCGAGCCTGAAGACCACGCGCTCCGCGTACAACGTGGACGACATGAACAGCGACTACGGATGCTTCACGCACGAGTCGGTGGCGCAAGTGCGCGACGGCGTCACCTACGAACTGGTTGTGCAGTACGCCGACCCCAAGCGCGAGGCCGACCCGCTGGCTTGCCTGGGTGATGCCCACGCCACACCGGGCACGCCCACGCTGCTGGATTACTACGCCCACTACACCAAGGGTCTGGTGTCGTACACCAACGTGCTGCGCTTCAGCCCGCAACAACCCGAGTTCGGCGCACTGTCCGCGTGGCATCACCTGCAGGGCAAGGGCGGTCAGCTCGATTTCAGCCCCGTGATCGCGCGCATCGCTGCCAGCGGCATCCGATTCGACGAAGACGTCCTGCTGGCCACCGACAGTTGGTACAAGCGTTCCACCGACGACACCGACCTGCGCATCACGGTGGAGAAGGCCAACGCCGGCCCTTGGGTGCGCATCACCACGCGCACCGACAAGACCACCTACAAGGAGTGCAGCACCGACTCGGGCAAAACCTGGGTCAGTTGCACCCGCTGATGTCCAGCGCGCGGCGGCCGGGTGCTTTGGTGCCCAGGCTGGCCACGACCCAAGCTCAGCGCGCCGGCTGTGGCGCGGCCTTGGCCAGCGCCTTCAGGGCCTTGCCCACGCGCTCGCGGTTGCCTTGGGCGGCGGTGTCGATGCTGGTGTTGTCGTCCGCCAGCGTGAGGCCGGCATCCGCCAGCGCCTGCCGGGCGGAGGGCACCGGCAGGCCGAACACGTCGGCCACCGTGTGCAGCGGCGCCCGGGCCAGGGCCTGCACCGCCAGGGCCGACACGGACGGGCCCTTGCCGTCGGCCGGGCGCACAAAGTAGCTGCCGCCTGCCACCAGCACCGCCACCGTCAGCAACGCCACGGCCTGGCGCGGGCCGGCGAAGTGGCGCTTGAACGCCGGCAGGTTGGCCAGCACGTGCATCAGCACCGCGGCCAGCAAGCCCCAACCCAGCCATTCGTGAATTTCCTTCTGCAGCGGCGATTGCCAGCGGAAGAACATCAACACGCCGGTGGCGGCCATCACGGTGAAACAGGCCATCACCACGGGCGTGGCCCAGTGGCGGGGAACGGTGGGTGCAGTCATCAGGCTCGCTCAATCAAAAACGACAGGCCGGCACGCCGATGCACAGCGGCCGGAAGAACACAGCGGCAAGCATCGCCGCAAAACCTGGGGATGCTGCGCGGGCCGCGTGAAGCTTTCGTTGCTGCGCGCCGTCGTTAGAGAGCTCCGCCGGTTTTGACGCCCCCTTGATGCGCATCAGAGCCAAGCCCCGGGGGCGCTGCCTAGAGTCAACGCACCTCAGTGCTTCGCGCGGTACGCCGCGCTCGTTCCATGCTCGACTCCAAGAATGCCCATGTCTGGCTCGTGGGCGGCGGCATCGCCTCCATGGCCTCGGCCGCGTTTCTCATCCGCGATGCCGGCATGCCCGGCCCGCACATCCACATCCTCGAAGAAGGCGGCACCGCCGGTGGTTGCCTGGATGGCAGCACCTCGCCCACCCAACCCGGCTTCGTGACCCGCGGCGGCCGCATGTTGTGCGAGGAGGTGTACCAGTGCCTGTGGAACCTGCTGGACGGCATTCCCTCCCTGGAAAAACCGGGCCTGAGCGTGCGGCAGGAGATCGACGCGTTCAATGCCCAGGTGCGCACCGAAGCGCACGCCCGGCTCATCGGCCAGGGCGGGCGCATCCTGGACGCACGGCACTACGGGCTGAATGGCCGCGACCGCGCCGAACTCACCCGCCTGCTGGCCACGCCCGAGGCGTTGCTGGGCGCGCGGCGCATTGACGAACTCTTCTCGCCGCATTTCTTCCAGAGCCACTTCTGGCAGATGTGGCGCACCACCTTCGCCTTCCAGGACTGGCACAGCGCCGCCGAACTGCGCCGTTACTTCCTGCGCTTCATGCAGGAGTTTCCGCGCATGCACACCTTGGCCGGTGTGCGGCGCACGCCCTACAACCAGTACGACTCGATTGCCGTGCCGCTGCAGCGCTGGCTGCTGGGCCAGGGCGTGGATGTGCGCTTCGGCCACCGCGTGACGGATGTGGACTTCGACCTGCGCGACCCCGCCCACCGCCGCGTCACCGGCCTGCACGTGCGCACCGCCCAGGGCGAACACACGCTGGACCTCGCACCGGGTGACGCCTGCTTCGTGACGCTGGGCTCCATCACCGCCGACGCCACCTACGGCGGCAACCACGAAGCGCCGGAACTCATCCGCGACCGGCGTGACGGCGCCTGGTCGCTGTGGGAAACGCTGGCCCGCAAGGCCAGCGACTTCGGCCGCCCGCAAACCTTCTTCAACGTGGACGACAACAAGTGGGAGTCGTTCACGCTCACCCTGCACGGCCGCACGCTGCTAGACCGCATTGCCGACTTCAGCGGCAACCTGCCTGGCACCGGCGCGCTGATGACGCTGGTGGACTCCAACTGGCTGATGTCGCTGGTGGTGCCGCACCAGCCGCACTTCCCCAACATGCCGCCCGAGACCTTCACGGCCTGGGGCTACGGCCTGTTCATCGACGCCCCGGGCAACTTCGTGCCCAAGCCCATGGCGCAGTGCAGCGGGCATGAAATCCTGGACGAACTGCTGCAGCACCTCGGCTTTGGCGACATTCGCAACATCGCCCTGGCCAGCACCGACGTGACCCCGGTGATGCTGCCCTACGGCTCGGCCATGTTCGCGCCGCGCAAGCCGGGCGACCGGCCGCTGGTGCTGCCGCAAGGCGCAGCCAACTTCGCCTTCCTGGGGCAGCACGTGGAACTGCCGGACGACACGGTCTACACCGTCGAGTACTCGGTGCACTGCGCCATGCACGCGGTGTATCGCCTGTTCGGCGTGAACCGCGACATCCCGCCGCTGTACCAGGGCCTGCACGACCCGCATGTGGGCTTGGACGCCCTGGCGGCCGCGTTCAGCTGACCGGCAGCGCTGCGGTACTGGCGATCGACGCTGCCGTCCATCGCCAATGCTGAGGACAACGGCAGCCACGTTCCGGGGGGAGGCTGGGGGGGCCAGCTGCAGACAATGACGCGCTGACACCGCCGTCGAGCGGCATGTTCCACCCTCGCCCAACGACTGACCGCCCATGAACCCCGTTCGATTCGCCCTGTCCACCCTGGGCCTGGCCGCCGCGCTGGCCGCCACGCCCGCCAGCGCGCTGAACATCGTGTTTGACTACACGCTGGACAAGTCCAACTTCTTCACCCAGGACAAACGCAATGTGCTGGAGCAGGTGGCGTCCATCTTTGAATACAACCTGACCAACACGCTGCAAGCACGCACGGTGAACACCACGCTGGGCGCGTTCATGGACAGCAACGGCGCGGCAGTGGGCAGCGCCCTGACCCTGTCGAATTACCAGGTGGCGGCCGACACCATCGTCTTCTTCATGCAGGCGGGTGCCTTCACCGGGTCGACCTTGGGGGTCGCCTACGTGGGCACCGCCCGTTCCGGCTATGCCGACATGATTTTTCAGACGCAGCCGCAAAGCCTGTCGTCGCTGCCGTACCCGGCCTTGGGGGTGACCACCAACCCCTACGCCAACCAGACTCGCGCGCTGTTCTCGTACGACCAGGACATCCGCAACTTCGAGCGCCCGGCACCTGAATCCCTGCCGGTAAACCCGAACCAGCCCAACGGCGCACGCTGGGTGGATGTGGCCCCGCCGGTGGACTTCGCCAGCGTCGTCATGCATGAAATGGGTCATGCGTTCGGCCTGTCGCACTCCAGCAACCTGCCCGACGCGATGTACCCCAGCATCGGCCCGGTGCAGCGCAAGTTCTTCGACGCGAACGACTGGAATGCGATGACCGCTGCGGGCTGGTCGATTCGCACATCGGCGCCCGACCTCAACCTCGCCGTGGTGTTGCCGCAGCCGGTGCCAGAACCCGCCACCTGGGCGCTGATGGCACTGGGCGTGTTGGCGCTGCAGTGGCGCCGTCGCACGGCTGGTTGAGGGCCACCGCGGGCGTTTGACCGCCAGCGCCCGCCGCGCCGCTGAGGGATCGCGTCCGGCTCGGCGGGGGCCACGCGAATGCAGTCAGCTCACGATGCCCCGCGCCCGCAGCTGCGCCACCTGCTCCGACGTGAGTCCCAACTCCGCCAGCACGGCGTCGGTGTCTTGCCCGAGCGTGGGCGCGTTGCGGTGCTGGCCGCCCGGCGTGGCCGAGAGCTTGGGGCAGATGCCTGGCACCGCCAGCGTGCGGCCACCCTCCAGTTGCACCTGCTGCAACATGCCGCGGGCCTGGTAGTGCGGGTCGGCCGCGATGTCGGCCACGGTGTAGATGCGTCCGGCCGGCACGGCGGCACCGTCCAGCGCGTGAAGCACCTCGGCCACCGGGCGCTGTGCGGCCCAGGCGCCAATGGCGGCGTCGATCTCGCCCACGCGGGCCACACGGCCGGCGTTGTTCGCCAGGGCGGGGTCGGTGCCCAGGTCGTCGCGCTCAATGAGCGTCATCAGGCGGCGGAAGATGCTGTCGCCATTGCCTGCAATCAGCGCATAGCCGCCGTCCGCACAGCGGTAGGCATTCGTGGGCGCGATGCCCGGCATGGCGCTGCCCGCCGGCTCACGCACCACGCCAAAGGCGCTGTACTCGGGCAACAGGCTTTCCATGCAGTTGAAAACAGCCTCGTACAGCGCCACGTCGATCACCTGGCCCTGCCCCGTGGCGTGCCGGTGCTGCAGCGCCAGCAGGATGCCGATCACGCCGTGCAGCGCGGCCAGCGTGTCGCCAATGCTCACGCCCACGCGCACCGGTACGCGGCCGGGTTCGGCGGTGAGGTGACGCATGCCGCCCATGGCCTCGGCCACCACGCCAAAGCCGGGGCGGTCGCGGTAGGGGCCCGACTGGCCGTAGCCGCTCACGCGCAGCACGATGAGCCGCGGGTTGGCGGCGCGCAGCGCCTCCGGGTCCAGGCCCCAGGCTTCCATCGCGCCAGGGCGGAAGTTCTCGATCAACACGTCAGCTTCAGCCGCCAGGCGCCGCACCACGTCTTGCCCTTCGGGGGTGCGCAGGTCCAGCGCGAGCGAGCGCTTGTTGCGCGAGCTGACCTGCCACCACACCGACGTGCCGTCCAGCATCAGCCGCCACTGACGCAGCGGGTCGCCGCTGCCGGGCGGCTCGATCTTGATGACCTCGGCGCCAAAGTCCGCCAGCGTCTTGGCCGCAAACGGCCCGGCAATCAGCTGGCCCAGCTCAATGACCTTGAGGCCGGCGAGCGCGGCAGGGGTGGAAAACGACGCATTCATGCCCGGCAGTGTGCGACGCGCCCGGCCGCACCGCCCTGCGGATGTGGCGCCGGCTGCCTTGGCTGCGCGCGAAGCCCACAAGCTTGAGGAGGCCGCGCGCCGCGCCGGATCTCAGAATGCGCGCACCTCGCGTCACAGGAGCTTGCCCATGATCACCGGCCCCGTTTGGAACGAACAGGAACTCAGCGCCGAAGGCGTCTTCCCCACCGTGTTGGCGGTGGGCGACTCCTGGTTCTGGTACCTGAAGAGCAACCTGCTGAACGGCCTGCACAAGATCCTGAACGAGGGGCGGGAGCACATCATCCTGGTGCGCGGCGCGAACGGCGCTGAAGCGCGGGAGTACGTCACGGGCTTGATTCGCGCCCAGCTCGAGCGCGACTTGAACCCGGTCACCGGCTACGGCAAAGCGCTCAAGGCGGTCTTTGTGTCTGGCGGTGGCAATGACCTGGCCGGCCCGAAAGACTTCGTGCCCCTGCTGCGGCCAGACTGCTCGGCCGCCACATCAGCCACCGATTGCTTCAAGACCAATCAGCCAGGCGACCTGTTCAAAGAAGTGATCAACGCGCACACCAGCACCGTGAGCTTGGTGCAATCGCTCATCCCCGGCACGCCCGTGTTCTTGCACGGATACGACTACGCCAATCCGAACGGGCTGGGCTTCCTCGGTTTCGGCCAATGGCTGCAGGTTCCCATGGACATGTGCAAGGTGCCACGCGCCTTGCAGCAAGAGGTGGTCAACCACTGCATCAACACGTACTGGACTCAGCTGGAAGAGCTGCAGAAAAGCTTCCCGGGCGTGGTTCGCCTGGTCGACCAGCGCGGCACCCTGAAGCCGGAAGACTGGGCAAACGAGCTTCACCCCACGCCCGCCGGGTTTCGGCGATTGGCCAATCGCTGGAAGCCTGAGCTCAAAGCCGCTGGCCTGATCTGACCTGCTGGCGTCGAAGATTCGGCCGATGACTCGGCCCACAGCCACGCTCCGGTGGCCTCGGGCCGTCAAGCCTCACTTCGCCGCCAGCAGCGCCTCCATCTCATCCATGATTCGATCCATGCGCTGCACCAGCGCGCGGTAGGGCGCGGGGCTGGCCATGTCCAGGCCGGCGTTCTTCAAGGCCTGGTACGGCGCCACCGAGCCGCCGCTGGCCAGCAGCTTCAGGTAGTTCTCACGCGCACCCGGCTTGCCGGCCGCAATCTCCTCCGCGAAGTGCAGCGCAGCGGTGATGGAGGTGGCGTACTGGTACACGTAGAACGGCCGGTAGAAGTGCGGAATGAAGGCCCACTCCTGGCAGTACAGCGGGTCGATCTTCATCACCCCGGCGGCGTCGCCGTGGTAGTCCTTCAGCAGCTTGCAGTAGATCTCGGTCATGCGCTTGCCGTTCAGCGCTTCGCCCTTGGCCGCGGCGTCGTGCGTGTTCAGCTCGAACTCACCGAACATGGCCTGGCGGAAGAAGGTGCCGCGCAGGCGCTCCAGCGCGTAACCCAGCTGGAAGAGCTTGTCGGCCTTGGTTTGCGCCTGGCCCTGGATGTACTGGCTGAGCAGCACCTCGTTGGCGGTGGAGGCGATCTCGGCCACGAAGAGCGAGTAGCCGGCGGTTTCGTACGGCTGCGCGCGGTTGGCGAGGGCCGTGTGCATGGCATGGCCCCACTCGTGGGCGAAAGTGCTGACGGAATCGAACTCGCCCTGGTGGTTCAGGAACACAAAGGGCGGCGCGCCGTACACGCCGTCTTGGTAGGCCCCACCGCTTTTGCCCGGTGCGGGCAGCGCGTGCATGGTGTTGGCCTTGAGCGTGGTTTGCAGCAGGGCTTGGTAGTCGTCGCCCAGCGGGCGGGTGGCGGCCAGGGTCAGCGCGGCGGCGTCGTCCAGGCTGTAGGTCTTGGTTTGCGTGACGAGCGCGGGGTAGATGTCGTAGTAGTGCAGGTCCGGCAGGCCCAGCATCTTCTGGCGCAGCTTGAAATAGCGGTGCAGCGTGGGCAGGCCCTGGCGCACCTCGGCCACCAGCGTGCGGTACACGGCTTCCGGAATTTCCTCGGCGCCCAGGCTCATGGCCACGGCGCTGGGGTAGCGGCGCAGCTTGGCCAGGGTGGTGTCGTCCTGCACCACGTTGCCCAGCGTCACGCCGTAGGTGTTTTCGTACTGGCCGATGGCCCCGAAGAAGGCGTCAAACACCTGCTTGCGCACCGCGCGGTCGGGGTTCTGGCGCAGCAGGCCGTAGCGGGTGTCGTCCACGCGCTCGGGCTTGCCGGCCACGGTGATCTCGGGCCACTTCGTGTCGGCATTGAACAGCAGCGTGCGCACGTCGCCCGTGGCGCTGCGCACCGGGCCCAAGGCGGCGATGACGGCTTCCGTTTCAGCACTCAACGTGTGCTGGGCCTGGCGCAGGCTGTTGCGCAGGTGCTCGGCATGCTTTTTCAGGCCCGGCTCGGCCTTGATGAAGGCCGCCACCTTGGCCGCACCCAGCGACTGGATCTCGGGCTCCACCCACGCCAGCGCGCTGTGGAACTCACCGTCCAGTTGGCCGGCCAGGTTGCTGCGCTCCTGGTTGGCGGCGTCGCGGTTGTCGGTGCTTTGCACCATGCTGGCGTACACGCGCAGGCGGTCGAACCGCAGGTTGGCGGCGCTCAGCGTGTCCAGCCCCGAGCGCAGGCTCTTGGCGCTCTTGCCCAGCGTGCCCTTCAGTGCGGCGAGCTTGGGCAAGTCGGCCAGCAAGGCCTTGCGGGCGGCCTCCCAATCGGCGGCCGACGCGTACAGCGGGCTCAGGTTCCAGGTGGTGGACAAGGGCTCGGCCTGCACAGCCACGGGGCTGCTGAAGGCCAGGGCCAGGCTGAGTGCGAGGGGCATGGCCAGCGTACGGGCCAAGGGCAGATGCTTCATGGGTCAAACCGGAACGGATGTGAAGGCGGCGAGTTTCGCGGCCCGCCGGCGCATCTGACCGAAGTGACGGCCGGGCAAACCCTGAGGGCTGCTGCTGGGGTTTACCGCCGATTTACCCGGCTGGTGACTTTCAGCAGTTCAGCCGACCCGCCCCCGCCGCTATGGTGCGCGCTTCGCATTTTTTGCCCCCTCACGGAGACCCACGTGACCCCTCGCGCCATCACCCTGGCTGCCGCGCTGTGCTGCGCCGGCGTGGCCCACGCCGCCGCCATTCCCGAATTCGTGCCCGATGTGGACCCCACCCAGTCCGCCTGCACCGACTTCAATGCCTGGGCCAACAACAACTGGGTCAAGGCCAACCCGATTCCGGCGGACAAGAGCCGCTGGGGCGGCTTTGACGCGCTGGCCGAGAAGAGCCAGAACGCGCAGCGCGGCATCGTGGAAGCCGCCGCCAAGAACGCCGACAGCGCCAAGCCCGGCTCCATCGAGCAAAAGATCGGCTGGATCTACCGCGCCGCCATGGACGAAGCCGCCATCGAGCGCGCCAGCTTTGACCCCATCAAGAAAGACCTGGCCGCCATTGCCGCGCTGAAGACCAACGCCGACGTCATCACCTGGCTGCAGCAAGCGCACGCCCGTGGCGAAGGCCGCACCTTTGGCTTCGGCGTGAGCGCCGACTACAAGAACGCCAAGCGCCAGATCGCCTTCGCCGGCCAGGGCGGCCTGGGCCTGCCCGGCCCCGAGTACTACAGCAAGGCCGAGCACGCCAAGCTGCGCACCGCCTACGTGGCGCACATTGCCAAGCTGTTCGAGCTGACCGGCACCGCCGCTGACGAAGCCCAGGCCCGTGCCGCGCAGGTGATGGCGCTGGAGACGCAACTCGCCGCCGCGTCCTTCCTGCGCGTGGAGCTGCGCAAGCCCGAGAACCAGTACAACTTCGTGACAGTGGAGCAGGCCAACAAGGTCACCCCGCACTGGGACTGGGCGCAGTACTTCAAGACCATGCAGGTCGACGCCGGCGTCACCGCCACCGGCGGCTTCTCGCTGTCGCAGCCCAAGTTCTTCGCTGCGCTGGACACCCTGCTCGCCGAAGCCCCAGTGGCGCAGTGGCAGGCCTACTTCAGCTTCCACGCCATCGACGGTGCCTCGCCCTCGCTGGCCAAGGCCTTCCAGGACGAAAACTTCGCCTTCTACGGCAAGACGCTGAACGGCACGCCCGAGCAGGAAGTGCGTTGGAAGCGCGCGCTGGGCGCCGTCAACGGCAGCATGGGCCAGGCCCTGGGCCAGCTGTACGTGAAGCAGTACTTCACGCCGGAAGCCAAGGTGCGCGCGCAGCAACTGGTGGACAACGTGCGCAACGCCCTGAAGGCGCGCATCGACAACCTCGACTGGATGACGCCCGAAACCAAGGCCAAGGCCATTGCCAAGTGGCAAACCTTCCTGCCCAAGATCGGCTACCCCGACACCTGGCGCGACTGGACCGGCCTGACCGTGACGGCCGACAGCCACTACGCCAACCTGCGTGCGGCCCGCGCGTTCAACCAGCGCTTCAACCTCGCCAAGATCGGCAAGGCCACCGACCGCTACGAGTGGAGCATGACGCCGCAAACCGTCAACGCCTACTACAGCCCCTCCACCAACACCATCAACTTCCCCGCGGCCATCCTGCAGCCGCCGTTCTTCTACGCCAAGGGCGACGACGCCATCAACTACGGCGGCATCGGCGCTGTCATCGGCCACGAAGCCGGCCACGGCTTTGACGACCAAGGCAGCCAGTTCGACGGCGAAGGCAACAACGCCAACTGGTGGACGGCCGAAGACCGCCAGCGGTTTGAGGAACGCGCCAACAAACTCGTCGCGCAGGCCGACGAGTACGCCCCCCTGCCCCAGCACCCCGACAAGCGCGCCAACGGCCGCCTGACCCTGGGCGAAAACATTGGCGACCTGGGCGGCCTGAACATGGCCTACGACGCGATGGTGAAAGCCACCGTCGGCCAGCCCGACCCCATGCTCGACGGCATGAGCCGCGACCAGCGCTTCTTCATGAACTGGGCCAAGGTCTGGGCCGGCAGCATTCGCCCGGAGAACCAACTGGTGCGCCTGAACACCGACCCCCACGCCCCGGCCGGCTTCCGCACCAACGCCGCCCCGTCCAACATGCCCGCCTTTGCCAAGGCCTACGGCTGCAAGGCGGGCGACGCGATGGTGCGCCCGGACGACAAGCGCGTCGTCATCTGGTGACGCACACCGCCGTGCGCGGCGGTTGAATGACGAAGGGCCTGCGATGCAGGCCCTTTTTTGTTGGGTGGGGTGGGGCCGTGGATTGACCCTGACCCTGTAGGTTGGGGTGAGCACCGCGAACCCCAACGCCTCACTCCCCCGCAGCCAGCGCCCCATCCCCCACGCTCGCCCACGACGCATCGATGACCCCGTCACGAATGAAGCGGTGAATGCTGGAGTGCGGCCAGTCCGCCGCCCGCTGCACCCAGCCGTGCTTGACGGGGTTGAAAAGGATGTACGCCACATGCCGCTCGAAATCGGCATCGTCGCGGATGAGGTGTTCCCAGTAACGCCGCTGCCAGATCCCACGCTCCCCCTTGGACGCTCGGCTTGCGCTGATCCGCTCGCCTGCCGGTATGCGCCTCGAGAAGGCTTGCTTGATGCGCATGATGCGCGTGGCGAAGTCCGCGTCGTCATGCGGCAGCGTCATCAGCAGATGCAGGGGGGGCAGGCAGCACGCAGATCGCGTCCACCACAAACGAGTGTGCCCCGCGAACAGCACGAAAACTGTCACGCAAGGCATCAATGTGATCGGTCAGCACACGACCGCTGCGGTCCGCCGCATTCAGCGTGAAGAAGTAGGTGGCGCCCGGCGTGTTGGCGCGGCGGTAACGCATGGTGCCTGCGTAGGTTGGGGTGAACGGAGTGAACCCCAACAAGCGGCGATGGTCAAACGTTGGGGCCTCAGGCTCAACCCGACCGACGCCGGGTCAATACAGTCGCGCCATAAGCCTTGATCGCCCAAGTTTGTCGGGTCGTACCCGGCACATATCCCGACAACCTTGTAGAGAACCGGCGCTGTTCTGTGAATTCATACACGAGAGCGCCATGGCAAGCTAGCACATACCCAAGAATAATAAAATTTCCGCATTAGAGACCCGCACCATGCTTATCAAGCGCCTCGCAATCATCGCCTTCCTTGCAGCTCCCAGTATTGGTTCAGCCAAGACTTGGGCGGTCCCCTCGAAAGAAGTGTGGACGTTCCTCAATACCGTCGCGACAAGCAAAATTGGGAAGTCCATTGAATGTTCGGGCAAGTGGAACATGAAGGCGGATGACCCAAATGAAATCAACATTCGATGTTTGTCGCTAGGTGTTCCTGCGGAACATCCAGTGAATTACTTGACCATCACCGAGTACATTTTTAACGGCTGGGAAGTCACCGATCGCCAGGTTTTCCCCATGTTGAATGAGATGAACGGCGACCCCCTTCCTAGCTGGAAGCGCGTAATTGTTCGACTGAAAAAGGTGGAAATCCGAAAACAATTTGAAGACCGCTTCCGGGGGACGCTAGATCCCGAAATCAACCCGAATCTTGGGAAATGACACTGTCTGTCCTGAATAGCTCGTAGGCTGGGGTAAACGCAGAGCAAGCCAACGAACGCTGCCGGCCGAGACGTTGGGGTTCGCGATGCTCACCCCAACCTACAAACTCCGAACGGGCGCGAGCCACCCCGCGCCCACCCCGCCCTCACTGCGGCCGGTACGTCACCGTCAGGCTGTAGCTGCCGGCCTTGTAGCCCTTGAGCAGCACGTACACGTCCCCGTTGGCCGTGAGGTTGATGCTGCAGCTTTCGGCAGACGTCGCGCCGTCGGACTTGCAGTCGTACGTCGTCGTGGTGGGCACGGTGGTGCGGCGGGCGTAGAGGTCGATGTCTCCCGTGCCGGTGGTGCTGGCCTTGAAGCTGCCCACGCCGGCCTTGAACGGGCCGAAGCTCCGCGTTTGGTTCAGGGTGAGGCTGCCGGTGAAGGTTTCGGTTTTGTCGGGCACCCCGCCGCCGCCGGCGCCGTCGCTGCCCAGTTCCACCGCGTAGGCCAGCGCCAGACGGGCGAACTTGAGGGAGTGGTCGGCCTGGTTGCCGCTGTTGGCAAAGGTGTCGTTGGCGGTGTGGATGTACGGGTTGTCTTGGTTGAACGCGGCCTCGAACGGCAGGCTGGCGTAGTAGCCCTTGGCCGTCCACGAGGCGTGGTCAGAGCAGCCGTAGCCGCACTTGTCGGTGCCCACCTTCAGCGTGGGCAGGTAGGTTTGGATCAGGTTGGTGACGAAGGTGTTCTGCGCGCTGTCGGTGTAGTCGGTGTAGATGTAGATGTCGTTGACCGAGCCCTTGTAGTTGGTCATGTCCAGCTGCATCACGCCCACCACGTTCACGCCGGCGTTGGCGTAGCTGGTGGCAATTTCCTGCGAGCCGCGCAGGCCCACCTCTTCCGCCGCGTAGGCCATGAACTTGATCGTGCGGCGCGGCTTGTAGCCGCCGGCCACCATGGTGCGCAGCACCTCGGTGATGCTGGCCACCCCGGAGGCATCGTCGTCAGCGCCCGGGGCGCGGGTGGCTTCGGTGGTGCCGGCTTGGTTGATGGAGTCCAGGTGGGCGCCCAGCACCACCACTTCACTGGCGTTGTCGGTGCCCTTGATCGTGGCGATGACGGACTTCTGCTTCCAGCTGGCGTGGGTGAACTGCTCGACCGTGATGTCGGCGCGGCCCGCGGCCAGCGTCGTCCAGCGCTGCTTGAGCCAGTCCGACGAGTTCACGCCGCCCGCCGTTTGGTAGTAACGGTTCACGTAAGCGGACAGGTCGGTGATGGTCTGGCCGATGTTGCTGGCCTGCATCTGGTTCAGCAGCGGGGTCACCACGGCTTGCTGGTCGATCACGTAGCTGGGCCGCGTCAGGGCCGCCACGGCCGCCAGCTTGGCGGTGCCGGCGTGGCGCTGCAGCGAGGCCAGGCCCTCCGCCTGGCTGGCGTGGAACATGAACCCCCCGCAGCGCTTGAGCTCCTGGTGCACCGCGGCCGACAGTTGCAGCAGCGCGGCCTCGTCCACCTGCACGAGGTGGATGGATTCGGCACGGCGGCCGGCGGTGGACGCCGAAGCCCCGGCCAGCGCGGCCGTGGGCGTGGCGCTGGCGCCGGGCGTCACGGCGGTGACCTTCTGGAGCTGGGCCAGAGCGGCATCGCCGAGGCTGATCCAGACCTTGTCGCCCGCCTGGGCGGCGGAGCACAGAGCCAGCAGGCCAGCCAGGGCCAGGGGCTTGAATGAAGAGCGCATGGTGGGGTTCCCCGATCAGGTGAATGAACTCGGGGCCCGCACCCAGCCGGCTTGTGGCCGTTGGGCGCATGGAGTGGCAAGGGCCCCGATCGCGTGCGTGCCGGCAGCCGCCAGCACAAGCCTGCGCATCGTCCAACCCGCTCACGCACGCGGGAACCGGGAGCCGCCTGTCCCAGGATTCAGCGGCGGTGGGATGCGGCCCCTAGGGTGATGGTGCGTGGAGGCACGCAGCTGCGGCCAAGCGCAGCGCGCCAGCGTCAGAACAGGAAATACCGCTGCGCCATCGGCAGCTCTTTCGCCGGCTCGCAGGTCAGCAGCACACCGTCGGCCCGCACCTCGTAGGTCTGCGCGTCGATTTCCATGGTCGGCAGGTAGGCGTTGTGCACCATGTCGGTCTTCTTGACCGTGCGGCAGCCCTTCACGGGAACCAGGGTCTTGGCGAGGCCCAGTGTCTCGACGTGGGCCTGGCCGCTCTGGCTCACGAACGTGAGCGAGCCCTGGGCCAGTGCGCCGCCGAAGCTGCCGAACATGGGCCGGTAGTGCACCGGCTGCGGCGTGGGAATGCTGGCGTTGGCGTCGCCCATCGCGGCGGCGGCGATGAAGCCGCCCTTCAGGATGAGGCTGGGCTTCACGCCGAAGAAGGCGGGCTTCCACAGCACGAGGTCGGCCCATTTGCCCACCTCGATGCTGCCCACCTCGTGGCTGATGCCGTGTGCCAGTGCGGGGTTGATGGCGAGCTTGGCCAGGTAGCGCTTCACCCGGGCGTTGTCGTTGCCGGCGCCGTCACCCGGCAAGCTGCCGCGCTGCACCTTCATCTTGTGCGCGGTCTGCCAGCAGCGCAAGCTAACCTCACCCACCCGGCCCATGGCCTGGCTGTCAGACGAGAACATGCTGATGGCGCCCAGGTCATGCAGGATGTCTTCGGCGGCGATGGTTTCGCGGCGGATGCGGCTCTCGGCAAAGGCCAGGTCTTCCGCAATGCCCGCGTCCAGGTGGTGGCACACCATCAGCATGTCCAGGTGCTCGTCCAGCGTGTTGACGGTGAACGGGCGCGTGGGGTTGGTGGAGCTGGGCAGCACATTGGCCTCGCCCACCACCTTCATGATGTCCGGCGCATGGCCACCGCCCGCGCCTTCGGTGTGGAAGCTGTGGATGGTGCGGCCCTTGAAGGCGGCAATCGTGTCTTCCACGAAGCCGCTCTCGTTGAGCGTGTCGGTGTGGATGGCCACCTGCGTGTCGGTCAGCTCCGCCACGTCCAGGCAGTTGCTGATGGCGGCGGGCGTGGTGCCCCAGTCCTCGTGCAGTTTCAGGCCGATGGCGCCGGCGTCGATCTGCTGCATCAGCCCCTCGGGGCGCGACGCATTGCCCTTGCCCAGAAAGCCCAGGTTCATGGGAAAGGCATCGGCTGCCTTTAGCATGGTGGCGATGTGGTTGGGGCCCGGCGTGCAGGTGGTGGCCAGCGTGCCGGTGGCCGGGCCGGTGCCGCCGCCGATCATGGTGGTCACGCCGCTCATCAGCGCTTCTTCGATCTGCTGCGGGCAGATGAAGTGGATGTGCGTGTCGATGGCGCCAGGCGTGACGATGAAGCCTTCGCCCGCAATGATTTCGGTGCCGGGGCCGATGACGATGTCCACGCCCGGCTGCACGTCGGGGTTGCCGGCCTTGCCTACGGAACAGATGCGGCAGCCGCGGATACCGATGTCGGCCTTGACGATGCCGCAGTGGTCCAGGATGACGACGTTGGTGATGACGGTGTCCACTGCATCGCCCGGGCCGGGGCCGTTCACGCGCTGCGACTGGCCCATGCCGTCGCGCACGGTCTTGCCGCCGCCGAACTTCACCTCTTCGCCATAGCCGCCGGCACGCAGCGTCAGGTCTTGCTCGATCTCAATGACGAGGGCGGTGTCGGCCAGGCGAAGCTTGTCGCCCACGGTGGGGCCGAGCATCTCGGCGTAGGCGCGGCGGCTGATCTTCATAGGTTTCCATTCACGAGGCCACGGAAGCCCCAGACCTGGCGGTCGCCGCCCAGGTCGACGAGCTCGACCGTGCGTGTCTGCCCGGGCTCGAAGCGCACGGCCGTGCCGCTGCAGATGTTGAGCCGCATGCCGCGGGCGGCTTCGCGGTCGAAGCTGAGCGCGGCGTTGGTTTCAGCAAAGTGGTAGTGCGAGCCGACCTGGATGGGCCGATTGCCGGCATTGGCCACCTTGAGCGTGAGCGTGCGGCGGCCGGGGTTGAGCTCGTGCTCGCCCTCGGCGGTGATGAGTTCGCCGGGAATCATCACGCCACCCCGCCCAGGCGAGCCAAGGCCAGCGCGGCCACGCTGGCGCCCAGTAGGCCACGCGCCAAAGCCGGCGCGGCGCGCAGCTTCCAGCCCAGGGCCAGGCCCGTGCCGTGCAGCGCCAAGGTGGTGAGCACCATGCCCGCCAGGGCGGCCACGCCTTGCAGCTCCAGCCCGTGCGCCGCACCATGGCTGAAGGCCAGGATGGCCGCCGTGGCTGCGCCCGCGGCCGGCGGCATGGCCAGGCGCAGCGCCACCAGCAGGCCCAGCACCGCCAGCGACACGGTGATGCCGGCCTCCACCGCCGGCAGCTGCCAGCCCGTGGCCATGGCCAAGCCCGCGCCCAGCAGCAGCGACAGCGCAAACGCCAGCGGCGCCCGCAGCGGCGACTTCAGCGCCAGCGCGCTCCACAGGCCCACGGCCAGCATGGCGGCCAGGTGGTCGGGCCCGGTCAGCGGGTGCAGCGCGCCGGCCACAAAGCCGCTCAGGTGCGCATGCGCGCTGCCGTCGGTGTGGGCCTGGGCCGCGGCGGCAGCGAACAGGGGCGTCAGGGCAATCCAGCGGGTCAGCTTCATGGCAGGGTCAGGCCGGGGCAGGCCAGGTCAAACGATGGGTTGATGCACGGTGACGAGCTTGGTGCCGTCAGGGAAGGTGGCTTCCACCTGGATCTCGGGAATCATCTCGGCGATGCCGTCCATCACGTCGGCGCGGGTCAGCACCTCGCGGCCTTCGCTCATGAGCTGCGCCACGGTCTTGCCGTCACGCGCACCTTCCAGGATGGCGGCGCTAATCAGTGCCACCGCCTCGGGGTAGTTCAGCTTCAGGCCACGGGCCTTGCGGCGCTCGGCGAGCAAGGCGGCGGTGAACAGAAGGAGCTTGTCCTTCTCTCTCGGAGTCAATTCCATGTCGTCACTCTCTGCAAGGCGGATGCCAGTCCACCAACACGGCCGAGGCGTCCAACTTGCGGGACGGGCCCGCCGCCTTGCGGGCGGGCGTGCCCAGCGCAATCCAGCCCAAAAGCGTCTCGCCGGGCGCGCAGAAGGCGGCCGCGATGGCGGCGTCGCGCACCTTGGCGCCGCTGAGCATCTTGCCGCCAAAGCCCAGTGCATGCGCGGCTGTCAGGAAGTTGGCGATGGCGCCGCCCACCGCAGCCCATTGCTCGTGCGCCGGCACCAGCGGGTGCCCCAGGTCGATGCGGGCCACCACGGCCACGGTCACCGGGGGCTTGAGCGCCCGCTCGGCGTCCAGCGTGGCGCCCTCCCCGCCTTTGCCGGCAGCGCGTGCGGCATCGGCAAACAAGCCGGCCATGCCCTGTTTTGCGGCGCCGCGCACCAGCTTGAACCGGTAAGGCACCAATTCGGCGTGGTCCGGTGCACGCAGCGCCGCCTCGGCCATCAGCGCGAGCTGCGCATCGCTCGGCCCGGGCTCCACCAGGTGCTTGGGGCCGACCGAATAGCGCGTCAGCAGCGCGTCGAGCGAGGCCGGCGCCGTGTTCATTTCAGCAAGCCTGCGTTTTCCGCCGCGGCCTTGATGCCGTCGTAGTTGGCCGGCTTGCTGGGGATGAACTTGGTGGCGCGCTGCAGGCCCAGGATCTCCTTGCCCTGCGGGGTGTTCGGGTCCAGCGCCAGGAATGCGGCCTTGATCTTGTCTTGCAGGGCCTGGGGCATGTCGGCGTGCACGCTCCAGTTGTAGTCAAAGTAAGGCGCCGTTGTGTAGAACACCTTGACGGCGGACGGGTCCACCTTCTTCTCGTTGACGAACTTCTCCCACACCGAGATGTTCAGCGCGCCGGCGTCCACCTTGCCGCTGGCCACGGCGGCGATGGTGGCGTCATGCGCACCGCTGAAGGCCACGCGCTTGAGGTCAACGTCGGGGTTGATCTTGGCGGCCAGCAGGAAGCTGCGCGGCATCAGGTGGCCCGAGGTGCTGCTGGCGGAGCCGAAGCTCAGCGTCTTGCCCTTCAGGTCTTCCAGCTTGTTGATGCCGCTCTTGGCATCGGTGATGAAGACGGAGCGGAACTTCTCGTCTTCCTCGCGCTGCACCAGCGGCACGATCTTGCCGCCCGAGCGCACGTTGGCCTGCACGAAGGTGAAACCGCCAAACCACGCGAGGTCGATCTTCTTGTTGACCACGGTTTCCACGGCGGCGGCGTAGTCGGTCACCGGCGTCCACTCCACCTTCATGCCCAGCTTGCTTTCCAGGTAGGCACCCAGCGGCGCGAACTTGCGGGCCAGTTCGGTGGGCGACTCGTCCGGAATGGCGGTGACCCGCAGCACCTGCTGCGCCTGCGCTGCCGCGCCCACCAGGGCCAGCGACACCACCACACCACGCGCCAGACCGGCGACGACACGAGTCAAATTCATTGCAGTTCTCCTGAGGGGAAAGGACGGGACGAAACGAAAAAGGCGTTCGGTCAGAACACCAACGTGGCCCAGGCCGGATCAGCGGCTCGGGCGGCAAATTGCACCGCGCCACCATGCTGGCGGGCGGCGGGAATCAAGTCGGCGTGCGTGAGGCCGTGGGCGGCCAGCGCATCGGTGCAGGCCAGAAAGCGAGCGCCGTGATCGAGCGCATCCTGCATCCAGGCGGCAATGGTTTTGTCAAAGCGCTCAGACGCTCGCAGGCGCTCGGCCACGCCGGGCTTGAGCAACAGCACCGAGCGCGCGGTGAAGTACACCTCCACCTGCAACTCCAACGCCGCACCGGCGGCCGCATGGGCAAACGGCGTGGCCAGGCGCACCGGGTCGGCCGGGTCGGCAGCCCAGAGCAACAAGGCCAAGCCGGTGCGGCTCATGCGGTGTCCAGCTGGTTGAGCCAGGCCCAACGCTGCATGGCCTCAGCCACGGCCAATTCGCCGATGGCAAGCCGGCCCTTGTCGGCGTCGAGCTCGGACGGCGCCAACTCAACCAGCCAGCCAACGTCGTACGGCGACTGGTGCACCAACTCCGGCCGCTCGTCCAACGCCTCGTTCACCCGCGTGACCGTGCCGGACAGCGGCGACTTCACCGACACGATGGACTTGGACAGCTCCACCACCCCGAGCGAGCGCCCCTGCTCCACCACACTGCCCACCGATTTGGGCCGACACATGTAGATGTCGCCCGACGCCTTGAGGCCCAGCGCCGTGATGCCCACGCGCACCGTGCCATCGTCCAGCGGCCGCGCCCAGGTCTGGTCGTCGATCCAGTACCAGAGGTCGTCGGGCAATTCCGCACCCGCGATCAGCACCGCACCTCCACGATGCATTTGGCGTTCAGTCGCCGTCGCGAGCGGCCCGAGGCTGTGGGGAGAAGCGCAGCCGTACTGGCGTACGGCGAGCATCGCAGACGCAGGATCGGGCTGCGCAGCCGGCGAATGAATGCCAAATGGCGGAGGGGCGTGGGAGTCGAACCCACCCAGGAGCGCATGGCGCCCCCCACCGGGTTTGAAGCCCGGCCGACACACCGGTGTCGTTGCCCCTCCAGTTGCATCACCCGGCCTCCGGCGTGAAGAGCGTGCTGTCCGCCCGCAGGCGGTGTTCGTCGCCCACACGGCGCAGCAGGCCGACGCGGTCGAAGTGTTCCAGGATTTGAATGGCCCTTTTGCGCCCCAGGCCTGTGGCGTCGCGAAACGCCGCGGCGGCCACGTGCCCGTGCTCGCCGGCCAGCCGGCGCACTGTAGCGGCCAGAGAGGTGGCGGTGGCGTGGTCGAGGTACAGGTCTTTCACCACCTGGTGCAGCTCACCCTGCTGGGCCAGCCGGGCCAGCGTGGCGCGCATCAGCGGTTCGGGCTCGGCGCAGTCCTTGGCCAGGTCACGCGCCCAGGCGCCTTCGGCACCGGCGGCCGCCAGGCGCGGGGCCACCTTTTGCGCGATGCGCTGCTCGGTGGCAGACAGCTGCACGCCATGCTCGGGCAGGTGCACGAACGCGCCGCGCACCGCAACGCGGCCGGTGGCGCGCAGGTCAGCCAGCACCTGGCGCCACAGCGCCTCGGCCATGCGCGGCGCCACCAGGCGGCGCAGGCGGGCGGCGTCCGGGCCGAGTTCGTCGGGCTGGCGGGCATGGAAGTCGGCCAGCGTGGCCAGCAAGCGCTGCGTGAGGGCCGCGCTTGCCGCGTCGCCCAACGCCCAGCCGTGCATCGGCTCGGCCAGGCCTTCGGCTTGCGCAAAGCGGGCCAGGTCCAGCCCACCCGTCAGCAGGCTCAGCAAGCGCTCCCGGCGCCGGGTGGGCGTGGGCAAGGCGCAGGCCGCCAGTTCGTCCAGCCGCTCGGGCGTGCGGCGGTAGCGGGCCGGTGCGAACGGGTCCAGCACCAGGCCGCCGGCCACGGTGCGCGTGGCGCCGGCATCGCGCAGCACGAGGCGGTCGCCCCGCCAGGCCCCCACACCGCCATGGCACACCAGCTGCACGCGCGCGGAACCGCCGGGCTCGATCGCCTCGGCATCCAGCACCGCCACGCTGGCCATCACGCTTTGGGCGCCCAGGTGCAGGTGCACCCGCGCGCCACTGCGCAGGGGCTTCTCTTCGCCGGGCCACAGGCGCAGTTCGGCGTCGAAGCGGTCGGTGGTGAGCGCCACGTGGGGTGCGGTCAGCCAGGCGCCACGCGGGGCTTCGTCTTTGGCAATGCCGGCCAGGGCGACGGCGCAGCGTTGGCCGGCCTGGGCGCGTTCCACCACCCGGTTCTGGGCATGCAGGCTGCGCACGCGGGCGCTGCGGCCGGCCAGCACCAACTCGTCGCCCACGGCGATTTCGCCCGCGTGCAGCGTGCCGGTGACGACCGTGCCCACGCCGTCCAGCGTGAAGGCGCGGTCCACCGCCAGGCGGGGGGCGAGGCCGTGCACATGGCGCGGCGGCAGGCGGCGGGCGGCGTCGAACAGCAACTCGCGCAACGACGCCACACCCTCGCCCGTGGTGGCGGACACGGGCACGATGGGCGCCGCGTCCAGCCCCGTGCCGGCCAGCAGGCTGCGCACTTCGTCAGTGAGGGCGGCAACGCGGCCGGGCTCGGCGCGGTCCACCTTGGTGAGGGCCACGGCGCCGTGGGTGAGGCTCAGCAGGCTCAACACGGCCAGGTGCTCGCGCGTCTGCGGCATCACGCCGTCGTCCGCCGCCACCAGCAGCAGCGCAAAGTCGATGCCGCTGGCGCCGGCCAGCATGGTGTGCACGAGTTTTTCGTGGCCCGGCACGTCGATGAAACCCAGCCGCTGGTCGTGGCCTGGCACGTCCAGGTAGGCGTAGCCCAGCTCGATGCTGATGCCGCGCGCCTTTTCCTCGGGCAGCCGGTCGGTGTCCACGCCGGTGAGTGCATGCACCAGCGTGGTCTTGCCGTGGTCGATGTGCCCGGCGGTGCCGACGATCATGGCGCCCCTCTCAAGCCAGCGACTCCTTCAGCACGCTCAGTTGCGAAGTCAGCGGCATCGGCTCTTCCAGGCATCGCAAGTCCAGCAGCAGGCGGGCTTCGTGGATGCGGCCGATCACCGGGCGCGGCAGCTCGCGCAGGACAACGGCCAGCGCTTCCAACGTGCGGCCGCGGCCGTCCACCGCGCTGAGGGCCAGGCCGGCCGAGGGCAGGCGGTCCACCGGCAGCGAGCCGGAGCCGATCTGGCTTTGCAGCGCCACCACCTCCACGGTGAAGCGCGGCGCCACCGCAGCCGCCACCGCCGGCAGCAGTTGCTGGGCGAGCGCAGCAATCTGGGCCTGCGGGCGGGTCAGCAAGCGCAGCGTGGGCAGGTCTTGCACCAGGCGCTCGGGCCGCAGGTACAGGCGCAGCGTGGCCTCCAGCGCCGCAAACGGCAGCTTGGACAGGCGCAGCGCCCGCTTCATGGGGTACTTGCGAATCTTGCCAACGGCGGCCTTGGTGCCCACGATCAGCCCCGCCTGCGGGCCGCCCAACAGCTTGTCGCCGCTGAAGGTCACCACATCGCAGCCGGCCGCCAGCATGGCCTGCGGCAGGGGCTCAGCGGGCAGGCCCCACTGGGCCAGGTCCACCAGCGCCCCGCTGCCGAGGTCGGTCATCAGCGGCACCCCGCCGGCATGGGCGATGGGGGCCAACGTGGCTTCATCCACGGACGCGGTGAAGCCCTGCACCGCGTAGTTGCTGGTGTGCACCTTCACGATGAGGCCGGTGCGCGGGTTCAACGCGGCTTGGTAGTCGCGTGGGTGGGTGCGGTTGGTGGTGCCCACCTCCACCAGCGTGGCGCCTGCGGCGGCCATCACATCCGGCATGCGGAAGGCGCCGCCGATTTCCACCAATTCGCCGCGCGACACGATGGCCTCCTGGCCCCGCGCCAGCGCGGCGATGCCCAGCAGCACCGCGGCGGCGTTGTTGTTGACGACGGTGGCGGCTTCAGCCCCGGTCAGTTCGCAGAGCAGGTCTTCGATCAGGTCGTCGCGGTCACCGCGGGCGCCGGTGGCCAGATCGAATTCCAGGTTGTTGGGCGAGCCGGTGAGGGCCAGCACCTGCTGCAGCGCCGCATCGGCCAGCAGCGAGCGGCCGAGGTTGGTGTGAATGACCGTGCCGGTGAGGTTGAGCACCGCGCGCATGTGCGGCTGCATGCGGGCCGTGACTCGCGCCGCCAGCGTTTGCGGCAGCGTGTCCAATTCGGCGCGCGGCAGCTCGCCCGCCACGGCCCGGGCGCGAAGGCCGTCCAGCAGCGCCCTCGCCTCGCGGGCCACCAGCGTGTGGCCGTGCTCGGCCACCACCGGCGCACATTCGCGCAGCAGCTTGTCGAGTGCGGGGAGGTCTTTGGGGGCCGCGTTGTCGGGGGCCTTGGAACCGTGAACCACGGATTCGTCGGGCGCCACGATCAATGCCCTCGACCGGGTGGCGGCGCGCTGTCGTCGGGCTCGCCGAACAGCAGCAGCAGGTTCACCGCGTGACGCTGGTGGCCACCGCCATCGCCGTCGCCGCTGACGAGCAGGTCCAGTGTCAACGTGGCGAGGTCGTCGGCCACGGGCTCGATGCCGTTGTCGCGCGCCGGGTGCATGAGCTTGAGGTAGTGGCCGCACTCGCTGCAGCACTCGGCCTGCACGGCCGGTTGCGACTCGGCCTGGGCACCGTCAGCCGCCACCAGGCTTTGGAGCGAGATGCCCTTGGTGCTTTGGCAATGCGTGCACTTGATGCGCACGTAGTGCCACTGCATGGCGCACAGCCCGCAGGCCAGGTAGCGCGCCCCTTCAGCGCCCAGCCGCTCCACGGAAGCCACGGGGCGTGAGCCGCAGCAGGGGCAGGCGGTGGCGTCGTCAATGCGGCCGAAGGGGGCCACCGGGGCGCCGTCGAACGCCCGCGCCGTTTGCTGCACCAACTGCACAAAGTACAGCTGCAGGCCGGCGGCGATGAGCGGCGCCGTGGCCATGTCCAGCCCCAGCATCACACCATTCAGCAAGCGCCCGGCCTGGGTTTCCAGATGCTCGTCGCTCGCGGCCGCCAACTCCAGCACCGCGTTTTGCGCCGGGCCCGCTGCGAGGCGCGTCGACAGGTCGCGCAGCAAGGCCCGCAAAGCGTCGCGCCAGGCGGGGTCACGGGCCCAGCTGCTGGCCGGCAGCAGGGGCACGCCGTCGCGGGCGGCGGCATCCACCTGCTCGGGCGTGGGCAGCACGCGCGGCTGGCCGGCAGCCAACGCCCGGTGCTGGGCGTCGGCCAACTCGGCCACGAACATCAGGAAGTCGCCCATCGCGTGCCCCGGCGCCAGCGCCCGAAGGCGCAGGGCACGGGCCGCGAACACCCCCGCGTCGGGCAGGTGCAGGAAGGTCAGCTGTTCGCCCGCGCGAACCGCGATTTCTTCCGGGCTGAGGAGCTTGCTGGTGTTCGCCGTCACTGTTTGCCTGTCATCTCACGGTGCCACAGCGCGTGATTCTGACGCGCCCAGCCCTCGGTCACGGTGCCGCGCGTCATGGCGCGAACCGTGCCCTTGACCCAGATCGCCGCGTACACGTGGACGATCACCGACAGCACCAGCACCGTGGCCGACACGGCGTGGAGCAGCACGGCGATCCGTCGCGCCAGGATGGGGAAGCTGTCCGCAAACCAGGGCTGCCAGAAGACGAACCCGGTCAACACCAGCACTGCCAGACTGACCACCATCACCCAGAACACCTGCTTTTGACCGGCGTTGTAGCGCCCGACCGGCGGCATGCGGCTCTTGTCACCGCGCAGCATGTCACCGGTGTGCTTCATCCACTCGCGGTCGGCCTCGGTCATCACGTTGTGACGCCAAAGCTTGAGGAAGAGCACGAAGAAGCACGCGGCCATCAGCAAGCCCATGAAGGGATGCAGGATGCGCGCCCAAGTGCCGCCCCCGAACAGCGCCGTCAGGAAGAACAGGCTGGGGTGAAAGAACGCCAAGCCCGAAAGCCCGGCACCGAGGAAGAACAGCACGATCAACCAGTGGTTGGTGCGCTCGCCAGCGTTGTAGCGCTGCAGAAAGCGTGTAGCCATGTTGCGCTCCGGTCAGGCAGTGGGTTGATCGGCATCCTTGCGGCCGGCATTGCGGTCGGCGCTTGGATCGTCCGGGTCCTCGATGGGGCCAACGCGGGTGTAGTGGAAGAACCCCGCCACCGCCGCACCAATCATGGCGGCCACCGCCAGCGGCTTGGCCACACCCTTCCACAACGACACCAGCGGGCTGATCTTGGGCTCAGCCGGCAGGCCGTGGTACAGCTCCGGCTTGTCCGCATGCTGCAGCACGTACACCACGTGGGTGCCGCCCACGCCCTGAGGGTCGTAGACGCCCGCGTTGGCGAAGCCCCGGTCCTTGAGGTCAGTCACGCGCTCGGCACCGTAGTCGAGCATGTCTTCCTTGGTGCCAAAGCGGATGGCGCCCGTGGGGCAGGCCTTGGCGCACGCAGGCTCAAGGCCCACGCCCACGCGGTCAGAACACAGGCTGCACTTGTAGGCCTTGTTGTCGACCTTGCTCAGGCGCGGCACGTCGAACGGGCAGCCCGTCACGCAGTTGCCGCAGCCGACGCAGTGCTCGGAGATGAAGTCCACGATGCCGTTCGTGTACTTCACGATGGCGCCGGGGGCCGGGCAGCTTTTCAGGCAGCCCGGGTCCTCGCAGTGCATGCAGCCGTCCTTGCGGATCAGCCACTCGAGCTTGTCCTTCTCGACCTCGACTTCAGAGAACCGCATCACCGTCCAGCTTTGGGCGGACAGATCACGCGGGTTGTCGTAGGTGCCGACGTTGTCGCCCACGTCGTCACGCAGGTCGTTCCACTGCATGCACGCCACCTGGCAGGCCTTGCAGCCAATGCAGGAGGACACGTCGATGAGCTTGGCCACTTCAGCAACGTGCGTGCGGGCCTGGGTGGACGGCGTGGTGGTGGCCGAGCGCTTGGCGATGTCCAGAGATTGAAGGGAGGACATGGTCAGGCCTTTTCAATGTTGACGGTGAAGCTCTTGAACTCGGGGGTCTGCGTGTTGGCGTCGCCCACGAAGGGGGTCAGCGTGTTCACGAGATACCCGGGTTTGGCCACACCCACAAAGCCCCAGTGGTTGGGCAAGCCCACGGTGTGGACACGTTTGCCGTCCACATCGAGCGAAGCGATTCGCTTGGTCACCACCACCACCGCCTTGATGAAGCCGCGGTTGCTGCTCACCTTCACCCAATCGCCATTGGCGATGCCCTTGTCCTTGGCCAGCTCCTCGCCAATTTCCACGAACTGCTGCGGCTGGATGACCGCGTTGCTGCGGACGTTCTTGGTCCAGTAGTGGAAATGCTCGGTCAGGCGATAGGACGTCGCCACGTACGGGAAGTCCTTGGGCGTGCCGAAGGCTTCCATGTCGCCCTTGAACACCCGCGCGGCCGGATTGCTCTTGGCCGTGGGGTTGTTCGGGTGCATGGGGTTGGCCAGCAGCGGCGTCTCGAACGGCTCGTAGTGCTCGGGCAGCGGACCTTCGGCCATGCCGGTGGGCGCGAACAGGCGTGCCACGCCTTCGGCCGTCATGATGAACGGGCGCACGGCGTCGGCATCGGTCGGGTTGGCGTCCGGCCGGATGTCCGGCACATCCGAGCCGCCCCACTTCTCACCGTTCCAGGCCACCAGGCGCCGCTTGGCGTTCCAGGGCTTGCCGGTGGGGTCGCACGACGCGGCGTTGTAGAGCACCCGGCGGTTCGCCGGCCAGGCCCAGGCCCAGTTCAGCGTTTGGCCAATGCCCCACGGGTCGGCGTTGTCGCGGCGGGCCATCTGGTTGCCCGCTTGCGTCCAGGCACCGGCATAGATCCAGCAGCCCGACGAGGTGGAACCGTCGTCCCGCAGCTGGCCGAAGCCGGCGATCTGGTCGCCCGCCTTCACCAGCACCTTGGTCGGGTCTTTGGGGTCCAGCACATCGCCCAAGGCCTTGCCGTTGTACTCCTTGGCCAACTCCTCCGCGGAAGGATTGGTGGGCTGGGCATACGGCCAGGTCAGGTTGAGGATGGGGTCGGGGAAGGCACCGCCCTCCTTCACGTAGGCCGCCTTCAGGCGCGTGAAGAGGTGGGCAATGATTTCCGGGTCGCCCTTGGCTTCACCCGGAGGCTCCGCGCCCTTCCAGTGCCACTGCAACCAGCGGCCGGAGTTGGTGAGCGAGCCGTCTTCCTCGGCAAAGCAGGTGCTCGGGAAGCGGAACACCGTGGTCTGGATGTCCTCGCTCTTCACGTCGTGGTGCTCGCCGTGGTTCTTCCAGAACTCGGCGGTTTCGGTGATGAGCGGGTCGATGATGACCAGGTACTTGAGCTTGGACAGGCCCGCGACGATCTTCTTCTTGTTCGGGAAGGAGCCGACCGGGTTGAAGCCCTGGCAGATGTAGCCGTTGAGCTTGCCCTGGTTCATGAGCTCGAAGGCCTGGAGCACGTCGTAGGCCTTGTCCCACTTGGGCAGGTAGTGGAAGGCCCACTCGTTCTCGGCCGTGGCCGCCTTGCCCCACCAGGCTTTCTGATGGCTCACGAAGAACTTGGGGTAGTTCTGCCAGAAGCTCATCTGGCCCGGCCGCAGGGGCTTGACCGCGCGAGGCTTGTAGTAAGTCTCCAGGTCTTGCTCGCTCTCGCGCGGCAGGCTCATGTAGCCCGTCATGGAGGTGGAGAGCAGGCCCAGGTCGGTGAGGCCCTGGATGTTCGAGTGGCCGCGCAGCGCGTTCATACCACCACCCGGCAGACCGATGTTGCCCAGCAGCAGCTGCATGATGGCCGCGGTGCGGATCATCTGCGAGCCCTGGCTGTGCTGTGTCCAGCCCAGGGCGTACATGATGGTCATCACCTTGTTGGGCTTCGAGGTCTCCGCGATCATTTCGCACACCTTCAGGAACTTGTCCTTCGGCGTGCCGGTGATCTTGCTGACCAACTCCGGCGTGTAGCGCGCGTAGTGCGCCTTCATCACGTTGAGCACGCAGCGCGGGTGTTCCAGCGTCGGGTCGACCTTGGCAAAGCCCTTGTCGTCCAGCTCGTAGCCCCAGCTCTTGTTGTCGTAGCGACGCTTGGCTTCGTCGTAGCCACTGAACAGGCCGTCGTTGAACTTGTAGTCCTCGCCCACGATGAAGCTGGCGTTGGTGTAGTTCTTGACGTACTCCGCCTGGATCTTGTTGTTGCTCAGCAGGTAGTTGACGACACCGGCCAGGAAGGCGATGTCGGACCCCGCCCGGATGGGGGCGTAGTAATCGCTCATGGACGCCGACCGCGTAAAGCGGGGGTCGACCACGATCAACTTGGCCTTGTTGTGGTGCTTGGCCTCAATGACCCACTTGAACCCGCAGGGGTGGGCCTCGGCGGCATTGCCGCCCATGATCAGCACGAGGTCGGCGTTCTTGATGTCCACCCAATGGTTGGTCATCGCACCGCGCCCAAACGTCGGGGCCAGACTGGCCACCGTCGGGGCGTGTCAAACGCGCGCCTGGTTGTCGAAGACGAGCATCCCCATCGAGCGCATCGCCTTGTGGGTGATGTAGCCCGCTTCGTTGGAGGATGCGCTCGCGCAGAGCATGCCGGTGGTGAGCCAGCGGTTGACGGTCTTGCCGTCGGCGTTGGTGGCCTGGAAGTTGGCGTCGCGGTCGGCCTTCATCAGCTTGACCAGGCGATCCATCGCCTCGTCCCAGCTCACGCGCTTCCATTCCTTGCTGCCCGGCTCGCGAATCTCCGGGAACTTCAGCCGGTTGGGGCTGTGCACGAAGTCGAGCAGGCCGGCGCCCTTCGGGCACAGCGTGCCGCGGTTGACCGGGTGGTCCGGGTCACCTTCGATGTGGATGATGGACGACGTGACGTTCTTCGCCTTGTCGCCCAGGCTGTACATGATGATCCCGCAGCCCACCGAGCAGTAGGGGCAGGTGTTGCGGGTTTCAGTGGCCCGGGAGAGTTTGAAGTTGCGCGTCTCGGCCAGCGCGGCCGTTGGCGAAAACCCAAGCGCGACCAGGCTGGATGCAGCCAGCCCCGCGCCACTCACCCGGAAGAAGTGCCTCCGGTTCATGTCCATGGGAGTCGTCTCCTGAGGCCTGAGCCTCACGTCCTAAACATTGATGATCGACGCCGGCACGCGGCAGCGCCCGCATTTCTCCACAATCGACTCGGCTTGTCCAATAGGCTTTACACCTCCTCACCGATTGGGTGGGACATTCCAGCCCGTCAGGGTGATGTCAGGAAATTGGAACGTCAGGTGCCCTTGGAAATCGAGATGCTGGGGAACTTGCTGGAGTAGTCCTTGCCCTGGCCCGCGATCTTCACGGCCACCTTGCGCGCCAGCGCCCGGTACAGGCCCGCGGCCTCGCTGTCGGGCTCGGCCACCACAGTGGGGCGGCCCGAGTCCGCCTGGGCGCGGATGTTCATGGCCAGGGGCAGCGAACCCAACAGTACCGTGCCATACTGGGTGGCCATCTTCTGGCCGCCCTCGGCGCCGAAGATGTGCTCCGCGTGGCCGCAGTTCGAGCAGATGTGCACCGCCATGTTCTCGACGATGCCGAGGATGGGCACGCCCACCTTCTCGAACATCTTCAGGCCCTTCTTGGCGTCGATGAGGGCGATGTCCTGCGGCGTGGTCACGATGACGGCGCCGGTCACCGGCACGCGCTGCGACAGCGTGAGTTGGATGTCGCCGGTGCCGGGCGGCATGTCCACCACCAGGTAGTCCAGCTCCTGCCAGCGGGTCTGGCGCAGCAGCTGCTCCAGCGCCTGCGTGGCCATGGGGCCGCGCCAGATCATGGCCTGGTCGTCATCCACCAGGAAGCCGATGGAGTTGACCTGCAGACCGTGGGCGATGTGCGGCTCCATGGTTTGGCCATCCAGCGTCTCGGGGCGGCCGCTGGTGCCCAGCATGGTGGGCTGGCTGGGGCCATAGATATCGGCATCCAGCACGCCCACCTTGGCGCCCTCGGCGGCCAGCGCCAGCGCCAGGTTGGCGGCCGTGGTGCTCTTGCCCACGCCGCCCTTGCCCGAGGCCACGGCAATGATGTTCTTCACGCCCGGCAGCAGCTGCACGCCGCGCTGCACCGCGTGCGCCACCACCTTGGTGGAGATGCTGACGCTGACGTTGCCCACACCCGGCAGTGCCCGCGCTGCGGCAATGACGGCCGCGCGCAGGCTGGCGTGCTGGCTGGCAGCGGGGTAGCCCAGTTCAATGTCCACGCTGACGTCCGCACCGTCCACGCGCACGGTGCGCAGCGCCTTGCTGTCGCCCAGCGTGCGGCCACTGCCGGGGTCCGTCACGGCTTGCAGAAGGGGTTGCAGCTGGGCTTCTGTGATCGCGGTCATGGCGGTGCGGGCTTGTGAATCTGAGGGGCGCGCAGTCTAGCCCGGGGGGTGTTCCCGGCTTCCGCGCAGGCCCATGAGCGGCCCCGGCAGCGTTGATGGCCACCATGACTTTTGACTGAATCGGTAAAGAAGATTTGCGTTAACGCGCAGGCCACAAGCGGCGGCGCCCCGCATGGCAAGCTGACGGGCTATGCACACGCCACGCCCCAGCCTCAACGTTCTGGCCGCCGCCTTGCTCGCGGGCGCCGCCCTGCCCGCCGCCCAAGCGCAAACCCAACCCCAGGGCCAGCCCCAAAGCCGCCCCGCCGCGCCCGACGCCGCCGCCAGCGCGCCCGCCCCGGCGGCCAAGGCCGGCGAGCAGCTCAAGCGCGTGGAGATCAGCGGCACGGCGAGTGACGAGTCCATCCGCAAGGCCTCCACGGCCAGCAAGATCGTCGTGACCCGCGAGGAGATCGAGAAGTTCGGCGACAGCACCCTGGGCGAGGTGCTCAAGCGCCTGCCTGGCGTCACCACCGGCGGCCGCCCGGGGCGC
This sequence comes from Pelomonas baiyunensis, assembly GCF_043555935.1. Lineage (NCBI taxonomy): Bacteria > Pseudomonadati > Pseudomonadota > Betaproteobacteria > Burkholderiales > Sphaerotilaceae > Roseateles > Pelomonas baiyunensis. The sequence continues at coordinate 2,178 of NZ_JBIGIB010000002.1, read as the reverse complement.
GGCGGCGACATCCGCATGCGCGGCATGGGAGGTGGCTACACGCAAATCCTGGTGAACGGCGAGCGCATGCCGCCCGGCTTCTCGCTGGACCAACTACCCCCCGAGCAGGTGGAACGCATCGAGGTGCTGCGCGCACCGACCGCCGAGTACGGCACGCGCGCGGTGGCGGGCACCATCAACGTGGTGCTGCGCGAGGCGCTGAAGCGCACGCTCAACGAGTTCCGCGCCGGGTTTGCCACCGAGCGCGGGCAGATCAGCCCGGGCATCGGCTGGAGCCGCAACGACACCTTCGGCGAAGGCCATGCCTACAACCTGACCGTCAATGCCATGCAGGCCAAGCGGTTGGATGACGTCATCAACGACACCCTCACCCACTCGGTGGCGGCCAACACCGACAGCCTGCTCGTGTCGCGAGGGCGCAGCGAGGAAGACCGCAAGGCGCTGAACCTGACGGGCCGGGTGCAGTTCAAGCTCAACGGCACCGACAGCCTGGCCATCCAGCCTTTCATCGTGTCGAGCCGCTCCACCACGGACTCGCAGCTGCAGCAAACCACCACGCCCACACCGAACCCGCGCCCGGCCGGGTTCTTCGACAGCGTGGACACGCAAGGCGACAACCGCTTCACCATGGCGCGCCTGAACGCCCAGTGGCAAAGCCGCCTGAGCAGCGAGACGCGCGTGGAAGCCCGCGCCGGTGTGGGCCGCGCCCGGGCCGACGCGCACAGCGTGCGCCAGGAGCGACTGGCAGGCGCAGCCACCCGCCTGCAGGAAGACACCACCGCCAGCCACGACAACAGCTGGAGCGCACTGGCCAAGCTGTCGCACAACCTGGGCGACGAACACTCGCTGGTGACCGGCTTCGAGGCCGAGGGCAACACCCGGCACCAGAACCGCGTGACCTTGGTCAATGGCGCTCCGCAGGCCGGACTGGACGACTTCGGCGATGACCTGGACGCCGCCTCGACCCGGCTCGCCGCCTACGCGCAAGACGAATGGAGCGTGGGCAAACGCTGGGACTTCTACGCCGGCGCCCGCTGGGAGGGCATCCGCACCCGCTCCAGCGCTGCCACGTACGACGCGCGCAACACCTCCAGCGTGTTCACGCCGCTGGCCCACGCCCGCTACAAGCTGGACGACCGCGGCCGCGACCTGATCCGGGCCAGCCTGACCCGCAGCTACCGCAGCCCGCAGCTGCAAGACCTGATCGCGCGCCCCACCATCAACAGCCAGGTGCCCCACCAGGCCAACACCCCTGACCGCGCCGGCAACCCCGACCTGAAGCCCGAACTGGCCACCGGCGTGGAGGTGGGTGTGGAGCACTACCTGAGCAAGGGTGGCCTGCTGAGCGCGAACTTCTTCGCCCGGCGCATCACCAACCTGATGCGCACCGTGACTGCCCTGGAAACCGTGCCCTGGGCCGCCACCCAGCGCTGGGTGGCCCGCCCGCAGAACATCGGCAAGGCCTCCACCGCGGGGCTGGAGCTGGAAGCACGCTTCCGGCTGGACGAGTACTTCGACAACGCCTGGCCGATCAATGTGCGCAGCAACTTCAGCTTCTTCACCTCCAAGGTGGACGGCATTTCAGGCCCGAACAACCACATCGACGGCCAACCCAAGGCAACCGCCAACCTGGGCGCCGACTACCGCCTGCGTTCACTGCCACTCACGCTCGGCGCCTCGCTGAACTGGACGCCCTCCACGACCATCCAGCAAACGCTGATCACCGAAAGCACCGCCAGCCGCAAGGCGGTGGTGGACGCCTTCGCACTGTGGGCGATCAACCCGGAGCAGTCGTTGCGGGTGTCGGCGAGCAACCTGTCGGCGATGGACTACTTCACGGGGTCGGTCATCAACACGGGCGATCAGCTGATCACGTCGCGCAGTGGGGGGCCGAGTTATACGCAGTGGCAGGTGCGGTGGGAGATGAAGATTTGAGCGCTCGGGTGGGCGCCGACTGGGTTGATGGGTTGGATGCTTTTGCCAAGAGCCTTTGGACTCGGTGCACCGTGCCGGGAGTCCCGCCCGGCGGCGGGGTAACTTTCTTCTGCTGCGCTGTTTAGACCGGAGACATGGGTAACACCCGTGCCAGGACATGGGTAACGCGTTCTCAAGTGTCCAACAGAGGCTCACGTAGGTCGAACTGCGTGAAGCGCTGATGGCAGAAGTACACGTCGTACA
>NZ_JBIGIB010000027.1:0-219 GCF_043555935.1 Pelomonas baiyunensis | reverse complement strand
AGGTCAGGGCCACCATGTCGGCGGTGGTCATGCCCTTGAGCTGGTCGGTGTTGAGCGCACCGATCTGGCCGGTGGTCAGGGCCTGCACGCCGTCGGTGGTGAGGGCGCCCACTTGCGTGGAGGTCAGGCCGGCCAGCGCGGCGGTGGTGATCGAGCGCACGTCCGCCGTCTCCAGGCTGCGGACCTGGCCGGTGGTGAAGGCGTTGACCTGATCGGACG
>NZ_JBIGIB010000026.1:0-231 GCF_043555935.1 Pelomonas baiyunensis | reverse complement strand
CGCTCACCTCGGCCCAGCTGGTGGCCCTGAGCACCACGCCGCAGGTCAGTGGCCTGACCACCGGCAACCTCAACACGCTCACCACCGAGCAGATCTCCCGGCTGACCACGGCCCAAGTCCGTGCCCTGACCACCGAGCAGATCAACAACCTCTCCACGGCCAACCTTGCGGCCATGGGCACGGCGCAGTACGCCGCACTCACGTCCGATCAGGTCAACGCCTTCACCACCG
>NZ_JBIGIB010000025.1:0-234 GCF_043555935.1 Pelomonas baiyunensis | reverse complement strand
TCAATGCGTTGACGACCGAGGAGCTGGCCCGCTTCACCACGGCCCAAGTCCGTGCCCTGACCACCGAGCAGATCAACAACCTCTCCACGGCCAACCTTGCGGCCATGGGCACGGCGCAGTACGCCGCACTCACGTCCGATCAGGTCAACGCCTTCACCACCGGCCAGGTCCGCAGCCTGGAGACGGCGGACGTGCGCTCGATCACCACCGCCGCGCTGGCCGGCCTGACCTCCA
>NZ_JBIGIB010000024.1:0-255 GCF_043555935.1 Pelomonas baiyunensis | reverse complement strand
CAAGGTGCGGTGCCAGATGCTGAGTTGCGTGCCCGTCTTGAAGCCTTGATCACCGAAACCCAGAAACGCAAACCACCGAGCAGGGCCTCCCTGGTCCGCGAGGGATTGATTGATGGAATTCGCCCCGCGCGGTCGTTGCTCGTCGCCATTGCAAAGCTGCCCTGGCAGGCCACCGGCGAGCATCCTGCCATCGAGTACCTTGCCAAGCTGCAAGCTTTATATCTCAAAGGATCCAGAAAGCTGCCAGTTGAAGTG
>NZ_JBIGIB010000023.1:0-255 GCF_043555935.1 Pelomonas baiyunensis | reverse complement strand
CAAGGTGCGGTGCCAGATGCTGAGTTGCGTGCCCGTCTTGAAGCCTTGATCACCGAAACCCAGAAACGCAAACCACCGAGCAGGGCCTCCCTGGTCCGCGAGGGATTGATTGATGGAATTCGCCCCGTGCGGTCGTTGCTCGTCGCCATTGCAAAGCTGCCCTGGCAGGCCACCGGCGAGCATCCTGCCATCGAGTACCTTGCCAAGCTGCAAGCTTTATATCTCAAAGGATCCAGAAAGCTGCCAGTTGAAGTG
>NZ_JBIGIB010000022.1:0-259 GCF_043555935.1 Pelomonas baiyunensis | reverse complement strand
GGGCTTGCACCGAGGTGAGCGCGGCGACCTGGGTGGAGGTCAGGGCCACCATGTCGGCGGTGGTCATGCCCTTGAGCTGGTCGGTGTTGAGCGCACCGATCTGGCCGGTGGTCAGGGCCTGCACGCCATCGGTGGTGAGGGCGCCCACTTGCGTGGAGGTCAGGCCGGCCAGCGCGGCGGTGGTGATCGAGCGCACGTCCGCCGTCTCCAGGCTGCGGACCTGGCCGGTGGTGAAGGCGTTGACCTGATCGGACGTGAG
>NZ_JBIGIB010000021.1:0-285 GCF_043555935.1 Pelomonas baiyunensis | reverse complement strand
GGTGTTGCTCATGGCGTGAAGGCTCAGGCCGACGGGGCGGCGTTGAAACGGTAGGTCAGGTGGTGGCGGTAGACCTGGCCGGGCCGCAGCACGGCGCCGGGTTGCGGCCACTCGGGGTGGTGGGGACTGTCGGGCAGGGCCTGGGGTTCCAGGGCCAGGCCTGCAATGGGCTTGACCCCTGCCTTGCTGCGCGCGGTGCGCGAGCAGGGCTACCACGCACCCACGCCCATTCAGGTGGCGAGCTTGCCCCCCATCCTGGCTGGGCGCGACGTGCTGGCCTTGGCG
>NZ_JBIGIB010000020.1:0-286 GCF_043555935.1 Pelomonas baiyunensis | reverse complement strand
AAAGAACCGCACAACTGGCCGATGTTCTGGGGAGACTACCGCGGCACGCACTACTCCGCGCTGAAACAGATCGACACCACCAACGTCGGCCGGCTCCAGGCGCGGTGGGCGGCGCCGATTCCCGGCGACTCGATCCTCGAGGCGACGCCGATCGTCGTGGACGGGATCATGTACGTGACCGGCAGCGGCAATCCGCTGACCGTGACGGCGCTCGACGCGAAGAACGGCCGGCAGATCTGGCGCTACACGCGCCAGCAGCCGGTGAAGAACCCGTACGAGAACAACC